>CAVXDE010000018.1:0-269661 GCA_963760435.1 uncultured Alphaproteobacteria bacterium
ACGAAGCTATGAAGTCTTTGGCCGCGACCTTGCCGTCTTTAAAGAACGCGACGCCAAATGCCTTGGTGGCCATCATTGTTTGACCATCCACATTTGCGGCTTGAAGAACCATTGGGTCGAGCGCCTTCGTGACCAGCTTGAATTCGAGGGTCTGTTCGCCCGCGAAAGCGATGCTTGAAGTCGCGATCAGGGCGGCTGCGCCGACGAGTATTCCACATAGGGAGTGTCGCATAGCTGTTCCTCCATCGCGCAGGCATGTTGTTGAGAAGACCTGCGCTCGAAGGACGCTGGCACGCAACTGGGTATTGCCGATGTGATGCAGATCACACATCGCACTTTGATGGCCGTGCCGAACTTTATTTGGGCTTTACAGTTAGGTCAGCCTCCCTGCCGTGCGCTCGGCGGGCCATTTCGCTTCCTGCCGGTACCTACGGATATTGATGTGCGCGCGAGCGCAATGGCGGCGTAGCAGCGCGCAGCATATTACGGACTAACTGAACGCTCGTGGTATCCTGACCGCAGGCGGCCTATGGCACCCCGACTTGCCAGGCTGATGACGCGATTAGCTCGCGCATTCTGAAAGGACCAGGCGAATACCGAATGACTTTTCGTCGCAGCGAACCGAGTGCCGTAGGACCCCAACTCCGCCAGGGCGCGTTAAGGCTGGCGAGACCTACTGCATTGCTGTTGATCGGCTGGTCGCAAAGCTGTCACCCGAACGGTGTAGCTCGCCCCGCTCCAGAACGACATCACGAGGAGAGCGCGATGTTGACCATGGGCTTCGTTACTGATCCCGAGCACTGGCGAGAGCGCGCGGAAGACATGCGCCTGACCGCCAGTTCACTGAAGGACGAACACGCGAAGGCGCGGATGCTGAAGATTGCGGAGGGCTATGAAGCTCTCTGGAGGCAGAGTGAAGAACGCATTACCAAAGAGACGACCTGGGCAGGTTAGCGCTTGCGTTCGCTTTGGGGTGGTTCGTTCGTCCGTTTTCGGTGGGCTCACTCGGGTTTGCCGTTGATCGCGAGGAACAGATATTCAACAGCATGGCCTCAACGAACCTGATGTTCTGCTGCACTTGTTCATCCACGAGCTTGAGAGCAGACGAACCCGCTTCGGCCATTCGCTCGCGCATACTTTCGTTGCTGATGGTCAGAAGTGAGAAGTCCAAGTAGCAGCCTAACAAGGTCCGAAGTGTATCCCCGTAGAAGGTCAACAGCCGACGCATGAACTCACTTGGCAGCAGCGGCTGCGTTTGTACTGCCTCCTGCGCCACAATGATCTGGCCAAGGACTGAGTGTGTGATGTCCTCGCCGGTCGTGGTGTCCTCTACAACGAACTCTTCGCCACTCCGTGCCATTTCCTCAAGGCTCTTCCGGGATACGTATTGGCCAGTGCGCGAATTGTAGAGCCGCCGATTGGCGTACCTTTTGATGACAGTCTGCTGTCCTGACCTAGCCATCTACGTCCATCTTCCGCCAAGGCGGCCAGTGCCGAGAGGTCAAAGCTGGGCCTCAACAATCCCATGCAGGCTTTGTCGCGGTGAACTGGGCTTGATCGTCAGCTAATTGAGCTCGCCCGGGACGAGTTTCGGCTCGGTCAGCAGCGGCCTTGATCTCGCCTTGGCTCAATGGCCGCGCTGCTCGCCGCACCTTGTACGGGATTGGAGGCTGTAAGTCGTTCTTGTCGTTCTTCGGCATTTCACGAACCCTCCCATCTACTCGCCAGTTCTATCGTTATATCGGTTCATTCAATGACCTCGTCGGCGCGGGCGAGTAAGGTCGGTGGGACGGTGAGGCCAATTGCCTTTGCCGCGTTCAGATTGATCACCAGTTCAAATCGAACGGTTTGCCAGACCGGCATGTCGGTGGGCTTTTCCCCTTTGAGAACGCGGCCGGTGTAAACGCCTAGCTGTCGATAAGCATCGGTGAGCCTCGGGCCGTAGCTCATAAGCGCACCGACAACTGCCGGGGAGCGAAACGAATAAATCGCGGGTACTTTGAATCGGTTGGCTAGAGGAGCGATGTGGTCAATGAGAAATAGGGGGTCTGCCGCAACCAGTAGCGCTCTGATCTGCTGTTCATTTATCCATGCAAACGCATTTTCGAGTGCCGCTTCGTCAGCGACTTTGATAATCACGAGGTCCAGCCCGAGCGATTGTCCCGCCGCTTCGATGTCGGTCAAATGAGATGAAGCATCTGGTGAGTTCGGGTTGAACAGCACACCAATCTGGCTGGCATCCGGTAAAAGCTCGTGCAGCAATTCGAGCCGCTTGCCTTCCTGTGCAAGCATCATTGGGTTGATCCCGGTTGCGTTCCCTCCTGGACTGCGCAGGCTTGTTACTAGCCCATTTTTGACGGGGTCATCTGAGGCAGTGAAGACGATGGGTATAGTCGTCGTCGCAGCCTTCAGCGCAAGGGTCGCGGGTAACTGAGCGCCAACGAGGACGGCGGGCTGAAGCTTAACCAGGTCAGCGGCAAGTTCAGGCAGCCGTTCGTAATGGCCGTCCGCCTCGCGAAGTTCAATTCTCAGATTTTGCCCTTCGACGTAGCCCAGCGACGCGAGTCCTTCTCGAAACGCCGCCCACAAGGACTGCAATGGTCCCTTGTAACTTATTCCGACCAGGAAGCCCACAATCGGTGACGCGGCGTCTAGCGCGTTGGCCAATGTTGGCCACGCCGCCGCGCCGCCGAGCCCCGCTATGAACTCGCGCCGGTTCATTCGATGACCTCGTCGGCACGGGCTAAAAGGGTTGGCGGAAATATGAGTTTAAGTGCCGAGGCGGTCTTCAGGTTTAGCACAAGTTCAAACACGGTCGGTTGTTCGACGGGTAAGTCGGCCGGATTGGCTCCTTTGAGAATTCTGTCTACGTACTGAGCCGAGCGACGAACGATTGGCAGGATGCTAGGGCCATAACTCGCTAGCCCGCCGGCTTCAACATACTCTCTGAACTGATAAACCGTAGGAACTCGTTTGGTGGCTGCCAAAGTCAATATCGTCGGTCGAATCGCATCGGCCAGCACGAACACTGCATCACAGTTGGCTCGACCGATGTCCTGAAACGCTCGATCAAGATCAGTTGCAGTTGCTGCCATTACTGGAACAGTGGACAGCCCGATAATCTGTGCTGCCTTGCTGGTCAGCTCGTACAACTGTGGATGCGCGGGATTTGCCGACATCAAGACAGCGATGGTTTTGGCGTGCGGAATAATAGTATGGAGAACCTCAAGCGACTTCGCGGTGAAATCTGGCGTCATGGTCGAGAGGCCAGTTATGCTGCCTCCAGGATGCGCAAGGCTTTTCACGAAACCTGAGCCGACGGGATCGGTCGAGGGTGTCATCACAATCGGAATCGTTGAAGTTGCACGCTGCGCTGCTGCTATGGCAGGCGTCGCCTTGGCAACAATCGCGTCTGGACTTCGCGCAACAAGTTCATTCGCCAATGCGGGAAGTCGATCATACTTTCCTTCGGCGGCGCGGCTATCGACGATGAGGTTCTTGCCTTCGATATAGCCGAGGGTGCTCAACTCCTGTTTAAACGCCTCGAATAGCAGAGCATCGCCCCCGGAATTAAAACCTGGGTCGAGATATGCGACCCGCCAGATCTTTTCGCGCTGTGCCCCCGCCACCACCGGCCACGCCGCAGCCGCGCCGCCTAACGCTGCAACGAACTCCCGCCGCGTCACACGCAGGATCGTCATCGGCTTTCCCCCGTGACGACGTATGGTAGCATACGGTAATTGGTTGAGGGAGCGGGTTTGGGGCAAAATGCTGGGAGTTATTACTGGGCTATGGATCGCTACTCGACCGAGAATGAAGTTATCCGGTCCGAGGCCATCCGCCGCGTTGTCGAGCTTGGCCTCAAGGCGGAGTGGAAGCGGCCGTGATCGACGACGACAAGCCGCCTGTGAAACTGTACGGCGCGCACGCCCGGCTTAATCCGCCTCCGCATGAGGTCGAACAGGCCATCGCCGATTACAAGGGCCGTCAGGATGCAGAGCGCGCCAAGATGGCCAATCTCCGTAAGCTGCGATTGGCTGCCGAGGCGAAGGCCGCCAATACGCCCAAGACGAAACAGAAGCCGGCCGGCAAAGCGAAGCGCTGATGCACAAGTTTCACCTCGGGCAAACCGTCGAATATCACGTGCCGCGCGGAATTGATGCGCCTCGCGGAGCCTATATCGTAACGGCGAAACTTCCTGAGCGAGACGGTGAGTTCGAATACCGCATCCGAAGCGCCATGGAGCAACATGAGCGCATGGCGCGCGAATCCGAACTACGGGCCATGGGTAGTGCGGACGATCAGTTGGACGGAAAGCGGAATTGATGATCCGCCGCCCGAAACTTGCGTCTAAAATTTTGAAGCAGTCCATCATGCTTGGCCGGCACAAAACCAGTATTAGTTTGGAAGCTGCCTTTTGGGATAGCCTCAAGGAGATTGCAGCTCGCGAAAGGGTCTCTATCGCGGCGTTGGTCACGCGCATCGACGCAGATCGCCAGCACGCCAACTTATCCTCGGCAGTCAGGCTGTATGTGTTGGACCACTATCGTCGGCTGTCAGAGGCACAGCGGTGAACCCATGCCCTGGCGCAAGTACGCAAATACGGCGAACCGCAAACGATCAGTCAAGATCGCCGGCTTCTCTACAAGCGTTGCCCTTGAGGATGCCTTCTGGCTTGGTATCCAAGAAATCGCGCTAAAGCGCAACTTGTCAATCGGCCAACTTATTGAAACCATCGATAAGGAACGCCAGCACGCAAACCTTTCCTCTGTGATCCGCCTTTTCGTGCTTGACCATTACATAGCCGCAGCCGAACAGAAGACAAATGACCGACGCGCCGTCACCCGCCCGCGCCCGGGCAGAGCTGGCCTTCCGCAGCCCCGTCGCGGCGGTCGCACCTGAGGTAAAGCATTTCAGCGATCATTTGATCGTAAGAGTAATCGGGATTTGCTCGCTTGCAGAACACCGCATAAAACCATGAGAGGACTTGGCCGAGAGCTTGCCGTTGTACGCACACCAAGCCCCTTCGAACAGAATGGTTGCTTAAATCTTGGACGATGATCCTGATCTCGATATTTCGAACTTGATCTGACTCGATTTCACCGGCGGCCCGTCAACGGTGCATAGACCGGAGTGAGTAAAAGTCACAGGGCCAGCGAACTGTTGTGTTGTGGCCTCTGTTTGAGTGGCTTCGCCCTCCAGTGCCCATTCCGATGCGTAACCGGCCGCGCCAGTGATCTTGAGCGAGTCGCCATGTGCAAAGTCGGCGCCTATAATGCCGAGTGCTCCGATTGCGAGATATTTCAACGCAGAGTTCCCCTCTTGCTCATCTAAAGGACAGGCGGCGGAGTAAATCTGGGAGGATCGCCCCCGCCGCCTGGTGGCAGTGAGTTAGTGTCAGGGAATTTGGAGACCAACTCGGTCTATTTGCTGGCAGGTTGGTTCGATTTCATGCCATCCCCCGGGACAACCTTCATGACAAACGAGGTCGGTTGTTCACTTGGTCCGAATGGGCCCGGAACCTTGTTTTTGACCCCAGGGATAGATTTGAGAAACATGGCAATTGCGGTAACGTCGTCCTTCGTAAAGTTTGCGAACGCCCGCCAAGGCATGATCGGTGCGAGTTCTCGACCATCGGGCCGCTTACCAGTCTGAAGGGCTGTAACGATTTGCTCGGCAGTCCAGTTGCCAAGACCTGTTTCCTTGTCGGGCGTCAAGTTCGGGCCGTGAAATACGCCGAGACCAGGAATTTCGAAGCCCACTTCGGACCCTCCCAAGAAACGGTTCATCTCGGGCTTGCCGAAGAAATAGCCAGGTGTGTGGCAATCGTTACAGCCTGCAATTGTTACAAGATACTTGCCCCGATCGATGTGTAACTCCTGCGCGGCGGCTCCTTCAACAACGCTAACGCCGGCAGCTGCCGCTAACGCAAAGGTAATACATCCGCGAAAGAGGTTACGCATTTTCTTGCCCTCCGCTGATCTCTAAACCTCGACCACCATGACAGCGAACGCACCGCGCGGCCGTCCTCTAGGGATATCATGCATTTGTTTGCACGAATGCCAGTCTATCGCCTGATATATTCACGGCGCCGCCGTAATCAGCGAAGCTCAGCTCGTTCGCTCCCCAGTTGATTTGAGGCTAAGCCCAGGGGCCCGTCAGAAATGGCGGGCCCTTTTATTTGGCTTTCGTGCTTTTTCATCTCAGCGCTTCGTTTGGCGATTGCGCAAGGCGATCAGCATGGCCCGCTCTATCGCTGGATGCGCGGGGTTCTTGATCTTTATCCACTCGCGGCAGCGTCCCGAGCGGTAGCGGCTATCAAGCCGCTTGGCGACAATGCCCTCCAGCCCCATGACGCACGCCTGCCGGAACACCACGGCTCCGTCCACGTCCTCGATATACTCGCACAGCCGGATGCCATCTCCGCTGTCGGCCGGGAGCTCCACCAAGTTGGCCCGCCGGCTTGCCCATGTTTCGTTGCGCAGATCCCAACCGTCGAGCTCCAGCACATCGAAGGCGTATAGGAAGGCCTCTGGCGCTCCCTGGCGGCTGAAGCACGCGCGCATGCGAGCGAAGTCGGACTTGCCATCAGCACCACAGATGACGCCTTCACCGTCAAGCATTACCGAGCGCACAGGGAGGGCCTGCATCGCTTCGTGGCTATAGAAGGGGTGAGTCAAAATGACTCACCCCCCAAATATCTTATTAAGCGTGCTGTAGAAGTTCTGCCATCCTCTTCGACACCTTCTTTGCAACCGCACGCACTTTTGTTTCGCTGACTGGCTTATGCGAAACTGCCGCTAGGGCTTTGCGGGCAAATTCCTCGGCTCTTTCAAGTTCTTGTCTTTGCTTTTCAGTGAGAAGTCTTTTTCATGCTGGCACCTCTTGATTAGTTAGTTCTACCCAAGTCCGATCAATGATCAAATCGGCAAAATGCTGCGCCCAATATCTCTGTCGCAGCTTGTTCGACGCAAGGTGATTTTTGAAACTGTCGTCCACTTCGATGACATCGACAAGAAATTGAGCGACATCATCGCGCCTAATGGGCGAGCCTTGTGGAAAGCTGCCACTTGCGTACTGATATCCTTGGCGCGCGACCGCCAGCCATGCATTCCGATTTTCCTCGAAGAATTGGATCAAGCCGTTGTCTTGCAGTCTCTTTTCCCAATAGAGAGTGAGGCTCATCACTTCACCTCTGCCGCAAGCAGAATTGCGATCACAATGGCCCACACCAGAGCAAGGGCCAGCAGAATGGCCGCCGCACCCGTTAGGCAACTATTGTTGAGCCACTTGCCTAGGACGGCGATGCCAGATGCAGCTATGGAAAATGTAATTCCAATAACGGCGAACCAAGCCCGGCGCATGAATACAGGGCGAACGGCCCCTCGTTCTTCCCTCGTGAAACCGGCATACTCGTTCGCAACCGCGCCTAGATAGACAAGTATAAGACCCGCCAATGCTGCGCCAGCGGCGATCAGGTCGCCGCCCAGGGATAGAATTCCTCCCGTCTATTCCCCCATTCTCGGAGTGTTCGCGAAAAAGTTGAAAGATGCAATACCGCCCCGTGGTCCATTTTCAAATCAGGGGTGGTCCCTTTTGAGGCGAAAGGGGCCAGTACCGGCGCTCACACGAGTACGCCGATGGGCCACCGACGACGAGCTGCCGTTCAAGGTCGAGCAATGGGACCGCGATGGCCGGATAGAGCGTGTCATCGCCAGCGCTGCCAATGTCATCGTAGGCCGTGGGGCTTACCAGGCTGCATGCCGTCAGTACCCGCAGGCGCGGCTGACATTGCGCCAGGGAATCAGGGTGATTGAGGAGACTGAGGGATAAGAGCAGTCCGCTCCGCTTTGCAGCTGAACCAAGGATGAACGGTTGCTCGCCCAAGGCGGCCGATTTGCTGTGGGAGACGCAGGCCGAACCTGAAATTTATTGTTCTGCTTACCGGATGCTTACCGTGGAGCACAAACAATCAGCGAGATTGTCCAATTCACGACTAAAGCATTGATTTCCTTGGTACAGCTGGGTGGACTCGAACCACCGACCTCCTGATCCACAGTCAGGCGCTCTAACCAACTGAGCTACAGCTGCACGCGGCGCCGCGAACCTAGGGGCTGGCGGGCAGCTTGACAAGGCTCGCGGGCAAGAGTTCCGGGCCGGCAACCCGCCGGCGGCTCCAGACAAGCAAAAGCCCGAGCGGACCGGCTCGGGCTTCAGCTGCAGGTCGTATACGCGGTTACGCTACGCAGACGCCACGCTACAAACGCAAACCGGACAGGGGCCTCAGGCCGCCTGCTTGAACACCTTGCCGACGCCTTCCTTGATCGGCTCGGCCGTCTCGGTAGCAACCTTCTGGATCAGCGTGGTCAATTCCTTGGCCTGGGCGCTGAGCGCTTCGAACTGCTTGCGGGCATGGGCGGTCGAGAGCTCGACCATGTCGGACACCGACTTGGCGCTCATCAGCTCGCTCGCGAAATCGAAGGCAGCGTTGGTATTATGACGCGCAGCCTCGATCAGCTTGAGATTATATTCGGTCGTGCCCTTGCTGGCCTTGGCGTAGGTGTCCTCGAGCACGTTGGTGGTCTCTTCAGCCGCCGACTTCATCTTCTCGTAGCCCGTCTTGCACTGGGCGATGCTCTTTTCCGCGAGATCGCGGAAAGCGGCCGGCACTTCCATTTTCGGAATGTCGAACTTGGGGAACTCGAATTTCGGCATGTCGAACTTGAGCGGTTCAACGGACATGGGACTATCCTCTCGGCGCGGGATGGCTCACCTGCCGGTCCGCCCGCGGCAACGGTCCCGGTGGTGTGCTTTCGATGTTTGGGACAGCCAGCAACGCTTCGGCGCGTCCCTGACCGCACTGCACATAAAGTAACACGCGCCATGGTGCATTGCAACACATATTGTGCGTTGCACAATGAATATTTTTGATGCGGCTGCCGAGCAGGCTTATTTTCTGCCCAAATCAGGTCGCCAGCGCCGGTCCGGCAAGCCTTAGCCGCCGGATGCGTCCCTGCCCGAACGCTCGCGCCGAACCTTGGCCTATGCTCAAGGGCTCGGCTTAGAGCTATCCCGCGCGGCCTTGCTCGCAATATCAGTGAGCTCGCGCGCCTGGTCGGCCAGAACCTGCATTTGCGCCTGGACGAATTCGCCGTGCAGCGCCATCAGCGATTGCGGATCCTTGGCCTGCACCAGTTTCTGCGCATAGTCGAAGGCGGTGGCGACGTTCTGCTCGGCGAAGCCCATGATTTTCTGGCTGATTTCCTTCGCGCCCTCTTGAGCCACCTTGGATTGCCCCTCCAAGGTATTCATCGTCTGCTGCGCGGCCTCCATGAACTTGTCGAACGCGATCCTCGCCTGCTCGAAGCTGCGCTCCGCAAAGGCACGCATCTCCGCAGGAACTTCGAACGACGAAGCAGGGCTTTGCATCTGCATGGGGGGATTCCTCCTCGGTCCGGTCTTCTCTCTGCTTTACGCTCCCGACATCACACCCGCGCGACAGCCATCATTCCATCCCGGCCACCGCCTTGCAAACCAATACCTCGTGTTGAGCAGCGTTCCCTATCGCACTGCGCCAAGGTGGTTCGCTATCGAGCACGTGTGCATCTGCGTTGCACGCAGACGCCTTTCGCCGTGGCTGGCGCGGGATATGCTTTGCGAAATGCTCTATCATGTGAACGCTGCGCACCGTGGGGGGGGGGCGCAACAAGGACAGTGCCTATGCGCAGAGTGCGTCTCCTGCTGGCGGTGCTCGCCGCCATCGTCTTTGTCGGGCCGGCGATCGCCGCCGAGCAAGTTGATCTCCTGCTCGTGCTCGCGTCCGATGTGTCGCGCAGTGTCGACGCAGCGAAATTCAAGCTGCAGCGCGACGGCTACGTGGCTGCGATCAGCAACCCGCGCGTGATCGAAGCAATCAAATCCGGACCGCACGGACGCATCGCGATCTGCTTTATCGAGTGGTCCGGCGTCGGCGCGCAGAAAGTCGTCATCGACTGGATGATGATCGACGGCGCCAAGGCAGCGCAAGATTTCGCTGGTCAGCTCGACGAAGCACAGCGTTCGTTCGCCGATCGCACCTCGATCAGCGGCGGCATCGATTTCGCCATGACGCAGCTCGAGCACGCACCGTTTCAGGCCGCCCGGCGCACCATTGACGTATCGGGCGATGGTACCAACAATTCCGGTCGCGACGTGACCGCCGCGCGCGACGAGGCCCTTGCCCAGGGGGTGACCATCAACGGCCTCGTGATCCTGAGTGAGCAGCCGCTGTCCTGGAATGCCGACCACACCAACCCGCCGGGCGGGCTCGACGCCTATTATCGCAACAACGTCACCGGCGGGCCGAATTCATTCGTGATGGTGGCGGAGAATTTCAACACGTTCGGCCAGGCAATCCTCAACAAGTTGGTCGCCGAGGTGGCCGCCGCCGACCGCGCGGAGCAGACAGCGGCGGCGCAGTAAAGATTTTTTTGCGCATGTCCTTTTCGGAAAACCGGGGACCACTTTTCCGGGACATGCGTCAGGTCCGCAGGTCCGGCAAATCCTTGTAGAGGGTGAGCGCTTCCGGGTTGGCAAGTGCCTCGGTATTCTTCACGGGCCGGCCGTGCACCACGTCCCGCACCGCCAACTCGGTGATCTTGCCCGACTTGGTGCGTGGGATATCGGCAACCTGCACGATCTTCGCCGGCACGTGACGCGGGCTGGCGCCGGTCCTGATCTTGAGGCGGATCGCGTTGCGCAGCAGATCATCAAGCGCATGGCCCTCCTTGAGCCGCACGAACAGCAGCACGCGCACGTCGTTATCCCAGTCCTGCCCGATGGCGAGCGCCTCCAGCACTTCCGGGATCTGCTCAACCTGGGCGTAGATCTCGGCGGTGCCGATGCGCACCCCGCCCGGATTGAGCGTCGCATCCGAACGGCCGTGAATGATCATCCCGTCATGCGCGGTCCATTCGGCAAAATCGCCGTGGCACCAGACATTGGGGAAACGCTCGAAATAGGCGCCGCGATATTTCTTGCCGTCAGGATCATTCCAGAAGCTGACCGGCATGGAGACGAACGGGCGGGTACACACAAGCTCGCCCTTTTGCATGCGCACCGGCTTGCCATCCTCGGACCAGACGTCGACCGCCATCCCGAGCCCGGGAGCCTGGATCTCGCCCTTCCAGATCGGCGACGTCGGGTCGCCAAGCACGAAGCAGCCGATGATGTCGGTGCCGCCGGAAATCGAGGTCAGCGGCACATCGGATTTGATCGAGCGATAAACGTAATCGAAACTGTCAGGCGCCAACGGCGAGCCGGTCGACGTGATGAGTCTGATCGACGAAAGATCATGCGTCTTCGCGGGCTCAATTCCTTCCTTGTTGCAGGAAATCGATGTATTTGGCCGACGTGCCGAAGATGTTGATGCGTTCCGCCTGGGCGTAGTCCCACAGCACGGCCGGCGATGGCGCGAACGGCGAACCATCGTAGAGCATCAGCGTCGCGCCGGACGCAATGCCGGAGGCGAGCCAGTTCCACATCATCCAGCCGCAGGTGGTGAAGTAGAACAGACGGTCGCCATCGCGCACGTCACACTGCAGTTGATGCTCCTTGAGGTGCTGCAGCAGCGTGCCGCCGGCGCCATGCACGATGCACTTCGGGATCCCGGTCGTTCCCGATGAGAACATGATGTAGACGGGATGATTGAACGGCAGCCGTTCGAACGTCACCGGCTGCGCACCGTGGGGTGCGATCAGCGCATCCAACGTCGTGGCCCGCGGCAGCGCCTTGGCAACCTCCTCGGCCTCGCCCAGATAGGGCACGATCACCGCCGTCTTGGCTGACGGCAGTTGCTCGATGATGGGGCGGAGCTTCTCGGCAATGCGTTGGGCCTTGCCGTTGTACCAGTAGCCATCGACGGTGAAGAACACCTTGGGTTCGATCTGACCGAAGCGATCGAGCACGCCGCGCTCACCGAAATCGGGCGAGCATGACGACCACACCGCACCCAGCGACGTGGTCGCCAGCATGGCGGCGATCGTCGCCGGCATGTTCGGCATCATGCCGGCAACGCGGTCACCAACCCCGACGCCCAGAGCCTTGAGGGCCTGCTGCAGCCGCGACACCAGGGCGGCGAGCTGAGCGAAGGTCATGCGCTCGGTGCGCTTATCCTCGCCACGGAATACCAGCGCTTCCCGCGCGTCGGTTCGTCGCAGCAGGTTCTCGGCGAAATTGATTTTGGCATCGGGAAAGAATTTCGCCCCGGGCATGGCATCGAGATCGATGGCGAGCCGCCCACCCTTCTCGCCGACCACCCCACCGAAATCCCACAACAGGTCCCAAAACAGGTCAGGATGCTTGACGCTCCAGGCGTGCAAGTCGCGATAACCGGCCAAGCTGAGCTGATACCGGCGGTTCGCTTCGCCCAAAAAAGCCATGACCCGAGTGGCGCGGACCCGCTCCGGTGACGGGCTCCACAACGGCTGATCGCTCATCACGTCTCCCCTTAGATGCGGCGCGCTCAGTATTAGTGTAAATCATGTTGCGGCCGAAGCCTGAAAACCTGCCGATCGTTCAGTACGATGGCAGGCAAAAATCCGGCCACGAAAGCGACACAGACGGCCGTCACAGGGTTTCCTCTTCTCTGCCGGGGGGCGTCCCGGTTTCCTGCCGGGGGCGTCCCGGCCCCGGCGACATTCCGGATCGGTGCTCGTGACAACGGTCATGGGATTTAAGCGCATCGGACTGGCGTTTGCAGCTCTGGTCGTCATCGGCCTGGGCGCGATCGGGGTTTCCTCATTTCTGATCTCGACGGACACCGCCCGCGAGGCCGTGAAGGCCCAGATCCATGCCGCCACCGGACTCGATCCGATCATCCAGGGAGGCGCGAGCGTATCACTGTTTCCCCCCGATACTGTGACACTGCGCGACGTCGCGCTGGAGGATGCCCAGCACGCGCCGATGCTGACCGCGGCGAGTTTGGTCGCACACTTGCGGCTTTTGCCATTGCTGACCGGCCGCATCGAGGTCGCCGACATATCGCTTGAGCGGCCCAGGATCGCAGTTCGATTTGATGCCGATGGCCGTTCCAACTGGGCACCGTTGCTCAAGTCGCTGGCGAGCGCGCTCACACCCGATGCCGACCGGGCAGCCTTGTCGTTTTCCGAAATCCATATCAAGGACGGCACCATCCAGCTGACCAATGCGAACCTCGACGAGACGATCAGTGAGGTCGACGTATCGCTGGCGTGGCCATCCATTGCCAAGACGTTTGCAGCGACCGGCCAATTTGCCTGGCATAAGGAGCCGGTCGAGGCGAGCCTGACGATCGGCGATTTCTACGCGGCGTTGATCGGCGATCCGGCCGGCCTGAAGCTGCGGCTGAACGGCAAACCGCTGAAAGTCGCGTTCGACGGCGTCATGAGCAACCGCCCGACGCTCAAGATCGATGGTGCGCTTGCGGCGGATGCGGCGTCGATGCGGGACACGCTGGAATGGATGGGCACCAAACCCCTTCCTGAGGGTGGGTTCGGACGCTTCACCCTCAAGGCGCAGACCAACGTGGGCGGCGGGCAGATGTCGCTCACCGGCGTGGATATCGCCCTCGATGGTAACGTAGCCGAGGGTGTGCTGACCTTCAGCACGGACCAGCGGCGCTTGCTCAAAGGCACGCTCGCAGTCGAAGGCCTTGATCTCACGCCATACGTCTCCGCGTTCCATCTAATGGCGGCCAATGCGCGCGACTGGAACCAGGGTCCGCTGGCGCTCGAAGACGTCGCCGGAACTGACCTCGATCTCCGCCTCTCGGCCGCCCGCGTCACCGTGGGTGCGACCAAGATCGGCCGTACCGCCATCGCAGTGAACCTGCGCGGCCCGGACGTGACGCTGACGATTGGCGAGTCGCAAGCCTTTGGCGGGATGATCACCGGCTCGGTCGCTCTCGCCAAGGCCGAAGAGGGCGCGGAGTTCAAATCGCAGATGCAGTTCACCAACGTCGATCTCGAGCGCTGTCTCGGCGACCTCGTCGGCATGCGCCGGATCGAGGGCAAGGGCGATTTGAGCTTCATGGTCGATGGCATGGGCACGAGCGTGGATGCCCTCACCCGCACGCTGACCGGCACTGCAAGCCTCACCTCGACAGACGGCGCCCTGCTTGGCTTCAACGCCGAGCAGGTGTTGCGTCGGCTTGAGCGGCGCCCGCTATCCGGCGGAGCCAGCGAGCTGCGCAGCGGCCGTACGCCCTATGAGCGTCTCAACGTTGCGCTCAAGCTGACCAGCGGGATCGCAACGATTGAGGACATCCGGGTCGAGGGAGCGGCGGTTCGCCTTCTGCTGGGAGGCTCAGCCTCCATTCCCACACGTGACGTCAACCTCGCCGGCACCGCGCAGCTCGTCAGCTCGAGCGGCGATACGGGCGGGACGTTCGAGCTGCCTTTCGTGGTGCAGGGCCCCTGGGACGACCCCATCATGCTCCCGGATACGCAGAGCCTGATCAGCCGCTCCGGCGCAGCGGCCCCGTTGCTCAACGCGGTGCGCGGCAAGAGCCCGGCCGACGCCGTGCGCAGCGCAATCGAACGGCTATCAGGCGCTGCCGGACAGTCTGCGGCGCCACGTCAATAACGTACACCCTTATGGCTGATCGGCCCCCGCTGTCGCGCCGGCCATGAAGTGCGCAAGTCGCTGGGCATCCGTCTTGGCGAGACCGAGCCCGAGCTTCGAGCGGCGCCACAACACATCGTTAGCCGTCCGGGCCCACTCGAACCGCATCAGATAGCGAATCTCCGCAGCCGTCAGGTCCATGCCGAAGCGGGGACCGAGATCATCAAGACGGCGCGCGCCGGCCACCACATCGAGCGCGCGCGTGCCGTACGCAGCGACCAACCGATTCGCGAGGCTTGGCGGCAGGAACGCGTGCTCGCGCGCAAAACGCTGGACGAAGTCGGCGATCGTTTCTCCTTTGAGATCGCCGCCGGGAAGCGGCGCGCGCGCCGTCCAGGCCGGGCCGATCTGGAACAGGTGCGAGAGCTTGGCCAGTGCCGCCTCGGCCAGCCGGCGATAGGTCGTGATCTTTCCGCCGTAGATGTTGAGCAGCGGCGCCGCGTCGGAATTGGCATCGAGCGCCAGCACATAGTCGCGCGTCACGTCCTGCGCCTGGCTGGACCCGTCGTCATAGAGCGAGCGCACGCCGGCGAATGCCCACACCACTTGTGGAGCTGAGACCTCGCTGCGGAAATAGCGCGAGGCAGCCTCGCACAGATACGCGATCTCGGCGGCGCTCGCCGTCACCGAGGCCGGGTCGCCGGTGAAGTTGTCATCAGTCGTGCCGATCAGCGTGAAGTCGTCGTGATAGGGAATTGCGAACACCACGCGGCGGTCCGGGTTCTGCAGAATGTAGGCGCTGGCGTGCGCATAGAGCCGCGGCACCACGATGTGGCTGCCTTTGACCAACCGCACCGGCTCAGGTGTCGCCAGACCCAGCACCATCTCGGCAAAGCGCGCGGTCCACGGACCGGTCGCGTTGACCAACGCGCGCGCGGTCACGACGCCACGGCGGCCGTCGGTTTCGAGCGTGAGGCGCCAGATATCGCTGCGGTCCGCGCGCAGGCAGCGGGTACGCGTACGAATGTCGGCGCCACGAAGCCCTGCATCCAGGGCGTTGAGCACGACCAGCCGCGAATCATCGACCACGCAGTCCCAGTAGTCGAACCCGGTGCGATAGCCCGTACGCAGCGGCGCACCTTCCGGGTCGCGCGTGAGGTCGAGCCGGCGCGAACGCGGCAGCGACTTGTGACGCCCGAGCCAATCGTAGAGCGCAAGCCCGATGCGGATCATCCAGGACGGCCGCTGGCCTTCGCCAACCGGCAGAACGAAGCGCATTGGTCGCACGATATGCGGAGCGATCCGCAACAGCACGTCGCGTTCGATCAGGGCCTCGTGCACGAGGCGGAAAGCGGCGTGCTCGAGATAGCGCAACCCGCCGTGCACGAGCTTGGTCGAAGCCGATGATGTTCCGGACGCCAAGTCATTCTGCTCGACCATCAGAACCTTGAGCCCGCGCCCCGCGGCATCACGCGCAATACCTGCGCCGTTGATGCCGCCACCGATGATGGCGAGGTCGAACTCAGCTGGGGGAGATTGTGCATCCATGTCCGCGAACCATGGCGCGGCAGTGCGCCAGGCTCAAGGGAGCTTGTTTCAATCTTCGCGATCGGTTTCGATCCTGCCGGCAAAAATCTCAACAGGAGCGCTGCCATGAATTTCAATGATCGCGACGTGGTGATCACGGGCGGCACCGGCGGACTGGGCCAAGCGGTGGTGGGCGTGCTGCTGGAGGCCGGGGCAACCTGCCACGTGCCCTACATCGCCGAACGCGAGCTGGCGCATTTTGCGCATCGCGAGCATCCGAAGGTGCAGCTCACGCCCGACATCGATCTCACCCGCGACGACGGGGTGGCGTCGTTCTACCAAACGGTGCCGAACGTGTGGGCCTCGATCCATCTCGCCGGCGGCTTTGCGGCGATACCGCTCGTCGACACCAAGCGGGCGGATCTGATGCATCAGGTTGAACTGAACCTGGTGACAAGTTTTCTATGCTGCCAGGCGGCGGTGCGCGCGATGTCCCGGCACGGCAACGGTGGCCGTATCGTCAATGTCGCGGCGCGGCCGGCACTCGAATGGCGCACGGGTGCGGGAATGACGGCCTACACCGCAACCAAGGCGGCCGTGGCGGCGCTCACCGTGGCGCTCGCCGAGGAGGTGGCGAAGAACGGAATTCTTGTAAACGCGGTCGCGCCCTCGATCATCGACACGCTAGCGAATCGCGCCGCGATGCCGAACGCCGATCATTCAGCGTGGCCGAAGCCGGACGAGATTGCGCGCACGATCGCATTCCTCGCCTCGCCGGAAAACCAGGTGACGCGCGGCGCAATTGTTCCGGTCTACGGCAAGGTGTGAGCGCCCGCTAAAGGACCTTACAGACCTCATCAAAGCTGAAGCGCGGATTGCGGGGCGGGGCGCTGCCCGGCTCGCCCTTGCCGAGAATGCAGAGGAAGTTCGATTTCCACTGCCCGTCCGGGAAGAACTCAGCGTCCACCTTGGCATTGTCGAATCCGGACATCGGCCCGGCATCGAGTCCAAGCGCACGCGCAGCAAGGATGAAATAGCCGCCCTGTAGGGTGGCATTGCGAAACGACGTTGTCTGGGCGTGCTCCGGCGGGGCCTCGTACCAACTACGCGCCGCGGGGTTGTGATACATGCGCGGCAGGTGCTCATAGAACTTCAGATCGTAAGCTAGGATCGCCACCACGGGCGCCGCAATCGTCTTTGTCAGGTTTTGCTTCGACAGCGCCGGCGCGAGCCGGTCCTTGGCGCTCTGGCTGCGCAGGAACAGAATGCGCTGCGGCTGCGAATTGGCCGTGGTCGGCCCCCATTTCATCAGCTCGTAGAGCGCATGCAGCGTCGCATCGGAGATCGTGCCGGACGCGAACGCCGTATAGCTGCGCGCCGTCCGAAACAGGACGTCGAGCGCCTGGTCAGGGATGACGGCGGCGGGTGGACTGATTTCGTTCATAGCATCGGCGCTCCAGTGACAAGCGGGGCGCAGGTATAGACAAAATTCCTCGGGCGGGCCACAGAACCGGCGAGTAGGCATTGAGGAAGGATGGCGGCATGCCGGGACCTTTGGCAGGCATTCGTGTGCTCGAACTCGCGCGTATTCTGGCTGGGCCATGGGCCGGCCAGCTTCTCGCCGATCTCGGCGCTGACGTGATCAAGGTGGAGCGCGCCAAGGCGGGTGATGACACCCGCGGTTGGGGCCCGCCCTTCGTGCCCGGCAAGGACGGCAACCATCTCGGCGCCGCCTATTTCCATGCCACCAACCGCGGCAAACGCTCGATCGAACTCGACTTCGAGAGCGAGGACGGCCGCCGCATCGTCCGCAAGCTCGCGGCGCGCTCCGATGTTCTGATCGAGAACTTCAAGGTCGGCGGCCTTGCCAAGTTCGGCCTCGACTACGCGAGCCTCGCGCCGGATTGTCCGCGCCTGATCTACTGCTCGGTGACCGGCTTTGGGCAGACTGGGCCCTACGCCGCCCGCGCCGGCTATGACCTGATGGCGCAGGGGATCGGCGGGTTCATGGACCTGACCGGCCAGGCCGATGGCGAGCCCACCCGCGCCGGCGTCCCGATCTCCGATATCTTCACCGGCGTCTACTCGGTGGTCGGCATTCTCGCCGCACTGACGCAGCGCGAGCGCACCGGGCGCGGCTGCCATATCGACACAGCGCTGGTGGACTCGACGGTGGGCGTGCTCGCGAACCAGGCGCTCAACTATCTGGTCTCCGGCGAAGTCCCCAAGCGGATCGGCAATGCGCATCCCAACATCGTGCCGTATCAGGTATTCCCGGCCGCCGATGGGCACCTGATTGTCGCCACCGGTAATGACCGGCAGTTTCAGAAATTCTGTGTGGTGCTGGGCGAGGACAAGCTCGCCACCGACCCGGCCTATGCGACCAACAAGGATCGGCTCGCCCGGCGCGGCGAATTGATTGACAAACTCAGCGCCGCGACCGGGCGGATGAAGCGCGACGAGTTGCTCGGCAAGCTCGAAGCCGTGCAGGTGCCGGCCGGACCGATCAACACTTTGGCAGACGTCTTCGCCGATCCGCAGGTCAAGCATCGTGGCATGCTGCTCGAGCTTGCGAGTGCCGCTACGCCCGGCGGAAAGATTCCCGGCGTGCGCTCACCGATCGTCATTGATGGAGAGGCAATGGCCTCCCCCCACCCGGCCCCGCACCTCGGCGAGCACACCGAGGAGATCTTGCGGGAGATAGGGGAAGGTTGAGATTGGCTGCCGCTCGCAATGACGGTGCGGCGGCCGCCTTACTCCTTCGCCGGCACCAGGTCGGTTGCCGGGACGCGCACCAGGCGACGGATTCCGCTCGCCGCGACGACGGTGTGATGCTCGGCGTAGGCTTCGTGATTGCGCTCGATATCGCCGAGATCATACTGATAGTTGACCATCAGCCCATGTGACTGATGGCGCGCGCGTTCGGAAAGATCGGCGGGCCAGTTCAAGCGCTCAAGGCTGGCGCCGTTGCCGAGATGGAAACGTGCAACCGGATCGTACGGCAGTGAGTTGCGGTTCTTGGCGCGCAGGTAATAGGTGGCGGCGGCGCGCAGCAGCGGCTCGCGCAACCGCTCGGTCGCGACCGGATCCTTCCACCATTCGCTGTTGACTGCGGCGAGCGCAGTTTTGTCGGCTTCAGCGAGCAACGAGGCACCCTCGCGCGCGCGTTCGCGCTTGAGCCAGTTCGCGAAATTGGGCACCGGTGAGAGTGTCACGTAGGTCGAGAGGCGCGGGAGCTCGCGCGAAATCTCCTCCACCACCTGCTTGATCAGGAAGTGGCCGAAGCTGACGCCGGCGAGCCCGCGCTGGCAGTTGGAAATGGAGTAGAACACCGCCGTCACGGCGCTGTCCGGCGAAATGGTCGGGCGATTGGCTGCGAGAATCGGGGTGATGGCATCCGGCCAGTCGCGCATCAGCGCCACTTCGACAAAGATCAGTGGCTCGTCCACGAGCGCCGGATGAAAGAACGCGTAGCAGCGCCGGTCCGGCGGATCGATGCGCCGGCGCAGGTCATCCCAGTCATCGATTTCGTGCACCGCCTCGTAGCGGATGATCTTCTCAAGGATGATCGCCGGCGTTGCCCAATCGATGCGGCGCAGCACCAGGAAGCCGCGATTGAACCAGGCCGTGAACAGGTGAACGAAGTCCGCATCGACCGCGCTCAGGTCATCGCGGTGCGCCAGGGCACTGAGCAACTGCTCGCGCATGGAGACCAGCGCCTTGGTACCGCCCGGCGCAAGGTTGAGACGGCGTAGCAACTCCTGGCGCCGCGGCTCGGCGGCGGCATGGACCTCCGCCGCGGTGGCGTCGCTGGGCTTTGCCCGCCAAGCGTCAATCGCGGCCTCGATCCGGGCATTGTCCGGCCCAAACCGGGTTGCGAGCGCCTCGAAGAAGGCAATGCGCGGGCCGATGGTCAGGGCTGCGTAGCGCGCAAGAATCTCGCGCGCCAAGGCCACCCCTGAGGCTTCGCCCCGGCCTGACAGCAGTTCCTCGCACAGTTCGACCAGGGTCTCGGAAGGTTGCGCGGCTCCGTCATAACGGCCGCGCCCGCGCTCGATCAGGGCGCGCCCGCGCTCTGAAATCGACTGCATCAATTCGCCGAAGAAGGACGTATTCATCGCAGACCCATGGCCGCCGGTTGGGCGGCAGATACATAGCAAAAGAACGGCGAAAATCCTAAGACTAAGCCGCGCTCAGCGACGCACGCCAACAACAAGGGTTACGCATGGGAGATTCCGCCAAGGCCGTCCTCGACATCGCCTGCAGCAACGGCCTCAAGGGCGTCGTTGTCACTTTGACGCAGGCCCTGCAAAGCAAGTTCGGCGAGCTTGCCATCGACTACGGCTCGACCAAGCAATTGAGCGACAGCGTCAAGCCGGGCACCGATGTGGTGATCATGAGCGACGCTGCAATCGATGGCCTGATTGCGGCTGGCACGCTCGCGTCACCGCGGCTGGATATCGCCCGCTCCCGCATCGGCCTCGCCGTTCGCACAGGCGAGCCGCACCCGGATATCAGCACACTGCCCGCGTTCATCGCGACGTTGCGCAACGCCAAATCGATCTCGCGCTCGCGCCAGGGAATCAGCGGGCTTCACCTCGCCAGCGAGCTCGTCCGACTCGGCCTCGCCGATGAGCTGGGCCCGAAGATCAAGGCCTATGATGGGTATGCGGCCCAGGCCTGCGCCAATGGCGAGACGGATATTGCCATTCAGCAGATCAGCGAACTCGCGCCCGTTCCCGGTCTCGACATTGTCGGACCGCTGCCCGACGAGGTGCAGAAGATCACGATCTTCTCCGCAGGACTTGGCGCGCGGTCTGCCCATCGGGAGATGGCTGTTGCGTTCGTCGACTTCCTCAAATCAAAACAAGCCGAACCGACGCTGCGCGCCAACGGCCTTGAACCCGCATAACCCGATCGAGTTGTAGTTCAGTTTCCCATGAGAGCGCCCGATCCCCACCGCCCGCCCTCGGCGGGCCAGCTCTGGCTCCGCGTCGCCTTGCTCTGGCTCGCGGGCAACGGCTTGCGCATCACGGTCCTCGCGGTACCCCCGATCATTCCACTGTTGGCCGCCGACCTGCACATGTCGGCGACCGAGGTCGGCATTCTGGGCGGACTGCCGGCGGTTCTGTTCGCGGCCGCCGCCATTCCCGGGTCGCTGCTCATTGCGCGGTTCGGCGCGCTATCGACCTTGGTGATCGGGTTGTTGGCAACCGCGCTGGGCTCCGTGTTGCGCGGGGCCGTGCCGGATGTGTTGTTGCTGTTTGCGACGACGATATTGACGGCGTTCGGCGTCGCGGTGATGCAGCCGGCGTTACCGCCGCTGGTGCGGGCCTGGCTGCCACACCGCATCGGCTTCGGCACGGCCGTCTACACCAACGGACTTCTGGTCGGCGAAATCATTCCGGTCACGCTGACCGGATTGCTGGTGCTGCCCCTGACCGGCGGCAGCTGGCGGCTCGACAGCGTGATCTGGGCCGCGCCCGTTGTCGTGATCGCAGTGCTGATCGCCGTGCTGGCGCCACGTCCCGGCGTGCTCGCGAACCCCGGCACGCCGCGGCTCTGGTGGCCGAATTGGCGCGACTCGCTGATCTGGCGCCTGGGCCTGATGCTGGGCAGCGTCAACGCACTTTATTTCGCGACCAACGCGTTCATTCCCTACTACTTTCACGCCACCGGCCAGGATGGCGTTATCGTCCCGGCGTTGACGGCACTCAACGCCGGCCAATTGCCGGCCTCGCTCGTGCTGCTGGTCGCTGTCGGCAATTTGGAGCGGCGCATCTGGCCCTATGTGAGCGCCGGCCTCGTCTGCATGGCCTGTATCGTCGGCATCGCCTTTGGCAATGCAGCAATCGTCATCGCGTCGACGGCGATCCTCGGATTTGCCGCCGCGGCTGTCCTGGTCCTGATGCTGGCGCTGCCGCCGCTCCTGAGCAAGCCCGATGACGTGCACCGCACTGCAGCAGCGATGTTCACAGTCAGCTACACGTGCGCTGTCGTCACGCCCATTCTCAGCGGCCTCGCCTGGGATCTCACCGGGATTCCGGCCATGGCGTTCCTGCCCATCGGGCTGATCGGATTGCTGCTCATCGGGTTCGCGCCCACGATCCACGTGCCCGATAACATGGAATAGCGGCAATTCCCGGCGCTCGCTCGACCCCGCATAACGATTGGGCTATTGCTGCCCTTTATCTCATGCGCCCAACCGACAGGTGACAGCAGTGGAAAACGGCAAAGGCATCACGGCGGAAGCCTTTCTGGCGCGGCTCGCGGAGCGCGGCGTCGAGTATGTGTTCGCCAACGCGGGAACCGATTTCGCGCCAATCATCGAGGCGCTGTCGCGCAAGAACCGCAAGTACCCGCGCTTCATCACGGTGCCGCATGAGAACGTCGCGATGGCGATGGCCAACGGCTACTACCGGATGGCCGGGAAGCCTGCGGCGGTGATGGTGCACGTGACGGTGGGCACTGCCAACACGGTCTGCGGGCTGATGAACATGGCGCGCGACAATGTCCCGGTGATGTTGTGTGCCGGACGCACGCCGATCACCGAAACCGGCCATGAGGCCTCGCGCAATGGCGCCATCCACTGGGGCCAGGAGTCGTTCGACCAGGGCGGCATGGTGCGCGAGTTCGTGAAATGGGACTACGAGCTGCGCACCGGCCAGCCGGCCGGCGCGCTGGTCGATCGCGCCCTCGACATCTCCATGTCGGAGCCGCGCGGGCCCGTCTACATGTGCCTGCCGCGTGAGGTGCTGGCGAGCGAAGCGGTGCCGATGCGGCGCGACAACGTACGCCCGCTTGGCGTCGAGCCGGCGGCGCCGTCGCACAAATCAATTGAGGAAGCGGCACGCATTCTCGCCAAGGCCGAGTACCCGCTGATCGTCACCGCCGCTGCCGGCCGCTCGGTCGAGGCATTCGAGGCTTTGGCGGCGCTGGCCAAGGATTTTGCGATCCCGGTCGTGCAGCCCTTTGCGACGGACCTGAACCTCTCCACCGACCACCCGATGTTCTGCGGCTTCGAGCTCGGCTCGCATCTCGCCGAAGCCGATGCCGTGCTGGTCATCAATGCCGGCGTGCCCTGGATGCCGCGCCTCGCAAAGCCGAAGGCGAGCACCAAGGTCATCCATATGGGCGTCGACCCGCTGGTGAGCCGGCACCCGTTCCGCGAATACGAAGCGGATCTGCTTGTTGGCGGCGATCCGGTGGCCGGCCTCGTGATGCTGCGCGAAAGCCTCGCCGGCTTGGTGAAGGACAAGAAGGCACTCGAGTCGCGCCGGAAAAAGGTAGGCGCCGCACGCACCGAGATGATGGAGAAACGCGACAAATTCGCCGTGTCGGTCAAGGACCAGACCCCTATCCATCCGGCTTGGCTCGGCCACTGTCTCAATCAGGTCAAAGCCAAAGACGCCGTCGTGGTGAACGAGCTGGGCGTGCAGCCTGGACGCCTCGACCTGACCACGCCGCTGAGCTTCATCGGCAGCGGGCTCGCCGGTGGACTCGGTGCCGGCCTCGGCACCGCGCTGGGCGCCAAGCTCGCCGCCCCTGAGCGCGAGGTGATCGGCTGCGTGGGCGACGGCTCCTACATGTTCGGCAATCCGGTGCCCATGCATTTCGTCGCGCGGGCCGAGAACCTGCCGACCCTGACGGTGGTGTCCAACAATCATTCATGGCTGGCGGTGCGGCAGTCGACGCTCGCGGTCTATCCGGACGGCGCGGCGTCGAAGGCCAACGTGATGCCGATCCAGGACCTCAATCCGTCGCCCGCGTTCGAGAAGGTGATCGAGTCCTGCGGCGGCTTCGGTGCAAAGGTCGAGGCGCCCGAGGACCTCGCGCCCGCGCTCAAGCGCAGCTTCGAAGCATTGCGCTCAGGCACGCCGGCGCTGCTCAACGTGTCGGTGCAGGCGATCAGGTAGCTCCGCTAACTAGAGCATGAATTGCCTTGCAGTGGCGGACCAGATTGGGCTGTGAGGCGACGAACGCGCGTAGCGGCGTCTCGATCTCATAGAAATAGATGTTGGCAATGAAGCCGTATATGCCGGCATCAATGCTGATCGGGTTTGCGCCGAACAAGAAGCCGGCCTCGCCGATCAGGTGCGATAGCACGCGTAGATCGGCGAGCCCGCGTTGGTAGGCCTGCGCCGGCTCATAGCGGCCGATCCCCTGATAATGATAGCGTTGGAAGTTGTAGGTCTGCGCCGCCTCCATGCCTGCGCGGGTCAGCTGCGGATGAGCTTTCAGAAACGCATCGCGAAACAGCGGCCAGAACTGCGGGTCCTTCCAGCGCGAATAGGACATGACCCAGTAAAGGTCATCGAGGGTGCGCCGGATCATCAGGTCCGTGTCCCGTTGCGACGGCGTCAGCCTGGCGTCGATGGTCAAATGATATTTGTTGATCAGGTGGGCGATGATGGCATCGCTGTCGCCGATGGTCGTGCCGTCGTCATCGATATAAGGCAGCTGTCCGCGGGGTGCGGTGCTCGCATCGAAGATGTGCTCGTGACGGAACGGTACTTTGGTGAGCTTGAGAAAGGCGAAAGTCTTTAGCCCGAATGGATTATTGTCAGCGACCCCGAACAGTTCCGGGTAGGAGTAGAGCGTGAGCATAGCGCCTCTCAGATGCTGCGGCGGCACGTGCAAGCTACGTAAAGCGCGGAAACAATGTCCATGCCGATCTTCGCAACCGGCACCCCTTCCATGTGCGGTACGCGGTTGCGCGCCTCATCCCTTGCGCGCCCCTACGGCCAGACGCACAATCGCACCGCTTTGAAGGAGCCCGTGATGTCGGTCGCCGAATTGGATTCGAATGAGCAGCTGCGCAAAGCCTGGAAAGAGGCGAACCTCGTGCCGCTGTGGGAGAGCCCGACCGCGCACAAGCCGCCGGCGCCGCCGGATCCGGCCTATCTCTGGGCCTGGGATCGCGTGCGCCCGCTGATCGGGCGCGCCATCGATGTGGCGAACCCTGCCGCGGTCGAGCGCCGCGTGCTCACGCTGGTCAACCCGAAGACGCGCGGACCGGAAGACGAAGCCAGCGTGCGCACCCTGGCGGCTGCGCTGCAGATCCTGCTCCCTGGCGAAAAAGCCCGCCCGCACCGCCATTCCATGAATGCGATCCGCTTCGTGCTCGAGGGCGAAGGCGCGGTCACATTGGTCGATGGCAAACCGTGCCGGATGGAATATGGGGATCTCATTCTCACCCCCGGCTGGTGCTGGCATGAGCATGAGCATCACGGCAGCGGGCCGATGATCTGGCTCGATGTGCTGGACGTGCCCCTGCATCTCTGGCTCGGCACCGCCGAATTCCAGCCCGGCCCGATGCCCGAGATGCCCGCGACCGTGCCGGATGAAGCTTTCGCAGTCGCGAACGTGATGCCGGACATCACCTTTGCGGGCACGCACTCGCCGGTGTTCCGCTATCCCTACGCGGACGTGAGCCAAGCGCTCGCCGCCGCCCCCCGCGCGCGCGATGGCGCGCGGCGGGTGCGCTATGTCAACCCGACGACCGGCGGTGCCGCCATGTCGATCATGGACATGCATTTGATGGAGATCGACGCCGAGGAGACCCGGCCGTTTCGCTCGAACAGCAACGCGGTCGCCTGCGTGGTCGAAGGCAGCGGCGAGAGCCGTATCGGCGGAGAGACCATTCGCTGGCGGCCGCGCGACATCTTCACGTTGCCTCAAGGCAACTGGATTACGCATCGGGCGTTCGGGACGTCGCGGCTGTTCGTGACATCCGATCGCGACGCGTTTGCGCGGCTGGGGATTCTCAAGGACGAGTACGGCAACAACGCGAGCTGAGCGCGCCTAGTCGCGTGCAGAAAAGCGCGTTGACAGAATAATCCCTATAGGGACTATGTCGGCGTCACCCGGAGGCCAGAATGCAATTCGGCGTTCAGTTTTTTCCCGCCCTCAGCCCGCGTGAGCGCGATGCCGCCGGCTATTTCACGGATTGCCTGGCGATCGCCGAAGAGGCCGAGACTTTGGGCTTCACCCACGGCCGGACGGTGGAGCACTATTTCGAAGCCTATGGCGGATACAGCCCCAATCCGATCGTGTTTCTCTCCGCGCTGTCGCAGCGCACCAAGACGATGCGCCTCGTCACCGGCGCGGTGCTGCCGGTGTTCAACAACCCGCTCAAGCTTGCCGGCGAGATCGCCATGCTCGACGCAATCTCGGGCGGACGCGTCGAGGTCGGCTTCGCGCGTGCATTTCTGCCGCATGAATTTCGTCGCTTCGGCATCTCGCCGGACGAGTTGCGCGCCCGCTTCCATGAAGGCCTCGATCAGGTTGATTTGTTGTTGACGCAGGAAGGCGCCTCGCACCGCGGGCAATTCCATTCATTCGAGAACGTCACGTCGCTGCCGCGGCCGACCCAGACGCCGCGCCCGAAGTTCTATATTGCGGCAACGCAGACCATGGAGTCGTTCGAATTCGCGGCGCGGCGTGGGTATAGCCTGATGACCATCCCGATCGGCCCGATCAAGCCGCTGGTCGCGCGCTATCGCGAAGTTTGGCGCGAGAGCGGTCATCCAGGCGACGGCGAGGTCATGATCGCGTTTCACATGTTCTGTGACGAGAGCGGCAAGCGGGCGCGCGAGGTGGCGCGCGATCCCTACTATCAATACTTCCGCGTCATGAACGAATCGACGCGCGACTGGGCCGATGGCAAGGTCAAGTCCAAGGACTATCAAGACTACGACAAGTCGATGAGCAAGATGAGCGAGTCGAACTTCGAGGACCAGATCGAGAAGGGCAGCGTCTGGGTCGGAACCCCGGACGAGATCAGGGACAACATCGCGCGCTTCGTCGACTTCATGGGTCCGTTCGAGCACGCTTCACTGCAGATCAACTTCGGCGACATGGGATATGCGGACGCGCGGCGATCGATGCAGCTGTTTGCCTCCGAGGTGTTGCCGGAATTCCTGTCCACCCATGCTGCGCCAGCGCGCAAAGTTCAAGCCGGCTGAGCCTGTAGCGGTTGACACCACGATTTGATCGCCGGCACTCACAACGATATGACGTTCCGCGAAAGGTCCGTGTGTTCGGCAGCGAACTCGTGTCGGACAGCCTGATCTATCCGCTGAGAAGGAAGCCCAATGTCCGAACCGAAATGGGTCGCGGTCGCACCGCGCTCGGCGCTCGCTGACGGCGCGATGCTGGGGGTCGAGGTCGGCGATCTTGTGATCGCGGTCTACGATGTGGATGGCGAACTCTACGCGACCGACAATACCTGCACCCACGCGTTTGCCATGCTCACTGATGGCTTTCTCGATGGCGATATCATCGAATGCCCCCTGCATGGGGGCTGCTTCAACGTGAAGACCGGCGAGGGCCAAGGCGCGCCGATCACGGAGGATATCAAGACCTATCCGGTGCGTGTGGTTGGCGACAATATCGAGGTGCAAGTGGGGTAGTGCTTGTGGCCATCCTTCGAGACGCACGCGCAAGCGCGTGCTCCTCAGGATGAGGGCTGAGTGTGTTGCTGGTTCAGCTCAACCGCAAACTCAGCCCACATCCTGAGGAGCCCTCGCGCAGCGAGGGCGTCTCGAAGGATGGCCGCAAACTCCAACCCTATTCGCGGCCCTTCCCATATTGCTTCGCGTAGCCCTCAAGCAGTCGCCGCACCAGCTGCATGAACTGGCGCCGCTCGACCGGACGCAACGGCGCCAAAATCTTGGCCTGCGACCGATCGGCGCTGGGCTCGATCGTCTCGAGCAGCCGCCGCGCCTTGGCGGTGAGGAATAGCGAATTAGCGCGCCGGTCTTTGGCGGCGGGGCGCTTGTCGATGAGCCCGCGTCGCGACAGCGCTTCGACGATGCGCGCCGTCATGGAGCGATCGATCGCGGTGAGCTCCGACAGCGTGACCTGGTCGATGCCGGGCCGATGCTCCACGACCTGCAGGGTGACGTATTGGGTGGGGGTGAGGTCGAATCCCGCGGTCTCCTCGTGGAAGATGAGCACGGCATATTGTTGCAACCGGCGGATCACGTGGCCCGGCTTGGAGAACGGATCGACCAGGGATTTCATAGCTGTACAACTCGATATCGGTCGGCCATAAGACACCCGTTTAGCGCATATGCCGGAAAAGCGGATGCCGGTTTTCCCGCCTGCGCGAAGCTGAGGCATACCCGGGCATTCGGCTCGGTGCTTCGGCGGGGCGTAGGCAGCCGAAAAGGATATGCGCCAAACAACAGTCTTGTCATTCTGGTTCGCGTCACTCAAGGACATCACATGAAGATTTGCTGGTTCGGCGACGATCAACTGGGACTGGTGGAGGGCGACCACGTTCTCGACGTTAGTGCGGCGCTCAAGGTCCTCCCGGCCCCACGCTATCCAGCCCCCAAGGGTGATCCGCTGATTGCCAACCTGGCGCGGGTGCGCGAGGAGATCAAAAGCGTCGCATCGGGCGCCAAGAAGATCCCGATCAAGGACGCACGCTTTCTCAGCCCGGTGGCGACGCCCAGCAAGATCATTGGGACGCCTGTGAACTATCTCAAGCACGTCGAGGAGGCGGCCGCGCAACGCGATGTGTTCACGCATCGCTACCAGGGCAGCATCGAGGAGCAGGGCTTGTTTCTCAAGGCGACCAGTTCGCTCGTGGGCGCCGGCGAAGGCGTGAAGGTGCGCTTTCCCGACCGGCGCACCGATCACGAGATGGAGCTTGGAATTATCATCGGCAAGCTTGCCGACAATATCCCGGAAACGCGCGCGCTCGATTACGTCGCCGGCTACTGCATCGCCCTCGACATGGTGGTGCGCGGACCCGAGGATCGCAGCTTCCGCAAGTCGATCGACACCTACGGAGTCGCGGGCCCGTGGCTGGTCACCGCCGACGAGATCCCAGATCCCGGTCACCTGCACTTCTCACTCGCGGTGAACGGCGAGATCAAGCAGGAATCAAATACCGAATTCATGATCATGAGCATCGAGCGGCAGATCGCCTGGGCCTCGACCTGGTATCCGCTCTATCCGGGCGACATCATCATGACAGGCACCTGCGAAGGCGTGTCGCGCGTCGTGCCCGGCGATGTCATGCATTGCGAGATCGAGAAGATCGGCGCGATGGATGTGAAGGTCAGCTGAGGACAGATGACGGAGAACAGTCGAAGGTGGCCGGCAGCCGATCAGCTGACGCAAGCGCGAAAACGCGCTTGCGGTTGAGGAGCGTGAGTGAATCCGTGACCGAGACAAAGCATTTCAAATATATCCCGACGGAACGATCGCATCATCATCATGGTTCTCGGCCCCGGATATAGCTCCTGGCCGACCGATACTGGGTCCGAGGGTTATCCGCGGGTAGACTCGATCGGGTGATATCCGTCAAGCAGGTAACGCTCACGCAGCAGCGCGCGGCCTTCGCGCGCGAGGCGGGCGGCCAGTTCGTCGTCGCTGAGCAGTTTGGCGCAAGCGCGTGCGAAATCGAGCGGCCGGTCGGCGCGAAGGAAGTGCTGTTCCTCCCGTGCCACGAGTCCGCGCATCGCGTGGGACGTCGCGACAAGCGGGCGCTGGTGCAGCCACGCCTCGAGCACTTTCAGCTTGGTGCCGCCGCCGCCGCGCACCGGCACGATCACTGCGGCGGCCTGCTCATAGAGCGGCCTCAGATCCTCGGGCGCATGGACATATTCGATCCCGTCGCGCGCGAGGCGGCGCTGAAGCCGATCTTCCGCGCGCCCCGCTGCGACAACGCGCATTTGCGGTGCGAGGCGCCGTAGATGCGGCAAAACGGCCTCGCCGAACCACATCATCGCATCCTCATTGGGCGGATAGAACAGCGCGCCGACGAACAGCAGCATGTTGGCGCCCGGGTTGCGCGGCGCCGAGGTGAGCCCGGGCTCGGGCGCAATACGGTTGGGGCTCGTCCGGATGTCGGGGATCCGGTAGAGCCGGCGCATGAGGTCGGCGTCCTCTCGCGCGGCGACGTGGACCATCGGGTACAGCGGCAGGAGTTTCCGTTCAAGCCGCGCATAGCGCGCGGCCTCCACGAACCGTCGGGAGGCCATGGCGTAGTCGCCTCGGCGCAGGGCGATAGCGGCAAGGCTCAGGCGCGTGCCCGCCTCCCAGTCGTCGCAGTCGATTTCCGCCCTCTCGCGCCATTCGAGCGGAAGCAGCGCCGCGACGTCGTGCATGAAGAATCGGAAGACGACGATGCGATCGGGCGGCGGTCCCGCAAGGCTGGAAAGAGCAGCGGCGACAGTCGCGTCGGGCTCAAACCAGTCCGCAAGCCAGCGCGGCGATAGGGGCGGACCAGCGCGGCGCAGGACGTGAAGGACGCCCGGCAAATCCGTAGGGGCCGCAGGCTGCGGATGCGGAGAGACAAGCAGTATCTCGAGGTCGCACTGCGCGGACAGCTCCGCTGCCCAGCTCCAGGCCCGGCGGGTCAGGCCGACGCCACGCGCGTCCGGCATGACATGGGTCAATAGCAGCGAACGGCGTCCGCGTTTTGGTTTGGCCATCAGCGTCCGGCTGTTCCGAAAAGCTGCCGCTGGATGGCGTCCAGCCAGGACGAGAGTCGGGAGGGGCTCATGCTTGGCGGAAGGTAGGGCTTGGCGAGGCGAGCGTAGCAGGCGCGGGAATGAGTGACATAGGCCGGCGTGAGGAGTTCGTGATTGAATTCGGACATGTCCCGCCGCTCGACACTCCACCACAGATGCGCCCAGAGATGCAGGCTGACGGCGTCGCGGGGTGGCAGATCTTCTTTTTCGAACAGGCGGGCGATGCCCTCCCGGCTCCAGTCGAAGGCGAAGAAGCGGCTTTCCGGTTCGACGCGGATGAGGTGTGGAAATTCACGGCTCAGCCGATAGGGGAGGAAGGTTGAATGATTGCTCCAGCTTCCGTCGAAAGCACCGGGCATGCGCTCTCGCCAGATGTCGATGAAGGGCGCGCGCGGCTCGGCCATGATGAGCGCGTTGCACAGCGATCCTTCCGGCGCCGAAGGCGCCGTCCGGTCAACCCGCTCGTGCCCCATCACGCACGACTCCGCGAACAATTCCTCTGGCGGCGGCGCGATGAACAACGTGTCCATGTCGGCATAGATTCCGCCCTGTTCGTGCAGGACTCGCAGCCGGATGAAATCGGACACATGAGCGTACGAGAAGGATTTAGTGAACGCGTCGTCATAAGCGAGATCGAGATCCAGGTCGCTGTCGGGAAGCCGCTCGATCTCGATCTGAGGACGGATGAGGTCCCACAGTTCGCCCCAAGGTTCGTTGCGCAAATGCACGACGATCCTGTACGGGTTGTTCACCGCGCGGCAGGAGGCTAGGCAGAGATAGTGGAGCAGATGAAAAGGTTTGTCCTGCGGTTGCAGGCCAAAGACGAAATGATAGACATTTGGAATTTTTTGGGCCGAGGAGCTGGCGTCCGAAACTACCCTATCTCTCATGCGCCCCGATTCTAATTTCCGCCTCGCGAATTGGCGGCGCCCATTTGTAGACCATCTTGTCAGACTTGGAATGGGCGCGTGTGACCGCGCGCGTAATTTTTGGTCCTCACGGATGGCGCGATGCTTGAGTGGCGGCCATGACCCAACCTCCGCCGGGAGCGTCGTGCCAAAGTCTGCGCCGGAAAGCGTTCGCGCCATCGCGCGGGCCCGGAGTATTTGCGTGATCACTGAGCGCGGGAATCAGGCACTGGGCGAGGAGATCGTGGCCTCCCTGGCGGGAACGCGTCTCTCCTGCCGGCTGACCCGCCGGATGCTCGCGTCCGCAGACGATCTCTTCATCGTCGTCAATCCGCAGCGAGGGGTGATCCGCCCGGACCCGGCGCGAAGCTGTTACTTTTTGAGCCATCTCGATCCCGATTCGGTCGATGAAGATCTCGTGAAATTGCTTTCGCGCGGGCTTGCCGTCCTGACCTCATCTCTGGAGGTGATCGACGCCCTGAAACGTTATCGGCTTCCGATCGAGAAGATCTATTACGTCGCCGATCGCCGTGGCGGCAGCGGGCCGATGGCTTTCATGGGCATGGACAACCTGCTGCCGCGCGCGTTGCACGGGGTGGGCGTGCTGGCGGACGAGGAATTCGCTGCCGCCACGCAACAGCTCGGCCTGCCCGCCGCGACGATCGCGCTCTGCCTCCCCGAACATACTGAAAGGTTCGACCATCTCCGCCGGTCGCTGCTGCCCGGCGCAATCATCTATCCGGGCCTGCGCCATGCCGTGCCGTGGAAGGGTTGCGCGGCGAGTTACCGGTTCCTCGCGCGCCGGGCGCTCGCCCGCGGCATCATCCCGTTGACGGTCTATGAGGATGACGCTGAATTCGATCCGAATTCCGGCGAACGCCTCGCCGCGATCCGCGATTATCTCAATTCGCTCGCCAGCAAGTGGGACGTCTTTTCGGGGCTGATCACTGACCTCGCTGAAAACGCGGTCGTCTCGCGGGTCGACACCTGGCAGGGCGAGCGTTTTGCGACCGTGAACAGTTTCGTCGGTCTTGTTTTTTCCATCTGGAACCGCCGCGCCCTCGAGGCCCTTGCACGTTATACGGTGAGGGGAGCGGACGTCATGGTCGATACGATCGACCGTTACATGGAACAGTTGGGCCTTGTCTGCATCACGCCCGAGCATCCCGTCGTGGCTCATTCAGCGCGCTTCAGTTCGACCCTGTGGCTGGATACCACCGGCGAAGACCCTTCGGCGCCGGCCCGCAATGGCAATCTCTCGCCCGTGATCGCCGCCAGCGGCGAACGGCTTCGGACCAAGATGCAAGAATGCGTTCGGCGTACAGCCAGCGCGAGGAACCTCCTCTGAGTGAGCGTCATGCATGATCACGATGAAATCGCGCGAGCTCTGCCGGCGAGATGATCGCCAGCAGGGTTTCGTGCGCCCAGTCGTTTGGAGACCCCACGAGATTCTACAAATACCTGAAGGAAATGGTTGGCGTTACGACAGATGATCTACGCGCCGATAAAGAAAAGACGGAAACTCCTTTCTGTCGTCTGTCCTCCGTCATCCGATCTCGACAGGGCGCGCCTCGTCCTCAGTCCATTCCGACATGGAGCCGTCGTAGAGCGACACCCCAGGGCGGCGCAGTACTTCGGATAGGATGAACCAGCTGGTTGCGGCCTGATGGCCCGTATTGCAGTAGCTCACCACCGGTTGATCCGGCAGCGTATAGAGTTGCTCGAGCTCGGGCAGCGGCTTCAATCTTTTGCTCGCCGGATCGAAGCTCAGTGCATGATCGAGATGCACCGCCTCCGGAAGGCGGCCGGCGCGCTTGGCCTGCGGGCTTTTCTCGCGTCCCTCGAAATAGCTGGTGGAACGCGTGTCGAGCAAAGTGGAATCCCGGTGCTTGACCGCGTGCTCGACGGCGGTGAGATCAGATCTGAGCTCGGCGATGAAGGAAACCGGATACGGCGAGGTCGGCGCCGGCGCATTGCGTCCACTCTCGACCGGCAAGCCGGCTTGCTGCCAGGCAGCCATGCCGCCATCCAGAACCGAGAGCTCGCGATGTCCGGCGATCTTGAGCGTCCAATAAACGCGGGCGGCGGCGCTGAAGTCACCCGCGGACGTGCCGGCCCCGACGATCACCACGTGACTGGCGGGAGTAATCCCACAGCGCGCAAACAAATCAGTGAGACGATCGCGCTCAGGCAGCAGTCCGGTCGCCATGCCCTTGGTGGCGCGCCAACCATCCTTCACGTAGTCGGTATGAATGGCGCCCGGAACATGGGCAGCCTCGTAAGCGGCGGCGCCGCCACCATCGACGGCGGAGCGGATGTCGAGCACCAGAAGGCCGCCGCGCGAATGCGCCGCGAGCCATTGCGGAGAAACCAGAGGATCGGCCATGCGGCTGGATTAGACCCGCCCCGTACCAGATTCAACTACGCGCTTAGCCGCTCAGGTTGCCGATGCGGGGCTGGCGACTCGCGCCCGCTACGCACGCGCGCCACCGTGACACGGCCATCGCCGGTCGGCTGGAAGAACACGCTGTACCGTTTCGTCGCCTCCTCGAAGGCGAGCGCGTCGGCTGGTTTCGCCACCTCGAACGTATCGAAGCCCGCCCGCACCAGAAACAGAAACTGGTCACGCAACACCTGACCCGTCGCCCGCAATTCACCCCGGAAACGATAGCGCTCGCGCAGCAGCCGCGCCTGGCTGTAGGCGCGCCCGTCCTTGTAGGCCGGGAAGACCAATGCGACGAGCGCGAGCTTGCGCAGGTGCGGCTCGAGTTCGGCCACGTTGCGATTGTTGGGCCAGATCACGCCGACCGGATCGTTGCGCTGACCGAGTTCCTCAGCGTCGGCCAGGAAACGGTCGGCGGAAACAATGACAGCGCCCTGTTCAGGCACGGGTTCGCCATCGGCGACCCGCACATAACGGTCTTCGACGACCTTGCCGGATTTAACGAGTGGCATAGACGCGCTCCTTGAAGGGTTCGACGCCAAGGCGTTTGACGGTGTCGATGAACAGTTCATCCGGCCGCTCGCGCAGATCGAGATAGGCCTCCGCGATATCCTCAACCACATCGGCGACGTCATCATAAGGAACCGCCGGACCGATCAGGGTTCCCAGCTGCGCCCGCTCGTCGGCGCGGCCGCCGATGGTGATCTGATAGAATTCCTCGCCGTTCTTCTCGACGCCGAGAATGCCGATGTGGCCGACGTGGTGATGGCCGCATGCATTGATGCAGCCGGATATGTTGATGTGCAGCCGCCCGAGGCGGCGCGCGATGTCGAGATCGGAAAAGCGCTTGGAGATCTCCTGCGCGACCGGAATGGCTCGCGCATTGGCGAGGCTGCAATAGTCGAGACCCGGGCAGGCGATAATGTCAGAGATCAGGTTGACGTTCGGGATGGCGACATCAATGGCGTCGAGCCCGGCAAACAAGGCCGGCAGATCGCGCTGCGCCACATGCGGCAGCGCCAGGTTCTGCTCGTGGCCGACGCGGATTTCGCCGAAGCTGTAGCGGTCCGCCAGATCCGCAATCGCATCCATCTGCTCCGCGGTGCAGTCGCCCGGCGTCTTGCCGATGGGTTTGAGCGAAAGGGTGACAATCGCGTAGCCGGGGACTTTGTGGTTCGAGACCGAGTTGTCGAGCCAGGCCGCAAAGCGTGCGTCGCTCTTGCGCGCCGTCGCCAGCGCCGCCGGACTGTCCTCAAGCCGCTCATAATCAGGGTAGCGAAAGCGCGCCGCGATGTCGGCAATGACCGCCGGATCAAGCGCCAGCGTGCCGTCCTTGATCGCCTGCCATTCGGTCTCGACTTCCTTGCCGAACCGCTCGGCGCCGAGCTCGTGCACCAGGATCTTGATGCGCGCCTTGTAGATATTGTCGCGCCGGCCGTACTGATTGTAGAGCCGCAGGACCGCCTCGACGTAGCTCAGCAAGTCACGCTTGGCGAGGAACGGTTTGACGATCTTGGTGAGGAATGGCGTGCGGCCGAGCCCGCCGCCGACGCCGATCTCAAAACCGGTCTCGCCGGCGCCATTGCGATAGAGCCGCACCGAGAGATCATGGATCGCCAGCGCAGCGCGATCGTGCTGCGCGGCGCTCACCGCGATCTTGAACTTGCGCGGCAAGAACGAGAATTCCGGATGCAGGGTGAGGTGCTGGCGCAGCAATTCGGCCCAGATACGCGGATCCTCGATCTCGTCGGGCGCGACGCCAGCCCATTGGTCGGTGGTGATGTTGCGGACGCAATTTCCGCTGGTCTGCATGCCGTGCAGCCGCGCGTCGGCGAGATCCGCCATGGCGTCAGGCAGCTCGGCGAGCTTGATCCAGTGGAACTGAATGTTCTGCCGCGTGGTGAAATGGCCATAGCCACGGTCATAGCGGCGCGCCACATAGGCGAGCTTGCGCATCTGATCGGAGGCGAGCGTGCCATACGGGATGGCGATCCGCAGCATGTAGGCATGCAGCTGCAGATAGATGCCGTTCATCAGCCGCAGCGACTTGAACTCATCCTCATTGAGCTCGCCCGTGAGCCGGCGCGCGACTTGACCGCGGAACTCAGCGACGCGCTCCGCCAGCAAGGTCCGGTCGAAGTCGTCGTAGAGGTACATGCCTAGATGCCAAAGCTGAAGGGAAGCTCGATGGTGGGGCCGCGCAGGCGGATCGCTTCGCGCAGGTTTGCCGGCCGGATGTGCTGGCCGTCAAGCTTGACGGGCGCAACGTAGACATCGACCGCGCGCACGCCATCGGCTTTGGCCGCCGACAGGAGCGCTGTCGCCGCCTCGGTGGTGCTCACCACCGCGGCGCTGTCGATATCGCGGGTCCAGGTGCCTTCGGCGGTCCGATAGATGACTGCCCCATCCGCCAGACTGTTTGCCGTGACGACGCTCGGGCCAGTGATCTTGAGCTTCTGTTGCAATGGCGAGGTCATAGCGGTCTCCTGGCAATGCGCGACGGAACACGGCGCTCCGTCTCCTGGAATATTTTTCTATATAATGGCTTTGGAGCGGGCGCAAATAGATGAATGTTATTCTATTTTGCTCGATATGAAATAGATTTATCTCCTATTCAGGCCTCTGTCGTCAGTAGTTTTCGCCTGCCGTCAGCATAGGTGACGTCGCCCGCATAGATGACATAGGTGACGTCCGTTTCACGTCTCCGGCGAAGAGGCGAAAATGTCCGCTCCCCATAGATGACGTGTCTGCGCATAGATGACGTTTCCGCATAGGTGACGTCCGTAAAGGTCGCGCCTCCAGCCAGGAGGCGAAAATGTCCGCCCCCATAGATGACGTGTCTGCGCATAGATGACGTCCTTGTAGCCCGGATGGAGGGGCACCGCGCGCACGCGCGCGGTGACCCGAAATCCGGGGACGACTGTCCGAGAATGCGTGGGGCGAGATTTGGCCGAAGTCCCGACCCGGATTTCGCTGCGCTCCATCCGGGATACAAGCCACAAACCGCATAGATGACGTTTTCGCCATAGATGACATGTGCGGCCATCCTTCGAGACGCATGCGTGCTGCGCACGCATGCTCCTCAGGATGAGGGCCCTGGTTTGATGCACTTCAGCAATCTCAGCCCTCATCCTGAGGGCCCTCGCGTAGCGAGGGCGTCTCGAAGGATGGCCGCAGGGATTGCCGTACACATAGATGGCGTTTCCCCTCATTGGTGACGTCGCCCCGAGGGTGGACCCAGTGTCCGCATAGATGACGTTTTTGCCATAGATGACATTACTAATGACGAAGCGGCACACCTCGTCGTCTCAGGCTATCGTTTGAAAAAAACAATTCCACACCGATCGTAGCCATGTTAGCGAAATGACGTTATAGATTTGGTCGTGAGATGGGTCAACGAAAGCTTGACCGGAATAGCACATATATTATTTTAAATATGCTTTTGCTTAGTAGCCCGGCTGCCTCGCAAGCTATCGACAGGAGCAAGACCCGGACGCCCGGCGAGTGATGTCATCACCGGGCGCTCGGAACAGTCGGCAACCTCAGGTTCACGCGGCCCGCAGCTTCAGTGTCTCCTGAGCTCCGGGCCGAGCGAGGCTCGCCTTCAGCCAGCTCTCCAGTTTGGGGAAAGCCGAGAGATCGTACTTCATCTGCGCCAGGCTCGAGATCACGCTCGCCACCATGAAGTCGGCCATGTCCCAGCGGGCACCGCCGAAAAACTTGTGCACGTTGAGGAGATCGTCGAGCACCTTGAGCTTGGGCCGCAACACCTTGTCGGCCTGCTCGGCAAGCGCGGCGTCACGACGCTCGGGCGGAAACACGAACCGGTTCTGAAAGACCGTGATCATCGGCGGCTCGATGTCATTGGCCACATAGAACGCCCATTGCAGCATGTTGCCCTCACCCTGCGGGGTGTCGGGCCACAGCGGGCTTTTGTACTTCTTGGCGAGATAGAGATTGATCGCCCCCAACTCCCACATGACGAAGCCATCGTCATCGATGGTGGGAATGCGCGCATTCGGGTTGAGCTTGACGTACCACTCTTCCTTGCACTGCGCGTCCGGCACGTGGATCGAAATCGGCTTTTGCTCGAACGGAATATTGGATTCCTTGCAAAGCCACAGCACCCGGAAGGTGCGCGAGCGGGTCTGGCCATAGATCTTCAGCACGGGGAGGCTCCAGGTCAGGGGTCGGGCGCGAGGAAGTCAGGATCAGGACGTACCAAGAATTTGCACGGATGTCGCCTTGCGAACTCCCGATTTCGTGACCGCCGGTCCATAAAATAATATCTTTACGATCTTTTGCCGCGCGCTATAGAGGCGTGCAGGAGCCCCGATGGATAAGCTTGCGCGCAACCTCGCCGACACACGGTTCTTCATCGCCGGACGCGCGGCATCGCTGTCCTCGCAGATCGTGGCGCAGGTGCGTGATGATCTGTTCGAGAAGCGGCTCAAGCCCGGCGATTTCCTCGGCACCGAGAAGGAGCTTGCGGCGCGCTACGAGGTGAGCCGCATGGTGGCGCGCGACGCGCTGCGCACACTCTCGGCGCTTGGCATCGTCGATATCCGCATGGGCAAGGGTGGTGGCGCGCGTATCGCGCCCGGCAATCCGCGCCTGTTTGCTGAAGCGCTCGCGGTTCAGCTCGACCTCACTGGCGTCACAGCTGCCGAGATTCTCGACGCGCAGCGCGCGGTGGAGTGCATGGCGGCTGAGCTCGCCGCACTCAATGCCACCGCCGCCGACCACGCGCGATTGCGCGCGCTCCTGGCCGACGCCGAAGCCACGATCGGCGACAATGAGGCTTTCACGCGCACCAGCCTCGAGTTCCACCTCGCCGTGGTCGAGGCCTCACACAACCGCGTGCTGGTGACGCAATTCATATCCCTGCATCACGTCTCCTGGCCGCGCCGCAATCGGACGCTCACCGCGCGGGTCGCCCGCCGCGTGCTCGAGGTGCACAAGGAGCTCGCGGAGCTGATCGAGATGCGCGATGCCGCGGGGGCGCGGGCCCTGATGGACGACCACGTCAACATGATCAAGGCGCGCCGCGTCGCCGAGCATCGCGGGAATTGCTGTTAACATCAACCCAAAGGGAGGAGCACATGAGTAAATTCGTGATCCAGCCGCACTTCCGGCTGCAGGAGTGGGTTGCCGAAGAAAAGGGTTACTTCAGGGACGAAGGCCTCGACTACGTCTTCCAGGAAGAGGTGCTCAAGACCGACGGCAAGATCCACGATCAAGGCGTGAAGGCCGGCGCTTACCAATCATTCGAAAAGGGCCGCACGTCCGATATCAGCTGCGCCTGTCACTGGACGGTCGGCGTCGCGGCTTCGACCGGCCACGGCAAGCTCTATCCGGACGTCTACTCGGTGTCGCCGGCGGGCATATTCGTTCCGGCGGATTCGCCGGTGCGCAAACCCGAGGACCTCGCCAACGTGCCGATTTCGGTCGGCTATCAGTCCGGCAGCCACTACGCCACCATTCAGGCGCTCGAGCAGTTCATGCCGGCCGACAAGGTCAACCTGTCGTTCAATGACGGCATGCTGTTCCGCCGCCTGGAGTTGCTGGTCGATGGCAAGGTGCCGGCAGCGACGCTGTTCAGCGGTCCGTATTATTTCGCCGAACAGCTCGGGTTCCGCAAAATCATCGACGCCACGTTCATGATCACCACCATGATCACCGGCAATCCCGATCCTGAGGACGTGCGCAAGTTCTTCCGCGCCCTGCGGCGCGCCCAGCGCGATATCGATCTGCGGCCGGATCGTTACACGCACTATTACAAGAAGGAATTCCCGGCGCGTTATCACGCCATGATGGATACGCGCCGCTGGGGACCGGGCGAGCGTCTCGTGTTCGAGCCTTACACCAAGGAAGTGTTCGACGAGACGTTCAAGTGGATCGCCGACCACGGCATCTTTGCCGATACCGGCATGGGCTCCCAGCGCTACGAAAGTTCGATCATGACGAATGCGGGTTGAGTAGGCGAGCCGAGCCAACAACAACTCAAGCCCTCGTCCTGAGGAGCGTGACCGAAGGTCACGCGTCTCGAAGGACGGCCGCGGTGATCGGCCTCTCGCTTTGGGCCATCCTTCGAGACGCATGCGTGCTACGCACGCATGCTCCTCAGGATGAGGGCTGCGGTTGGTTGCGGCGGATAATTCATGGCAGCGGCGCAAACGTCAAAGTCGCATTGTTGCGCACGAAGGTAACGTCACCCTCGATGCCTGCGACGACGTTGCCCCTCTTTGTCAATCACAGCGCAAATCAGCAGCCAAACAGTTTACTGGCGCTCGGCTAGTGGTCCGTACTCGCCGGCTGACCGCGACGATTTCTTCGCGGCTGCAGACCACGGCGCCGAGCCGGATCGCTCGGGCGCGCTCGAACGCGGTCAAATCGTAATGCGGCGTCGCGGTTTTTGGCGCGCACTGGAACGAGGTGCGTTTGATCCCAAGCAAAGCCGCAAACCGGTGCAGCTCGTCGGGATCATCGCCAAGCAAATGACACCAGCGACAGCCCGACCATGACCAGATCGCGCTGTCGACATAGACTCCCATGAATTAGGCAGCTGCGCTGGTCTGGCGGCCCCACAGCCGTCGGCTGGCGATTTGGGCACCTTCGACCAGGGCTTCGAGCTTCGCCCAGGCGATCGCCGGATCGATCTCGTCCGCGCCCGCGAAGGTCGCAAAGCCGCAATCCGTGCCGGCAATGACCCGCTCGCGTCCGACCGCATTGGCATATTTGACCAGACGCTCGGCCACGAGCTCGGGGTGCTCCACCAGCACCGAGCAATGGGTCACAACGCCGGGAATCAACACGACGTCGGATTTCCTGCTCGCCTCGCACCACACCGTCCATTCATGCTCGTGGCGCGGATTGGAGCCCTCGAACGAGAAGGCGCCGGCGTTGATCTTGAGAATGATGTCGGCGATGTCCTTCGCCTGCATGTCATGCAGCCGCGGCCCCATGTTGATGCTGTAGCAGGTGTGATAGCGCACCTTCTCGGGCGCGATGCCGCGCAGCGCATAGTTGAGCGCCTCGACCCGCTGCTCCGCCCATTTGCGGCATTCGGCAACCGAAGCGTCCGGTTTCGTCATGTAGTAGGTCACGAGCCGCGGATCGTCGATCTGCAGATAGAACCCCGCATCGACGATCGCCTTGTACTCCTGGTGCATGGCATCGCAGATCGCGGTGAGAAATTCCTCGCCGGTCTTGTAGTATCGGTTCTCGTGCCAGTTCTCGATGTTGGCCGGCGATATCGATGGCACGAACGCGCCGGCAACGTTCACTCGCGCCAGCGCAGCCTTCAGATTGTCGAGATCGCTCGCAAGCGCCGCTGCCCCCGCATAGGTGATCGGCGCCGTGGCGCCGATCAACGGCTGCCGTCCCATGGACGATCCTTGCTTGCGATAGAAGTCGGGAAACGCCTTGGCGTCGCGCGAGCCGCCCCATGGATTGGTGCGCTCGCCGCCGACCTCGTTCAAACCGCCCAGGCGCTCACGCACATAGGTCACGAAGCTTGGCTTGCCGAACTCGCCGTCATCCACAATGTCGAGCCCGATCTCCGCCTGCTTGCGCACCACATCGGCAACGCCCTGCCGCACCCGCGCCGCATCCGCCGCAGCGTCGCGTTTGTCGCCGCGCGCACGGGCGCGCATCATCTCGACGATATCGTCCGGCCGCGGCAAGCTGCCGGCATGCGTGGTGAGGATCCGGTCGGTGCTGCGCATGTTCGCTCCCTAAACGCTGGTTATGCTTTGACGCGATCCGTGAGGCGCAGGCCAATATACTGATCGAGCGCCGCGGCGTCTTCCAGCATGGCGGCGGAGCGGCCATGATAAACCATGGTACCGCGCTCCAGCACCAGCACATCGCGGGTGAGCGAGAGCGCGATTTCGGCGTGCTGCTCGGTCAAGATGATGGCGGTACCGCTTTGCTCCACCATGCGGCGGATCGCGGCGGCAAGCTCCTCGACAATGACCGGTGCCAGTCCTTCGAGCGGCTCGTCGAGCAACAACAACGCCGGATTCGTCATCAGCGCGCGCGCGATCGCCAGCATCTGCTGCTCGCCGCCGGAGAGCTGATTGCCCATGTTGCGCCGTCGTTCCGCGAGCCGGGGAAAGAGCTCGGTCACGCGCCCCAGGTCCCATGGGCCGGGCCGCGCGGCGACCAGGAGATTCTCCTCGACGCTCAGCGAGGGAAAGATCTCGCGCTCCTGCGCCACCCAGCCGATTCCCAGCAGTGCACGCCGGTGCGGCGCCAGCCTGGTGATGTCACGTCCGCGCCAGATGATGGTGCCGCGGCGGAAGGTCGTATAGCCCATGATGGTGAGAAACAGCGTCGACTTGCCGACGCCGTTGCGGCCGAGGACGGCGAGGCTGCCGTTCTCCGGCAGCTCAAACCCCACGTTATCGAGCACGACCGAGTCGCCGTAGCCGGCGCGGATGTCGCGCATTGCAAGCAGCGCTTCAGCCATGGTGTGCCTGACCCAAGTAGACGTCGCGCACGCGCTGATCGTTGGCGATCTCCGCGGGCGTTCCCTCAACCAGGATCGCGCCCGCGACCATCACGATGAGACGGGTCGCAAACCGAAACACCAGCTCCATGTCGTGCTCGATGAACAGTACCGTGATATCGGAGGAGATGCCGGCAACGGCTTTGAACAATTCGCTGCTTTCATCCTTCGGCACGCCGGCCGCGGGCTCGTCGAGCAGCAGCACCTTCGGGCGCGCTGCGAGCGCCAACGCGATCTCGAGCAGCCGTTGCTGCCCATAGGCCAGTTGCCGGGTCGGCCGCTCGCAGTCGTCCGCCAGCATCAGCGTCGCCAGGATGCGGTGCGCCTCCTCGATCGCCTGGCCGTAGCTGGGCAAGCTGCGCCACCAAGTACCGGCTTCGCCACGCCGTTCGCACACCGCCAGCGTCACCGCTTCGAGCGCACTCAAGTTCGGAAACAGCGTGTTGATCTGGAACGTGCGCACCAAGCCCCGCTTGACCCGGGCGGCAGGCGCGAGCGTGCTGATGTCTTCGCCCTCGAGCAGGATCTGTCCGGCATCCGGGCGCGTCATGCCGGTGATCAGATTGATCAGCGTGGTCTTGCCGGCGCCATTCGGCCCGATCAGCGCATAGCGCGCGCCTTTGGGCAGCGCGATCTCGATCCCGCGCGCGACGATGAGCGAGCCGAAGTTTTTGTTGAGTCCGCGCGTTTCCAGAACCGGTGCGGTCACGCCTTCCTCCGCCAGCGCGCCACCAGCTCGGCACAGCCGCCGAGAATGCCGTTGGGCAGGAAGACGATGACTGCGATCAGCAGCAGGCCGAGCCAGAAATACCAATATTGCGGGTTCATGTCGGCAAGCTGGTCCCGTGCGATCATGAAGATCATGGCGCCGATCAGACCGCCATAAAGCCGGCCGGCGCCGCCCAGCACCAGCATGACCAGCACCTCGGCGGAGCGCTGGAAGCTCAATGCATCGAGCGCCACGAACTCGGTCGTTTGCGCCAGAAGACCGCCCGCGAGTCCGGCAAAGGCCGCGGAGATCGTGTAGATCGTGCGGATCCGCTTGCTCATGGGCGAACCGATCGCCGGCATGCGGCGTGGATTTTCCCGGATGCCGCGCAGCGATAGTCCAAAGGGCGAGTTCACCAGCCGGCGCAAGATCAGAAACGACAGAAACAGAATAACGACCGCGTAGCCGTAAGCAGTGGTGCCGTAGAGATCGAACTGGAACCGGCCAAGCAGTGGCCACATGTGCACGCCTTGCAGGCCGTCATCGCCTCCCGTGATCGAGTGCGCCTTGTTGGCAACCTCATAGAGCAGCAGGCACAGCCCGAGCGTCACCATGATCAGCGCGAAATGGGTGATGCGCACGATGATAAAGCTTGTCAGATAGCCGAGCACCATGGCGGCGCAGCCGGCGGCGAGTAGCCCCGTCATGGGTTCGCCCCAACCTGCCTTGGAAATCAATCCCGCCGCGTAGGCGCCGAAGCCGAAGAACGCCGCGTGGCCAAGCGAGACGAGGCCGCAATAGCCGACGATGAGATCGAGCGAGAGAGCAAACAAGGCCGTAATGGCGATTTGGCTCCCCAGCACCAGATAGGTCGGCGCGACCAGGAATGGCAGCAAAGTCGCGAGCCAAAAGATCGTCTCCAGCCAGCGCCATTTCACCTGCGCGCGCAAGACCTCGCGCGGATCGACGGCAGCCAGCGCCGGTGCGGTCGTGACGCTCACCTAGCGTCTCGCAAACAGGCCGGCTGGGCGCCAGACCAGGAAACTGACCATGACCAAATAAAGCACGAAAGCCCCGATCTCCGGCACGTAATATTTGCTGACGATATCGATAATGCCGAGCAGCGCCGCCGTCACAAACGCACCGCGGATCGATGCAAGCCCGCCGACGGCAACGACGATCAGCATGTAGACCAGATATTTGAATGCGAAATTGGGATCGAGACCGACGATCTCGATACCGAGCGCCCCGCCCAGGCCGGCGAGGCCGCTCCCGAGCGCGAAGGTGATGGAGAATACCGCGTCGACATTGAGCCCAAGTCCACGCGCCATGCGCTGGTTGTCGACGCACGCGCGCACCCGCGCCCCAAAACGCGTGTAGTCGAGCCCGAGCACCAGCAGCACGGTGATCACCAGTGCGGCCACCACGAGAAACATCCGATAGATCCCGAAGCTGAAATCGCCAAAGGCGATTCGGCCGCGCAAATAGTCCGGGAGCTGAACCGGTTGCTGGCCGGTGCCGAAAATGTAGGCAGCAGCGGCAATCGATACGAACACGATGCCGATCGTCAGCAGCGACTGATCGAGATCGCTCGCCCGATACATGCGGCGATAGAGAACTCGTTCGAGCACAACGCTCGCCGCGGCCGCGACCAGGAACGCAACCGGCAGGGTGGCAAAGAAGGGCCACCCTGCCGTGCGCATCAGCATCACCGTCGTGTAGCCGCCGATCATCGCGAAGGTGCCGTGCGCGAGGTTGACGAAATTCATCATCCCGAGCGTCACGGACAACCCGACCGACAGCACGAACAGCAGCATTCCATAGGCAAAGCCGTCGAACAGCAGGCTGATGGTGCGCGCAATCACGATGACCTTGCCCCCTTCGGTCTCGCGTCGATTATTTCGCCAAGCCGTCCGGCGTCAGCTTGCCGTCGGCCTTCATCTTCTCTTTGACCGGGTCCTTGACGTTATCGATCTTGTCGAATTCGACGTTACCGAGCTCGCCATCGGGCAGTTTCTCAACCCGGCGCAGGTAGACGGTCTGGATGATGTCGCGCGTCTCCGGATCAATTGAGATCGGGCCGCGCGGGCTTTCCCACGCCATGCCCTTCATGGCGTTGATGAGGGCATCGCCGTCGGTGTTGCCGTTCGTCTTCTTGAGGGCCTCGTAGATGAGGTGGATGCCGTCATAGCCGCCCACGGCGAACTGATCGGGGTTGCGGCCGCCCAGCAGCTCGCGCATTCCCTTCACGAACTCCTCGTTCATCGCCGACTTGTGGCGCGCATCGTAGTTCCAGGCGCTGATATTCCCGATCGCCGCTTCGCCGCGCGCCTTGAGGGCGTCGTCATTGGTGAGTTCGCCGCTGCTGAGCACCTTCACGGTTTTGGGCGTGATCCCGCGCTCCGCCAATGCTTTGCCAAGTGCCGCGGGCTGCTCGCCACCGGGCACGAACAAGAACACCGCTTCCGGATTGGCATCCTTGACCCGCTGAGCAAATGCCGAGAAATCCGGGCTGGCAACCGGGAAGCGCACGGAGCCGACGATATCCCCGCCGCCCTGCTTGAACGCGGTTTGGAACGCTGCTTCCGAATCAATGCCGGGGCCATAGTCCGACACCATGGTGTACGCCTGCTTGATGCCGTTCTTGGCGGCCCAGCCGCCCAGCGTTCCGATCATCTGCGGCAGGCCCGAAGACGTGCGCACGAAATAGGGCGAGCGCGCCGTGATGATGGCGGTCGCGGCATTCATGATCACCATCGGCTTCTTCGCCTGAGTCCCGACGTCGGCAGCCGCCAACGCCTCGGGCGTAAGCGAGAATCCGGCAATGACGTCGACCTTGTCGCGCACCACCAGTTCCTGCGCCAGCCGCTTGGCCACGTCCGGCGCCGTGCCACCGGCACCCGAATCCTTGCGGATCAACTCGATCTTTTTGCCGGCAACCGTATCGCCGTGCTGCTTCATGTAGAGCTTGATGGCATTGTCCATCATGGTGGCGACGTCGGCGAACTGACCCGAATAGGTCATGATCAAGCCGATCTTCACCGTGTCCGCGGCATGTGCCGGAGTGGCCGCGATCAGTGCCGTGGCCGTCAGGCCGACGAGGCCGGCCGTCAACTTTTGCATTTAGTCCTCCCTCTTGGATCGAACCCGTCGCTTGGCGGCGACGGTACTTGCGCGCTCTGGAAAGTCAATTTGCGCGAGCTACTTCGGCCTGCGACGCACAATCCCATGCAATTGGTGGGCAGCGCCCACCAATCCCGCGTCAAGACTGACGGGCACCGTTTTTCCGCCCCAATGACAGCAAATATCCGATCGTGGCTGACGCCGGCGATGCTCAAGCAGCCGCCAGATTTTAGATTGCTGCCGCGGGTCGGCAATTGTGCTAGTGACGACTCGGGGTGCATTCCAAACCACAGCGATGCAGGGTGGGTAAAACATGCGAGCATTTTTGGCGCGCGCCGCACTGGCGGCCGCGGTTGTTGCAAGCGCCTGCACGGGTTCCGCACAGGCGCAACGCGACGAGGACCGGCCGGGCTACGTGCCGACACCGGCCGAAGAGCAGCTGCAACCACAGTTCCAGCGCCAGATGGTGTTTTTCCGATCGAGCGAGCCGCCCGGGACCATTATCGTGGATACGCCCTCGCGCTATCTGTATCTGGTGCAGGGCAATAACCGCGCGATCCGCTACGGCATCGGGGTCGGGCGGGATGGCTTCCAGTGGTCGGGCGCGCTCAATATCACCCGCAAGCAGGAATGGCCGGACTGGACACCGCCGCCGGAAATGATCCAGCGGCAGCCCTATCTGCCGCGCTTCATGGCGGGTGGTCCGGGAAACCCGATGGGCGCACGTGCGCTCTATCTCGGCACCACGGTCTATCGGCTGCACGGAACCAACGCTCCGGAGACCATCGGCACGGCCGTGTCGTCCGGCTGCTTCCGGCTGGTCAACCCGGACATCATCGACCTTTACGAGCGGGTGCCGGTCGGGACGCGCGTGGTGGTCCGCCAGACACCGGTTCTCTAATCTGACATCGCCGGCGGCGCCCACCGCGCCGTCCAGTTTTTCTGTTTGATCGCCGTTGCAGACATGAGGTCCGGAGATGGGCACTCTCAAGAAAATCGCTTTGCTGATCGGCCTGACGCTGGTGACGATCCCGCTTGCGGCAACCGTGCAAGCGCAGACGCTCAAAACCGTGAAGGATCGCGGCGTGCTCAACTGCGGGGTGAGCCAGGGCCTCTATGGGTTCTCGATCGCCGACGACAAGGGCAACTGGTCTGGGCTCGACGTTGATTTCTGCCGCGCCCTGGCCGCTGCCATTTTCAATGATGCGAGCAAGGTGAAATTCGTCCCGGTGACAACCAGTGAACGATTTCAAGCTCTGCAGTCCGGGGCAATCGATGTCCTCTCCCGCAACTCGACTTGGACCCTGTCGCGCGAAACCGATTACAAACTGAATTTCGGCGGCGTGCTCTACTACGATGGCCAAGGCTTCATGTTGCGCAAAGCGCTCAACATCAATTCCGCGCTCGACCTCGATGGCAAGAAGGTATGCGTGCAGAGCGGGACGACGACCGAGCTCAACCTGAAGGATTTCTTCAACACCAACAACATGAAACTCGAGGAGATCGCCTTGCCGACGGCGGCGGAGACCGAGAAGGCCTATGACTCGGGCCGCTGCGACGTGCTCACCACCGATATCTCCGGGCTGTACGCGGAGCGCGTTGCGCTCAGCAATCCGAGCGACCATGTCGTTTTGCCTGACGTGATCTCCAAGGAACCGCTTGGCCCCGCCGTCCGCCAGGGCGACGATCAATGGTTCGAGATCGTCAAGTGGACGCTGTTTGCCATGCTCAACGCCGAAGAGCTGGGCGTCAGCACGGAAACCCTTGACGCCGCCCGCAAGTCAACCAAACCGGACGTGATGCGGCTCGTCGGCACCGACGGAAATTTTGGCGAGCAGCTGGGACTGACCAAGGATTGGGTCGTGCGCATCGTCGGGCAAGTCGGCAACTACGCCGACGTCTTCACCCGCAACGTCGGTTCCGATTCCAAGCTCGGAATTCCGCGCGCGGAGAACAACCTCTGGAGCCGCGGCGGCATCCAGTACGCGCCGCCGATCAGATAGCTCATAGCTAGGTCGATCTTCGAACCTCATCCTGAGGAGCTCACGCGCGACAGCGCGTGAGCGTCTCGAAGGATGGCCAAAAGCGAAGGCCTTTCCCGGGGCCGTCCTTCGCGACACCTCGTCCCTGCGGGACGAGGTTCCTCAGGACGAGGCCTTCTGTTAGCTACCGGACTGACGACACGCCGACGGCGCGCAGCGCCTGTTCCAGGCTGTCGAGAGTGTACGGCTTGCCGACGATACGGACGCCGGCATCGCCGGAAAACTTTTGCAACAGCTCCGCTTCCCCGAGTCCGCTGGCGATGATGATCGGCAGATGCGGATGTGACAGGCGAAAGCCGGCCGCGATCTCATCCCCGCCCTGATCGGGCAGCCCGACGTCGATCACGAGCGCGTTGATGTCCGGGTCGTGGATCTTGACCAAGGCTTCGGCCGCTGTGCCGGCCTCCTCGGCAACGAGTCCCAACTCCGACAAGAAATCCACGGCCAACGCTCGCACCAGCGAATCGTCTTCGACCACGAGGATTTTCGGCATGGCAAAAACTCTAACATCCGCTCGTTGCGACTGACAAGCACAGCACGGTTCGGCGTGGGTGCTGCGGTAACAGGTGAAGCATGCCCCGCGAGCGGGTGCTGATGCGCCCGGCACGCAGATTCAAAAAATCTGAAAAATTCGTGCAACCTCCAGGAACCAAGTTGCCGGGCATCGCATTATCTGTGCGACCGGCCATTCCCATCCCCCCAAGCCCCCCGTGCTTGGCCGGCCACCCTCTGGGCGTAGTCGATTTGTCGGCTACGCCCATATTTTTTTGCCCGACCGAAGGAAATTCTCCCTGCCCGGGTTTGTTTGAAACAAAGCCAGCGCTGATTTGGATCAACATAGAAAATGCATTCCGTCCCTGCGTCATTCATTTAGTTGAGGCGCGCCAACACGGCGGCGCCCATGGCACGCGCCGGCCCCACGTCAGCTGGTTGTAACAATAAGGCCTAGGCTGGTATGCGCCGTGCGCGTTGCTTGGCGTTTCGCTCGAAGAAGAGCGCCTGGCTTGCGATTGCCGATACCATGGCAGGCTGGAACGGCTTCGAAATCAGGAACGCAGGCTCCGGGCGCTCGCCAGTGAGGAAGCGTTCCGGGTACGCCGTAATAAAGATGACCGGCACCTCGAACGTGCGCAGCAGCTCATTCACGGCGTCGAGGCCCGAGCTGCCGTCGGCGAGTTGGATATCGGCGAGGATCAGGCCCGGCTGCTTCGATTTGGCGAGCTTGATCGCCTCGGCGTGCGTCCGGGCGACGCCGATCACCCGATGGCCCAGGCTTTCCACAAGGGTCTCGAGGTCAATGGCGATGAAGGTCTCGTCCTCGATGATCAGCACGTCGGTCGCGATCTCAGCCGCGAGCTCGCGACCCGATTCATCAACCAAGCGGCGCAGGGTCGCGATGTCGCAATCCAGGATTTCGGCCGCATCCTCCTCCGAGAAACCTTCCAGCGCCATCAGCAGAAAGGCCTGTCTGGGCAAGGGAGTAAGGCTGGCAAGCCGCTGCTCCGGGGGCCGCGCGCTGTCCACGGTCTCCGCCGACGCGTTGATGGTGACGGATTTCCAGATTTTGGTGAACAGCTTGAACAAGGCAACGCGCGGGTTGCGAGCTTCCAGGACTGATCCATCCTCGACAAGGGCCTCGAGCGTTGCGGCCACGTAGGCATCACCGGACGCCTGGGTGCCCGTCAGGGCACGCGCATAGCGCCGGAGGAATGGGAGGTATTTAGCAACCGTTTCCGCTCTCGACACGGGATAATCCCCCTCTACCGATCAGGTATCACCTCTAACGCCAAACGATAAGTTCGGTTCCAGCCAGGGAACTCTTTGGGGCGGAAAGGGTTGTGGACTGAGCGGAAACACACGGCCGAGCCGTCCGCGAGTGCCCAATTGGTTTGACGCCCTTGCACACACCTTCCTGCAACGCGTTCAGGAGCGCCAAATTGAAAATCGGCACCAGATCATAAGAGATGCTACTGCCGCTTGGTTTTCGACCTTCGCGTCAGCGGGTGTCACCGTGCATCACGAAGTCGAGAGCGGGGCAGCAGGGGGGTGTGGACATGAACGAGCGCAAGTCGGCCAAATCCGGATCAAAAATGCAGCTGTACGACGCCACCCCAAAGCATGCTGCGCTCAATCGCCAAATTCAGGACCGTATCGGGCAGCAGTTGCGGGCGATGTACAACGATGTGGTCGCCCAAGGCATCCCGGATCGCTTTAGCGAATTGCTGAAGAAGCTGGACGAGCAGGTCGAGGACAAAGACCAAGCGCCCCAAGCCGAGGAAGAGCGCTGAATGGCCAACAGCCGAGCCAGCAAGGACAGCGAACGCTCCGTGCGCGACGGGATTCTCGCCACGTTGCCGAGCCTGCGCGCCTTTGCGATCTCTTTGTCCGGCAACGTCGATCGTGCCGATGACTTGGTGCAGGAGACGTTGCTGCGCGCGCTCGCGAATATCGATTCCTTTGAGCCTGGGACCAACCTGCCGGCTTGGCTGTTCACCATTCTGCGCAATCTCTTTCGGTCCGAGTATCGCAAGCGCCGTCGCGAGGTCGAGGACAACGACGGACGTTTCGCCGAGACCTTGAAGACGCACCCGGAACAGAACAGCCGGATCGAGTTCGAGGAATTCCAGCAGGCGCTGGCGAAGCTGCCGGCAGACCAGCGCGAAGCGCTGATCCTGGTCGGCGCGTCGGGCTTCTCCTACGAGGAGACCGCGGAAATCTGTGGCTGCGCGGTCGGCACGGTGAAGAGCCGCGTCAATCGGGCACGCGTCAAACTCGCCGAGTTGCTCTCGATCGACGGGATCGACGACTTCGGCCCCGATCAGGCGAGCCGCGCCGTCGTTGCCGGCAGCGGGCGTTGAGAATGTGTCCCGGCTGCGGTGCAGCGCGTAGCCCTTGCGAAGCGGTGCTCCGCTGAGCCGGGACCGCCAAAAAGCACCGATACTCCTGACGATCCCGGGTCTGCAGCGCACCGCTTCGCGCTGCGCTGCGCCGGGGATTCAGATTAACTGCTCAATCTTCCCGGCCCTTGTCGCCCAGCCCCCAGAGCGGCGCCTCGAGTTCATACACGAATCCGTTGGCACCATAGAACCGCTTGGCGACGCCGCGAATGGCATCAGGGGCGACGCGATCGAGCACGATGTGGCCGAAGCCGGAATATTGCGGGTCGGCGGGCGGCGCACCTCCGGTCTCCTCCCAGCGGAAATGGAACCGTGCCTCCTTGCCTCCCCCATCAACCGACCATCGAACCGTCACGCCACCCATCGGCGTCGACAGCGCGCCATATTTGGTGGCGTTGGCCGCAAGCTCGTACAGCAACAACGCCAGTGCCTGCGCGGCACGCGCTCCAATCACAACGTCGGGCCCTTCGACCGCGATACGCGAGGTCACCGGCAAGACCTGGGATGAGAACAGGTCGCGCAAGCTGATGCCTTGCCACTCGGTCTCGGTCAGCAGCGACACCGCGTGCGACATGGCATGCAAGCGACCGGCGACAAGCTCGCGCGCTTCATCGACGATCGTGCCCGAGCGCAGACTGCGCACCACGATCGATTGGATGACCGCCAACATGTTCTTGACGCGATGGTTGAGCTCCCGGATCACCGAGCCGAGGCGTTGCTCGACCGCAATGCGCGATTGCACTTCGTTCGTGAGCCGCAGGTTGTTGTGCACCACGTAACCAAACAGTCCGACAATAATGCTGGTGAGGGCAAGACCGATCGCCGCCGCATTGACGCCGAGCAGGAGCGCACGATAACCCGGCTCCTGTGTGGCCTCATAGTAGACGGTCCATTGCCGCGTCCCGAAGTGAAGCTTGCGCACGCGCACATCAGGATCGCGGGCCGGGTCACGGGCGGCATTCCTGACCAGCATGCCGTCCGGTGCCAAGCTGAACATAGGCCGGCCCTCGGGCTTCTGCGGATCGGCAAAGCTGATGATGAACGGGTAGTCTTCGCCGACCTGGGTCAAGAGCTGATTGAGCTGATAGGCGAAGCTCACGAAGCCCGCCGGCGGCCCCTGATCGCCCGCCCGGAACACCGGCGCGAATAGAACCACGCCGAGGTGGCTCGGGGCTTGGCGCAGTGGACGCGGATCAGTCGCAAACGGATTGCCAGTGTCTGAGGCAAAATCGATTGCCGCCTTGGATTGCGGATCGGCGGCGACATCGATGCCAAGAATGCGCAGGTTATCCGGCGTGCGCGGCTCCACGTCGATGACCGGATACATCGGGCGGCTGAGCGCATGCGGATCAAGCGCCTTGTCGTCCGGCCCGAGCAGGCGCGGTGGCGTCATGCCATTGGCGGCGAGCGCCTGCAACGCGTCCTCTACCTGCGCGGGCTCGACGCGGGGGATCCAACCCACCGCCACCAGATCGGCCTTGAGCGAGCGGAACGGCGCGCGCAGTGCGGCGAGCGGATCGCGCTCGATGACGTTGGGCGCCGTGAACATCGCAGCGGCCATGCGCGCCAGGACTTCGCGTTCGTCCAGTCTTTCTTGGATAAGGCCCGCATGTGCGTCGACACTGCGGTCGAGCAGGTTTCGCTCGTTGGCGATTTCCTGATGATAAAAACGAATGCCGACAGCGGTCGATACAATGATTCCGACCGCGGCCACCAAGGAGATCGGTACCCAGAATCGCAACACGCGTTATCCGATTCTCGTCAGTCCGGCGACCGACAAACCCCTAGGTTAGAATTGCACGCGATTGCAATAGTTCCAGCGTCTAAGTCCGGTGAACAACCTGAGTTCCTCTCCAGAGCGAACATTTGTGCACCTCACGCGCCCCAAACCTCGCGCGCCGTCTCGACAACCAAGCGCAACTTGCGCACTTCATCGGCAAGCGAGATCTTGTTGCCGAGCGCGCCGCTCGCGAACCCGCATTGCGGGCTCAGCGCCAGTTGCTCGAGCGGGCAATAGCGCGACGCCTCATCAATGCGACGCTTGAGATCGTCTTTGTTCTCCATCGTGCCTTGCTTGGTCGTGATCAGGCCGAGCACGATGGTTTTACCCTTGGGCACGAACCGAAGCGGCTCGAACGAGCCCGCACGCGCCGTATCGTATTCCAGAAAATAGCCGTCCACGGCGACCTCGTTGAACAGGACCTCGGCCACCGGATCATAGCCGCCTTGTGCGAGCCAGCTGCTCATCGCGTTGCCGCGGCAGAGATGCAGGCATACCACCATGTCCGCGGGGCGCGTTGCAACCGCAGCATTGATCAGCTCCGCATAGGTATGCGGGAGGCGGTCGGGATCCTCGCCGATCGTCGTTCGCACCTCCTCGCGCAGCTTCGGGTCGCACAGAAACGCGAAGTTGACTTCGTCTATTTGTAGATAGCGGCAGCCCGCATCTGCGAACGCGCGCACCTCTTGCGCATAAACGCGTGCCAACTCCGCGTAGAACGCGCCCATATCAGGATAAGCGTTGCTGTCGATCGCGGCTCGGCCGCCGCGAAAATGCATGGTGCTGGGCGACGGGATCGTGATCTTCGGCGTGATGCCGTCAGCCACGATGGATGCAAGAAATTTGAAATCTTCGACGAAGATACCGCCCGGCGGCCAACCCAGTTTGCCGGTGACGACCGTGCCTGGCGGTTCCAACTCGGTTTCGCCATCGAACGATTGGAACCGGGCTTTAATTTTGCCAGGCACGACATCGACGTTGATGAAACGCGAGAGAAAATCCGTGTGCCACATGGCGCGCCGGAACTCGCCGTCGGTTGCAACCCGGAGCCCCACCTCCTTCTGCATCTTGACGGCTTCGCGGATCGCGTCGTCTTCGCGTTGCTTCAGCTCCGCTGCCGAAATCTCGTTGCGGGCGCGCTGCTCGCGCGCGCCGAGCAGCAATTTGGGGCGCAACAAGCTGCCAACATGATCTGCTCGAAACGGCGGTTTACGATGCGGCGGCATTTTCCCCCCACGTCAACTCAACTCGTTGTATTCGATTGTGGCGGCAGCACCCTGGGTGTCAAGCTGCATCGCCACCTCCAAATTAACCGCGCCGGCATTCGTGCCGCTGGTTGTTGTTGGGGAGCCAAAATCGGACTGGTATTGTTTTAGGCTGTGAATTTCAACACGGAACTCAAACCCGAAGCGGGGCAGACAGGCGGAACAGTTCCTGTTTCAGTTGGCAGGCGGCGAGGTTTTTCATGCTGACGGTATGGAATTGCATTGCCCACGAGCACGACCCTGGGCTTCTCGCGTTGGCTGTGGCCATTTGTGCGCTCAGCTCATTCACGGCGATCAGCCTGCTGCATCACGTCCGGCGATGCGGCGGTCGCGCTCGCCTGACCTGGCTCATCGTGTCGGCAACCGCGACCGGATTTGGAATCTGGGCGACACATTTTATCGCCATGCTGGCGTTCGAACCGGGCATCCCGAATGCTTATAACATCTCCCTGACAATTCTATCCCTCATCGCCGCAATTGTGCTGACCGCAATCGGTTTCGCAGTCGCCATGGCGCCCGACGTGCGGGCCAGCGCGTGGTTGGGCGGTGCCATCGTCTGCGCTGGTATCGCCGCCATGCACTACACCGGCATGGCAGCCTAGTGCAGCCGTGCGCGACCGCCGGCTGCTCGAGCAAGACTTGCGCCGCGCCATCCCGCAGGGCGAACTGAGCCTCGTCTATCAGCCACAAAAAGATATCCGCACCGGAAATGTGGTCGGCTTCGAGGCGCTGTTGCGGTGGCATCACCCGGTGCGCGGCGAGATTCTGCCGAACGATTTCATCCCCATGGCGGAAGAGACTGGCCTTATCTTCCAGGTGGGCGAATGGGTGCTGCGCTCCGCCTGTCGCGAGGCTGCAACCTGGAAACAGCCGCTGACGGTCGCGGTGAACGTGTCCGCGCGCCAGATTCATTCCGAGCTTTTCGCGACCATGCTGCACAATATTCTGTTCGAAACCAAGCTCCCACCGCAGAACCTCGAGCTGGAAATCACGGAATCAACACTCATTCGCGACCTGGCACGAGCGTTATCGACGCTTCGGCTGGTCAAAGCGCTCGGCGTCCGGATTGCGATGGATGACTTTGGCACCGGTTATTCGTCACTTTCCAACCTGATGGCGTTCCCATTCGACAAGATCAAGATCGACGCGTCCTTCATCAGGTCCGTCAACGCGAATGATCAGGCTGCGACCATCGTGCGCGCCGTATTGGGCCTGGGACGTGGACTACGTCTCCCGGTGTTGGCCGAAGGTGTTGAAACCCATGCGGAGCTTGTGTTCCTGCAACGCGAGCTGTGCGATGAGGCGCAAGGTTATTTCCTTGGCCGACCCTCGGAGATCGACAGCTTCCGGCACCTGACCCATGGCTCGGCGCCGAGCAGCACGGCCGTCGGCACGATCGCTCAATTCGTGCCGCGGCCGCGGCCCGAGTGATTGGCCGTCTCCTTACTGGCTCTTCGACTTGTCGTACGGATAGATCATGGTGCCCGTCTTGTACTCGGGCGGCCACAGAATCACTTGTTTCTCGGTGGTGCGGAACTGATCGATATCATTGCCACTGACGCGTTGGAATTGGCTGAAGAACTGACGCGATTTGACCCATTCACCATCTTTGCCGAAGCGGATTTCACCCGCCACGGTCGGAAACAAATTGGCGTGCATGTACTCGGCGAGCTTGCCATCATCGAGGCTCTTGGTTGCTTCGATCGCTTGCGCCAGCACCTGACCCACGGCGTAACCGAACGGAACGTATTCGTAGCCGAGCGGATCGATCTTCAACTCAGGGGCCTTGGCCTGATACTTCGCAAGCAGCTCGCTCAAGCCCGGGAAGTTGATTGTCGGCGGCGGAGCGAAGCTCTCCATGAAGACGATTCCGTTCAGCAGCGGCCCAAGCTGCATTTTGATCGGCGTTGCAAACAAGCCGACCATGGCGCCGCCGAACATCTTCGCTTTGAGATCGATCTCATTGGCAGCGCGCACAAAGCCGACCGTATCGGGCGGATAGGCGCACACATAGATCAGATCGGGATTGGTGGCCTGGACCGCGCGCAGGATGGGTGCATAGTCGGTCGTGCTCGGCGGATAGCTTTTGTCGTAGACGATCTGAAAGCCGCCGGCCTTGGCATTGTCGCGCGTGCCGTCACAGGTGGTACGGCCAAACTCCGCGTCGGCGGCGACGATGGCAACGGTTTTCGGCTTGGGGTTCTGCGCCGCCGCCAGCTCGAACCAACCGCGCGAGAACGCGAGCGTGCCTTCGTTGCCGCCAGTAATCATCGAGAAGTAGCGCGGATAGTCGAACTGCCGGTTGATATTGACTCCAAGCATGCCGATCGTGAGCTTGTTGTTGCTCATCAGCACCGGCATGGCCGCGGCAATCATGTTGGTCGCGTAAGGCCCCAGCACGAGATCGACGTTGTCGACGGTCAGGAGCTTGGTGTAGATCCCCGGCACGTTCGATGGGTTGCTCTGATCGTCGTAGTAGACAAGCTCCACCGGGCGGCCCAGCAGGCCGCCCTTGGCATTGATGTCGTCACGCCAGATTTCCAGAGCCTGCAACAGCATCTTGCCGTTGGGTGCGACCGACCCGGTCAGCGCCATGCTGAAACCGAACTTGATCGGATCAGCGGCCCGCGCTAACGGCAGCATCGCCGAAAACGCCAGTACGACAGCGCACGCGCGCAATGCGGCGCGCCAAACAGAAACAACTCGCATGTGTTCCTCCCTCCCTCCAGCGACATTTGTCAGTCGTCGTGGCAGGCATCTTAGCCGATTTTTGTTATCGGCAAGACGCGGGCGCGATCCGCATGACACGGATGCAGCCGCGCGCTTTGCCGGACAACCTCCAAGGTATAATGTGTCGATGTTCGCGCCACGCGTCGGGATAAAATCGCGTTGAGGAAACAAGACCCAATGCAGCTCCAGGGCGCCATTGACTGCGACATCCATCCGGCGGTTCCGGACATGCGGGCGTTGCTGCCGTACATGGACGAGTACTGGCGCGAGCACCTGATCACCCGCGGAACCGAGCGCCTCACGCTGCACATGACGAGCTTTCCGCCCAACGCACCGCTCAATGTGCGGGCGGACTACCGCCCCAAATCCGGCTTGCCGGGAAGCGACCTGGAGCAGCTCAAGGCACAAGCGCTCGATGCATTCGGCACACGTTATGCCATCTGCAACGTGGTCCATGCCGCGCAGGTGATGTTCAACGAAGACATGGCGGCCGTGCTCTGCCGCGCGGTCAACGACTGGGTCGCGAAGGAATGGCTCGATCGCGAGCCGCGACTGCGCGCTTCCATCATGGTGCCGACCCAGAGCCCGCAACAAGCCGCCGATGAGATTGCCCGCTGTGCCGCCGATCCCCGCTTCGTGCAGGTGCTGATGCTGGCCAACACCGAAATGCCGGCCGGGCGCCGCTACTTCTGGCCGATCTACGAAGCGGCACAGCGCTTCGGGCTTCCGGTCGGCTTTCACGCCGGATCGAGCTATCGGTTTGCGCCATCCAATGCCGGCTGGCCGTCCTATTACATCGAGGAATATGCCTCCAATGCGCCAGCCTTCAAACAGGAACTGCTGAGCCTGATCACGGAAGGCGTGTTTCAGAAGTTTCCCGACCTCAAGGTCGTGCTGATTGAGGCGGGCTTCACCTGGCTTCCGGGCTATTGCTGGCGTATCGACAAGATCTGGCGCGGCGTGCGGCGCGAAGTGCCCTGGGTGAAAGAGGCGCCGTCGGAGATCATTCGGCGGCACGTACGCTTCACGCTGCAGCCGGCCGACGCGCCGCCCGACGCCAAACAGATGGAGCAGGTCATCAACCAGATCGGTTGCGATGATCTGATCCTGTTCTCGACCGACTACCCGCACTGGCAGTTCGACGGAACAAACCCATTTCCGGACGGATTTCCTGAGCGCCTGAAACAAAAAGTCATGATCGACAATCCGCTGGCGACCTACGCGCGCCTGAATGAGCCGGCACGCCGCAAGCAAGAGGAGATGGTGTGATGAACGTCCACACCCGAGCCGCTGATGTCGCCGAAGCACGTTCCACCGCAAAGGCCGGCATCATCGATTGCGACATCCATCCCTCGCTCAAATCGAAGGCCGACCTCAAGCCGTTCCTGTCTGAGCGCTGGTGGAAGCACTACGACACCTACGGCAGCCTGGTGCGCCAGCCATTGTCGACCTACCTGCCCTATCCGCGCATGCAGCCCGATACGGCGCGTCGCGACGCATGGCCTCCGGGCGGCGGCCCGCCTGCGTCCGATCTCGCGTTCATGCGCGAGCAGCACCTCGACGCCAACAATATCATTCACGGCATCCTTCATCCGCTGCGCATCGGCGGTTACGACCAGCGCAACCTCGATTTCGGCGCGGCGCTCTGCGGCGCGATCAACGACTGGCAGCTACAGGCCTGGGCCGAACCCGAGCCGCGGCTGAAAGCGTCGATCTACATCCCGCAGGATTTTCCCGAGGCCGCCGCCGCCGAGATCGAGCGGCGCGCGAGCAATCCGCACTTCGTGCAGATCACCACCGCCTCGTTCGCATCAGAGCCGCTCGGCCATCGCCGCTACTGGCCGATATTCGCTGCCGCGCAAGCGGCTGACATCGCGATCGGCATGCATATCGGCGGTTACTCCGGCCAGGCGATCACGGCCGGCGGCTGGCCGTCGTTCTACTACGAACACCATTACGCCAACTCACCCGCCATCGAAGCGGTGGTGACGAGCCTTGTCATGGAAGGCGTGTTCGAGCGCTTCCCACGGCTGCGGGTCGTGCTGGTGGAGGCCGGATTCGTCTGGGTGCCGCCGCTGTGCTGGCGGCTTGATCGCCTGTGGGAACGCATGCGCGACGAGGTCCCGCACCTCACGCGCCGGCCGTCGGAATACATCCGGCAGAACATCTGGTACACGACGCAGCCGATCGAGGAGCCGGCAGACCCGGATCACCTCAAGGAAACAATCGACTGGATCGGCTGGGACCGTCTGTTGTTCTCAACCGACTATCCGCATTGGGACTACGACGACCCAAACTACGCGTTCAAGTTCAAGATGAGCGCGGAGCAACGCGACGCGTTGTTCCGCGGCAATGCCGCGCACGTTTATCGGTTGGAGGTTTAGCCGGCGCGGCGGAATACGCCTCTCTTTACCTGGGCGCCTTGACGAGATGCGCGAGTGCGCCCGTCAATGCCCCATCGGGACGCGTGAGTTCATCCAGGATTGAAAAGTGGTGATGGCCCGGCAACGTCGTCAACGTGACTGGTAAACCTCGCTCATATGCCGCCTTGGTATAGTCCCCCGACTGACGTCTGAGCTCCGGTAACTCGTCAGCGCCAACGAACAGCCTGATTGGCGCCGAATAGTCCGGGAGGTTCCTGATCGGGCTCAAGCTTTCTATTTCACCGGCAGTCAGCTGAAGCTTCTCGTTGAGGATGCCGAGCGCGATCGGCTCAAGATCAAAAATGCCGCTGATCGGGATCGCACCGCGCACAGCCGGATGATCGGCGACCAAAGCCGTGAGATGCCCACCTGCGGACCAACCGCCGACGTAGATGTTGTTGGCATCAAAATCGAGTTCACTGGCACGATCGAGAAGAAAGTTCAGCGCGCTGCGCATCTCGGTAACGATATCGGTCAAGCTTGCTTCCGGAGCCAGCGTGTATCCGGGGAGCGCAACGTTCATACCAAGTGAGCGCGGCCCGGGAGCGATAAAGCTGAACCGTTCCTTCTCGTTGCGCTGCCAGTAGCCGCCGTGGATGAACACAAACAGTGGCGCGCGGCTGGCCCCACCCGGGAAATAATCGAGCGTCGCGCGCGGCCGCGGCCCATAGCGCAGATCGAGCCGAGAAGCCGGCTCAGCGCGGATCGCGGCACTCAACTCCCACCAGCGCGCCCGATAGGCCTGGCTGTCGGCGACTGCACCCGTATTGTCATAGGCCGCGTCGAGCGCGGCGCGATCCATCCCTCTGTAGATCACGGTCATTTGGGCCTATCTTCAGTCCCGCCGGACGGCGTTGTCTGGCGTCAACAGAGTAGTGGCAACGGCCTCTTTGGCAATCCGATCCAGCGAGTACAGGAGCGGAGCGGTGGATCTGCCGGGCTCAGGTTTGCTCTGATCGGGAATGTTGCTCCACCGTGAATTATCCCAGTCGGCGAAATCGAGAACCATCCTGAACGACGCGCCCAATTCGATCTGATAGGGATTTGTGCCAGACCTTCCGTAATGCACCGTTGTTTCGTCGCCAGGCCAGACAACAGCCGGAGGCGAAAACGACGTTCCGTTCACGACGCCATCCGCAATGGCATGGCGGAACACCGCTTGGCGTGGCGAGAACGACGTCCAATTGAACGAACCGGCGGCGGCGCCTAACGAGCCTTGCAGCAATTCGCGCCGTTGCGCGATGTCCAGAGTTTTCAGTTCGTCTATCAGCGCCTCAAGCGAAATATCTGCGGCCCAATGGGATGCGGCCGACGCGTCTCGCTTCGTCAGGATCGCGGGCTTCAGATAGGAGCGCACCCAATGCGAATAGAACGCGGCCTGCGGGGTTTCGTTGTCGATCCGGGCGTCCCAGCGAAGAAACACGCTCAGACCTTCCGGCTGCGCGTGGAGAAACTCTGTGCTGGCCGTCGCCAAAACGATCTGCAGCAGATCGCGGGCCGCAACCGATAGAACGTCGTCCTGCAAGTCTTCGCTATCGGCAAGGCCTGCCGCGCGTTGCTCCCGCAGGACCTCGTGAATCCGCCGCGCGCGAAATCCGTCGTACCATTCGAACGCCAGCGGCTGCGCGCTGCTGTCCCACGAGGCCGGCAGATTGTACTCGTTCGCCGACATGACGTAGCCAACCGCTGGATCGATGGATGTAGGCAGATCCTCGTTATCCACGAACCCGACCCAAGGGTCTTCATCGAGCTTGCGCGGAAGCAAACCAAACCCGCCTGCTCGCTTGGGGATCGCACCCGCGACGAACCAGCCGATCGATCCATCTCGATCGGCGGCAACGAAGTTGACCGCCGGGAGCCGCCAGCACGCCAGATGCGGCCTGAACGCGCGCACGGACTTCACGCGCAGCAGCGCAAGCGAAGCGAGATAGGGCGATGCGCCCGGTTCAGACCAGACGGTGCGCAGCGCAATGCCGTAGCCCGTGCGCCGATCGAGCCGCAGCACCGGACAATCGGCGAACCGAGCCAACTCGATCTCGATGGGCGGAGCGCCACGCATCGGAATAACGACTTGCTCAGTGACGAGTTTGTCCTCGGCTTGCTGTGCCGACAGGTCGAATACGAACACGTCCTCCTGATCCGCCGGGAAGATTGTCAGGCCGAATCCGACCGACCCGTTATGACCGATGCATATGCCCGGGAGCGCCGGCTCACCCGCACCGATGACGGAGAACGAAGGACAATGCAGGTGGACGACGTAGCGGAGCGATGGGTTCTGCAAAGTCCGATGCGGGTCGCTCGCCAGAATGGGCGCGCCGGTTGCGGTGCGCGCCCCGGCGATCGCCCAATTGTTCGACCCTTCGATCGCACGAACGCTCGCGACACCGCCATCGGCCGATGCAAGCGCCTGCGGGTCTGACCACTTCTCGACGTCCGCCAAACCAGCCTGCAGGCGTTCCCGGGTGATCAGGACTGGCGCCGTTGCAAGCTCCAGGAGTGCAATCAACTCCTCGGGCTGGTCAATCATCACTTCAACGCGAAGCTGGGGACGGAATGGACGTAGCACCGCGCGCAGCCGATCAACCGGTTGATGATCCTGCTGCAACAGCGCCGTGCGCTTGAGCTCGGAGACCGCGTTCGCCGTGATGGTGTTGGTCCTGATCCGGACGATGTCCTCGGCTCGCCACAGGCTCGGCGCGAAGTCGAGCGCCACGAATTCCTCAGGCAAGGGCGCTTGGCCCCGGCGTATGAGCTCGACAAAAGCGTTGATGCCTCGGCAGAAGTGCTCGCAAATCTCCTTGGTCCCGGCCGGATAGCTCGCCCACTCGCGCTGCATGTCGCCGGCGTACAAAAAGATCCGGCACGCGCGATCTTGCGCCGCAAAGCCCGGCCCCAAGACTTCTGCCAGCAGACCGAGGCCACGCCGCCGCCATAGATCGATTTGCCACAACCTCTCGCGCGCAGCGTTGAAGCCCTGGGCGAAGAACAGGTCCTCCTCATTCTCGGCGAGGATGTGATTCAACCCATAGCGGTCGGCCGCGATCGTGACCGGCGCGCGCAAGCCGCTGCCGGTCAAGGCAATCGTGGTCTCGTCCGTGGACAAGATCCGCAAGGGTGATCCTGAGTCAGAGTTTTGCCGCACTTATCCCAGCATGCCGAGCAGGCGCGGCAGCCAGAGCGAGATCTCCGGGATGTAGGTCACCATCACCAGGAACACCAGCATGGTCGCAAGCCAGGGCAACACCGCGATCGTGAGCTCGCCGATGCCCATCTTGGTGATGCCGGCCGCCACATAGAGGTTCAGGCCGACCGGCGGATGGCACAGGCCGACCTCCATGTTGACCGCCATCAGGATCCCGAGGTGCACCGGGTGCACGCCGAGCGCCGCCGCCATGGGAAACAGGATCGGCGCCATGATCAGTGTGATCGCCGATGGATCCATGAAATTGCCTGCCGCCAGCAGCACGATGTTGATGACCAGCAGGAACGCAGTGATGCCGAACCCTTGTGCGGTCATCCATTCCGCCATGGACTGCGGGATCTGCTCGGAGGTGAGGAGCCACGAGAACACCGCCGCGTTGGTGACGATGTAGAGAATCATGGCGCTCATCGAGGCCGCCCGCAGCAGCACGCGCGGCACCTCGGTGAGCTTGAGCTCCTTGTAGACGAAGACCGCGATAATGAACGCGTAGACCGCCGCCATCGCGGCCGCTTCCGTCGGCGTGAACAGTCCGGCGTAGATCCCGCCCAGCACCATTACGATCAGGAACAGGCCCCAGAAGCTTTGGCGGAAGGCGCGGAAGCACTCGCCCCAGCTCGCCCGCGGCATGCGCGGATAATCGTTGCGCCAGGCCCGATACCAAGTCGTGAGCCCAAGCAAGGTCGCCAGCATCAGCCCGGGCACCAGCCCGGCGATGAAGAGTTGGCCGACCGACGCCGAGTCCACGATCTGCCCGGTCGGTCCGCGTGGTTGCATTCCGCTGGTCGCCACCGCAAAAATCACGAGATTGATAGACGGTGGAAACAGGATGCCGAGCGCTCCGGAGGTCGCGATCACGCCCGCGCCAAAGCGCTGCGGATAGCCCTGCTCGACGATAGCCGGAAGGATGATCGAGCCGATGCCGACCACGGTCGCCACAGATGAGCCGGAGATCGCCGCGAACAGCGCGCACGCAACCACGCCGGCCAGACCGAGACCGCCATACCAGTGGCCGATCAGCGAGGTTGCAAACGCAATCATCCGCCGCGCGACCCCGCCCGAGGTCAAGAAATTTCCCGCCAGGATGAAGAACGGGATCGCCATGATCTCGAAGCGATCGAGGCTGGTGAACAGCTTGAGACCGACCATCTTCGGATCGACGCTGCTCAGGATGAATAAATAGGTCAAAACGGACAGGCCGAGCGCGATCGAGATCGGCATGCCGGTCGCCATCAGGGCGAGCAGCAGTGCGAACAGAAGCGCGGCCCGCACCGATTGCGACAGTGTGATGATGTCGAGCCGCGCCGCGAGGCAGATCAACGCAAGCACGACTGGCAGCGCGATCATCAGCATGGCGATGAGCATGCCCGGTTGCGGCCGCGCCGTTCGGCTCGCGACACTGCTCATCGGGCTGGCTCTGGAGCGGGCAGCTCAGGCTCGCCCTCATATTCGATGCCGCGCGCGTGCCCCTCATGCGGAAGATAACCGGTGCGCCGGAAGCGCCAGGCAACCTGCAGGAAGCGGAAACACATCAGGTAGGAGCCGAGCGGAATACAGAGGTAGATCATCCAGCTCGGCCATTCGAGTTCCTGCGAGACCTGATCGGGATCCAACTCATAGACATAGATCGCGCCAAGCGTGCCGATCACGCCGGTGAACAATGCCCCGCACAGCAAGGCAAAGATGACGACCGGCTTGCGCGCTGCCGGCTCCAGGCTGTCGACCAGCACATCGACGCCGACGTGAATGCCGGTACGCACCCCCAGCGCGGCACCGAACTTTGCCATCCAGATAAACATGTAGGTGGCAAGTTCCTGAGCCCAGGAGAGATTGATGCCGGCGAGCTCGACATAGACCCAGTCTGCCGCCACGCTGAGCCACACGAGGCCATGTGCCTTGGCCCACGTGCTCAACACCACCGCGTTGCTCGACCCGTAGCGGTGTACGACTGCCACGAAGGTGACGGCGGTCGCGGCCGCGATCAATGTGGCAATCAACCACTCTTCGAGCCGGTCGAGGACGCGGTCGAGCACGGCGCGGAATCGATCGTTCAGCTCTGCGGCGGCGTAAATCCGGAGGCCTTGTAGATCTTGTCGATGAAGTCCTTGCCGAACCGACTCTGCATCTCGGTATGGACCGGCATCAATTTCGCGATCCAGGCCTTGCGTTCCGCGTCGGTAAGATAGTGGACCTCAAGCTTGCCCGATGTTTTGATCTTCTCGAGCGCGTCGACGTTGTCCTTGGCGGCGGTTTCGTTGAAGAAGTCGGTCGATTCCTGGACGGCGCGCGAGAGCGGCGTGCGCACATCCTCGGGCAGTCCATCCCAGAACTTCTTGTTGACGATCAGCGAGTAGGTCAGCCGTCCGTGGTAGGAGACGGTCATATACTTCTGCACCTCGTAGAATTTTTGGGTGAGGATGTTCGAGGGCACATTGTCCTCGCCGTCGACCACGCCGGTCTGCAGCGCCTGATAGAGCTCGGAGAACGCCATGATCTGCGGCAGCGCTCCGAGCTGGCGGATCGCCGCATCAAGCACCTTGGAGCCCTGGATGCGCATTTTCAGGCCCCTGAAGTCGTCGGGCATGATCAGCGGCTTGTTGCATGTATAGACATGCGCGCCGTTGTCCCAGTAGGCGAACGGCATGACGCCCTTGGCCTCGAGCTTCTTGTTGAGCTCGGCCATCATTGGGCTCGCATACATCTGCCGCGCCCGCGCGTCATCGCTCATCAGGAACGGCAGGTCGAAGACGTCGTATTCCTTGACCCCGAGCGGACCGAACTTGGAGATTGACGGCGCGAGCATCTGCACCGAGCCAAGCTGTAGCGCCTCCAGCTCTTCCTTGTCCTTGTAGAGCGAGGAGTTCGGATAGACCTCGACCTTCACTTTGCCGTTGGTGTAGGACTCGGCCAGTTCCTTGAACTTGACCGCCGCTTTGCCCTTGGGCGCGTCGGGTGACACCACGTGACTGAATTTGATGATGATAGGTTGCTGAGCTGTAGCTGCGCCCGCAGGCATCAACAACACAGCCGTCATCGCGGCCAAAAGCCGAAGACGCATTGCGATTCCTCCCACTTCCGACAAACGGTTTTTGGTGTTTCGGCCGTTACGGTGGCACTATTCCAATTCTCGGTCAATTCGACTCAAACCCACAGCAGTACCTTCCTAAACGAGATGGCCGGGACAAAGCCCGGCCATGACGAATTGATAGGTTTTTGGGTCGAGATGACGGCTTACGGAGCGTATCTGTCCAGGCCGGTGACATGCGCCATGTTGCGCAACTCACCCCTCTGTTCGTCGTTGAAGCTCATGATGAGCGGCAGGGCTGCCGACTTGAGCCGCGCCACGTCGGCACTGCTCAGCTCAAGCTTTGGCGGCTCCTTGGTGCCACGCTTGGCCTGCTGCTGATGGGTGGGTGCTGCCACCGCGAGCTTACGCAGCTCCGACTCGACGGCCGGCCACATACGCTCCTGATACGGCGACAGGTGGAGGCGCCGCTTGATGCTGGCGATTTGTCCGTCATCGAGAACCGCGTTGGGCCGACGATGGACGGCGGCCACGGGTTTCACGGGCGGTTCAGCCGTTGCGACCACAACCGGTTTGGCCGCCGGTTCCGGCGTTGCGGCAGCCATCACCGCAGGCGCCGTCGCGGCCGGGTCGCGCGCGGGTTCCGCGGGCGGTGGTACGCCCTCAGCCGCGGCCACGACCTGGCTCGGCTTTGATTCTCCAACCGGTTGCGACGGATTGGAGACAGCAAGTGCCATCCGCTCCTGATCCTTGCTGCGTATGAGCGCATTCGCGAGTGCCGATGGCTGTGCAGCCGTGGCCTGCTCGCTGGTGTCCGGATAACGCGAGGCAAGTTCCTGAGGATCTGCCTGCTCCGAATGCGAGAGCTTTGCGTGCAACATTTCACCGGCGTGCCGGCCCATGGCCAGACACGCCGCGGTCCCGGCCGCGATCACGACCGTGCACGCACCAATACGAATGATCTTACCGCTTGATCCCAACCCCATCGGCGCCCCATGTCCCCGTTCGCCTGATACTCCTTCAAACTGTCAAACGATGATGAATTTATGGCTAAACCCGCTCGATTTTTAGCGGTTTTGGGTAAACGCCGGAGCGTAAGGCGGGCAAAATTGCCCGCCCCGAAGCATAATCCGGGCTACTTCCCCGGAACTTTGTCGTCCACGCCCTTCACATAATAGTTCATGCCGAGGATCTGGCCGTCGTCGAGGTGCGTGCCGCCCTTGCACTCGACGGTGGACCCGTCCTGCGCCACCACCGGACATTTGAACGGGTGCAGCTTGCCGCTGGCGATCTGAGCTTCGGTGTCTTCGGCAAGCTTCTTCACGTCATCAGGCATGTTGGTATAGGGCGCCATGACCACCATCTTGGAGCCAAGGCCGCCCCACGTATCGGTCGAGGTCCACTTGCCGTCGAGCGCCAGTTTCGCGCGCTCGGTGTAGTAAGGTCCCCAATTGTCGATGATGGCGGTGAGTTGGGTCTTGGGGCCGAACTTGATCATGTCGAAGTCCTGCCCAAAGGCAGGGATGCCGCGCTTGGCCGCCGTCTCAACGGCAGCCGCGCTGTCGGTGTGCTGCATGATCACGTCTGCGCCCTGGTCGATCAGGGCCTTCGCGGCGTCAGCTTCCTTACCCGGGTTGAACCACTCGCCGACCCAGATGATCTTGACCTTGATGTTGGGATTGACGGTCTGCGCGCCGATCATCGTGGCGTTGATGCCGGAGATCACTTCCGGGATCGGCACCGAGCCGATGTAGCCCATCACGCCCGACTTCGACATCTTGGCCGCGATCACGCCCTGGATGTAGCGGCCCTCATAGAACCGGCCAGAGTAGGTCGCGAGGTTTTTCTCACGCTTGTATCCGGTGGCGTGCTCGAACATGAGATTGGGATACTTCTTCGCCACCTTCACGGTCGCGTCCATGAACCCGAACGAGGTAGTGAAGATCAGCTTTTGCCCGGAGCGCGCCAGTTGCTCGATTGCGCGCTCGGCATCAGGCCCTTCGGGAACCTTCTCCAAATAGGTCGTCTCGACCTTGTCGCCGAGCGCCTTGACCATGGCCAGACGGCCCTGATCGTGCTGGTAGCTCCAGCCAAAATCGCCGATCGGGCCGACATAGATGAATCCGACCTTGAGCTTGTCCTCGGCCACCGCCGGCGCAGCCAGCGCCAGCAGGGCCGCGGCGGCAAACAACAATTTCCTCATGGCTTGCTCTCCCACTGCGACGGCCCATCATGCCGCAAAGACGCGCCGCCGTCCCGCGCGCTGTTTGCGTTTTCAACGGTCCGGCACGAAGGCGAGACCCAGCGACGCCGGCGCCGCCGAACCGGCAACGCCGCGCGTGCGCGATATGGCGACCAGCACAATGATGGTCGCCAGATAGGGCAGTGCCGTCATCAGCTGAGGCGGAATGCCGAGACCCGCGCCCTGCGCGTGCAGCTGTAGGATCGTAACTCCGCCGAATAAATACGCACCAATCACGAGACGGCCGGGTCGCCATGAGGCAAACACGACGAGCGCAAGCGCGATCCAGCCGCGTCCCGCCGTCATGCCGGCAATGAAGAACGGCGTATAGGCGAGCGACAGGTAGGCGCCGGCGAGCCCCGCACAGGCACCGCCAAACAGCACCGCGCCGGTGCGCAGGCTCAACACCGGATAACCAAGCGCGTGCGCCGAGCCGTGATTGTCGCCGATGGCGCGCAGCACCAATCCGGGTCGTGTGCGATAGAGAAACCACCAAATGCCGATCACCAACAGGATCGATCCGTAGACGAACGCATCCTGGCCAAACAGGATCTTGCCGATGAACGGCAAGTCGGTGAGCACCGGCACATCCAGTTGCGGCGCCGGCGTGATCCGCTGCCCGACGAATCCAGCGCCGATCAGGCCCGACAGGCCAAGCCCAAAAATCGTAAGCGCAAGTCCGGTCGCCACCTGGTTCACGGCGAGCCCGAGCGTGAGCAGGGCGAAGATGGCCGCCATCGCCACACCCGCCAAGATGCCGGCGGCCGTGCCGACCAAGGTCGATCCGGTGAGCTCGGCCCCGGCGAAGGCGCAGACCGCGCCCATGATCATCATGCCCTCGACGCCGAGATTGAGCACGCCGGCGCGCTCGACCACCAGCTCGCCGGACGCGGCGAGCAGCAGCGGGGTCGAGGCGACGATCACCGACAGGATGATCGCCTGCAGATAGGTGAGATCAAGCCACTGCATCGGCGGCCTTGCGGGTTCTAATCAGGCGGATGCGATACAGAATGAGCGAATCGCACGCCAGCACGAAGAACAACAAGATGCCCTGGAACACCTTGGTGAGATCGAGCGGTACCTTGAGCGAGATCTGTGCCTGCTCGCCGCCGATGAAGGTCAGGGCGAGGAACAAGCCCGCAATCAGAATGCCGATCGGATTGAGCCGGCCCAGGAACGCGACGATGATCGCGGTAAAGCCGTAGCCCGGCGAGATGCCGGGCTGCAGATGTCCCACGGGTCCGGCAACCTCGATGATGCCGGCGAGCCCGGCCAGCGCGCCAGAGACCGCGAAGGTGAACAACACCAGCCGATCCGCGTCGAAGCCGGCAAACCGCGCCGCCTTAGGGGCGGCGCCGACCACGCGGATCTCGAAGCCCTTAATGGTGCGGCCGAGCACCGTCCAGGCAGCAGCCACCACCACCAGCGCCATCAGCGCGCCGATGTGCAGCCTGCTGCCCTCGATGATCGAGGGCACGGTCGCCACCGGGTCGAAGTCGGCTGTCGTCGGGAAATTGTAGCCGTGTGGATCGCGCCAAGGCCCGCGCACCAGATAGTCGAGCACCAGGTCCGCGACGTAGACCAGCATCAGGCTGACCAGGATCTCGCTGGCACCGAAGCGCACGCGGCAGATCGCCGGAATGAGTGCATAGAGCGCCCCGCCGAGCGCGCCGAGCACCAGCATCGCCGGCAGGACCCAGGCGCCAACGTCGGTCCCTTGCGTCTTCACCGCCAGGTAGCTGCCGGCGACCGCGCCGATGATGAATTGGCCTTCGGCGCCGATGTTCCAGACATTGGCGAGGTAGCAGAGCGCGAGCCCGATGGCGATCATCACCAGCGGAGTGGCCTTCACCGCCATTTCCTGCAGCGAATAGGAATCGGTGAGCGGCTGCAGGAAATAAACCGCGAGGGCGTTGAGCGGGTCCTTTCCCAGGAACGCGAACAGGATGCTCATCACCAGCAAGGTCAATCCCACCGCAATCAGCGGCGAGGCGATCGCGGCCGCAGTGGAGCGCTCGGCGCGCGGCTCAAGCACCAACCGCATGGCTCAATTCCCGAGGTTGCGCCGAGCTGCCGCCCATCAGCAAACCGAGATGCTCACGGTCGGCAGTTTTGGATTCGATCGGCGCCGACAACCGTCCGGTGAAGATCACGGCGATGCGGTCGGCGATCTCCAGGAGTTCGTCGAGGTCCTGACTGATCACCAGTACCGCCGCGCCGCGCGCGGCAAGATCGATCAGCGCCTGACGGATCACCGCGGCCGCTCCGGCATCGACACCCCACGTCGGCTGGCTCACCACCAGTACCCCCGGTTCACGCAGGATTTCGCGGCCGACCACGAATTTCTGCAAGTTGCCGCCGGAGAGGCTTGCCGCCTCAGGGTCGCGCTTGGCCTTGCGGATGTCGAACGCCTTGGTGGCCTCATCCACCACCTTGATGGTGGCGGCACGATTGATGAACCCGTCGTGGGTCATGCCGACCGCATGTCTGGTGAGCAGCGCATTCTCTGACAGCGTCATGCGCGGCGCCGTCGCATGACCTAACCGCTCCTCGGGGACGAAGGCCGCACCGAGCCGACGCCGCCGCGAGATCGAGAACCGCCCAGCCGCTTCGTCATCAATCACGATCGAGCTGTCACTCGCCGAGAGCCGCTCGCCTGAAAGGGCGGCAAACAACTCGTCCTGGCCATTGCCGGCAACTCCTGCGATGCCAAGGATCTCGCCACCGCGAACTTCGACCGAAACGCGATCAAGCCTGATGCCATGCGGGTCATCCGGCACCATCGAGAGATCCCGCACGATGAGGCGCGGCTTGCCGGCGCGCTCGCCCGCCTGGCTCTTGACCTCGCCGATCTCGCCGCCGACCATCATGCGCGCGAGCGAGCCTGCGGTCTCGCGGCGCGGGTCACACGTTGCGACCTTCTTGCCGCCACGCAAGATCGTCGCGATGTCGCACAAGCGTTTTACCTCATCGAGCTTGTGGCTGATGTAGAGAATCGCGCGGCCTTCCGCCTTCAGGCTCTCCAGCACAACAAATAATTGATCCGCTTCCTGCGGCGTCAGCACCGAGGTCGGCTCATCCAGGATCAGCAGCTTTGGATTCTGCATCAGGGCGCGTACGATCTCGATACGCTGACGCTCGCCGACCGAGAGCCGCCAGACCTCGCGGCGCGGCTCAAGCGGCAACCCATAGCGGCGCGAAATGTCGCCGATCCCGGCCGAAACTTTCGCGAACGGCTCGCTCGGCGGTAGCCCAAGTGCGACGTTCTCAGCGACGGTGAGATTCTCGAATAAGGAGAAATGCTGGAATACCATGCCGATACCGAGCGAGCGCGCTTGCGCCGGCCCGGCGAGCACGGTCTTCTTCCCGAGCCAACGTAATTCGCCTTCATTCGGCTGGATCAGTCCATACGCGGTCTTCACGAAAGTCGACTTCCCGGCGCCGTTCTCGCCCAGCAGCGCGTGGATCTGGGCGGGATGCAGATCGAGATCGATGTGATCGTTGGCGACGAAGGTGCCATAGAGTTTGGTGATGCCGATTGCCTGCAGCAGCGGCTGCGACGTCACGGGCGTCACCATTTGATCAGCCATGGTGCTTGCTCGCGCCTTGGCCCGGACCGTGCTCGTGGCCGGTCAGCGCCACGGCACCGTGCTCGCGCACGATCAGCAACTGCGCGACGGTCGAAGCAGCAATCGCAGCCGGTGCCTTATCCTCAATTTCCTGCAGCCCGATCGGACAGACCAGGCGATCAATATCCGACTTGGCGAGCCCGAGCTTGCTCATGGTGCTGACGAAGCGCGCACGTTTGGTCTCGCTGCCGATCAGCCCGACATAGCCGAACCGGCGCGACTTGAGCGCCGCCGACGCAACATCGAGATCGAGCGCATGGCTGTGCGTCATGATGGCGATGAGCGCGCCGTCAGGCGCGCGCGCCAGGACTTGCACGGGCTCGGTCTCGCCGACACAGCTGACGTTGCCCGGGATGTGGGCCGGGAAGGCGCCGGGCCGCGGGTCGATCCAAGTCACCGCGAACGGAAGCGGCGCCAGGGCCATGACCAGCGCACGGCCGACATGACCCGCACCAAACAAATAGAGCTGCGTCAGGTCCTCGCCGAAGCGCTCGACAACGCGCCCGTCACGCAGTTTCGTGTAGGCGGCATCGCCCGATGTCTTGACTTCGCCCGGCACCGCGAGGTGGCGAACAAGACGTTTGCCCTCCTCGATACGCGCCACGGTCACGAAGCGCCCCGCTCGTTCGGCGTCGGCCAGCGCCGTGACGTCGGCGCGGTCACGCGGATCGAAGCGCTCCAGGGTCAGGCGTACGCGGCCGCCGCAGCACTGGCCGAGATCGGGGCCAAGCGCTTTGTTGAGCCGCCGAAAATCCTGCGCCCGCGCCAGCATCGCCTGGGCCTCGGCGAGCGCGATCCATTCCAGCGCGCCCCCGCCGATCGTTCCGGAAAATGCGCCATCAGGGCGCACCACCATGCGCGCGCCGACCTCACGCGGGCTCGAGCCCTGCGCCTCGGCAAGCGTCACCAGCACCGCGGACCCGTGCTCGGTAATGAAGCGCTCAATGGTGGGCCAGACCGGCATCTACAAATAAAACTCCGTCACTATCTCCAACCCTCATCCTGAGGAGCACGCGCGCTGGCGCGCGTGCGTCTCGAAGGATGGCCACAAGCAACGCCCTCACCCTGTGCCATCCTTCGAGACGCCTGGTCCCTAACGGGACCAGGCTCCTCAGGATGCGGATCGTGTTCAATCCTGCGTCACCTGATGGATGGCATGCAAGATCAATTCCGGGGTCGCCGGCGCGTCGAGCGGCACGCGCTTGCCCGGCGCGAGGCTGTGGATCGCATCCGCGATCGCCGCAAACACCGAAATCCCCAGCATCAGCGGCGGCTCGCCCACAGCCTTGGAGCGATAGATCGTATCCTCGCGGCAGGCGCCGTCGAACAGCACGATGCGGAAATCCGGCGGCACGTCGGACGCGCAGGGAATCTTGTAGGTCGAGGGCGCATGGGTGAGCAGCCGTCCAGCCTGGTCGTAGACCAGCTCTTCGCAGGTGAGCCAGCCCATGCCCTGCACGAACCCGCCTTCGATCTGGCCGATGTCGATTGCCGGATTGAGCGAGCGCCCGACATCATGGAGGATATCGACGCGGGTCACTTTCATCTCGCCGGTCAACGTATCGATGATCACCTCGGCACACGCCGCTCCGTAGGCGAAATAGAAGAACGGGTGTCCGCTCGCCTTGGCATGATCCCAGTGGATCTTGGGCGTGCGGTAGAAACCGGTCGATGAGAGCGAGATGCGCCCCAGGTACGCTTCGCGGATCAGCTGCGCGAAGGGCACCCGTCGATTGCCGATCAGCACGTGATTGTCGCGGAACGAGATCAGCTCCGGCGCGACCGCATACTTCTCAGCCGCGAAGGCGATCAGCCGGCCCTTGATGGTGCCGGCGGCGGCCTGCGCCGCCATGGCATTCATGTCGGTCCCCGAGGATGCGGCCGTCGGCGAGGTGTTGGGGACTTTGCCGGTCGTGGTCGGCGTGATCTTGACGCGAGGCAAGTCGATGCCGAACTCCTCGGCGACGACCTGGGCGACCTTGACGAACAGCCCCTGCCCCATCTCGGTGCCGCCGTGGTTCAGATGCACGGATCCGTCCTGATAGACATGCACCAGCGCGCCGGCCTGGTTGAGATGGCTGGTGGTGAATGAGATGCCGAACTTCACGGGCGTCAGCGCAAGACCGCGCTTGAGATAACGGCTGTTCGTGTTGAATGATGCGATCCCGGCGCGCCGCGCTCGATACGCCGATGTGCGCTCGAGCGTTTCGATCATCTCGGGAAGGATGTTGTCAGTGACGCGCATCCCGTACGGCGTGACGTCGCGACCCTCGCCGTAGAGATTGCGTTTGCGCACATCGAGCGGATCGAGCCCGAGCGTCCAGGCAATGTCGTCGATCAACCGTTCCGCCGCCATCATGCCCTGCGGGCCACCAAAACCGCGGAAGGCGGTGTTGGAGACCGTGTGCGTCTTCGCGCGTTTGGTGACGATGCGCGCCGCCGGCAGGTAGTAGCGCATTGTCGGCGTGGAACATGGCGCGGTCGTTGATCGAGGCCGAGAGATCGGCCGAGTAGCCACAGCGCGACGCGAGCATCACGTCGAACGCGGTGATACGGCCGTCAGCATCGAAGCCGGCCGTGTAGTCGGCGCGGAAGTCATGCCGCTTGCCGGTCATGGCCATGTCGTCGTCGCGGTCGAGCCGCAGCTTGCAGGGCCGGCCGGTGACGCGCGCCGCGAGCGCTGCCAGTGCCGCCCATTGGGCGGCCTGGGATTCCTTGCCGCCGAAGGCACCGCCCATGCGCCGCACTTCCACTGTCACGGCCGCCGCCGGGAGATGCAGCATGTGAGCGATGATGGCCTGCAGCTCGCTCGGATGCTGGGTCGATGAGTAGACCAGCATCTCGTCTTCGCCCGGAACCGCGAGCGCGACTTGGCCCTCGAGATAGAAGTGTTCCTGGCCGCCGATGCGCAGCGAGCCGCTGACCCGGTGCTGACTTGCGGCGAGCGCCGCGTCGGGCTCGCCGGTCAGGAACGTGTACTCGGGCAGAATGTAGGATTCCGCGGCGAGCGCATCGTCGACGCTCACCAGCGGCTGCTCGGATTCGATTTCGATCTTGCCGAGCTTCGCCGCGCGGCGCGCGGCGTCGCGGGTTTGCGCGACGACGACGAACACCGCCTGGTGGTGAAACTCGACGCTGTCGGTCGCCAGAATGGGGTCATCGCCGGCGTTGACCGGGCTGGCATCGTTGCGCCCGGGGATATCCTGTGCCGTGAGCACGCAAACAACGCCGGGCGCGGCGCGTACCGCGGCAAGCTCGATCGCTTTGATCCGACCGCGTGCCACCGGCGTGCCGCCAACGGCGAGATGCAGCGTGCCTTCCGGCTCGCGAATGTCGTCCACGTAGACGGCGCTGCCGCAAACGTGGCGCACCGCGGAATCGTGCCGCGTGGTCACGCCGACGGTGCGCGTCGCAGCTTCGGGTACGACGTCAGGAGCTTGCGCGAGTTCAGCGACCGACAACGGCATCCTCCCGAACATCAATCACCCGCGTCTCACGGGTTGGCGTTCCGCCTGCCTCGATCAGCGCTTTGCGCAAAAGCGCGCGCGCCGTGTCGCGGCGATAGCGGGCACTGCCGCGCTGATCAGCGAGCGGTGAGAAATCGGCATCAAGCGCCGTGAAGGCTGCCGACCATGTGGTCGGATCAGACAATCTGGCACTGGCCAGCGCCGCCTCGGCACCAGTTGCGCGGCGCGGCGTTGCCGCCATGCCGCCGAAGGCAATGCGCGCTGCCGAAATGTGGTCGCCGCTGCGGGTGAAGCGGAACGCGCCCATGACGGCGGAAATATCTGAATCGAAGCGCTTCGAGATTTTGTAGCAGCGGAAGCAATCGTCCGGGCCGAGCTTGGGCACACGCACGGCCCGCACGAACTCGCCGGGCCGGCGATCCTGACGCCCGTAGGCGATGAAGAAATCCTCGAGCGGCACGGTGCGGGTCGTGTCGCCCTGCTGCAGCACGAGTGTGCTCCCAAGCGCGATCAGCGCCGGCGGCGTGTCGCCGATCGGCGAGCCATTGGCGATATTGCCGCCGAGCGTGCCGACCGTGCGCACCTGGCGCCCGGCGAAGCGGCGCAGCAGCGCGCCGAGATCGGGGTCGATGGCGGCGAGGTGTGGCATCGCCGCCTGATGCGTCGCGGTCGCGCCGAAGGTGACCGCGTCCGCCTCGTCGCTGATGGCATCGAGGCCGCGCACGCGCCCGAGCCAGATGATCTTCGGCACGTCGCGCAACTGCTTGGTGACCCACAGGCCGACATCGGTTGCGCCTGAGACCAGCACCGCATCCGGATGCTTTGCATAGATGTCGGCGAGTGACGCGATGCTGGCGGGCGCCGCAAAAAAACGCCGGTCATCACCGACCAGTACGTCCGCATCATCGGCCAGAGCTGCAAGCCGACGGGCCACTTCCGGCTCATTATCGGCAAAGCGGTCCTGCGGCGGCGCCGCGCAAGCCGCGAGCGCGGCGTCAACGATCGGCCGATAGCCGGTACAGCGGCAGAGATTGCCGGCGATGAAATCGTTGACCTCGGCCCGCGTGAGCGGGCCGTGACGCGGCGCGTGATAAAGCCCGAACAGCGCCATGATGAAGCCCGGCGTGCAGAAGCCGCATTGCGAGCCGTGGCTCTCGACCATGGCCTGCTGCACCGGGTGCAAGCCGCCGTTGGCGAGATCGTCAACCGCGATCACCTCGGCGCCGTCGGCCTGGCCGGCGAACAGAATGCAGGAATTGACCGGCGCATAGGTGACGTGACCATCGACGCAGCGGCGCAGCACCACCGTGCAGGCGCCGCAGTCGCCCTCGGCGCAGCCTTCCTTGGTGCCGAGCGCGCGCTCTTGCAGGCGCAAATAGTCGAGCAAGGTCAGCGTCGGGCTGAAGCTGCTGAGCCGCACCTCGCGCCCACCCCACAGAAACCGGATTTCGTTACGCATTCGGCCTTGATTTTGTTCCTAAATCGGTTTGCCCGCGGGCCTTCCGCGTGAGCCTAAGCCATTGTCGGACAAATAGGCTTGGTGCGAAAGCAGAGAATAGCGCCAAGCCGCGCGCAAAACCGCGGCAGGGAGAGACGATCACCGCCATTAGCGGCGTTGACGCGACGGCGATGTCCATCTAGGATATACACTGAAATTGTATATCATTGATGGACACATCATGCAGGTCTCCAAATGGGGCAACAGCCTCGCCGTCCGCCTACCCAAGGCCGTCGTGGAAGCCCTCAAGCTCAAGGAGGGGGACCACGTCGAGATTACGATCGCGGGTAGCCGTCATTTCGAAGTCGCGCGCGACCAGCGACGCGAGGAGGCACTGAAACGACTGCGCGCCCTGCAACGCCCCTTGCCTCCCGGCTTTAAATTCGATCGCGAAGAGGCGAATGAGCGCTAAGCCGTTCCTGGACACGAACATCATCGTTTATGCGTTCAGCACCAACGATCCGCGCAGCACGAAAGCAGTTGCCCTGATTGAAGGCGGCGGTGCCATCAGTGTGCAAGTTCTGAATGAATTTGTGCACGTGCTACGCCGCAAGCAGGGACGGGACTGGGTGGAGATTATCGACGCGCTCGACGTGCTGAGAATCCTGCTTGACGCGCCGGCGCCATTAACCGGCGAATTGCATGAAATGGCGGTCAACATCGCACGCCGGCAGAACTTCTCGATCTACGACAGCCTCATCGTCGCTGCCGCTCAACATACAGGTTGCGCGGTGCTCTATTCCGAGGACTTGCAGCACGGGCAGCGTATTGATCAATTGACGATTAGAAATCCGTTCGTCGAGTAGCGCGTCCCACTTCCGATGCTGTAAGCTCCCGCGACCGAGCTGCGGCAAAGCAGCCGGCACAGGGAGGAGAACATGCGCATCTTGAGCGTCATTGGGCGCGCTTGCGCCATTGCGGCGCTGGCGATCACAGGCACGCTGACACTCGCCAATGTCGGCAATGCCGCGGAGCCGATCCGGGTCGGCTTCAGCATGGCACTGACCGGCGGCGTGGCGCCGGCCGGCAAGCAGGTGCTGGCGGCGCTGCAGATTTGGCGTGACGACGTCAACGCCAAGGGCGGGCTGCTCGGGCGCCCGGTCGAGCTTGTGTTCTATGACGACCAAAGCAATCCGGCGAACGTGCCGGGGATCTACACCAAGCTGATCGATGTCGACAAAGTCGACCTGCTGATCGGCCCATACGCGACCAACATGGTCGCTCCGGCAATCCCGGTGCTGATGCAGAACAAGAAGACCACGATCGGCATCCTGGCCAACGCCGCCAACAGCAAGTTCCACTATGACCAGTATTTCTCCATGCTGCCGACGGGGCCGGAGCCGCAGAAGGCATTTGCCACGGCTTCTTCGAGCTCGCCGCTGCGGCCGAGCCGCGGCCGCGCACCGTGGCGCTGGTCGCGGCCGATGCCGAATTCGCGCAGAACGCGGTTGACGGCGCGCGCCAGAGCATCAAGGAGATCGGCGGGTTCGAGACCATCTTCGACAAGAGCTATCCGCCGGCCACATCCGACTTCACACCGATCATGCGCGGCGTGCAGGCGCTCAATCCCGACATCGTCTATGTGGCGGCTTATCCGCCGGACTCGGTCGGCATCGTGCGCGCCGCAAACGAGATCGGGCTTACGCCGAAAATGTTCGGCGGCACCCTGATTGGGCTCCTGATAACGCCGATCAAGATGCAGCTCGGTGCGCTGTCGAACGGCATCGTCAACAGCGAAGCGTTCGTACCGGTGCCGGCGTTGACGTTCCCGGGCACGCTCGAATTGCTGGCAAAGTACCGGGCGGTCGCCAAAGAGCAGGGAATCGACCTGATGGGATGGTCATACCCGCCGCTCGGCTACGCGGCGGCCCAGGTGCTGACCCAGGCGGTCGAAGGCACCAAGAGCCTCGACCACAAGGCGCTCGCCGATTACATGCACAGCCACACATTCCACACCGTGGTCGGCGACATCACCTTCGGCAAGGACGGCGAGTGGACGAAATCGCGCATGGTGTTCACCCAGTTCCAAGGCCTCACCGGCAATTCGCTCGACCAGTTCAAGGACACGACCCACGAGGTCGTCGTTTGGCCGAAGGAGTACAAGTCGGGCAACATGATCTACCCGTACGCGAAGGCGAAGGGCCCGTAGTCTACTCCACCGTCGCCGGCAGAAACTTGAACGGCTGGGCCGGCACGAACTTGTCGGCCGCGTTGCCTGCAAAGACGCGGCCGCCCGCGATGGTGAGCTTCTTGATCACCGCGCCCTCCTTGAGATCGAGATCCGCGAGCGGGACCCAGAACACGTTGGGGCTGGTGGCCGAGTCAAAAAAGTAGACCTTGTCGCGCTGATCGGCGGCGATGCGCCAGAGGGTCGAGGCAACGTTGGGTTCGCCGGTCGTCGCAACGCCAAGCGGAACGCTGACGGCGCGCATCACGCTGATCACGCTCGCCGCTGCCTGGTTGGCGTAGGATTCGTCCGGGACGCGCCTTGATGTAGTGCGGATCGATCCGGGTCGGGATGGCGTTGATCAGAAACGTCGCGCGCGCGAAGCGATCGGCGGCCCGGCTTGTACCAGGCAGAAAAACGTTGCCGCCGACGTCCTCCCAATAGCGATTGAGCGCGAGTTGCTCCTCGAACCGCGGCGAGTTGGTCATCACCGTATATTGCTTGCCGTGATGAATGATCAGTTTGCCCCCGAGGTACTCGAAGATCGCCGAGTCGCCGCTGGAATCGGACAACGACAAGTGCAGCTGGGCCGGATCGCCGTTGGGCAGTTTCGGCGCGATGACAACGAACGGTTCCTTCGCCAGCGCGTCCACGGCCTCAGCAACGGTCGCGAAATTGTCCAGCGCATATTGCGCCCACGTACTGATCGAGATGACCGGCCGCGCCGGATCCGGTTTGCCGTAATCGGATTCGGCGAGATACAGCAGGTTGGCGACAAGCCCCGCCTCGTTCATCCCATCCGCGGTGGCGCTCTCATAGCCCGAGACGACGACGCTGCCATACTTGGCGACCCAGCTGGCCGAGTTCGGCCCGGCTGCGCCGTCGCGCTTGATGCCGCGCGGAAAAGCCCACAGGTTGGAGGAGATGTCCTCGACCCAGTCCATCGACCGGCCGGTGATGACGATGCCGTCGGTCCCGATATAGACCACGCGCGTACAGGCTTCGATGGTCTGCCAGGCCGCCAAGCTGAAACCGAGCGCCAAGGCCGGTCCCAAAAGAACCCGTTTCAATTGCCGTTTTTGCATCGCCGCCTCCCGTGCCGTGCCCGTGGAATTATAGACTGGCCTCGGATAGAACCCCATAGCTCGCGAGCCGGCCTGTGTAGGAACGTCAAATCGGCGGCATTAGGGAGGATGAGATGAAGCTTGTATGTTTCGATGATTTCCAATTGGGCGTACACAAAGGCGGCGACAGCATTGTCGACATCACGCCTGTGGTGCGCGATGCCGCGCCCGGCACGCCACAGACCCTGATCAATGGCGTGATCGAACGGTTTGCCCACTATCGCGGGCGGATCGAGAAGGCCGTCGCTGAAGGGAAGCCGATCCCGGTTTCCGCCGTCAAGCTGCGACCGCCGGTGCCGAACCCCGGCAATATCGATTGCATGGCCGTCAACTACATCGAGGAAATGTTCCCGACGCCCCCGCCGATCAACGGCTTCCAGAAATCGCACAACGCCATCATCGGTCCCGGCGACACGATGATCCTGCCCGACGCGCCGGCGACGATCTTCGAGGGCGAGGCGGAGCTTGGCGTGGTGATCGGCAAGCGCGCCAGCAACGTGAACGCCGCCCAGGCGATGGACTATGTGTTCGGCTACATCAATTTCATCGACGGCTCGGCGCGTGAGCTGCCCCCGCCCGGCAACACCTTCTATCAGACCAAGTCGCGCGAAACTTTTGCACCGATCGGGCCCTACCTGGTGACGGCCGACGAAGTCCCCGATCCGCATGCCTTGCAGGTGAAGCTCTGGGTCAACGGGGTGCTCAAGCAGGACTTCAGCACAGCCGATATGGCCAACAAGATCCCCCGCTGCATCGAGTGGGTGTCGTCGATCCACCACCTCGATCCGGGCGACATCATTGCCACCGGCACCAACCACGGCGGACTGAACCCGTTCATGGACGGCGACGTGGTGGAGTTGGAAACCGCCGGGCTCGGCCGACTGAAAATCAATGTGCGCGACGATCTCAAGCGCACCTGGCCCCGCGAGACCCGGCTCGAGCGCCACCGCAAGAAGCTGCCCACCATCACCCCACAGGCCAGCGGAAAGTACGCCCCGGTACAAAAATAGGGCCAAATCGCGAATAGTTGCCGCACCCCCGTAATCGTGCCGCAATCTGGCCGCGAGTGGGCAGTAGCGTTTTGCTTCGGTTCGATGGGGTGGGGTTTTCTTGATCGACCGGAACAGACGGACAAACGGCCTGTTGCCGCAGGACTGGCGTTCGGCCTGAGCGATGTATTCGCCAAACACAAGGCCGAGCCGCCATGGCCTCCGCAGCGGGCAACTGAGCTTGCGGCACCGGCTCATCCTGGTGGGAACCGCAGCGGTGGTGCTTGTCGCCGCGATCGCTGCGGCGACCTTCTATTTCACCTATGAGCCTAGAACGCTGACCGTCGCCGTCGGTCCGACCGGCGGCGAAAACTTCCACATCATGCAGGCGCTGGCCCAGCAGTTTGCCCGCGAGCGCTCCCCGGTCCGATTGAAAATCGTGGCATCGGAGGGCGGGCCGGCCGAGAGCGCCGCGGCCATCGATAATGGCAGCGCCGATATTGCGGTGGTGCGGGGCGATCTCGGGATTCCGGCTAACGGACAGGTGGTCGCCATCCTGCGCCACAACGTCGCCATGTTGCTGGTCCCGGCGCCGAGCGCGCGGGCGACTAAAGACGGGCCCAAGTCGAAGCCGGCGAAGATCGAAAAGGTCGAGCAGCTGGCGGGTCACCGCATCGGCGTCGTCTCACGGGCCGATGCCAACCTCCAGGTGCTGGACGTCATTCTGCGCCAATACGCCATCGCCAACAGCAAGGTGCAGGTCGTCGTGCTTGATCCCAACGACGTCGGCGCCGCCATACGCGACGATAAGGTCGATGCCCTCCTGGTAACGGGGCCACAAACCGGCAAGGCCCTGGCCGATGTGGTGGCCGCCGCTTCAAGCGCCAAAGAGGCGCCGACGTTCCTGCCGGTCGGTGAATCGGAGGCGATCGAGAAGCGCTTTCCGAATTACGAGTCGACCGAGATCGTGGCCAATGCGTTCGGCGGCTCGCCCGCAAAACCGCCGGAAGCGGTCGAGACCATCGGCTTCATGCACTACATCATCGCCAACCAGGCTCTGGGCGAAGACGTGGTCGCGGATTTCGCCGAGCATCTGTACGCAGCACGGCAGACCCTCGCGGCGGAAATATCGTCCCCGTTCAAGATCGAGGCGCCGTCGACCGACAAGGACGCAACCGTCCCGGTCCACCCGGGGGCCGCCGCTTATATCGACGGCAACATGAAGACGTTTTTCGACCGCTACAATGATCTGCTATATTGGGGTGTGATCCTGCTGTCGTTCTGCGGATCAGCGACGGCGGGTGTCGCCGGCTACCTGCGCGCCGGCAAGCGTGCGCACCGCTCCGAACTGCTCGAGCGATTAATTGAGCTGATGCAGTCGGCGCGCATCGCCGAGACCCCCGACGTGCTCGACAGGCTGCAGGCCGAGGTAGACGCGATCCTCGCCTCCACGATCCGCGAGGTCGAAACCAATGCCATGGAGGACCGGGCGCTCGCCGCATTTTCGTTGGCACTGGATCAGGTGAGGCTCGCGATCACGGACCGCCGCAACATGTTGGTGAAACTCGCCGCATGAAAAAACCCGCACCCAGCCGACGCGATGTCCTGCGCAGCGCCGCCATTCTGGCCGCCGCGGGACCAGCGCTGGCAGGGCGCGCGGTGCATGCGGAAGTGGCGCGCCCGGCAGGCGCGCCACGTATCGACGCGGTCTTACGCACCGCGATCGGCAGCCATGAGGTGCCCTGCGTGGTCGCAATGGCGGCCAATGAGGACGGCATCATTTACGAGGGCGTGTTCGGCACGCGCCGCGTCGGCAGCGGACAACCGATGACGCGCGATACCGTGTTCCGCGTCGCCTCCATGATCAAAACCATCACCTCGGTCGCGGCGATGCAGCTCGTCGAGCAAGGCAAGCTCGAGCTCGAAGGTCCATTGCCGGAGATCGACCCGATCCTGAACGCGCCGCAGGTGCTGGACGGCTTCGACGAGACCGGCAAGCCGTTGCTGCGCCCGGCCAAGCGCCCGATCACGCTGCGCCACCTCCTCACCCACACCTCGGGCTTCTGCTACCGGTTGTGGGACGCTGAGCTCGGGCGCTACGCCACCGCCTTCAATGCGATGCCGCGCGCCCGCCGCGCCGAGCTGCCGCGCGTCCCGCTGATGTTCGATCCGGGCGAGCGCTGGGAGTACGGCACCAGCATCGACTGGGTCGGGCGTATTGTTGAAACCGTAAGCGAGCAGCGGCTCGACAACTATTTCCGCGAGCACATTTTCGAGCCGCTCGGCATGTCCGACACCGGGTTCGTCCTTTCGCCCGAGCAACGTGCCCGCGAAGCGAGCGTGCACAAACGCAAGCCGGATGGAACGCTCGAAGCCGAGCCGCTGGAAAAACCAAGCACACCGACCAAGTTCTCCGGCGGCGGCGGCATCTATTCGACGGCACCCGATTATCTGACCCTGGCACGCATGCTGCTCAACGGCGGCAGCCTCAACGGCGTGCGCGTTCTGCGCCCGGAGACAGTCGCGCTGATGAATCGCAATCAAACCGGTGAGATCGAAACGGGGCGCCTGAAGACGGTGGCACCCAGCCTTTCCAATGACGTCGATTTCTTCCCCGGCATGCACCTGCGCTGGGGGCTGGGCTACATGATCACCATGGGGGCCGTGCCGGGTGGCCGCAGCGCCGGCAGCCTTACCTGGGCTGGACTCCTCAATACTTATTACTGGATCGATCCTTCAAAGCGCGTCGCCGCCGTGTTCATGACCCAGGTCCTGCCGTTCGCCGACCACCACGCGCTGCGCGTCTACCGCGACTTCGAGCGCGGTGTGTACAGGGCGGTCGGGGCTGCATGAACCCGTCTCCGACGCAACCGGAAGAACCGGAAGAAATCGACCCCGCGCATTTGGCAGATGTGCTAGCGGGCCTCGCGCAGGCCAAGCGCCGAGAGTTCGCCACTGACGATGAGGTCGAGGCCGCCTTCCGCCGTTTCGATTTAGGTGCGTAGGGTGGGCATCGCGCTTAGACAGCCCTCACTGTTTTGCACAGACGATATGCGCGATGCCCACGCTGTCGTGATACAGCGTGGGCACGGCGCTCTAGAAGTTTATGCAAAGGGCTAGGTAGTCGATCGCGCCGTACCTACCCTACAAACTGATCGATAATTTGATGGCCCAAGCCCAGGCGCTCCTCCTCAACATGTTCGAGCAGGGATTCCTGTTCGCGTTCCTGGGCCTTGGCGTGCTGATCACATTCCGGTTCTTCCGCTTTCCGGACCTCACCGCCGAGGGAAGCTATCCGCTCGGCGGGGCGGTGGCGGCGGCGTTGCTGGTCGAGGGGATTGATCCGTTTTTCGCAAGTTTTGCGGCGGCCGGTGCGGGCGCCGTCGCCGGCACGATTACGGCGCTCATTCACACCAAGCTGCGCATCAACAACATCATCGCCGGCATCATCGCCATGACGGCGCTCTACAGCATCAACCTGCGGGTGATGGGCAAGGCCAATGTTCCGCTGCTGAACACGCCGACCGTGTTCAGCGAGACCGTCGACGGGCTGAACCGCTTCGGCTTCAACCTGCACGACAACGTGTACACCACGATCCCGATCGCGCTCGTGTTGCTGGTCGCTGCCGCGCTCTTGCTGATCTGGTTCTTTGCGACCGATCTCGGGCTGGCGGTGCGTGCCACCGGCCAGAACGAGACCATGATCGCGTCGCTCGGGGTCGATACCGACCGCACCAAAATGGTGGGGCTTGCGCTCTCCAATGCGTTCATCGCGCTTCTCCGGCGCGCTGGTGGCGCAGAACCACGGCTTTGCCGATATCGGCATGGGGATCGGCATCCTGGTGACCGGCGCCGCCGCGGTGCTGATCGGCGAAGCGATCTTCGGCGATCGGACGGTGGCGTGGTGGGTGCTGGCGGCGATCTGCGGCACTGTGATCTACCGGTTGCTGGTGGCGCTCGCGCTGCGTGTCGGATTGCAGCCGGTCGATCTGCGCCTGGTCACCGCGGTGTTGCTGTTGCTCGCCCTGACGGTCCCGCGCTGGCGCGTGCGGGTGCTCAAATGACGCCGCTTCTCGAACTGGCCGGCGTCACCAAACGCTTTCATGCCGGCACGCCCAGCGAGGCCGTGGCGCTGCGCGACATCAATCTCACGCTGGCGGCGGGCGACTTCGTCACCGTCATCGGATCGAATGGCGCCGGCAAATCGACCTTGCTCAAGACGATCGCCGGCATGATCGCGCCCGATGCCGGGACGATCAGTTTCGAGGGACGCAACATCACGCACCTGCCGGTCTACCGCCGCGCCGCCACGATCGGCCGCATCGCCCAGGATCCCGGCGACAGCACCTGCGCGGCGATGACGATTGAGGAAAACCTCGCCATGGCGGAGCGGCGCGGCATGCCTCGCGGCTTGCGGCGCGCCGTGACGGAGGCGGCGCGCGCCCGGTTTGTCGCCGCGCTGGCGCCGATCGGGCTCGGGCTTGAATCGCGACTCGGCGTCCGCGTCGCAGCCCTGTCCGGCGGCCAGCGCCAGGCACTCGCGTTGCTGATGGCCACGCTCGCCGGCGCCAGATTGTTGCTGCTCGACGAGCACCTCGCCGCGCTCGATCCGCGCACCGCAGACATTGTCATGGACCTGACGGCGCGCGTGGTCGCCGAGCGTGCGCTCACCACCCTGATGGTGACCCACAAGATGCAGGACGCGATCCGGTTCGGAAACCGGCTGATCATGATGCATGCCGGCGCGATCATTCTCGACGTGCGCGACGCCGCCAAGGCGGCCCTCACGGTCGAGGCGCTGGTCGCGCGCTTCCACGAAGTCGGAGGAGAGATGACTGAGGATCGAGTCCTCCTCACCACCTGAATGCGCTATAGCGATAGGCAGGTGTTTGAGGACGAATAATGAGAATGATTTCGCCGATAGGCCGCCCCATCGCGCTCGCGCTGGTTGCGGCCGCTCTGACTTTGGCCGCATGTCAGGTTGTTAGCGCCCAACCGCAACCGGGGCGCACCTACAAGGTCGGGTTCTCCCAGCTCGTCGATCACCCGGCGCTCAACGCGACGCGACAAGGCTTCATCGATGGCCTGAAAGCCGAGGGGTTCGAGATCGGCAAAAATCTCAACTTCGACTATCAGAACGCGCAAGGAGATGTCGGCACCGCGCGCAGCATTGCGGAAAAGTTTCTGGCCGACGGCGTCGACCTGCTGGCGCCGTGCACCACCCCAGTGGTCCAGGCCACGATCCGCGTCGTCAAGGACAGCAAGACTCCCGTCGTGTTCGGTTGCGTCACCAATCCGGTCGCGGTCGGTGTTCTGCAAAGCCTCGACAAACCGACCGGCACCAACGTGACCGGGTTCTATACGGTGCCGCCGGTGTCGCAGAACCTCGACCTGTTTCTGACCATCCGGCCTGGGCTGAAGACGATCGGCACGATCTACAATTCGGGCGAGACCAATTCGGAAGCCCTCAACAAACTCGCCAAGGCAGAGGCCGAGAAGCGCGGCATCGCCTGGCAAGCGGTGACCATCACCTCAAGCGCCGAGGTCAAGAACGCAATCGATTCGCTGATCGGCAAGGTCGATGCCGTGGTCACGTTGCAGGACAGCACGGTCGCATCCGCCTATGAGCCGATTGTGAAAGCGACGCGTGACGCCAAAGTGCCGTGGTTTGCGTTCGACGTGCTGGCCGTACCGCGTGGCGCGATCGCGGCGCTGGCGCAGCATCAATATCAGAACGGCGTCGACTGGGCGCGCAAGGTCGCCGTACCGGTGCTGCTTGGCAAGGATCCCGGAACCCTGCCCGCGGTCGAGGCGACCGTGTTCGAGACACAGGTCAACGCCGGCGCCGCCAAGGCGATCGGCCTAAGCGTGCCCGAGAGCATCCTCAAGCAGGCCAGCAAGGTCTACGAGTAGCAGCAGTGCGGGACTATTTCGACAAACTCCGGCGCGCCGGCGCGGTGCGCGAGATCACCCGTGAAGTCAGTGGCAAGCACGAGCTCGCGGCGGTGACACAAGCCTCGCAGCGTGAAAGCGATGCCGCACTGTTGTTTCACAAGGTGACCGGGTCGCGCTTTCCGGTGATGACCAACATCTTCGGCAGCCGTCCCCGGCTGATGGACATGATCGGCGCTCAGGATGGCTCGTTCTGCCGGCGTTGGGTCGAGCTGATGCGCAGCCGGGCGCTCGCGCCGCAGATCGCGGCAGCCCCGAACGATCTCGAGGAGATCAAGCTCACGGACCTGCCGCAGATCACCTACTTCGAGCACGATGGCGGCCCATATCTGACCGCCGGCGTATTTCTGGCGCGTGAGCCGGGCGGCGGCGTTCCCAACCTTTCGTTCCACCGATCACAGATCATCAACGACAGAGAGCTACGCGTGCGGCTCGGTCGCTCGCACCATCTCACGCAATATCAAGCAAAAGCCGAGGCGCGCGGCGAAGCGCTGGAAGCCGCAATCCTGCTCGGACCGCCGGTGTCGCTGGTGCTCGCCGCGGCGGCACCGATCGCTTACCACGAGAACGAAATGGAAGTTGCCGGCAAGATCGAAGGCAGCCCACTCAAGATGCGCCGCTGCCAGACGGTCGATCTCGAGGTGCCGGTCGACACCGAGATCGTGATCGAGGGGCGCATCCTGCCCGAGCTGCGCCGGCCCGAGGGCCCGTTCGGCGAATTCATGGGCTACTACGTGCCGGTCGGCGACAACCACGTGTTCGAGGTAAGCGCCGTGACAGCGCGCCGCGGCGCGCTGTTTCATGGCCTGATCTGCGGATCGCCCGAAGATCTGCGGCTCCTGGAAGTCGCCGTCGCAACCCGCACTTATCAGGCGCTGCTCGCAGCGAGCCTCGAGGGCATCATCGACGTCGCCTGCGTGCCGTTCACCATGAGCACTGTGGTCAAGATCAATCAACAATACGAGGGCCACGCCCGCCAGGTGCTGCTGACCGCGATTGGCGCCAACCACGACTGGAACAAGACCGTGATCGTGGTGGACGAGGACGTCGATATCAACGACTTCAACGACGTGTGGTGGGCCTACCTGACGCGTGGCCGCGCGGATACGCGCGCCATGGTGCTGCCGGAGGTGCCGGGCTTCTACCGCGATCCGCACCGCGACTACTGGGGCCGGCTCGGCATCGACGCCACCGCACCGTTCGGCCGCAAGCAGGAGTTCGTGCGCAAGCGCATCCCCGGCGCCGACGCGATCGATTTGCGCGATTATTTGATTTCGGCCCTCATCCTGAGGAGTTTGGTCCCGCAGGGACCAAACATCTCGAAGGATGGCCCCAATGCACAGCCCTCACCTGTGGCCATCCTTCGAGACGCATGCGTGCTGCGCACGCATTCTCCTCAGGATGAGGTCAGAGAGTGAAGCATGAGGATTCCGGAGCAAGAAGCGGAGTGCGCGCCGCCCGGGCGCGCCGATATGGACGCGGGCATCGCGTGAAGGAGCCCGCCCCCATGTCGGAGAATGTCGCCATCGAAGCCGGTCAAACGCGCTCAGTTACGGCCGCGTTGGCGCTGGTCCTCGCTCTCGCCTGCGGGTTCATTGCTGCCAATCTTTACTATGCGCAGCCGCTGACTGGCCTGATCGGCGCCGCGCTGGGGCTCGGGCCGGCGCAGATCGGCCTGCTCGTGACCATGACCCAGATCGGCTACGGGCTGGGGCTCATCCTGTTCGTGCCGCTGGGCGATCTCGTCGAAAACCGCAGCCTCGCAGTCGGCGGCGTCGTTGTGGCCATGGCGGCGCTGGTCGTCATGGCGCTCGCGCAATCCGCCAGCATGTTCCTCACCGCAACGCTGGTTGCCGGCATCGCCTGTTCCACGGTGCAAATCCTGTTGCCGTTCGCGGCGCACTTCACCACCGACGCCGACCGCGGCCGCGTGATCGGCAGCCTCACCAGCGGGCTGATGCTCGGCATCATGCTGGCGCGGCCGGCCGCCAGCATCGTCACCTACTGGGCGGGATGGCGCGCCGTATTCTGGTTCTCCGCTGTGGTGATGGGCTTCGTCGCCAGCGCGCTCTGGCTCGGCATGCCGCGCCGGCAGCCAACCTCGACCCTGAGCTATGTCGGAATCCTGCGCTCGATGCCGGCGCTGCTGCGCGAGGTGCCGATCTTGCGCCGGCGCGCCGCTTATCATGCGGCGCTTTATGCAAGCTTCAGCATGTTCTGGACCGCGGTCGCATTGCTGCTCGCGAGCGACCAGTTCGAATTATCGCAGCAAGGGATCGCGCTGTTCGCGCTGGCCGGCACCGGCGGTGTGATCATCGCACCGTTGGCCGGGACCATTGCGGATCGCGGCTGGACCCGCCCCGCGACCGGCCTCGCGATTTGCGCGGTGCTGGCCGCGTTCGTGATCGCGCTGATCGGCGGCGAGCTCCGCTCGCTTGCCCTGCTGGTGCTTGCGGCCGTGCTGATCGACGCCGGCCTCGTGATCAACTTCGTGCTGAGCCAACGCGCCATTTACGGCCCGAAACCCGGGAGCCGCAGCCGCATCGGCGGCTTGTTCACCGCCATGTTCTTCACCGGCGGCGCACTCGGCTCAGCGCTTGCAGCGGTAACGCTGGTCGCCGGCGGTTGGCATCTCACCTGCGCCACCGGTGTCGCCTTCGCCGGTGCCGCACTGGCGCTTTATGCTGGTGAGTTTGTTCGGTCGCGGGGCTAAGCCCTCATCGGTGCATCGTGCCCGGCAGCCACAGCGTGATGGCCGGGAACAGCACCATCAGGATGAGCTTGATCAGGTCAGAGACGACGAACGGCGCCACCCCGCGATAGATGGTCCACATCGACACATCGGGCGTGATGCCCTTGAGCACGAACACGTTGAGGCCGAACGGCGGATGGATCATCCCGGTCTCAACCACGCACATCATCACGATGCCCCACCACACGACCGGGTATCCGATCTGCACGATCAGCGGCGTGATGATCGGTACCGTGATGATCATCATCGCAAACGATTCCATCACCGTGCCGAGCAACAAATAGCCGGCCAGAATGACGGAGATCAGGGCGAGCTTGTTCCAGCCGAGGCTGCCGATGAACGCCGTGACTGATTCGGTGAGTGAGGACACCAGGACGAAGAACGAAAACGACTGCGCGCCGATGATCATCGCGTAGACCATGGCGGTGGTGGCCGTGGTCTCGACCATGACCTCCAGATAGGTGCGGCGGTTGATCTTGCCGCGCCAGATCGCAATGACGAACGACCCGATGGCGCCGACAGCGGCGGACTCCGTGTCGGTGAAAATGCCGAAGTAGAGTCCGCCCATGACGCCGAACACCAGCAGGCCGACCGGAATGCACCGCCGCAAGGTTGCGCGCAGGTGTCCCTGCTCCAGGGCTTTGACCGCCACCGGCGATGATGTCGGCCACACGCGCACGTAGATCATGATGGTGAGGAAATAGAGCAGCACCGCCAGAATGGCCGGCCCGACGGACGCGACGAACAGCTGCCCGATCGACGCCTCGGTCAAAATGGCAAACACGATGATCGGACCCGATCCCGGCGGCACCAGCGGACCGAGCGTGCCGCCGGCCGCGCAGGTGCCGGTCGCGAGCGCCGGCGAATAGCCGCGCGCGCGCATTTCCGGGATGGCCACGCGGCCGATGGTAGCGGCGGTCGCGAGCGAAGATCCGGTCAGCGCACCGAACCCCGCGCAGCTGCCGATCGTGGCAAGCGCCAGGCCGCCGCGGAAGCGTCCGAACAGCACGTGGGCGAGCTCGTAGAGATCCTCTGACAGGCCTGACACGGCCGCGAAGCTCCCCATCATCAGGAACAGCGGCAAGGTTGCGATCTGGCTGTTGGTGAGGAGCCCGGCACTCTCCGTGGCAAAGGCCGAGAAGAACGGCGAAAAGCCGATGAACAACGCGCCGCCGGCAATGCCGATCAGGCCGGTGACCGCGGCGAGCGGAACCTGGCTCAGCATCAGGATCCACATGCAGGCGAACGCAATGCCGACCGCCTTGCCGGGATTGTCCTGCGCCCAGTCCGCCATGCCGGCAAAATCGAACAATGCATAAGCGCACAAGCACACGATCACGATCGCCAGCATCACCGCGATCGCGGTTGCAACCGGATAGGATTTGGCGCCGAGAGGCTCCACATAGGCGACCGCTTGGCGGATCTTGTTGATGGCAATGATCGCCTGCACCAGCGTCGTAATCGCGAGCAAAGCCACCACCACGAACATGAACGGCGCCATCGGCCAGCCCAGCAACACCGTCGTGCGCGCCTGCAACTGCAAAGTCTGCGCAAAGATAAACAGACGCTGGGTGAGGATCGCAAAGAAGGTCAGCAACAGCAGCGAACCAAACACATCGAGCCATGCCGCCAGGCGCCCGGTGATCCAGCGCGCGAAGATGTCGATCTTGAGATGCACGCCGCCGGCGGTGCCGGCAGGCAGGCAGGCGGCGATCGCCACCCCGAACACCATGGAGATGATTTCGTTCAAGCCCAGCACGCCAGTGCCGGCGAGCCAGCGCATCAGCACGTCAGCGACGGTGACACCGGCTGCGATCAACATGCCGAAAACGCCGACCGACGCCAGCGGCCGCACGCTGCGCTCGAGCCAACGCTCGGTTTGATCAAGAAAATGCACGGGGGCTGGTTGTGCGGCGACCTCGGTCAACCCGCTATCCTCCCTGCTGCTCCCAGCGCATGCGTTCATGCTGCCTCAGTGAAAATACTCAGCATGCGGACAAAAGGTCAATCACCGATGCTGGCGGCCTTGAACCCCAGCCGAGCGGCTGTTAGCGTTCCCCCAATTGCGTCACACGCGATGGCGATAGCCATGGACGCTACAACGAACCGATAAATATTCGGGAGGGAACAATGAGGATGACGCTCGGCGCATCAGCACTCGCCATCCTGGCGCTGACATTGCTGCCGCAACAACCCGTCGCTGCGCAGCCGGTACGGCTGATCTTCGCATCCGAGAGTCCGGCCGGAACACCCAACACGGTGTTCTTCAGCCAGTGGGCGAACCGCGTCTCCGAGCAAAGCAAAGGCAAGCTCAAGATCGACGTGCGCGATGGCGAGACGCTGGCGAATTTCATCACCGCCTATGACCGCGTCTCCGACGACGTGGTGCAGATCGGCTGGATCATTCATGCGCTGGTCGGCAACCGTTTCCCGCTCTCCGACGTAAGCGGTCTGCCGTTCCTGGCCGAAGACAACGTGGCCTGCTCGGCGGCGTCCTGGCGTTTGTATCAAAGCGGGCTGCTCGATGCCGAGTACAAGGACATCGTGCCGATCTGGTTCGGCTGCCTCACCACCAACTATCTGCATTGGGCGAAGCCGCCCAAGCAGGTCGATGATCTCGCCGGCGCCAAGTTCCGGGTACCGAGCAAGATCGCGGCGCAAGCTATTCAGCTCCTGGGCGGCACGCCAATTTCCATGACTGGCGGCGAGATGTACGAGGCGCTGCAGCGCGGCACCGTCGACGGCGTGGTCACCTCATGGGCGGGTTTTGAGCCCTACAAGCTCGCTGAGGTCACGACCTATCACCTCGAGGTTCCGGTCGCCGGCATTTCCAGCATGCACTTCATGTCGCGCAAGAAATTCGACTCGCTGCCGAAGGATGTGCAGGACGTGCTCAAGGCGAACTCGGGCGAAGCGGCGAGCCGGTCGGCGGGCGCTTATTTCGCCAGCGCCGCGGGACGGGCGCGCGCGCACGTGGCCGAGTCGCCGCAACAGACGATCGCCCAGCTCACCCCGGAGCAGACCGCGAGCTGGAAGAAGCGCGTCGCCGTGGTGTCGGAAAACTGGGCCAAGGAACGGCCCGGCGGCGACAAGGTGATCGACGCCTTCAGCAAATATTACAACGACGCATTGGCAGGTCATTGAGGCAGACATGTTCCTGATGAATCAATGGTACGCGGCCGCATTGCCGCGCGAGCTGACTGAAAAACCGATCGGCCGCACGATCTGCGGCCAGGCGATCGTGATGTACCGCACGGCCTCCGGCCAGGTGGTGGCGCTCGATGATCGCTGCCCGCATCGCTATGCGCCGCTCTCTGCGGGCACTTGCCGCGGTGAGATCATCCAGTGCCCGTATCACGGCATCGAGTTCGACCCGAGCGGCGCCTGTGCGCGCATTCCACACCAGGCAACGATCCCGCAGAAAATGCGGGTGCGCGCCTACCCGCTGGTGGAGCGCTGGGGCTTTGCCTGGATCTGGATGGGCGACGCAGCGCTGGCCGACCCGAACCGCATCCCACCCTACGAATGGTTCAGCTCACCGGATTGGCAGAGCTTCTATCGCTACTATCACGTCCCGGCGAACTACGAGCTGTGCGCCGACAACCTGCTTGATCTCAGCCACACGCCCTACATCCACGCCGCCACGATCGGCACGCCGGACATGGACAAGTTTCCGCTGGAAACCTGGACCGATGGCGACCGCGTGCTGAGCCGCCGGGTCATGACGGATGTGATCCCCGGCCCGTTCGTGGCGCAGTGGGGCAACTTCGCCGGCAAGATCGATCGCGTCACCAACTGCGAATGGCGACCGGCCTGCAACATCGCCGTCGAGCTGTTTTATGAGGACAAGGCCAACAACATCACGCTGCGGCTGACCAACCCGCTCACGCCGGAGACAGAGCGCACCACCCACATCTGGTTCGCCTGGTCGCGTAACTTCGGCAGCAACGATGAGTCCTACGTACAGCGCTTCGAGCAGCAAAGCTCGAGCGTGCAGGACGAGGACAACCGCCTGCTCGAGCTGCAACAGGCCGTGGTCGATCGCGGCGACCCGCTGCCGACGGTGGCGATCGCCGCCGACACGGCGTTGCTGGCAGCACGCCGCACCGTGCAGCGCCTGTTGCACGACGAAGAGGCGACGGCGCGCAAGGCGACGGCGTAGCTTTTTTTCTAAGCGGCTCGGATCCCAGGACGTGCATGTTCCGCGCATGGGAACAACACAATAAATTCCTGCCGATTTTTGACGGAGGAAGATATGCTCAGAAGGGCCGTGTCCGCTGCGCTTGCGCTAGTGACAGCGTCGTTTGTGACGTTGCCTGCCGTGGCACAGGAAAAATACCCGTCCAAAGTAATACATTTCATCTGCTCCTTTCCGCCGGGTAGCGGCGCCGACATCATGGTCCGTTTCTTCGCCGACAAAATCGGCAAAAACACCGGACACGTCATCATCGTGGAAAACCGGCCAGGCGGCGGCGGCATGCTCGCGCTCACGGTGATAGCGCGCGCCGTTCCCGATGGTTATACGATCCTGGTCTCTGGCGGTACGGCGGCCGCAATAAATGCAAATCTTTTGAAGGCCCCCCCGATCGACGTAGGCAAGGACATCAGAGCTGTTGCCACGGTCAATGAAATCCCGTTCGTCCTCGCGGTTGACGGAAAATCGCCTTATAAATCGCTCTCGGAACTGACCGACGCCTTGCGCAAAAAAGGCAGCAGGGCGAGCTACGCCTTTTCCACGCCCTTCGCCAAGACGATCGGGGAGTCCTACAAAACCCTGGCGGGCCTGCAGACCGTCGAAGTTTCCTACAAGAACGCGACCGACTCGCTGAACGATCTGGCCAGCGGCTCGATCGACTTCGCGGTTTACGATCCAACGATGGCGCTCCCTCGACAAAAGGAAGGACGACTTCGCATTCTGGCAGTCTCTTCCGCCGAACGTTTTCGGCCGACCGGAGATATTCCGACTTTCAAGGAGCAGGGTATCAATATCGACATGCTTGGTTGGTGGGCGGCGATGGTGCCGGCGAAGACGCCGGACTCGATCGCCGAGACCATCAACCGCTGGTTTGCCGATGCCCTCGCCGATCCAGAAACCGCAGCGTTCCTGATCAGGAGCGGGGCGGACGTGCTCGTGATGTCGCCGGAGCAAACGAATTCATATTTTCTGCAAGATATCCAAAACTGGGCGCGATTGGTTGAGATGGCGCGGATCGAGAAACAGTAAGCAGAAAGTTCCCCGGCAGGGCTGCGCCGACGTAGCGTAAGGCCGCCTGGTCAGCCCCGTCTGTCGCGATACGGATACTCGCCCGACTCCGGGCGCGGCGGAACGTCAAGGTCCGGGACAGAGGGCTGGAAGCCGAAGGCAATCTGCACCTGCCTATCATAGAAGGTGTTGACGCGCCGGTGGATGCGCCATCCTTCGCCGGTGCGGCGGTAGGCAACATCGTAGCACCCGGTCGAACTCGGTCTGGGTCGGTCGGTTGTGCTCGTCAATCCGCTTGCCACGGTGCTGAACCAGAATGCGCGAGGTCGCGGAATCGCCGTCGATCGAGAAATGCGGCAGGTGCAGCATGTGCACGCAACTCACGCGGTTCGCCTCGCAGAACTTGGCCAGATTGGTGCGGCCTTGAACAAAGTTCGGCTCACCCATGCCGGCAAGCTGGCGGCCCGAGTAGACACCGTCCTCGGTGAACAGCGCCGCCCACTCCTGCCCTTCACCACGGTCAAAGAAGTAGGCATATGCGCCCTCCAGCCGTAAAAGCTCAAGCTGGTCTTCTATTCGTTTGAGCCGCAGCTCGATGTTTTTCAGATCTGACATTGTCTTCTCGCATTGTGGTTCGCTGCGGACTATCTCGGCCTTTTCAACTTGCCTCCCGCCCTATTGAACCTCGAGCAGCCTCAGCTGTATTGGGCGGACCTTGGCAGGCTTTTTAGCAGAGCATTTGCCTCGACCAAGTCCGGTGTATCGAACCCTTCTGTGAACCGCGCGAGCACAGGTGCAAGGAGGTTTGAGGCGTCCAAACTCCTACCTCGACCGTGCCACAGCCGGGCCAACCTTGTCGCGGCGCGCAGCTCCAGCGAGGAAGCCCTTTGTTCCCGCGCCACTGAGAGGGCGCGGTCAAGATAAGCGTCGATCCGCGCCGGGTCCGCCTCAGGCGACATCAGCGCGATATCTCCGGCGATGCGATAGATTTCAGCGTCGCACCACTTCTCGCCCGTCGTTTCCGACGCGCTGAGCGCATCGGTGATGCAGCGCCAGGCCTCGTCGAACCGCCCCAGTTTCGCATGGGCACTTGCCAAATATGACAGGTACCACGGGGCGTACGCAGTCGCCCCGGTCGAGCGGATTGCCGCCACAGCGGCTGTGCCAATGTCGATGGCATCAGATGCCCGGCCAGCGTGGAGGAACAGCCACGCTTGCAGCATTCGTCCATACGATTTCCAGTACAGACTGCCCTTTTCGTTGCCCAAAGCCACAAGCTCGCTAGCGAGTGTTTCAGCAGCTGCAAAATCTCTGCGGAATGTATGCGCGAGCGACACATGAGACAGCGCAAACATCGACGTGGCTGCGTGCTCAACCTCACGAGCATCGTCTAGTGCACTTTTTAAATCAGCCGCCGCCGCATCCGGATAGCCCACAGAAGCCTTCGAGCGCTCTCGGCACGATCGCAAGCGCATCGAGATGAGGTTCGCGCACCTCAAGCGCATCCTGCGGCTCGGTCGTCTTCGGCTGCGCGGTCCGCGTGGTGCCCAGGATGAGTTCACGCTAGCGGCGATCGCCCAGAATCTCCGACGGATGGCGAAGCTGATAACTTTCCCGCCACCCACTGCGCCACAAGCAGGGCTGGCTTAGGGCAGGACGAGCAAACCACTCACGCCTCACAAATTGATGAAGGGTTAGAAAACCGCTGGGAGACCAACGCTGCCGCACCGCCGACTTTTGCAACACTATCTGCCACAAGCAGACATACGCGGGGGGGACGGCACCGCGGTTCGTCTGTCAGCCCCCGGGACCGTCCGTCATGATGTAGCCTGTCAGGTCGTCCACGTTGTGCTGCAAATCCCGGATAATGTCCTTGACGACGTCTCCGATCGAGATCACGCCCACGACCTTGCCCGCGTCTAGCACTGGCAGGTGGCGAAAACCGCGCCCAGCCATTAATGCCATGCAGCTCTCCAGCCGATCGTCTGGCTTGACCGTCACCGGGTTACCCGTCATCACTTGGCCCACCGGCGTCTGCTTCGCATCGAGCCCGGGCAGCAGCACTTTGATGGCGCAGTCACCCTGGGTCACGATACCGACCAGCACTTCGTCGTCGATGACCAGCACCGACCGGACCCGGTTATCGCGCATCTGGCGCAAGGCTTCGACGACCATCTCGCCGGAACGAACATGGATCAGGGTGCCACTCTTCTGGGCCAGAGCGTTTTTTACTGTGCTCATCGATCCCCTCTCGTGGACCTGTCCTGCGCCTCGATGGTCCGCGTTGAAGGATAGTCCAAATATCTTGCCTCGTCAGCGCCGCGCAGGCGAAGCCTGCCAACCGATCCCGACAGCGGGATTTTCATCGCCTCGATGCCGTAGCCCTACAGCATCTTCACCACTTCTAGCTCGAAGCCGCTGAACGCCATCCTGCACGGCGCAAACCCTGGAGAGATCCACTTATATCAGGTCTCCAAATTCGAGTTCTCGATCAACCTCAAGACCGCAAAAGCGGCTAGGGCTTACGGTACCGTCCACCTTGCTTGCCAGCTTCGTGCCACTTTGAGACCTGAAGCGACACGAGAGCAGACGTGCCCTGACGTCAACTCGGTGCCAGAACGCGCATAATAGGGTGATGGGGAAGCGCGCCAACCGGGATCGTCTGTGGCGCTTTGTTGAGATTATCGATCGCAAAGCCCGCAGCGGCCTTGTAGCCTGCCATAAACTCGGCACGTTCCTTCGCCGGGATCACGTCGTCGATATTCTTGAACGTGCCGCCGCAGCGCTCGTCCACCATGTTGAGCAGCCCGAACGGTCCCGCGCCGCGGTTGCGCAACACCACCTGCCCAATCGGCCCGCAAAATTTCTTGTCGAAGGCCTCGAACGCCGCGGGCGTCACGCCGTGCTCGATTATGCAAGCCCCCAGAACGCGTGCGTCGACGATCGCCTGGCTGCCTCCGTTCGATCCGGTCGGGTACATCGGGTGCGCGGCGTCGCCCATCAGCACCACCGGGCCGTCCTGCCACGTCGGGATCGGGTCACGGTCAATCATTGGGTTCTCGAAGGCGCTGTCGGCGTGCCGGATCAGGTCCGGCACGTCGAGCCAGTCCCACACCCAGCCGTCGAAGTGATGCGCGAACTCGGCGGTCTCGACCTGCCGGAACCAGCCGCGCTGCTTCCAGCCCTCGCTGTTGTCCATCGTTACCTCGGCGATCCAGTTGATCATCGAAAGGCCGGTCGCGGAGTCGGGATGTGAGATGGGATAGAACACCACACGCTGGCGATGGGTACCAAGACCAACGAACGAAGAGCCGGTGCGGATCGGTTTGCCCCACGTCATGCCGCGCCACATCACCGCACCACCCCAGTGGATCGGCGGCTGCATGGGGTGCATCTGAGCCCGCACAGCCGAGTTGATGCCGTCGGCGCCGATCAACAGCGTGCCGTTCGCCTCGGTCGTCGAGCCGTCGGCGCGTTCGATCAGCGCAGTGACGGAGCCGTCAGCATTCTTGCAATAGCCAGTGACGCGGTGGCCGAGCCGGACAGCGTCGCGCCCGGCCCGCTCGACCAGCTTGTCGTACATCAGCATGTGGAAGCGGCCACGGTGCACGGCGTATTGCGGCCACTTATAACCGGCGAGCAAGCCGCGCGGCTCCGAGTAGATGTCGTTGCCGTTCAGCCCTACCAGCGCCCATTCTTTGGCGGGCAAGCCCACGCAATCGAGGTCGGCTTGCGTGATGCCGAGATCGTAAATCTCGCGCACAGCGTTCGGCTGCAAATTGATGCCTACGCCGAGCGAGCGCATCTCGCGCACCGCTTCGAATACGATGCACGGCACGCCGATTTGGTGGAGGGTAAGCGCCGTTGCCAGCCCGCCAATGCCGCCGCCGGCGACAATTACTAGATTATTCGTCACACGCTGGACCCGATCTACATCTTGATGAAATCATTATCCTTTTGGATGACGTCGGTCGCAAGCCGCCATCGACCTCGAGGCGAGAACGTAGCGAATGTCAGCTAGGGGTCAATCCCGGCCTTAGCTGCCTGCCCGCGCGATATCCGACCTCCCATCGTTAGCAGACATCTCATCGGACATTGTTAATCGGCTCGTTCGTGCCAATAGGCGACATTGCCTCGCTTATTCGATCACCCTGTCGGCGCGCGCGAGGATGCTGTCTGGGATCGTTACTCCCAGCAACTTGGTGGTCTTGAGGTTTATCACAAGCTCAAACTTTGTCGGCTGTTCTACTGGCAGGTCGGCTGGATTGGCACCCTTGAGTATCCTATCGACGTAAACGGCCGCCTGCCGAAAACTCTCGTAATAGTCAGGGCCGTAGCTCAACCATCCACCCATATCGACGTAGAAGGTGGCCTGATAGATAGCGGGTAATCGCCACTCATTAGCAAACTCGACAATCCTCCGATTTAATTGAGGGTCAGCAAGAACAAAAAGAGCATCACAGTTTTCGTTGTGGATCTTTGCAAAGGCATCACCCAAATCGTCGTGCGTCCGGGCCGTCACTGGAATGATCGTCACCCCTAGTGATCCTGCCGCGAGATAAGCCTCCTTGGCTATACCTTCGTGGGTTGGATAACCCGACATAAGGACGGCGATACGCTTGGCGTTCGGAACAGCAACGTGCAAAAGTTCAAGGGTTTTAGCGGTTGAGTCGAGAGCTTGTTGGGTCAGCCCCGTGATGTTGCCGCCTGGTTTTGCAAGCGATTTTACCAACCCGCTGCCGATTGGGTCGGCACTTGTCGCTATCACGATTGGGATTGACGACGTAGCCCGCTGGAGCGCCAAGGTTGTAATAGTAGTGGCACTCAAAATCACATTAGGTGCAAGCGAGACAAGCTCACTGGCAAGGCTTGGTAGGTGGGTGAGATCCTCATTAGCCCATCTCGCATCGAGGCTGAGATTTCTCCCCTCAACATAGCCTAGCTCATTGAGCTTGAGCCTGAAGGTATCAAAAAATGGAACGGTGACGTTGGTGGCCGACGTCGGAGATAACCAACCAACGCGCCAAACCTTGTTCGTTTGCTGTTGGGCGCGCGTCACCATCGGCCATGCCGCTGCTGCGCCACTGAGCACCGCGATGAACTCACGCCGCCTCATGTTAGGTCCCGCCCAAGCTCAGGATAGTGCTCTGCACCGGAGCCCGATGATACCTCACATCACAGCGTCAAAACAGGGCGCGAAACGACGATCATTTGCGACAAGCAATCTGTTTGCGGATGTCCGGTCAGGGTCAAAACCGGAAATGGTCCGATTGAACAGAAGATTGCCGGTTATCTCCCAAAACCCGACATCTGCGCCTCAAGCACTGCTACCCCGCCCGCCCGATCTGCCGAAGCTGAGAGAACCCGACGCGCTCTGACGAATACCAGGGGTCAGCCGCCGGCGGGGTTGGGGTTGCGCCAGACCCGCTCGAACGGCAGCCGCCAGGCATGGGGCGCGACCAGCTGATGGATCGACTTCGGCCCCCAATCTCCGGGCGGATAAAGTCGGACCGGCGGCGGTGCCTCGAGCAGCGGCATTGACACCTCCCAGAGCCGTTCGATGCCTTCGGCGGTCGTGAACAGCGTATGGTCGCCGCGCATCGCGTCGAGGATCAGGCGCTCATAGGCTTCGAGCACCTCGCCGATCAAGCCGGTGTCGTGCATGGCAAATTGCATGCTCAACTTATCGAGCCGCATCCCGGGCCCGGGCCGCTTGCCGTAGAAGGACAGCGACATCTTCGCGGCGTCCGCGAGATCGAAGGTCAGATGATCCGGGCCTTGCGCGCTGACACCCGACCCCGGTGGGAACATGCTCTTGGGCGGTTCGCGGAAGGCGATGGAGATGATCCGCTGGCCCTCTGCCAGCCGCTTGCCAGTGCGCAGGAAGAACGGCACGCCGGCCCAGCGCCAATTATCGATCGCGCATTTCAGCGCGATGAAGGTCTCGGTATCGGACTCGGGGTCGACGCCGGCCTCGGCGCGGTAGCCCGTGTATTGTCCGCGCACGACATGCTTCGGATCGATCGGCAGCATGCTGCGAAAGACCTTGTTCTTTTCCTCGCTGATGGGCCCCGGCGCCAGCGCCGTCGGTGGCTCCATCGCCATGAACGCGAGAATCTGGAACAGGTGCGTGACCACCATGTCGCGATATGCCCCGGTCGCCTCGTAGAAGGCGGCGCGCATGCCAAGCCCGAGCGTCTCCGGAACGTCGATCTGTACATGATCGATGAAGTTGCGGTTCCAGATCGGCTCGAACAACCCGTTGCCGAAGCGGAAGGCAAGGATGTTCTGCGCCGGCTCCTTGCCCAGGAAGTGGTCGATGCGGAAGATCTGGTCCTCAGAAAAAACCTCGTGCAGCTTGGCGTTCAGCGCGACCGCGCTTTTCAGGTCGGTTCCGAATGGCTTCTCCATGATGATCCGGGAGCGGTCGATGAGGTCCGCCTCCGCCAACAGGCGTACGGCGGACAAGGCGGCATTGGGCGGCACGCTGAGATAGAGCAGGCGCCTGTTCTCATTGCCCAGCTTCCGCTCCGCCTCGGCCGCTGCCGCCTTGAGCGGATCAGCACCCGCGCCGGTCGGCACGTAGTCCAGTGTCTCGGCAAAGGCGGCCCAGTCCGCGTCCTTCACCTTTCGGCTGGAGAACTGATCGAGCGCCTCGCGCGCGAACTTGCGGAAGCCATCGGCGTCAATCTGGTCGAGCGAGACGCCGATGATCCGGCAGCTCGGGATGAAACCAGCACTCGACAGGTAGAACAGGCCAGGCAGCAGCTTGCGCCGCGACAGATCGCCAGTGGCGCCCACAAGGACGACAACCTGCGAATGCTGGGGTCCAACCCCAGGAGTAATCTTCGCCACCTTTGACGTCCTATCGTGTTGCGGCGCCGAGCCTCCGGCGACGCAGGCGCACCTTCATTCTGAAATGCCGACGCCCGGCGTGCAAGATTTTCAGCTGATCGCGCCGCTGCAGTTCAAAAGTCATCCCGCGCGGTGGACCCGCGTATCCATCTCCGCGGCCAAGGATCGCGCGCACCCGACGAGCTGATCGAAGGGACGGCTGATGTCTGCTTATGGAACTTATCGGAAGTCGCGAGCGAGACGCCGCGTGTCTGGTTTAGACGCTGAAGCAGACGTATCACCCCAACCCGAAATTGCTCGCCCAGACCGGCTCGAGCCTGGTGAGCGCCTCGGGCGGCAGCGGGCCCATACGCACGGCGGCGAGGGCCTCATCGAGCTGCGCAAGGTCGGCGATGCCGACCACGTGGCAGGCAAAATCCGTATTCGCCAAGACGAAACGCAGCGCCGCCTGCGCGGGCGTGCCGTATGCATCGCCGAGCGCGCGGCGGATCGCGGCGGCACGCTTCTCCTCCGAATCGAGATCGGCCCCGGGAAACATCACGAACTCGCGTCCGTGCCGTTGCTGGCTCGCCAGTGAGCCGCCGGCAAAAACCCGGATATTCATCAGGCCCATGCCGTGGCGCCGGCACGCACCCACGAGACCGGTGAAATCATCGCTGGTCCAGCCCGGTGGCACGCGATCCCACGCCGCGCTCGGGTTGATCATGTTGTAGTAGACCTGCGCCGTATCGAAGCGGCCGCTGTCGATCACCTCCCGCACGGCGCGCATGTCGCTCGCGGCGGTCAGGCCGAAGGCGCCGATCACCCCCTGCGCTTTGAGCGCATCGAGAGCATCGGCAACGCCGCCGCGGCGCAGTATTTGCTCCGGCGTGATGGCGCGCGGCCCGTTCCCATGCCGGATGTGGTTGTGGAGTTGCAGGAGGTCGATGCGGTCCAGCCGCAGTCGTTCGAGGCTCTGCTCGAGGCTGCGCGTAATCGCACCCGCGACATCGGAATGGTCCTCCGGGGCGACGATGAACTTGGTCGAGATATGCGGCCGCGGGTCGAGATGCGGCAGGTGGCGCCCGATTGTTTGCTCCGATACGCCGTTACCGTACGAGGCCGCGGTATCGATCCAGTTGATCCCCGCTGCCACGATGCGCTCCAGCGCCGCCTGGCGCACGTCGGCGTCGGGTAGAATCAGAATACCGCCGACGATCCCACCGCCGAGCACAACCTCGGAAACATCAAGTCCGGTGCGGGCAAAATGTCGTTTCTTCATGCTCATGAGTTCAAAGCGCGAGACTTGTCGCATCCCCCGGTGACACGGCCATAAGAGCCGTATGCTAGCTTCGATCCAAGGACAACAACAGAATCCTCGGAGCACGCCCGCGCATGACCGAAGTTCCCGCCGGCAAGGCGGCGTCCTTCGAGGACGGGAGCCGCCGCATCGTGTTTCACGGCGATATCGAGATCGGCGTGTTTCGCTGGGGCGGCAAGTTCTACGCGTACGAGAATCTTGTGCGTGCACCAGGGCGGGCCGGCTTGCGAAGGCGTGCTCATGCACCAGGTCGAGGACGTGCTCGCGTCTGATCGTACCTTCGTGCGTCAGAAATTCTCCGACACCGACGTGCACTTCGTCTGTCCCTGGCACGGCTATGAGTACGATCTGACGACCGGCGAATGCGTCGGTGATCGGCGCCTCAAGCTCCGCAGCTATACGGTGGTAGAGCGCAGTGGTGAGGTGTTCGTCGTGGCCAAGTGAGGAGGTAACGATGGAACTGCCGCTCAGCCATCACCGGCGCATGAGTGTCGACGAGTTCGACACCCGCATCGTGCTCGCCCATGCCGCCAAGCAGGCGCGCGAGCGCGACTATCAGAACTTCCCGATCATCGACGTCGACTCGCATCATTTCGAGACCGAGCATTTTTCCGAGATCGTCAAATACATCGACGATCCGGTGATCCGTCAACTGCTGGAAGCCTCCTCCATCGCCGGCTATCGCGGCGTCGGCGCCCTGCCGGCCGGGCTCGGCTATCAGGACTATGGCGGCCGCATCATGCGCGAGCCGCTGCGCAAGCTCGAGCGCACCGAGCCCAAACCGCATCGCGACGTCACCCTGACGCGGCGCTGGATGGACTCCATGGGCGTCGATATCGCGATCCTGTTCCCGACCCCGATGTTGCATCTCGGGCTGCATCCGCAGGTCGAGGTCGAGGTCGCGCTGTCCAACGCCTATAACCACTGGCTGGTCGAACATGTGCTGGCGGACGAGCCGCGCATCCGCTCCATGCTCTACCTGCCGTTCAACGATCCGGCCGCCACCTATCGGGTGGTGAAGGAATTCACCGGCAAGCCCGGCGTGGTCGGCTTCATGGTGACCTCGAACCGCTACCGGCCGGTGCATCACAACGATTACATGAAGACTTACGCGCTGCTCGAGGAAGCAAACCTGCCGCTCGCGTTCCACGGCGCCTATAACTGGAACGATCAGTCGCTGCTGATGGTCAACCGCTTCATCTCGGCGCATGCGCTTGGCTTCGTGTGGCACAACTTGGTGCACCTCACCAACTGGGTGATCAACGGCATCCCCGAGCGTTTCCCCAAGCTCAAGGTGCTGTGGATCGAAAGCGGGCTCGCGTGGCTACCGTTCATCATGCAACGGCTCGACAATGAATACATGATGCGCACCGCCGACGCGCCCGAGCTCAAGCGCCTGCCGAGCGAATATATCCGCGACATGTATTACACCAATCAGCCGATGGAAAAGACCGGCGACATGGCGCTGCTGGAGACCACGTTCCGCGTCATCAAGGCGGAGACGCAGCTGCTTTATTCGTCGGACTATCCGCACTGGGATTTCGACCTGCCGAGCGTCATCTATGACCTGCCGTTCCTCAACGAGGCGCAGAAGCGCCAGATCCTCGGCGGCAACGCGCTGCGCGTGTTCGGTATGGATACGCCGAAGACCAAGCTTGCCGTGATGGATTGAGGCGCGGCAAGTCAGCCCCGAACTTGGTCGTTGACAAGTGCGAAAGCAAAACATGCCCTGGATGGCATTCACTCGACCGGGCGACCGGCCGGGTGCGCGATCGCGAGGGCTGGGCTATTAGACAGCGTGAATCTGAAAAATGCGAACCGCAGGACGGTGTCATCTATGTGCTGCATGTCATCTATGTGTGCGGCGTTGTTGATAAGCGAACGGCCAAGAAAAGCGTCAACCAGCAACGTCACCGCGAATGGTCATCTATGAAATCTATGCGGAAGCAAGCGAAGAAAATCGGCCTTCTTTCAATGACTTCCGCTTAGGTGGCACGAACGCGCCGCTGGCCTTCCCTGCGAGCCTGCGAAGACTGGCGCCTGCGCCATGCCATCTATGGAATCTATGCGCGCTGACTGATCAATATCTATTTGTAATCAGCTCCTTAGCCATAGATGACAGGAACTGGCGGCGTCTTGATCGGACTGAAGCATCTCGTAAGCGCGCGCGACCCGAAGCACCAGGTCATCGCGATATTTTGCAGCGACGATCTGCAAGCCGACCGGCAATCCGGATGCCGTGAAGCCGCAGGGGATCGAGGCTGCCGGCTGTTGCGTCAGGTTGAACGGATAGCTGAACGGCGTCCAATGCATCCAGTGTGACTGGTCGGTGCCCGGTGGCGCGATGCGGTTCACTTCGAATGCCGGGATCGGCAGCGTCGGCGTGAGCAGCACGTCGTAAGCCGAATGAAACAGGCTCATGTGCTGGCCGAGTGCCCCGCGCGCGTTGGTGGCGGCGATGTAGTCCATGTGCGGGATCCGCTCGCCCTCATCAGCGATGCTCCGGAGGCCGGGCTCGAGATCGTGGCGCTTCTCGGCCGGTATGCTGCGGAGCAGATTGGCGGCGCCCGTATACCAATGCGTCTTGAACGTCTCGAACGGATCGGGAAAGCCGGGATCGCGGCGCTCAACGATCGCACCCGCGTTCTCCAGGGCCTGCGCCGCAACCTCGACGAGCTTTGCGATTTCGGGATCGACCTGCACGTAACCGAGCGTGACGCTGAGCGCGATGCGCAGACCCGCCACACCTCTTTCGATCCCCGTCGAGAAGTCCCGCTGCATATCGGGAAGCGCGGTCCAATCGCGATGATCCGGGCGTGACATGATCGTCAGCATTCTGGCCGCGTCGGCCACGTCGACCGTGATCGGGCCGAGATGCGCAACGGTGCCGAACGGACTCAGCGGATAAGCCGGCACTTGGCCGAATGTCGGTTTAAAGCCGAACGTACCGGAGAAGCCGGCCGGAATACGGATCGAGCCACCCCCATCCGTGCCGAGGTGCAGGCAGCCCATGCGCAAGGCCGCCGCCACGGCGGCGCCACCACTCGAACCGCCGGAGGTCACGTCGGCGTTCCACGGATTGCGGGTGATGCCGGTGAGCGGCGAATCGCAGACACCCTTCCAGCCAAACTCCGGTGTTGTGGTTTTGCCGATGATCACCGCGCCTGCTTCGCGTAGCCGTGCCGGCGCCGGCGCATCCTCGTGCCATTGCTGGGTGCGATCAATGCTGCGCGAGCCGCGCAAGGTCGGCCAACCCTTGGTGAGGATCAGATCCTTGATCGTGCTCGGCACACCGTCGATGTTGCTGAGCGGTTCTGCTTTCGACCAGCGGATTTCCGACTGGCGCGCGGCCGCAAGCGCGCGCTCCGGATCGATCAGACAGAACGCATTGTAGCGCGGGTTGAGCCGTTCGATCCGGCGCAGTACCGACTGCGTGACCTCAACCGGCGACGCTTGGCGGCTGCGGTATAGCCGCGCCAACGCGCCGCCCGTCGCATCTGCGAGATCCTGCGTCATCCTGGTTTTGATCGATAATCGTCTTGCGCGCGGCCATTCCAGCGGCGGCCAGTAAAGCCTCGTTCTCAGCGAAGAGGCAAGCAGAACGCGACCGCCGCAAGGCGAGACCGCGGTCGATCAGCAAAGGTCCCAGGATATAAAATGAGCACGGCGGTCTCTCGATGGTCGTTGACAAGTCAAAAAGCAAAATGTGCGTTCGATGGCGTTCGCTCGACCGGGCGACCGGCCGAGTGTGGGCTCGCCAAGCCCGGGCTGTTTGACAGCGTAAATGTGAAAAATCACGAGAAGAAAACGTCATCTATGTGCGGCGTGCACCTATGGAAAATCCGCGCCACGACGAAGGCGCGATGACCAGCGTCATGAAATCCGTCATCTAAGGCAGGTCCGTCATTGCGCGTTCAGCACCGGCCGCGCCCGGTCCTAACTCGCAATGACGAGTCTGAGGACTATGCGCGGCACGTCATCTATGCGTGAAGCGCCTTCAACAAGCGGTGGCAAGAAGCACCTCTTGTTGCAACGTCGCCGCGGACGTCATCTATGGAATCTATGCAGCCGTGAGCGAGGAAAATCGGTTCGCTTTCAACGACTTCATCATAGGTGACAAGAATGCGCGGCTGGCCTTATCGACGCGCGCGAAGACTGACAGGTTTGAATTGTCACCTATGGAATCTATGCGCGCCGACCAGACAATATCTTTTTCGAATCAGCCACTTAGCCATAGATGACAGAAACTGACGGGCGCCTCCCCCGGAATTTTTGCATGTGGCTAGGAAGTGTTCTTGTTGAACTGGTTTTGGAAATGCGCCGCGGCGGCGGCACCACTCGCGAAAGGACTGGCCAGCCAATTTGCTTAGCGGCGAGATGGGACGAGGATAATCGTTCCCGCTGGCGCGAGCCGCGGATCCTGCAGTTGGCTTTGAGCGCCTTTGATATTGGCCGCCGGAGTGCCGCCCACCTGGGCAGGATCGCCGACTTGAGGTGCTTGTTTGACCTGGTCCTGAACGCCTGCGGGGGAATATTGCGGTGCAGAATTGATCGTCTGCGCCATCGCGGGGCCAGTCAGGAGCGCGGCACCGAAGATAGCAACCATGAGCTTCGTCATTGTCATCCTCACTCGGGCTTCGTACCTTTGCAAAACAAGACGGCTCGCCCGAAGTTCCGGCCCCGACCGCTTTCCCGACACCTTCAATGGCCTATCCCAGCACTCAAAGGAGCTCCTCTTGAACGGAACACCCTTTAGCCTTGCGACCTTGCGAAAGCCCAATGGGGCCGCCTTTGTTGCGATCGTGCTTGGTGAGAACGCTATCGATCTCGAGGCCGCGCACGCTGCACATGGAAAGGGGCATTTGACCGCGAGCGACACAATGATCGGCCTGCTGGAAAATTGGGACGCGAATTTCGCGGTGCTGCAGGAGATCGTCGCCTTCATCGAGAAAAACGGAATACCGGCCGGCTCAGCCAAGCTCGCAAACGTGCATGCGCTGCCGCCCGTGCTCAAACCCGGCAAGATGTTTTATGCCGCACAGAACTTCCAGGAGCACGTCAACGAGATGCTGCGGGCCGGCATGACGCCGGCGGGTGGACCGCAATTCACCGGCGAGAAATCGTCATCCAAGCCCTATCTGTTCCTCAAAGCCTCGAGCACGCTCGCCGGTGCATTCGATGACATCGCCATCCCGGCGGACCTGAAGAGGATCGACTGGGAAGCGGAGATTGCGCTCGCCATTTCAAACCCTGGCAAGCGCATCAAGGTCGAGCGCGCGCTCGACCACGTGGCCGGGTTCATGACAACGAATGATGTGTCGGCGCGCGACCTGCAGATCCGCGCCGATCGGCCCGGATTGCGCTCGGACTGGCTCAACGGCAAGAGCCACGACAACTTCGCCCCGATGGGGCCGTTCCTGGTGCCGCGCGCCTTCGTCAAGGATCACATGAACCTCTTCATCCGGCTGAGCGTGAACGGCGAGATCAAGCAGGACGGCAACACCTCCCAGTTCATCTACACGCCCGAGGAGCAGATCGAATACGCCTCGCATATCCTCACGCTCGAGTCCGGCGACATCTTCAGCTGCGGAACCTGTGGCGGCGTCGGCCAAGGCACCAACACTTTCCTCAAACCCGGCGATGTGATGGAAACCGAAATCGAAGGGTTGGGGAAGATGCGCAACAAGTTTGTGGCAGAGGCTGCGTGAGATCGTCACGGGTTACGGGCGATCTCTTCCAACACCGGCTTCCATGACTCCTGTTCGCCGCGAATGAAACTCAGGAGCTCGGGCGGCGTCATCGGGTTCGGATAGTTGCCGGTCGATTCAAGCTTTGCCCGCGTGACCGGGTCGAGCACAGCAGTGCGCAGGTCGTCGCCAAGCTTGCGCACGATCGCTTCGGGCGTCCCAACCGGCGCGACAAGCGCAAGCCAGCCGCCGGGGCTGAAGCCCGGCAGTGTCTCGGCGATCGTGGGGAGGTCCGGGAAATCCGGCAGTCGGTGGTCGGCGCCGACGGCGAGCGCGCGGATCGCGCCGGTCTGCAACGCCCCGGCGAGCGGCGCATAGGCGTCGATGACCATCGGCACGCGGCCGGAGATCACATCGTTGAGCGCGGCCGGCGTGCCGCCCAGATAGGGCACGACGAGCAGCTTGATCCCGGCGCGCTGCTGCAGACCTTCACCGGTCAGATGCGACAGCGTTCCGCGCCCGGTCGTCGCATAGGACAGCTCGCCGGGTTTGCGTCTGGCGAGCGCGATAAACTCCGGCAACGTCTTGACGCCCAGCGACGACACCACGGCCAGCATGAACGGCTGCGCCGCCACAAACCCGACCGGGACGAAGTCACGCGGCAGCTCGAGCGGCAGGTTGGCTTGCTGGCCCGGCAACGCCACGAATGCCGAGGAGGCCGGCATATAGAGCGTGTAGCCGTCCGGCGCGGCTTGCGCAGCAGTACGCGCCGCGATGGCACCGCCGGCACCCGGATGATTGAGCACGACGACCTGGCGGCCCCACATTTGCGACAGCCGATCGCCGACGAGCCGCAACAGTGCATCCGGCGATCCGCCGGGTGCCGAGTGGGTGATGATGCGGATCGGCTTGTCGGGATAGTCCTGCGCGATCGCTGAGAAAAGCGTGGCGACCAACGCGAAGGCGCAGGCGGCAAGACGGAAAAGTGGACGGCTCGGCGTCCTCATGCGATCGCGTCCCCGACACAAGCTCATGAGAGCTTATCAGATCACGGGACGTGATCAGCTCGAATTCAACGAGTTGGTCGGGGGATGGCGAACGGCTCGTGACCTCGAGACGTTCGTGGCCGCTCAGGCGTCGGAAAGCGTCTCAGTCCGGGCGGAGCGCATCGCCGTCGCCCACGGAACTTGCCGCGGCGATTGAACATCGTCGCTGATCCCAGGTTGCAGCGGCGGCGCAAAACGCAAGCTCACCGGCGCAAATTGCGGCTGCGCTCGCTGCGCTTTCGTGGCGCGGCGTCTGCGGAATTGTCTGATGAGCGTCGCCAGCACGCCCCCGATGATTGCCAACTCGCCAAACATGATGAGCCAGTCGCCCGTGTTGTGCGATTGGGCGACTTGTGCCTCTGGTGCGGCCTTCAGCTGCGGTTTGGCTGGTGGCGGCGCGGCCGGCGCCGCGGGCTCGAAGTCCAGCGAGATGGAATTGATCAAGGCCGCCGCCTCGGCGGGAGTTGCCTGTCGCAGTCCGGACGGATCCTGCGAGCGCTCCGCGTCGGTTGATTGCGCCGGCGAGGGCGTCACATCTGCCGGTGCCTGAGGTTCAGTGTTCGGTTCGTCCTTGGGCTCATCTTTCGCAACCGGCGCGGGCTCCACCTGAGCTGTGGAAGATTGCGCTTGTGCTTTTGATTTCGCCAGGAACGAGCGCCAGTCAGCGCCGAACCAACATGTTTTGCCGGCGACGGCCTGCGAGTGCCAATATCCACGCGCTCCGGCCGGCTTGGACGTCAGGCAATCGAAGGCCAAGGCGCTTGCCCCAGAGCCAATTACCAACGCCAGGGCCAAAGACATCATCCCCAGCAAACGTCGCGAATAGTTATGGACGCTCTTCAACTAGCCACCCACCCCGATCGATTCCCGACCAAATAGCCTCGCCATCATGGCTGAATTTGGGGCAGACGAAGCCGACACTTTGTTGTTTTCCCTGTACTAAATGGAGTCTCGCGTGTGCACCACGCGGTGTGGCGCGTTGCATTTGTGCAACACGGTTAAGAAAAAAATAACAACCTGTCGTTTTTGCCATTGCGCGACCACATTGGGCAACACAATCACCCCGCTGGGTTGTTGCTTTTTGGGGCGTGGTCGAGGCGGGGGCCTTGGTCAACGTGGGGGGCATGGGGCATGACGCGGCGCAATTCTGCGACGTTGGCCACGACGCTGTGCGGAACAGTCGTCCTTGGCGCTAGTGTTGTTGTTTCGCTGGCCGGCATCGGATCGGCAGGCGCAGAAGAGATCCAAGCGGCGGCGATCGACCCGGCGCTTGCGGCTAGATCGGAAACACTCCCGTCGGAAACGCCGGCAGCAAATATCGCACCGGGAGGTGCGCTCATTCTGCCGCAACCTGAAACAAAGAATGCGGTGAGCTCGCTCGAGACGTTCGACGAGTGCCCCGATCCTTCGATCTGCATCGACGAATATTTGTGGGCCGCCTATCAACGCACGCCCAAGCGCGACAGCGTAAGGGAGACGGAAAGCAAGAAGGTCACGGTCAAGAAAAAGGGCAAGACGCGAACCGTCACCAAGAAGGTGTCGAAACTCGTCGCCGAGGACTTCACCTGGAAAGATCAGAAGGCGGCGGACAAAGCCGGCATGTCGCTCAAGCAGTACGTGATCGGCGGCATGGATGGAGGCTTCAAACTGAAGCTCTATCACACACTGCGCGCGATCGAAGAGGCCGGCCTCGAGCCGGGCATCACCAGCGCATTTCGCGATGACTACCGCCAGTCACTGGCCAAAGGCCTGAAGGCCGCAACCGGGCATTCCTATCACGGCGGCAGTGCGCATGGCGGCTACGGCCACGGCCTCGCAGCTGATCTGGTAAGCGTCCGGGGCGCGAACCGAACGGAGCAGTGCGCAAACAGCGATCTCCTCTGGAGATGGATCGATGCGCACGGCCAGGAGTTCGGCGTCGGCCGGCCCTATCTCGACCGGGACCCGCCGCATGTGGCACCGACCGACGGCCGGGAGTACGTCGCGCATCGTTCCAAGGACGGCACCAAACTGGCAAGCTTGGATCGCAAGAAGCACCACCACGTGGCGGCGCGCGACGAGCACAAGCATGCCAAACACACAAAGACCGCCAGACACATGAAGGCAAAAGTCATCAGCCCGCGTCAGGCTGACTCGATTGGCAATTCGTTGGCGCAACGTTCGCCGCGCGTGTAGATCACGCGCGCCGGGACGCGACCGCCGGCGTGCGATGATCAGCAATCAACTTTGTGCTGGCGGCGGTTGCGATCGCCTCCGCATCGGGTTGTGCGGCCGGCGGAAACACCAGCCGGATCGCCAGCCCGGGCGCGTTGTCGTGCATCTCGAGGCCGGCGCCATGCAGACGCGCGACTGCGGCAACAAGACTCAAGCCCAGGCCGTTGCCGGGCGTGCGGCGGCTGCGCTCCAGCCGATAGAACCGCTTCAACACGCGTTCATGCTCTGCGAGCGGAATGCCCGGCCCATCGTCGGTCACGGACACGGTGGGAGCGCCGTGGTGGAGCGCGACCTCGAGCGCAACCCGGCCACCGTCGCGTCCATGCTTGATCGCGTTATCGACCAGGTTCGCAAGCGCGTCGAACAACAAATCGCGGTCGCCGGCGACCAGCACGTGCTCATCACCCGCGACCTCAAGCCGGCCTGCCACGCTCCTCGGCCGCGGCATCAAACAACTCCGCGACCTCGCGTGCCAGTTGCGCGAGGTCGAGAGTGCGGAACGCAGCCACGCGCGCATTCGCCTCGATCTGCGCGATGCGCGTGAGCGAGGTGAACATGGCAAGCACGGCGTCAAGATCGGCCAAGGTATCGGCGATCAGGTTTGCGTCGCCGGCCCCTGAGCCCGACCGCGCGTACGCCCGTTCGAGCCGGCCGCGAATACGGGTGAGCGGCGTGCGCAAATCATGCGCCACGTTGTCCGTGACCTGCCTGACTTCGTTCATCAACAACTCGATGCGGTCCAGCATCGAGTTAAGGTTGGCGGCGAGTTCATCCCATTCGTCGTGCGTGCCGCGCCTGGGAATGCGCTCCCCGAGCCCGCTCTGCATGATGGCCCGGCTCGTCTTGTTGATCGCCTCGATGCGACCAACCGTGCGCCGCGTCACCGATAGACTGGCAACGCCGGCGAGGACAAAGATCAAGACGATGCCGGCGCCGAGCGCGATGTTGATCCGGCGCACGAATTGATCGAGGTCGGCAATATTGCGGCCGACCAGGAGATGCGCGCCATCCGGCAACGTGAGGTGGATTGCGCGCACTTGCGCCGCCGCGCCGGGGGCATTTTGCTGCGGCCTGAAACCAATCCAGCCGGCGGCGCCGCGCAGGTCCGATGGCCAGGCGTTGAGATTGCCGGCGAGCGGTGCAAATTCGGCGTCGGCCAGCAGGTAGATGCCGCCGTCGAGCCGCGGCGCCGCCGTGTGCTGCGCGATAGCGGCGACGAGTTCGCTACGCCCGCCCGTTGCGTAGGCGCTTTGCAGGGTGGTCAATTCGGCGGCTATTGCCTGATCGGCGCGGCTCTGCAGGTAGGACGCCGTCGCCCAGTAGACATAACCGAACAGCGCGATGACCACGGCGCCAAACACGGCGATGCAGATCAAAGCGAGCCGCAGCGTGGAGGAGCGTAGCGTCTTAACCAGGAGCACGGAGGCAAAACCCGATACCACGGACGGTGTGAATAAGCGGATAGGCCTGGGCGGCATCGACCTTGCGACGCACGCGGCCGACATAGACGTCGATGATATTGGTCGTGGGATCGAAATGCAGGTCCCACACGTGCTGCAGCAGCATGGCCCGTGATACGACCTGGCCTTCGTTGCGGACCAGATATTCGAGCAGCTGGAACTCGCGCGGCAGCAGATCGATGTCGCGACCGCTCCGGCGCACCGTACGAGATACGAGATCGATCTCGAGATCACCGACGCGCAGGATTGTTTCTTGCACCACGGTTCCGCTCCGCCGCGCGAGCGCCTCGACGCGCGCCAGCAATTCGGCAAAGGCGAACGGCTTGACCAGATAATCGTCGCCGCCCGCGCGCAGCCCGCGCACCTTGTCATCGATCTCGCCGAGCGCGCTGACGATCAGCGTCGGCGTGACGATGCCTTCTTCGCGAAGCCGGCGGATCACGGCCAACCCGTCAACACCAGGAAGCATGCGGTCAATGGTCATGACCACGTAGGACGCGGCGCGGCCACGACGCAGTCCGTCATCGCCGTCGCACGCAAGATCAACCTCATAACCACTGGCGCCAAGGGCGTCGACGAGTTGACCGGCGGTTTCCTGGTCGTCCTCGACGACGAGAATGCGGCGCCGCGCGCCGTTCATGTTCATCACTCCAACAATATAATTCTTTTCGATCATACTGTCAGAAAACCGGACATTCCAAACTGACATTTTTGTTAGAAACTGTCGCATTAGTCATTTGAGTCGATTGGATCTCCTCTCTATGGCGATGGACTCGGTGCTCAACCCATGGAGATATCACGATGCGCAAGGCAGTGATCGCGGTAGCGGCAGCTGTTCTCATTGCTGGTTCCACGGCTGACGTGTCGGCGCGAGGCGGACACGGCGGCGGTGGTGGTGGCCATGGAGGGTTTGGGGGACATGGTTTTGGCGGGCACGGGTTTGGCGGACACGGGTTTGGCGGGATGCGCGGCGGCTTCGCGCATCCCGGGTTCGCGCGCGCCGGCTTTGCGCATATGGGCTTTGTGCGGGGCGGCATCGGGCGGGGCGCGTTCGTCCGCCATCCGGCCTTCTTCCACAATCGGTTCGCGTTCCGACATCACCGTTTCGTCCGCAACCGCTTCGCGTTCGTGGGGGCCGGCTTCTACGACTCGTACTACGACAGCTGCTACGCGCGGATCTGGACCGCTTATGGCTGGCAATGGACCAACGTTTGTTACTACTAGAGCGCATCCCGATGGAAGGAATGAGACGCGCTCTAATTTTGTTCTGCGCATGTCCTTATCGGAAAACCGGTGCCCACTTTCCGGGACATGCGCCAATGCTCCGTTGCCCATCGCCAGACCCCATCCTGGCCTCCACGCCATCGCCTGTGCGATAAGCCTCGTCCAAGCTGATCAGCAGACGAGGAGACGCAAGGATGAAAGCGGCGGTCGCCACCGACAAGGGTCTGGAAGTCCGGGACATTCCGCAGCCAAAACCGAAGCCGCATGAGATCCTGGTGCGGGTCAAGGCGGCCGGCCTCAATCGCGCCGACCTCAACGCGGCCCGCGGCGCCGGCGGGCACGGCGCCGTCGGCGCGACGCTCGGCATCGACTGGGCCGGTGAGGTGGTCGAAGCCGGAAGTGAGGTCCAGGGCGGCTTCAAGCCGGGCGATCGGGTGATGTGCGCCGGTGCCGGCGGCTACGCCGAATACGCGGTGGCGGATTGGGGCCGGGTCTCGCCGATGCCGGCGGGCTTTGGCTTCGAGCAGGCCGCGACCCTGCCGGTCGCGGTCAACACCATGCATGACGCCCTCATCACCAACGGCCGGCTCAAGCCGGGTGAGAGCGTGCTGATCCAGGGTGCGAGCTCGGGCGTCGGCCTGATGGCACTGCAGATCGCCAAGCTGATGGGCGCGCGCCTCGTCATCGGCACCTCCACCAATGCGGCGCGGCGCGGGCGGCTTAAGGAATTCGGCGCCGACCTCGCGGTCGATACCAGCAACCCGGCGTGGCCGGACGAGGTCCTCAAAGCGACTGACGGCAAGGGCGTCAATCTGATCATCGACCAGGTCTCCGGCAGCGTCGCGATCGGAAACCTGAAGGCGACCGCGATCCTTGGCCGCATCGTCAACGTCGGCCGCCTTGGCGGGGGCAAGGCCGAGTTCGATTTCGACCTACATGCGGCGCGGCGCATTACCTATATTGGGGTGACGCACCGCACCCGCTCGGTCGACGAGCTGCGCGAGGAGACGCGCGTGATGTGGAAGGACTTGGCGGCGCCGATCGCGGCCGGCAAGCTGCACCTGCCGATCGACAAGGTGTTCCCGCTCGGTGAGGCCGCGGCCGCGCACGCGCATATGAAGGCGAACCAGCATTTCGGGAAGATCTTATTGATCCCGTGAAACCATGAGCGATCAGCACCCCGGCCCGTCATCAAGTCCCGAACAGCGCCGGTTCGGCGCGGGGCTCGATGACCTGATCATCTGGCCGCTGGTGCTGATCGCATTCGCCACGCGACGCGTGGTGCAGAAGCTCGTGTTGTTGCTGATCACGATCTTCGACTACGCGTTCCCGATCCTGCTGCAGCTTGTTCGGTTTCCGCTGTTCACCGCACGCATCCTCGGTGATGCAATCGTCGGGCTGCTCAGCGGGGTCGTTCGCTTCATCCCGATGCCGGCGGTGCGGCGCGAGGAATGGCGCGCCCTCATTCGCCGATCCTGGGCGTGGTTGCGCCAGAAGTTCAGCTACAAGGCGTTCGAGGAGGCGATCCATCACGCCTTCGAAGGCGGCATGGCCTGGGTGTTCCGCAAGTGCCGCGCACTCACGCCGACCACGGCGCTGCTGGTCATCCTCGGCGCCATGCTGTGGCTGCCGATCTCGTTCGGCATCGCCACCGCGATCCACGCGATCCTGCTCGCGGAAGCAACCGTATTACCTGCCTGGATGCAGCTGCTGCATCCGTTTGGGACTTTGATCGCGAAAAGCAAGCTGCTGGTGCTGCCGGTCTATCCCGCTGCATGGCCGCAAGCGAAAAAGCATCCCGTCGTGCAGGCGATGTTCCGGTTCTACACATACGTGGCGCGCCTTCGGGTGATGCGCAAAATCGGCCAGCGTTATGACGAGACCGCGCGCGCCGGCAGCAAGCTTTCCGAAATCTGCGCGCGCGCGGCGGACCGCATCGGCTGGCCCGATCTGGTCGAGCAGTTCAAGCTGGCGACGACTGAAGCCGGCCGCGAGATGCGGTTCGCGGCGGGGCAGACCATCGCCGCGTTCGCCCGCCTGCCTGTCATCGGCGCCCTGGTTCGACGCTACGTCGAGCACTATGGCGAGACCGGAGAGTCGGAGAAATTCAGCGTCAAAACGCGTGCGTTGTTTACCCGCTGGTCGAGCAACTTCACCGCCGAATATTACGAAGCCAAGGATCGGGACGCGCAGCGCGCCTGAGAGGGCGAGGCAAGCAGGAGGAACAAATAACTCGCAGCAAAGTTATGAACCCAACAAACCAGAGGAGATCAACATGGGACTCGGAAAAGGCCTGTTGCTGTGGTTGCTGGGGATTCCACTGCCGATCATCATCCTGCTCGTCCTGTTCTGGCACCATTAGGGCAAAGAAATCTAATCGCGCCTGATACCGAGCGAGGCGAGCGCGGACTCGCTTAACCGTTCGGGGTCACGCTCCCCGCGTGCCGCCAGTTGGATGATGCGTTTGGCGACAATTTCCTGCACCAGCACAGGTTGTCCGTTGTCGTGCAGCTCGCGCATCGCCCGGTCATAGGCGGCACTGAGAACCTGAATGGATTCGGGATCGAAGGCGTGACCAGGTTCGATGAACTGGAGGATGGACCCCATGCGGGGCTCCCGTTTTTGCGTCCGGCACAGCGTCGGCGCTCGGCGCCTGTCCGGGCGAGGTATCCCGGCGCCAGCATAGGCCGAATTGCCACACCACACGAGTTCAAATCCGGCCCGCGTCCTCCGTCCAGGGAACCTGGACGGCGGTATCGGCCTTAAGGGATCGGGGTCAACCAGCCGAGGCAGGCCGTTGTCAGAATTCGCTGACCAGGGCGCAGAGATATCGCGCGTGCATGGCTGAGTGCGTGGAACTCGCCAAGGCGGCGACCAGCAACGAAATTCGCTCGCATCACTACGCCATCGCGGAACACTACCTGCGTCTTGCGGAGGCGGAAGAAAAACTCGCCCGCCGTGACAACGGCGCAGCACAACTCGCTGCCCCTGCATCCAAACCCGGTTAACCCCTCATGTCAGAACAAACCGCCCTCCCGGCCGTTGCCGCTCACGGCGCGCACCGGCTCCCCTCGGTGCACGTCGACAGCTACAATCTCGAGATCAAGGACAACCAGGGTTTCATCGGCGACCGCGCCAGCAAGGGCGCGTTCCGGAAGGTGATCGACAGCATCCGCAAGTCGGTGCGCAAGGCCGGCGACGATCCGCTCGGTGATGAAGAAAGCTATGAGCTCACCAAGGCCGATCTCGACAATTTGCTCACGCGCGGAGATCCGGAAGCCGCTGGCGTCGTGCAAGGCGCGATCGAGGATTTCTCTCAGGAATTCGCCCACGTCATCCGCCGCTTCATGAAACTGAAGGAGTGGAAGGACACGGAGCGGATCGCGATCGGCGGGGGCTTTCGCGGCAGCCGTGTGGGCGAACTCGTGATCGGCCGCACCGGCGTGCTGCTCAAGGCCGATGGATTGGACGTCGCCCTGCAGCCGATCCACAACGATCCCGATGAGGCCGGTCTGATTGGCGCGGTGCACCTCGCGCCCAGCTGGGTGTTTCACGCCTTCGATGCCGTGCTTGCGGTGGATGTCGGCGGCACCAACATCCGCGCCGGCGTCGTTCAGCTCAACCTGAAGAAATCCAAGACCCTCAGCAAAGCGAAGGTGTGGAAGTTCTCACTGTGGCGGCATGGCGATGAGGAAGGGGTCAAGCGTGATAGCGCCATCTCCCGCCTCGGAGAAATGCTGGAAGGACTTGTCGTGGCAGCGAAGAAAAAGCGGATCAAGCTTGCTCCCTTCATCGGCATCGGCTGCCCGGGCCTGATCGAACATGACGGATCAATCGATCGCGGCGCCCAGAACCTGCCTGGTAACTGGGAGAGCAGCAAATTCAACCTGCCGGCCAGCATCCACGAGATGATCCCCGAGATCGGCGATCATGAGACGTCGATCGTCATGCACAACGACGCTGTGGTGCAGGGATTGAGCGAGATCCCCTACATGCAAGATGTGGAACGCTGGGGGATCCTCACCATCGGGACGGGGCTCGGCAACGCGCGCTTCAGCAATCGCGCGTCAGAAGCCGACGACGACTAAAAAGGCTCAGCACACCTTCTCGCGCACGAAATTCCACTTGGCGAGGCCCGGCACCTGAACCGGGTGGTAGCAGCCATAGGAGCCGCGCGGCGCGTAGGGCCATGCATTCCCGTAAGGGTAGCCCCAGGGATAGAAGGCCTGCCCCGGATAGAAGCTGCCCCACCCGCCGGCGTAGGTGCCGCGGCGCCATCTCCAATTGCCGGCCCATCCTGGCCCCCCCTGCCAGGTCCATCCGGCGCCCTTCCAGACGCCATTCTGCCACCCGGGCGAATCCGGCGTACCGGCGAGCGCGGCCTGCGCCAGCAGGGTCGCAAGGGCAGCGAGCGCGGCGAGGCAGGTCAGATGGCGGCGTGACATGCGTGAATCATCCCCGTGATCAGGCGCGAATTGTCTAATGGCTGTGGCCGTGGGGGCAAGGGGCAGATCCGGTTTCCGTGTTCCCTTAAGGGCCTTCCCGTAGGGAGATCATCTGAATTTCAAACCCGTGCGGTTCCCGCTTTAATCCCACTCACGCAATGGGGTGGGCACCATGAACCAGATTGATAAGATCAATATCCGCCGTATCGCACACGTGCTGGCTGCGGTGTGTGTCGCCCTGACAATCAGCGCCTCCCTGGCCGGTGCCTACGTGGCGGGCGAAACCGCGGCGGCTCCGATCGAGCGGACAAGCGACCAGGTCGACAGGACGAACAAGGCCGACTCGCTGCGCACCCCACGCAAGCCGGTTGAACGAGATGGCGCCAAACAGATCGAGGCTCCGAAGGCCTTCGCTGCCCCACGCCTGCTTGCTTGACTCCCCAGCTGCCGATCCAGATGCTACTCGGCGTCCGTGAGCCGCACCCTCATGCGGCACCGCGCGAGGATTAGCGGAGGATCCCATGGCAGGCGAAGCAAGGACCAACATCGAGCTCGGTAAAGTCGGCGACAAGATCATCTTCGAGAACGATGCCATCCGGGTGTGGACCTTGTCGGTACCGCCGGGCGGCATCAAGCGCATGCACCGCCACGACCTGCCCTATCTGATCGTGCCGATGACCGGCGGCCGGGTCGAGTTGACGACCATCGATGGCCACGTGCGCTACGGTGAGGACAAGAAGGGCGAAGCGTTCTTCCTTCCCGCCGGCGAAACCCACCAGTTGCGCAATCTCAACGATCACGCCTACGACAACGTGCTGGTGGAATTGAAGAAGAGCTGATCTATTCCTCAGCCCTCATCGTTCGAGATGCTTGGCCCCTCAGGACGAGGATCCAAACTCAACGGAGTCTCCCATGTACACCGATGTTTCGTTATTGATCGATGGAAGCTGGCGACCGGCCGTCAGCGGCAAGACCATGGCTGTGCTCAATCCAGCGACGGGTGATCCGATCGGCAACGTGGCGCATGCGGAGAAGAGCGATCTCGATCTCGCGCTCAGCGCAGCGCAAAAGGGTTTTGAGCTCTGGCGCAAGGTGTCGGCGTATGATCGCTACAAGGTCATGCGCAAGGCGGCCGACAATCTGCGCGCCGACGCCGACGCGACCGCAACCAAGATGACCATGGAGCAGGGCAAGCCGCGCGGCGAAGCCAAGATGGAAGCATTGGCTGGCGCCGACATTATCGATTGGTTCGCCGAGGAAGGCCGCCGCACCTACGGCCGCACCATTCCGGCGCGCGCCGACGGCATCTATCAGCTCGAGATCAAACAGCCGGTCGGACCGGTGGCGGCCTTCACGCCGTGGAATTTCCCCATCAATCAGGCGGTGCGCAAGATCTCGGCGGCCGTCGCGACCGGCTGCTCCATCATCATCAAGGGCCCGGAAGAAACGCCGGCCTCCTGCGCGGCGCTGGTCGATGCGTTCGTGAAGGCCGGACTGCCGCCTGGCGTCATCAACCTCGTGTTCGGCGTGCCGGCGGAGATTTCGGCTTACCTCATTCCGCATCCGGTGATCCGCAAGATCTCCTTCACCGGCTCGACCGCCGTCGGCAAGCAGCTGGCGATGCTCGCCGGCGCGCACATGAAGCGCGTCACCATGGAGCTCGGCGGGCACGCACCGGCGATCGTATTTGGCGATGCCGATCTCGACGCCGCCGCCAAGATGCTGAGCGCCGCCAAGTTCCGCAATGCCGGCCAGGTCTGCGTGTCGCCGACACGGTTCATGGTGCAGAAGCCCGCGTACGACGAATTCGTCGGCAAGTTCGTCAACGCCGCCAAGGCCGTCAAAGTCGGCGACGGCATGGAGGAAGGAACCCGCATGGGGCCGCTCGCGCATGCGCGCCGGCTCGATGCCATGGAGGCATTGGTCAGCGACGCCGTCGCCAAGGGCGCCAAGGTTGAAACCGGCGGCCGGCGCATCGGCAACAAGGGCTATTTCTTCGAGCCGACGGTGCTGACCAACGTGCCGCACAGCGCCCGCATCATGAACGAGGAGCCGTTCGGTCCGATCGCCCTGGTGGCGCCGTTCGACAGTTTTGACGACGCGATCACAGAGGCCAACCGGCTCCGCTACGGGCTCGCGGCCTATGCCTATACGCGCTCGGCTAAGACCGCGGCCGCGCTCGGCCAAGCGATCGAGAGCGGCATGGTGACGATCAATCATCTCGGGCTGGCTTTGCCGGAAGTGCCGTTCGGCGGCGTGAAGGATTCGGGCTACGGCACCGAGGGCGGCGCCGACGCGCTCGAGGCCTATCTGGTCACCAAGTTCGTCACGCAGATGAATGCGTGATTGGAATTAAACCGGGGGGAACATGGACCACGATTTTCTGATGTTGCTGGCGCGCATCTGCTTGAGCGCCGTCTATCTCTACAGCGGCGTCGACAAGCTCCTGTGCTGGGACGACGGGCTCAAGTTCTGCCTCGAGTTCAAGATGCCGCAACCGAAGACCGTGCTCGCCGTCACCGCCATCATTCACGTGATCTGCGGCCTGATGGTGCTGTTCGGGTTCTACGCGCGCACCGGCGCGGTGATATTGCTGCTGTTCACCATCGTGGCGACCTACTGGGTGCACAATCCGCTAGGCCGCACCGGTGACGATTTCCGCCGCGAGATGACGATCTCGCTCGAGCATCTGGCCATCATCGGCGGATTATTGCTGCTCGCCGCCGTCGGACCGGGAAGCCTTGCGCTGACGTCGTAAGCGACGCCAGCGCGGCACGCTCCTACTTCGTCACGATCAGCGCATCGAGCGCGGTGACGCCCTGCCCTTTGGGGAGCGCCATCAGCGGGTTGATGTCGATCTCCTGGATCTCCGGCGCGGTCTGCATCAGGCGGCCGATCAGCGCGGCAGTGTGCGCTACGGCCTCAACATCAACGGCCGGCGCGCCGCGGAAGCCGCCCAGCAACTTGGCGCCCTGCAATTTGTTGAGCTCGTCAACGATCGCGCTCTCGGCGAGATCGGGCGGCAGCAGCCGCACGTCGCCCAGCGCCTCGATGAAGATACCGCCGAGCCCGACCAGCACAATCGGACCCCATTCCGGATCACGCTTGGCGCCAACCACGAGTTCGAGCCCGCGCGCCGACATGCGCTCGACCAGCATGCCGTCGAGCTTCACCCCCGGCGCGGCCCGGGCGATGTTGTCGGTCATGGTTTGCCAGGCACGGCGCAGCGCCGCCTCGTCGGCGATGTTGAGCAGCACGCCGCCGGCTTCGGTCTTGTGCATCAGGGTCGCGGCCTGCGCCTTGAGCACCACCGGATAGCCGATGCGGCCCGCGGTCGCGACGGCTTCATCAACGGAGCGCGCGAGCGCGCCTTGCGGCACGGCGATCCCGGCTGCCGCCAGCACCTGCTTGCCGACCCATTCCGGCTGCGGACCTGAGCCGAGCTTCGGCATCCCGGCAAATGGCTTCGCCGCCTCCTGCGCGCGCGCGACCGCGAGGTGCTTGCCGTAGGCCGTGACCTGCGCCATGGCGCGCAAGGCTGCGCTCCGAGGAGCGCGACAGGATGATGCGGTGCTCGCGCGCCAGCGCCAGAAACTCCGGCGCGAGCGGCGAGGTATCGCCCAGGATCGAGAACACCACCGGCTTCTTGTTGCCCTCCATCGCCTTGATCAGGCCCTTGATGTAGAGCACCGACTGCGCCGGTCCACCGACGGTGATCGAGATCACCAGGCTCCCGATCTCCGGATCGTCCAGCAATGTCTTGGCGCCGATGCCGACCAGCTCCGGCTGCCAGATCGGCTGCGTGGTCAGGTCGAGCGGATTGTTTGGATGCACGAACGCCGGCAGGTGCTGCCGCATGGTGGCGACGCTCTGCGGCGACAGCGGCGGCACGTCGAAACCAATCGACTCGCAGAAGTCATGCGCGATCGCGCAGAACGCGCCCGAGAACGTCAGGATTCCTGGCCCCTTGCTGGGCGGGACCGGGAAGCGGGCGAGGATCTCCGCCGCATCCGCAAGTTCGTCGAGCGTCTCGACCATGGCGATGCCGGAGTGCGTCACCAGCGTCTGCATCACCGCGTAATCGCCGGCGAGCGCGCCGGTATGCGAACGCGCGGCCTCTTTGGCGCGGCTGCTGCGCCCGGGATGCATCAAAATGATCGGCTTGCCGGCGCGGCGCGCACGATTGGCCGCGGCCATGAACGCCGCCGGCCGGCGGATGTGCTCGACGTAGATCACGATGACGCTGGTGGCGGCATCCTCGGTAAAGAAATCGACGAAATCGACGATATCGAGCCCCGCCTCATTGCCAGGCGAGATCGTGTAGGAGGTCGGCAGGCCGCGCCCCTCGAAGGCCTGACGCAGATGCCCCATGAAACCGCCGCTCTGCGACACCACCGCCAGCGCCGGATCGCGCGCACTCGCGACTTTCGGCACGACTGCCGCGTGGGCGAAGCCCGCCGTGAAGCCATCGACGTAGTTGGTGTAGCCGAGACAGTTCGGACCAAGCAGCGCCACGTCGCCATCGCGTGCCATGGCCGAGAGCTCGTTCTGCAGCGGCCGCATCTCCTCGCTCACTTCGGCGAAGCCGGAGGAGAACACCACGGCGGCGCGCACCTTGCGGCGCACACAAGCAGCCAGCGCATCCTTCACGCCGGCGGCCGGGAGGGTGAAGATCGCCAGATCAATGCCCTCGGGGAGTTCATCGACGCTTTGCCGCACCGGGCGGCCGTCGATCTCGTTGGCGCGGCCAACCAGATGGACGTCGCCGGTAAAGTTGTTGACCTTGAGATTCTCGAGCACGGTCTGGCCGGCCGACCCTGCTTTGCTCGAGATGCCAACGATGGCCACCGAGTGCGGCCGCATCAACCGCCCGACTGCGGCAGCGCCGCTCGCACTGGTATGCATTTCCAAATGCCCCGATCTGTTGTGGTAAGCCGTTGCAAATGCTCTATATCGAGCGCGCCGGTCGGCAGCAAGTCGGGGCAGGAAGCAACAGGGAGAGCAGCATTATGGCTTTGCGTGACGCCGCAATCGTCGGCTACGCGGAAACCAAGATCGTCGAGAAGAGCGATCGCGACGTCTGGGAAATCGGGGCGGAAGTGCTCGCAACACTGCTCGACCGGACCGGCTTCGAAAAAGGCGAGATCGACGGGCTGATCCTGTCCTCGTCCATGACCGGCGCGAGCAACGCGTTCTGGTCGCAGACCACCGCCGATCAACTCGGCCTCGAGCTCGATTTCTGCCAGACCGTGGACATCGGCGGCTGTTCGCCCACCGGCGCGCTCGCGCGCGCCACGGCGGCGCTGGATGCGGGTCTCGCGACCACCGTGTTCTGTCTCTATGCCGACACGCAAGTCGCCGAGAACAACAGCCGCCAGCGCTCATTCCAAGGGCGAGTGGACGGCGCCGCTGGGATACCTCGGCCCACCCGCCGCGTTCGGGCTTTTGAGCAAACGCTACGAGCACCAGTTCGGCCTCGACTATTCGGCGCTGGGCAAGCTCGCGGTGGCGCAGCGCGGGCATGCGCTGCTCAACGACCTCGCCTGCGAGAAGCTGCGCAAGCCGATCACCATCGAGGACTATCTCAACTCGCGCATGATCGCCGATCCGATCCGGCTCCTGGACAGCGTCATGGTCTGCGACGGCGGCAGCGGCCTTCTGGTGACCACGCGAAAACGCGCCAAACAAAAAGGCTTGAGCAAATTCGTGGTGCCGATCGGCTATGGCGAGCGCACCAACTTCCGCATCGCGGAAAACATCGTTGATGTCACCGAAAGCGGGCACTCGGTCGCCGGCAAGCGCGCGCTCGAGATGGCCGGCCTCGCGGCACGCGACATCGCCTCGTTCCATCCGTATGACGATTTCATCATCGCCATCATGATGCAGCTCGAGATGCTCGGCTTCTGCAAGCGCGGGCAAGGCTGCGCCTTCGTCAACGAGACGGACTTCACCCACACCGGCAACCTGCCGCTCAACACCAGCGGCGGGCAGATTTCCGCCGGCCAGTGCCGGGCTCGCGGGCGGCGGCACCAACCTGGTCGAGGCGGTGCGCCAGTTGTTTGGCGAAGGCGGCAAACGGCAGGTCAGCAATACCAAGAACGCAGTTGTCACCGGGATCGGCGGCATTCCCTATGGCCGCAACTGGGCGACCAGCGTCGTCATGGTTCTGACCCCAGACGCGTGAGGGAGAGATGAGCGCACCATTGAACGATACGCTGAGCGTCAAACGCGAGGCGCCCAAACCGCGCAGCTACTCCAAGCCGTTCTGGGAGGCGACGCGCGAGAAGAAACTGATCGTCCAGTACTGCCGCAAAACCGGCAAGTATCAGTTCTTCCCGCGCGCGACGAGCCTCTTCACCGGGCGGCCCGACCTCGAGTGGCGTGAAGTCTCAGGCAAAGGCGAGATCTTCTCCTACACGGTCGCGCGGCGCGCGCGCGAGCCGTTCCAGGGCCACGAGCCGTTCTTCATTGCCACCGTCACCCTCGACGTCGGGGTCAACGTGCTGGCGAATATCGTGCACTGCGAGCTCGATGAGATGCGCATCGGCCTACCCGTCAAGCCATTCTGGGCGCCGCTGCCTAACGGCACGCATTTGTTGATGTTCGAGCCGGATCGCTAGTACGATGACCAGCTAACGTCTCAGCCGGGGACGCGCCATGCCGAAGATTTCTGCCGAGCGGCTGCACAAGATCGGGGCGGCGTTGTTGGTGGGCGCCGGCGCGTCACAATCAGAGGCCGACACGGTCGCGCGCGGCTGCGTCAACGCCAACCTGGTCGGTCACGATTCGCACGGCATCATCCTGATCCCGAGCTATGTGGAGCGCATCAAGGTTGGCCACATCGTGCCGGGCGCCCCGTTCGAGATCGTACAGGAATCGCCCACCACGACGGTGATCGACGGCCACTGGGGTTTTGGCTTCGTCGTCAACGAGCGGGCGATGCAGCTGACGATCGAGAAGGCCAAGACCACCAACGTCGCTGCGGCCACGGTGTATCGGCAGAGCCATGTCGGTCGCCTCGGCGCCTATCCGCTGATGGCCGCGCAGGCCGGCATGATCGGGATCGCTACGGCAGACTCGGGCCGCTCGCCCAAGGCGGTGGCGCCGTTCGGCGGCCGCGAGGCGCGGCTCGGCACCAATCCAATCGCGATCGCGGTGCCGTCGGATCTGCCCGGGCCGCTCTGCCTCGACATGGCGACCTCGGCGGTCGCGGTCGGCAAGCTCACCTTGGCGCAGGCGCGCGGCGAGCAAATTCCGCTCGGCTGGATCGTGGACAAGGATGGCAAGCAGACGACCGACCCCGCGCGTTTCCGCCCCGGCGGCGCGCTGCTGCCGCTCGGCGGCACCGAGGGCTACAAAGGCAGCGGCCTCGCAGTCATCGTGGAAATCCTGTGCGGTCTGCTCACCGGCCTCGGTTTCGGCGTCGAGCCGACCGGCCGTCACAACGACGGCTGTTTCCTCGCGGTGTTCAAGGTCGATGCCTTCCGGCCGCTGGCGGAGTTCAGGCGCGAGGTGACGGAGTTCGCCCGCTACCTGAAAAACACGCCGCTCTCCGAAGGATCGAACGGCGTGTTCTATCCCGGCGAGGTCGAATATCTGCGCGAGCAGGAGCGGCGCAAGAACGGGATCGAGATTGAGGACGCGACCTGGACCACGCTGCGTAAGCTCGCGGCCGAGCTTAAACTGGCCGACCTGGACTTCAACTAACTGATCAGCGCGGAGGCGAGCATGGCACGACAGATGGTCATGGTCGGTTTCCTGCAGGCGCAGAACTGCACCAACATGCCGTTCTCGTGGCGGCATCCGGAGTCGCGCACCGATACGCAGTCGGCCGATTTCTATCAGGAGATCGGGCGCGTGCTGGAGGCGGGCAAGTTTCACCTGGCGTTCTTCGATGACCGGCTCGCCATGCCGGACCGCTACGGCAACAACCACGCCCACACGGTCGAGTACGGCATCCGCTGCGTAAAGATGGATCCGGTCGTCGTGTTGATGGCGATGGCAATGGCGACCAAGCGCCTCGGCGTCGCCGCCACCTGCTCCACCACGTACTACGAGCCGTTCCACGTGGCGCGCCTGTTCGCCACGGTCGACCTGATGACCGGCGGCCGCGCCGCCTGGAACGTGGTGACGTCGGTCAATGACGGCGAGGCGCACAATGTCGGGCGCGAGGAGCATCTGCCGCACGACCTGCGTTACGACCGCGCCGACGAATTCATGCATGTCGTGCTCGGCCACTGGGACTCCTGGGACGACGATGCGCTGATCGTCGACAAGAAGAGCGGCCGCTTCGCTGATCCCAACAAGGTGCGCCGGCTCGATCACGTCGGAAAATTCTTCCGCTCGCGCGGGCCATTCACCGTGCCGCGTTCACCGCAGGGCCATCCGGTGATCATCCAGGCCGGCCAGAGCGGGCGTGGCCGCCGCTTCGCCGGACGCTGGGGCGAGGTGATCTTCTCCGGCGGCACGGCGAACTTCGAATTCGCCAAGCGCACCTACGCGGCGCTGAAGGAGGAAGCTGCGCACGCCGGCCGCGACCCGGAGCAGATGTTCATCTGCGCCGGCGATCACCACCGTGGTGGCCGCGACCCGGGCCGAGGCTGAGGACAAGAAGGCGCTGCTCGACAAGCTGCCGCTCGAGATCGATGCGCTGTCGCTTCTGTCCGAGGGACTGAACTTCGATTTCGCCAGCAAGGGCATGGACGAGCCGCTCACCGATCAGGAACTGGCGAGCTTCCAGGGCATGCTGACGATCCGCGACCAGGTCATCAGCATGAGCGGCAAGCAGAACCCGAGCATTCGCGATTTCCTGCGCCACAACAATCGCGGCCAGACCCATGGCGCCATCGTCGGCGATCCCAAGACTGTAGCGGATGCGCTCGAACGTATGTTTGTCGAGCGCACCTGCGATGGCTTTGTGGTGGCAGCGACGCATGTGCCGGGCGGCTACGCCGATTTCGTTCACTACGTGATCCCCGAGCTGCAGCGGCGCGGGCTCTATCACCTGGACTATACGGGAACGACTTTGCGCGAGAATCTTGGCCTGCCGAACCCGCGTATCGGCGCGTGGAAAACGGCGCCCGCCGTGGAAGCCACGGTGTAACACGATGCGCTGGATCAAATTCACGGCGGCCGGATCGACGTCCTGGGGCATTTTGGAAGGCGAGCACATTATCGAGACGCGCGGCGAGCCGTTTGCGAGCTGGGAGCGCAGCGGCCGCAGTCACAAACTGGCTGACGTCAAGATCGAGGTGCCGTTGATCCCACGCACGTTCTACTGCGCCGGGCTGAATTATGTTCGCCATCTCAAGGAAGCGGCCGACAAGCGCGGCGAGGTGCCGAGCATTCCGACCCGTGCCGAGATCGGCTACCGCGCGCAGAATGCGCTGATCGCGCACGACGAGGATGTGGTGATCCCGCGCGACGCGACCGAGCAGGTGCACTACGAAGGCGAGCTGGTCGTCGTCATCGGCAAGACAGGCGAAGCACCTGACTGAAGCCGACGCGCTCTCCTGCGTGCTCGGCTACACCATCGGCAATGACGTGAGCGAGCGCACCTGGCAGCGCGAGGACCGCACATTCTGGCGCTCCAAGAACACCGACACGTTCAAGCCCATGGGGCCGTGGATCGAGACCGACGTCGATCTCGATGCAATGCACACGAACGTACGGCTCAACGGTGAGGTGCGCACCAGCTTTCGCACCAACGACATGCTGTTCTCCATTGCGCACTTCATCAGCACGATGACGCGCTACCTCACGCTCTATCCGGGCGACGTGATCTGGATGGGCACCGACGGGTCATCGCCGAACCTGAAGGCCGGCGACGTGGTGGAAGTGGAGATCACCGGCATCGGCACGCTGCGGAATCGGTTTGTGGCGGAGCAGGTGTAAAAGTGCGTATCCCGGGCGCAGCGCAACGCGAAGCGGTGCGCTGCAGACCCGGGATCGTAACAAATACGGCAGCTGGAACGGTCCCGGGTCAGCATTGCAACACTTCGTGCTGCAATGCGCCCGGGACACGCGATTTGTTGTTCTACTCCGCGACCGCAATTCCCTGAATCTCGATCATCATCGACGGATCGGCGAAGCCCGCGACCGTGATGGCGGCGCTGGCGGGAAAGTCGCGGCCGAAGATCTCGGTGCGGAGTTCTGTCATGCGCGTCGTGTAGCGCGCGTCGATCAGAAATACCGTCATGGTGACGAGGTCGGAAAGCTTCGCATTAGCTTCCGCCAACGTGCGCTCGATATTGCGAAACACTTGTCGGCACTGCCCGTCGAAATCGCCCGCCAGCGATTTGCCAGTGTCATCGGCTTGGCCGGTGTGGCCGGCGACCCAGATGGTGCGGCCTCCACCTTGCGTGATGACCGCCGGCGAGAATGCGCGCTTCACCTGCCACGTGCCGCGGACGAACGACTTTTCCATTTGCAACTCCACTAATAAATCCCGAGATGCTGATGCAGGTCGAGCCCCTGGGTCGTCAAGTCCGCCTTGGTGCCAGCCACCGCAACCCGGCCGCTGTTGAGGATCACGATATCGTCAGCGATATCGAACACCAGCTTGGGGTTCTGCTCGACCAGAACGATGGAAAGACCCTCTTGCTTGAGCCGGCGGATGGTGCTCATGACTTCCGCCACGATCTGCGGCGCGAGCCCTTCGGATGGCTCGTCCATCAACAGCACGCTGGGATTGCCCATCAGGGCGCGGCCGATCGCCAGCATCTGCTGCTCGCCGCCGGACAGGAAACCCGCGACTTGATGCTGCCGCTCCTTGAGCCGCGGGAAAGTCGCATAGACGCGGTCGAAATTCCACGCTGCGCGAACCTGGTCGCGCGATTTGCGCTGCGCCACCAGCAAATTCTCGTGCACGCTGAGGCTGCGAAAGATGCGCCGGCCCTGTGGGACCAGCGCAACACCGCGGGTCGCGATGACTTCGGGCGTGCTTCCGGTGACATCGGCGCCGTGCACCACGACACGGCCGCCGCGCGGGGCAACGAGCCCGACTGCGACGTTCATCGACGTGGTCTTGCCGGCTCCGTTGCGGCCAAGCAGCCCGAGCAGGCGCGCTTGCCCAAGCGCGAGGGAGACCTGGTGCAGCGCGTGGCTGTCGCCGTAATAGGCCTCGACCCGGTCGAGCAGCAGCGCGTCACTCGCCAAGATAGATCTCCCGGGTGCGCGGGTTGGCGACGACTTCAGCGCGCGTGCCTTCGACAATCACCTCGCCAAAATGCAAAACGCTGATGCGCTCGGCGAATCCGAGCGCCACATCCATGTCGTGCTCGATCATGATGATGGTGACGTCGCGCGGGATATCGGCGAGCAGGTTCTGCACCTCGCGGCGCTCTTCCACGGAAAGGCCGGCGAAAGGCTCGTCGAGCAACAACACCTTCGGGTTTTGCGCCAACGCCATGGCGATCTCGACGCGGCGGCGCTCACCATAAGAGGTTTCGGACACTGGACGCGATGCGAGGTGTGCCAGCCCGACCCGCTCGAGCGCACCGCGGGCCTGCGCGATCAAATGCTGCTGCGCGTCGAGCCGCACCAATGGGTTCCAGCGTATCGGGGTCAACCCGAGCAGCGACATGGTGACGTTGCGCAGCAAGGTGTCGCGCGGAAACAAGGTGATGATCTGATAGGTGCGCGACATGCCAAGGTGCGCGCGGCGGCGGCTCGTTGTGCGGGTGAGATCGCGATCGAACAGCAAAATCGATCCGCGATCCGGCCGCAGCTCGCCGGTGATCAGGTTGAACAAGGTCGTCTTGCCGGCCCCGTTCGGACCGATGATCAGGCGGCGCTCGCCCGGCGCGACGTCGAGGTTGACCTCGCGGGTTACACGCAGCCCGCCGAATGATTTCTCCAAGCCGCGAACGCTAAGCGCAGTCATCGCCCTGGCTCCGGATCAGCGGCAACACGGGGAACCGGCCCCGACAATCCTTTGCGCACCCACCGGCAGAAGCGGACCGTGCCCGGCACGAGGCCTTCAGGCATCAGGATCACGATGCCGACGAAGATCGCGCCGAGCATGAAGTTCCAGCGTGCGATATAGGCGCTGACGACGTTCTTCATGACAACGACCAGCGCTGCGCCGACAACGGGGCCAAGCAGCGTCCCGGCGCCGCCTGCGATCACCATCAACACCACCTCGGCGGAGGCGGTGAGCGCCAATGCCTGCGGACTGATGAACTGGTTGTAGTAGACGAACAGGATGCCGGCGACTGCGGTCAGCAAGCCGGAGAACAGGCAGGCGCAGAAGCGGATCATCCACACATGGTAACCGAGCGCATTCATCCGCCGCGGCTGGTCGCGCGTCCCACGCAGGCTCGCCCCGAACGGTGAGGCGACGAACAACGCCATGGCGGCGAACACCAATACAAATACGACCAGCACCGCATAGTAGAACGCACTCGCGTCGCTGAGATCTAACCCGAACGGCGCGGGGCGCGAGCTGATGTTCAGTCCGTTGTCGCCGTTGGTGACGCTGATCCAGCGGTACGCCAGACCCCACAGGATCTGTCCCAGCGCCAGTGTGATCATCAGAAAGCCGATGCCCGTCGCGCGCAGACTCATCAGCGCGAACACCGCGGTCACGGCTACAGTGACGATGAGGGCGAGCACGATGGCCGCCGCATGGCCCCAGCCGGCCGCCAGGACGACGGCGATCCCGTAGCTCGCGACGCCGAACAACCCGGCATGCCCGAGCGACACGAGCCCGCCATAGCCGAGCAGCACATCCATGCCGAGGGCGAAGATAGCATAGATCAGGATCTGCGTGGCGATGTTGACGTAATAGGTTCCAGGCAGCCAGTACGGCGCCGCAATCAGAACGGCGACGGCCAGGAGGATCGCCACCACACGCGCGTGGCTCATGGCACGTGCCTGCCGAACAGGCCCTGCGGCCGCACCAGCAACATCACCACCATGGGCAGGAACAGAACGAAGTAGGCGAGCTCCGGCAGCCGTGCCTGGCCGTAGTTATAGAGAAAGCCGATCACGAAACTGCCGATCAGCGAACCGAGCAGGCTGCCGGTGCCACCGAGGATAACCACCACCAGCGCCAAGGGCAGCATGTCGAAGTCGAGTCCCGGATAGACCGACAGGATGGGCGCCCCGATCACGCCGGCGAATCCGGCGAGCGCGGCACCGAGGCAAAACACCACCGTGAACAGGCGCGAGACGCGAATTCCGACCACACGCGCCATGTCAGGATCATCGACGCCGGCGCGGATCATGGCGCCGAGCCGGGTGCGCTCGAGCAGGAGCCAGAGCGCGGCCGCGATCACGACCGCGATCAGAATGATCGCCAGCCGGTAGGCCGGAACAATGAAACCGCCGCCGCGGATCGCAAACGCGAAGCCGGGCGGCGTCGGCACCGTGATGGGGTCGCCGGTCCAGACCATCAGGCAGACATCGGCGATCATGAACGCGAGCCCGAGGGTCACCAGCACCTGGGCCTGCCCATTGCCGGCCAGCCGGCGCAGCAGAAGTCGCTCGATCAGGCCACCGAACACTGCGACCAGAATTGCGCTCAGAACCGAGGCAACCCAGAAGTCGAGCCCGTAGGTCAGCACAAAGGTCGATCCGAGATACGCGCCCAGCATGAACAGCGAGCCATGCGTCAGGTTGGGAATACGCATCAGTCCGAATATCAGCGAGAACCCCGAGGAGAGCAAAAAAAGAAGGCCGCCCAGCGTGATGCTGTTGACGGCCAACACCAGTGTTTGGTTCATCGTCGAACCAGAAGTTCTGCTCAGCTCTTCATCGGCGGGTAGTCACGCGAGTAGACCGGCTGCGCCAGGAACCATTTTGGGTCGAAGGTCCAGAACTGGCTGACCTTGGGATAGGTCTTGATGGTGACGTTCACCAGCTTGCCGTCTTTCTTTTCGATGCGCCGGATGTAGTCATCGAAGATGATGTTGCCGTGATCGTCGAAACTAACCGGACCGCGCGGCGTCTTGTCGAGCGACACCGACTTGATCGCCTTGATCAGTGCGTCGGGGTCATCCGACTTGCCGCCGGTTTTCTTCAGCGCCGCATCGAGAATCATGCCGTTGACATAATAGACCGCAGCGTAGTTGCCGACCGGTACGCCAGGATAGAATTTCTGCATCGCTTCGAGAAACGCCTTGTTCTCCGGCGTCGCCAGATCGACCGAATACGGGATCGAATTGATCATGCCGATTGCGGCATCATCGAATCCCTTCATGATGGTGTCATCGGCTACCGTCGCTCCGCCGAGCATCGGCAACTTCAGCCCAAGCTCGCCATATTGTTTGGTAAACTTGAGCGGGTTGGCGCCGGTCAGTCCCTGACACACCACATCGCAGTCTTCGATTTGCGCCAGATAGGGCGTGTAATCGGGTGTGTTGAGCGGTGCCCATAGTTTCTTCACCACCTTGCCACCGAGATCCTCGAAGACGCGCTGGAAGCCGCCGACCTGCTCGTAACCATAGGCGAAATCGTCAGCGATGGTGACGGCGCGCTTCACCTTCATCTCCTTGAAGGCGTAGTCGGCGAGCGGATGCATGCACTGCGCCGCGCTGTTTGATGAGCGCACGACGTACGGGTTGGCCTTGCGCTGGGTAACGTCCTCGGCGCCGGCGAAGCCCATGGTCGGTTTCTTGTTCTGCGCCAGATAGTCGACGATCGCGAGATGTTCGAACGCCGCGAACGGACCCAGGATCAGGTCGACTTTGTCGCGCTCGACAAGCTCGACCGCTTTGGTCTTTGCCCCGGCCGGGTTGCCGCCGGTATCGGCCACCACAAGCTCAACTTTGCGGCCACCGAGGTTGTAGTCATGCTCCTTGAGGAACGTCGTGATGCCTTCCTCGCAATGGATACCGCCGGCGGCGAGCGGCCCCGTTTTCACAGTCAGCACGCCGACCTTCATGGGTGCGTTCTGGGCAATCGACGGCATCGGGAACCCGGCGGCTCCGGTTGCTGCCGCTGCGGTTCCGGCCATGAATGTCCGGCGATTAAGTCGCAAAACCATTTCGTCCTCCCTTGGCCGCAGCCATCCTCGCCGCGGACCGACGTGCCGGCGTCGCAAGCGCCGATCTACCTCTGGACTGGCGCTTTTTCTCGGATGCGCGCCATTGTTGCCCTTGCGGCAATTACAATATGATCCGGCCCCAATCACAAGCGGTTATTTGGCCGATTACCGGATGTTTAGATCGCTCTTGCGCGGCTTGAGACCGGCACTGGTGACCGCGGCGCTCGCCATTTCACCGGCAATGGCACAAAGCGGCGATCCGGCCGAGGACGCAATTCGCGCCGCGCTCATGCAATGGACCGCAGACTTCAACGCGCGCGAAAGCGCTCGGATCTGCGATCTGTTCGCCAGCGATCTGCTCTACGACTATCGCGGTCAGCCGGAGCGCGGCTATCAAGACATCTGCGACCTGCTGCAGAAATCACTCAGCGACACGAGCAAGCATTACACCTATTCCCCGGAGATCAAAGAGATCATCGTCTCCGGTGATCTTGCAGTCGTGCGCCTCGTCTGGACACTCCGTATCAGCACCGACGGCCAGACTGATGCGATTGTCTCCAAGGAAACAGGGCTGGACGTGTTCCGGCATGAGCCCGACGGGAGCTGGAAGATCATCCGCTACGTCGCCTATGACGACGCGAAGTGATTGTCCGCATTTCTTGGGACGGCAGCGCACACACGGCTGTGCTCTAGTGACCACACGCCTGCCCTGGGTTAAGGTGCGGGCGGAAGCGCGAATCCATCAGATATTACTGCGAAAACTCGAAACATCGCGCGCCCGGGAGGAACGAATGAAGCGTCGCTTTGCGTTGCGTAGCGCAACTGCCGCCATCATGCTCACCGCCGCTGCGGGAGCCGCTCATGCTCAATCCGAATTCAAGGTGGGATTCGTGCTCTCGCAGGTTGGGCCGCTCGCCGAACTCGCCAAGACTTACCTGGACGGCGCTGAGGTCGGCGTTGCGATGGTCAACGACACCGGCGGCATTGGCGGCCTCAAGGTGCGAATGATCGCGTGCGATGCGCAGGGGCAGGAGCCGCAAGCGGTGATCTGCGCCAAGAAGCTCATCAATGACGATAAGGTCAACCTGATGATCGGCGCGACCGGCACACCGCAGACGATGGCGATCATCCCCACCGCGGAATCCGCCGGCGTTCCGCTGTTCGGCATGGGCGCCGGGCGGGTGATCTGGGAGCCGGTCAAGAAATGGGTGTTCAAGTCATTCCCGTCGAATGACGATCAGATTCCGGCCGAGCTCAACTATGCCAAGAAGAAGGGATGGAACAAGGTTGCCCTGCTCACCGACAACACCTCCTTCGGCAAAGACACGGTCGAGATGACCCGTGACGTGGTGAAGAAGAACGGGATGAACTCTTGTGGCCGAAGAATCCTACTCGCCCTCCGACACCGACGTGAGCGCGCAGGTCACCCGCGTACGTGCGGCCAATCCGGATGTCGTGCTCAACCTCGCCGGCACGATTCCGCTCGGCATTCTGGTGGCGAAGAAGGCGACCCAGCTCGGCATGAAAACTCCGCTCGTGCAGGGCATGAACTTCGTTGTCGACAACTATCCGGGGATGGTGCCGCAGGCAATCGGACAGTCCTACTTCGCCGGATCAAAGTTGATGGTCGATTTGCCACCGAGCGATCCGCTCTACGGCAACATCACGGCGTTTCGCAAAAAATACGCAGAGATGCGTGGCGCATCAGCGAAGCCGAACGGCAATACCATCACCGTGCCTGACATCCTGCTGATGGTCCAGAAAGCCACCCAAGGCATGGGCGCCAAGGTGCTCGATCCGGAAGCGCTGCGCACGGCGATCGAGCACGCGCATGACATTCCGGAATTGCAAGGCATCTGGAATCTGTCGCCGACCAATCACGGCAACTCGTTCGCCGCCGGCACCGTGGTGCTCACCAACGTCAAAGGCGAGTGGAAGCTTGCTGAATAGGCGGGCTGATTTGACCTCCAGAGTCGCAGCGGGCGTACCCTCCCCCTTGTCGGGAGGGTCGGCGCGCAGCGCCGGGGTGGGGGTCGGAGTTTGGCGGCAAGCGGTTCGACTTCCTACAACTACCCCCACCCCGCCCGACTGCGCTTCGCTTGTCGGGCGACCCTCCCCACAAGGGGGAGGGTAAAGGCGGCCCGACCTGTGATCTGATCGCATGGATCTCACCAACATCGCGCAGACCGCCTTTGCCGGCATTTCCAACGGCGCGCTCTACGCCTTCCTGGGGCTCGGCTTCAGCCTGGTGATCCGCTCGACCGGGCTCATCAACTTCGCCCAGGGCGACCTGATGATGCTCGGCGGGATCCTGACCGGCGCGCTCTGCCACGCAGGCCTTCCGGTGGCGGTGAGCGCGCCGTTGGCGATTGCGGCGACCACGCTGCTGAGCGCCGGGTTCTATTGGTTCGCCGTCCGCCCGGCTGCGGGCGCCACCATGGCGCAGGTCGTGCTCCTCACCATCGGGTTTGCGATCTGCCTGCGCGGCCTCGTCACCATCGGCTGGGGATCAGATCCGATGATGGTGCCATCGTTCACCGGCGATATGCCGTTCGACATTTTCGGTGTCAGTATCCTGCCGCAGGAAATGTGGCTCATCGGCGCGATGCTCCTTGTCACTCTGGCGATTGGCTTCTTTTTCCGCCGCACGATTCTTGGCCTGGCGCTGCGAGCGGGAGCAACAAATCCACTCGGTGCGAGCTTCGTCGGCATCGATCCGCGTATCCTCGGGCTGACAGCGTTTGCGGCGTCGGGATTTCTTGGCGCCCTCGCGGGCGCGATCTGGAGCCCGATTTCGTTTGCGCAAGTCGATGTGGGTTTGGGCGTTGCCCTGAAGGGTTTCACGGCCGCCATTCTGGGCGGGCTGCACAGCAACTACGGCCCGATCCTGGGCGGGATCGTGCTGGCACTGATCGAGTCGTTCTCGGCCGGTTACATTTCGTCGGCCTACATGGACTCGATTACCTTCGGCTTGATGCTGCTGGTGCTGGTGTTGCGCCCACAGGGATTGTTGGGCAGCGCGCTGTCCCTGACCAAGGATGAACGCCCTGAGGAAATCCTCTCGACGAGTGCCCGTCCGACCGGATTCACCATACGCGACGGCGCCACGGTAGCGATCATCGTCATCGCACTCACGGGGCTCGGTTTGGTGATGAACGGAACCTGGCTGACCAGCGGCATCTTCGCCGGCATCATGGCGATCGTGGTGATGGGGCTCGTGTTGCTGACGGGCTACGGCGGCCAGCTCTCGCTTGGCCAGGGCGCGTTCATGATGATCGGCGCCTACGCAACCGGCTATCTGACCGTCAAGCTGAATTGGCCGAGCTACGGCGCCATGCTGGTCGGCGTCGTGCTTGCGGCCGGCGTGGCGTTTATCCTGGGGCGCCTGATTTTCGTGCTGCGCGGTCTCTACATGTCCATGGCAAGCTTCGGTTTGCTGATGATCTCGCTCACCTTCGCCCGCGAGTGGACCGACATTACCGGCGGCCCCTCGGGATTGCCCGGCATCAGTCCGCTGTCGATCGGCGGGTTCGTGTTCACCTCGGATCGCGCCAACTATTTTCTAATCGCCGGCTGCTCGCTGCTCGCGCTCCTGTTTTGTTTGAGCCTCGCGCGTTCGCGCCTGGGGCGGGCGCTGCTGGCGATCCGTTCCAATGAACCAGCCGCGCGCGCCTGCGGCGTTGATGTGACCAAACATAAACTGCGCGTATTTGCTGTCAGCGCTGCGCTGGCGAGCATCGCCGGCAGCCTCTATGGACACTATCTGGGCTTCGTCAATCCCCTGCCCTTCGGCATCGATGCGACCATCGCACAACTCACCGCGCTGACAGCCGGCGGGTTTCTGTCGCTCTCGGGCGCCTATGTGGGATCTGCCGTCGTGATCGCATTGCCGCTGGTGATCACCAAGATCGCCGGCACGACCTCGAGCCAGTTCAGTGCCGGGGTGCAATATGTGGCCTTCGGCGTGCTGCTGATCGGCATCGTCCACATCCAGACCAATGGCCTCGCGGCCCGCCTCTCGGCAGCGCTGCGCCGGCTCCTTCCATTTGGGACCAGCACACCCGTGCTGCTGGCCAAGAAGGAGCCGCCATGAGCGATCCGCACGCGACACCTCCTATGCTCGACGTGCGCGGCCTCTCGGTCCACTTCGGCGGCTTGCGCGCGGTTGATAACGTCGACTTCGTGGTGCGTCCGCGTGAAATCCTCGGACTGGTCGGGCCCAACGGCGCCGGCAAAACCACCATCTTCAACACCGTTTCCGGCATGCTCAAGCCGAGCGCCGGCACCATCCGGCTGCGCGGCGACGATATCACCGGGCTTGCGTCCGAGCGCATCAACGCGCTTGGCGTGGCGCGCACGTTCCAGAACGTGCGGCCGTTCGCCGAGCTCTCCGTGCGCGAGAACATCATGATGGGGGCCTACGGCGCGGGGTTCTGCGGGGTATTCGCCTCCGCGCTGCGGCTGCCGCGGCACCGGCAGCTCGAGCGGACCGCGCAGGAACGTGCCGACCAGTGGATCGGGCGGCTCGGTCTCTCCGCCTATGTGGACCTGCTGACGACGGCGCTGCCGTTCGGGCTGCAGCGCGTGGCCGAGGTGGCGCGCGCGATGGCGAGCGCTCCCGACCTGCTGCTACTCGACGAGCCGGCCGCGGGCCTCAACGCGATTGAGAAACAGGAACTCGCCAGGATCCTGGTCGACATCAACCGAGATACGGGTTGTTCGCTGCTCCTCATCGATCACGACATGACCATGGTGATGGGTCTCGTGCACCGGGTCGTGGTCGTCGATTTCGGCAAGAAGATCGCAGATGGAACGCCGGCGCAGGTCGCCGCCGACCAGAAGGTGATCGAAGCTTATCTCGGGGTGTGATGCTCAGGGTCGACAAGCTCGAGGCCGGCTACGGCCACATCGCTGCGCTCAAAGGTGTCGACCTCGCGGTCGAGGCCGGTGAGTTTGTTGCGATCCTTGGGCCGAACGGCGCGGGCAAGAGCACACTGATGAAGGCGATCATCGGTGTGCTGCGTCAGGATGCCGGCGCCATCACGTTCGCGGAGCGGCGCGTCGACGATCTGGCGACAGCACAGCGCATCCGGCTCGGCATGGGCATCATCCCGGAAGGCCGTCAGCTGTTCTTTGATATGACGGTGCGCGAGAACCTCATCCTCGGCGCCTATGCGCAGCTCGGCCTGCGCATAGGCCCGCAACTCGATGCCGCGCTCGATCAGGTCTTCACGCTGTTTCCGCGCCTGCATGAGCGCCAGGATCAGCTCGCGGGCAGCCTCTCCGGCGGCGAAGCCCAGATGGTCGCGGTGGGTCGGGCGCTGATGTCGCGGCCGAAACTGCTGCTGTGCGATGAGCCATCGCTTGGGCTCGCCCCCATGGTGGTCCGCGAACTGCTGGCGACCCTGGCACGGCTGCGGGATCAGGGCATCACCATCCTGCTCGCCGACCAGAACGCCCAAGCGGCGCTGCGCATTGCGGATCGTGCCTATATTCTTGATACCGGCCGCGTGGTTGCCTCTGGCGCAAGCGCGGCGCTCGCCAATGATGCTCGGCTGCGCGCCGCCTACCTCGGCACGGGAGTAGAAGGTCACTAATGCAGCGTCCGTTTGAAGGAATCCGCGTGATCGATGCGACGCACGTGCTGGCCGGCCCATTTGCCGCCTATCAGCTGGCGTTGCTCGGCGCCGACGTGATCAAGGTCGAGCACCCTTACGACCCCGATCAAAGTCGGCTCACCGGCACCGATCGCGCGCTGGGCCGGCGTCATATGGGAACGAGCTACCTGACGCAGGCGTCCAACAAACGCTCGCTCACCCTCGATCTCAAACAGTCTGACGGTCAGGAGATTTTCAAGAAGCTCGTCGCAACGGCCGACGTGCTGGTCGAGAACTACCGGCCGGGCGCGCTCGACGCCCTCGGGCTCGGCTACGAGGCCATGGCGGCGATCAACCCGCGGCTGATCTACGCGTCGATGTCCGCCTTCGGCCAGCATGGACCGCGCGCTCAGCACACGGCCTACGATTACGTGATCCAGGCGACATCCGGGATCATGGCGATGACTGGCACGCCCGACGTCAATCCAATCAAGTTCGGCTCGCCTGCGATCGACTATGCCACCGGCACGACCGGCGCATTCGCGCTTGCAAGCGCTTTGTTTCAGCGCGAGCGCACCGGCCGCGGCCAACGGGTCGACCTTGCCATGCTCGACGTCGCAATGATCCTGATGGGCTCGCACCTCACCGGTTACGCCCGCACCGGGCAGCATCCGAAGCCGAACGGCAACGTCAATGAGCAGGCGAGCGCTAGCTGCTATCCGACCCGCGATGGCTTGCTCATGCTTGGCGCGAGCAACATGCGCCAATACCGGCGCTTCTGGCGGGTGCTGGGGCGGCCCGAGTTAATCCAGCCCGACCTGGAGGCGCGCGAGCACGCGCGCGCCGCCGAGACCAAGCTGATCGCCGAGATCCTGATGGACCGCAGCGCCGACGAGTGGGAGAGCTTTTTCCAGGCGCGCCATGTGCCGGCCGCGCGCGTGCGCACCATGGGCGAGGCATTGGGCGACCCGCAGCTCGAGGCACGGGGCATACGCCATCGCCACACCGGCGCGACCGATGTCGAGGGCCCATTCACGGTGCCGGTTGCGGCGTTCGGCTTTGCCGAGGGCGGTCCCCGCGTCGATACGCCGCCACCGGGCCTGGGCGAGCACACCGCGGAAATTCTCGCCGAACTCGGCTATGACAGGGCCGCGCAGGAGCAGCTGCGGGCGGACAAAGTGGTTTGACACGCGGCGCAAGACTTCCACGAGGACCCAATGAACAACAACCGAACCCGTCGCCCAAGCGACCCGCGCCTAGCGGCGGAGCAGGCCTTCAAGGCCGCCACCACCAAACCCGCGGAGCTGCCGCCGAAGCAGCCGACCATTCCGAATTCGAAGGAGCAAGTGACGTTGCGAATCGACCGCGACGTGCTCGATCACTTCCAGGAAGGCGGCCCGGGCTGGCAGGACCGCATCAATGCGGCGTTGCGTAAAGCCGCGGGGTTGTAACAGACTTAGTTCAAGCCCACTCTCGGACCTCATCCTGAGGAGCACGTGCGCGCAGCGCGCGTGCGTCTCGAAGGATGGCCAAGGGCGAAGGCCGTTCATTGCGGCCGTCCTTCGAGACGCCTGGTCCCTCCGGGACCAGGCTCCTCAGGACGAGGGCAGTAAAAGCTTTGCGCCGCCTCACGTTACGGCGCTGAAGCCGCCGTCGACCACGACGATCACGCCGGTCACGCCCTTGTTGCTCTGAATGAGATTGAGCGCGGTCTCCGCCACGTCCTCGGCCGTGACCACACGGCGCAGCGGTGTCGCCTTGGCGCGCGCCTTCATGAGATCCTCGTAGTGGTCGCCGAGCATACGCTCCATCCACTCCCCCGCCATCCAACCGGGCGCGACCCCATTGACCCGGATACCGAAGTAGCCGAGTGCGCCGGCAAGCGACTTGGTCATGGTCCAGAGCGCGCCCTTGCTCGCCGCATAAGGCAAAGCCTGCGGGCCTGGACGCGAGCCGACGATGCTGTTGGTGTTGAGGATGCAGGCATCCTTGGAGAGCTTGAGCAGCGGCACCGCGTGTTTTGTCACCAAAAATACGCCCTTGACGTTGACGCCAAAGACCCAGTCCCACTCCTCGACCGTGACCTTCTCAAAATCGCGCGCCAGCGCCTTGGTGCTCGCGCCGGCATTGTTGCAGAGCACGTCGAGCCTGCCGAACTTCTCCTTGATCGCCGCCATCATGGCGATGACGCTTGCTTCGTCGGCGACGTCGCATTGCAGCACCAGCGTCTCGGCGCCGTGTTGCTCGCACGCGTCCGCGGTCTTGCGCGCCTCGCCGCTGCTCTTGCTGTAGTTGATCACCAGGTTGTAGCCGGCCTTGGCCAGCGCGATGGCCTCGGCGCGGCCGATACCGGATGACGAGCCGGTCACCAGCGCGATGCGTCGTTGCGAATTCACCAGTCCCTCCTTCTAGGCACCATCCTGACACTGCAAGGGCGCTTTGCTATCACGTTGCCAGGCTGCGCAACCAACGCCCGGGGAAGCACATGCTGCACTTCAGCCGTACGGTCGAGATTGAATGGGGTGATTGCGATGCGTCCGGCCTCATGCACACCGAACGTTATTTCGCGCTGTTTGACGGCAACCTTTGGCGCATGCTCGAACAGGTTCTGGAGCAGCCGATGCGGCACGTGTTGGGCGCGTTCGGCGCCTCCGGATTTCCAACCGTCGACCTGAGGGGGAATTTTCCGGTCCGATCGACCTTGGGCGATATCCTGGAGATCGAGACGACCATCACGGCGCTGCGCCGCTCGAGCTTCGACGTGACCCACCGCGCGCGCAAAGGCGATGAGCTGCATGCGGAGGGGTTTGATACCCGCGTCTGGGTGCGGCGAAGCGGCGAGGACCCGACCAAGATCGAAGCGCAGGCGCTGCCAACACCGCTCGTTGATAGCTTTCGGCAAGGCCGAAGCATCCGACAGTAGCGCGACAAAATTGCCTTGGGCCCGATCTTGGCATAGGTCTGAGGCGGGGCTGTTCCCGCGATCCGACCTGCCGATGCGGCTTGCATGCTGAAAACCGGAGAGACCAATCCGCCGGACGGAACGCCGGGCTTGCGACCGCGCGAGCGCAACAAGCTCGACAAGCTCAATCGCATCAAGGCGGCGGCGCGCGAACTGTTTCTCGAGCAAGGCTACGACAGCGCGACCACGCGCGAGATTGCGCGGCGCGCCGACGTGGGCTTGGGGACGCTGTTCTCCTACGCGTCGGACAAACGCGATCTGCTGTTCCTGATCTACAACGATCTGCAGGACGAGCTGACCAAGGGCGCCTTCGAGCGCCGAACCTCGAGCAAAACCTTTCTCGGCCAGCTGATGGCGAGCTTCGCGGTCTACTATCGCTTCTTTGCCCAGGAACCGGAGTTCATGCGCTACGTCCTGCGCGAGCTCACCTTCTACTCGCGCGGCCGCCAGTCCGCCCGGTTCCAGGCCGGCCGCGAGCAGATCATCACCGGACTGGAAGGTTTCGTGCGCGAGGCGCGCGAGAAGCGGCAGCTGCGCCCAACCGCCAAGGACCGCGTTGTCGCGCAGCTGATCTTCGGGGTTTACCAGGCCGAAATCCGCCTGTGGCTGAGCGAGAAGCATCCCAAGCCCACGGCGGGCCTCGCGCGGCTGCGCGCGATGCTGCGCATCGTCATCGAGGGACTGCGGCCAAACACTGGCGCCTTGTAGGTTTGTACCGATGTCGAAATCGTCGACTGTCACTAAACACTCTCCCGCGAACAAAATCGCCATCCCTTCGCGCATAACGGCTCACCCGGAGAGATTCTACGCGAGGAATTCATCAAGCCGCTTGGTCTCTCCGCGAATGCGCTGGCAATCGCGCTCCGCGTGCCAGCAACCCGGGTTGGCGCGATTGTCAAAGGTGAGCGAGCGGTGACAGCGGACACCGCGCTTCGGCTCGCACGCTTTTTCGGGACCAGTCCCGAGTTCTGGCTAAATCTTCAGGCTATGCACGACCTCACCAAAGCTCAACGCGAAAGCGGCGCGACCATCGAACGAGACGTACGGCCGCGCGCGGCCTGACGTAAGCTGCCGCCGCAGCTACAGTCAGCCTCTCCTTGACAGATTATCGAACACGTTCGAAATTAGCCAGCGCTTGTGGTTATGGCGTTGCAAACCTGCGCCTTCCCTGGAAAAGCCTGTCGTTGCACACTGCAAAAAAGATCCGTTGGGAGGACCCATGCTGGACGGCGTCGTCGCGTTTCCCCCCGAATATGCGGCGCGTTATCGCGCGCGCGGCTACTGGCAGGATAAGACCCTGGCGACGGAGTTCGCGGCCGTCTTTGCGCGCTACGCCGACCGCGTCGCGCTGATCGACGGCGAGCGGCGGTATAGCTACGCCGACATCGACCGGCTGAGCGACAATCTCGGCCTCAATCTGGTTGCGCTCGGCCTGCGCCCGCTCGATCGCGTCGTGCTGCAGTTGCCGAACGTCGCCGAATTCGTGATCCTCTATTTCGCACTGCAGAAGATCGGCGCCATCCCGATCGCGGCGCTGGCGACGCAGCGCTACAACGAGGTCAGCCAGTTCGTCGCCATCGCCCAGGCGGCCGCCTGTGTCTATCCGGAGCGCCAGAGCGAGTTCACTTTCGGCCCGATGGTCGCGCGCGTTGCGGAGGCGAGCCCCTGCCTCAAGTTCCGCATCGTGCTGGGGCAAGCCGGACCGGGCGAACTGTCGCTCACCGAGTTGATCGAGCGGCCGGCGACGTTGGCCAAGAGCGCGTTGGGTGGCTTTGCGATCGACCCGACCGACCCGTGCATCTTCCAGCTCTCGGGCGGCACCACCGGCGTGCCGAAGCTCATTCCGCGCACCCACAACGACTATGCCTACAACTCGAAGACGGCGGCTCAGGTCTGCGGTGTCACCGGTGACTCGGTGTTGTTGTTGATGCTACCGATTGCTCACAACCTTCCCCTCGCCTGTCCGGGCATTCAGGGGTTCTTCTTCAACGGCGGCAGCGTCGTGTTGAGCCAGACCACGCGACCCGAAGAGGTGTTTCGCCTGGTCGAGCGCCATCGCGTGACGCACATCAAGGTCGTCCCCGCATTGCTGATCCGGCTGATCAACAGCCCGGCCGTGACCCAGTTCGACACCTCGTCGCTGCGCTATATCCAAAGCGGCGGCCAGCGCCTGCAGCCGGAAGTACGCATTCGCACCAAAGAGCTGATCCCCAGCGTGTTCGTGCAGGAGAACTTCGGCATGTCCGAGGGGACGCTGATGTTCGTGCGCCCGGAAGATCCGGAAGAGGATCGGCTCGAAACCGTCGGCAAGCCGATCTGTCCCGACGATGAAGTGCGCCTCCTCGATGACGATGGCAACGATGTCCCGCAGGGCGCGGTTGGCGAACTGTGCGTGCGCGGACCTTACACCCTGCGTGGCTATTACGGGGCGCCCGAGCACAACGCCAAAGTATTTACCGCGGATGGTTTCTACTGCTCGGGCGACCTCATGCGCCAGAACCAGGCCGGCAACTATATCGTCGAAGGCCGCAAGAAGGACCTGATCAACCGCGGCGGCGAGAAGATCAGCGCCGAGGAAATCGAGAACCTGATCCTGCAGCATCCGGCAGTCCAGAATGTCGCCTGCGTCGCCATGCCCGATCCGGACATGGGCGAGCGCATGTGTGCCTGCGTGATCCCGCGCTCGGGCAAGTTCCTCTCTTTGCCGGACCTGCTCGCGTTTCTGACCACGAAGGAGATTGCCAAATACAAACTCCCGGAACGGCTCGAGTTGATGAACGATTTTCCCATGTCCACGTTCGGGAAGGTCTCCAAGAAAACGCTGGTGGAAATGGTCTCGGAAAAAATCGTCAAAGAGCACGCGCCCGCCCCGGCGGCAGCACAACGTTAGTATCACATGCGCATCATTGACCTGCACTGCTATCCGAATACGGAGCCGTGGATCCGCTGCCAGGGTCCCTACGTCGAAGCTCTGGCAAAGTACTGGAACCGGACCTGGACCTGGAAACAGGAAGACGAGGTCGTCAAAGAGTTCACCGACGCGGGCGTTGAGGCTGTGCTGGTCGCGCTCGACCTCGAGACCACGATCGCGACGCCGCCTTGCAGCAACGAGTATGTGAAAGGGATGCAGTTGCGCCATCCCGAGCGCATCATCCAGAGCTGGGCCGCGGTCGATCCGTTCAAGGGCGAGGTCGCAATCCGCGACGCGCGCAAGGCGATCACCGAGCTCGGCATGCTCGGGTTTCACTTCCACCCGATCATGGGGCACTTCTCGGTCGCCGACCGGCAGTTCTATCCGTTGTTCGAAGTGATCAACGAGTTGAAAGCCCCGGTGATGATCGACGTCGGCACGACCGGCATGGGCGCCGGCATGCCGGGCGGGCTCGGCGCCAAGATCCGCCACGCGCATCCGGCCGCGATCGATGAGCTCGCCGCGGATTTTCCCGATCTCACCATCATCGCCGCGCACCCGGGCTGGCCCTGGGTCGAGGAGATGACCGCGGTCGCCCTGCACAAGGGCAACGTCTATTGGGAAATGTCAGGCTGGGCGCCCAAACACTTCCCGGCGCAGCTCAAGATCGACATCAGGGCGCGCCTGCAGGACAAGGTGATGTTCGGCAGCGACTACCCGAGCCTGCCCTATCCGCGCATCTTCAAGGAGTGGCACGAGCTCGGCTACACCGACGCCGTGATGGAGAAGATCTTCCACGGCAATGCGGAGCGGGTGCTGGGGTTGTAGTTGTTGTACTTATGCGATCCGTATCTTGCCGAGCCCGAGGATCTCGCGCGCTTCCGCCGGTGTCGCCGGCTCGGCGCCGAGTGAGCGCATGATCGCTACGCCCTTCTCGACCAGCGCGGCGTTATGCGGGGCCTTTACGCCCTTCTCCAAATAATAGTTGTCCTCGAGCCCGACGCGGACGTGGCCGCCGAGCAGAAGGCTTTGCGCCAGCATCGGGTAGGCATGCGGGCCGATACCGAACGCCGCCCAGATCGATCCCGGCGGCAACAGGTTGCGCAAATAGATCAGCGTCTCGGGTGTCGCCGTCGCGCCGTAGCTCACGCCGAGCACGATCTGGAAGAACGCCGGCGCCGCGATCACGCCCTCGCCGATCAGCTGCTTGGCGAGGCCGATATCGCCGGAATCAAACACTTCGAGCTCGGGCTTCACGCCCAGCGTGACGCGCCAACTTGGCGATCTCGGTGACGTGTTCCGGCGAGTTGATGAACGCGCGTGTGCGAAACCACATGGTGCAGAAATCGAGGCTGCAGACATCAGGCTTGAGATCGACCACGTGGCGGGCGCGCACGTCGGGCGTGACGAAACTCGGTGCCCGGCCCGGCAATCGCCGGATCCTCCTTGCCGGGCACGAACATCGCGCCGGTTCCGGTCGTCAGGTTGATCACCACGTCGGTGCCGCTGTCGCGGATACGGCCGACCGACCTCGCGATAAAGCTCGAGCTCCATGCTGGAGCGGCCGGTCTTCGGGTCGCGCACGTGGATGTGGACGACGGCCGCACCGGCCTTTGCGGCATCGATTGATTGCTGCGCGATTTGGGCGGGCGTCACCGGGACCGCCGGATTATTGCTGATCGGCGCGCCGCCGGTGACGGCGCAGGTGAGAATGGTTTTTGCCATGATAAATACTGCTATTGGGCGGCCTGCAACGGCGCACGCGCGGACCCAAGCGCGGCGTTGACGCGCGGCATCACCTCGGTTGCCATCAGCTCCATGGAGCGCTTGGTCAGCGCCGGATCGACCCAGTCCATCCCGGCATAGACCAACTCGCCGAACGGACCGGTCTCCTCGTGCAGCGCCAGGATCTGATCGACGATGTTGTTGACGCTGCCGTGCATCACCAGCCGATCCACGACGTAGTCGTCGGTGACCTCCGCATCCGGCTGTTCGGGGTCTTGTTTGAATCCGGCGAGACGCTTGGCGACGCGGAATTTGCGCAGCAGGTTGAAATAGTAGAATCGGTACGGACTGTTGGGATTCTCCACCGCATAGCGCGCGGCGGTCTTATCGTCATCGGCAACGAAGATGGTGCGAGCGATGCGCCAGTCATCCGGGCTGACCGACGCACCGACGGAACTCGCCCCTTCCTGGTAGGCGTCCCAATGCGACTTGAGCCATTTCGGCATCAGGAAATTTGCCGACAGCGGGTGAATGCCCTTCTGGCCAAAGAACGTCGCGCTGCTCGAGCTCGGCGCCACGACAGTGCCGACGATTTCCGGATAGGGCTTCTGATACGGCTTGGCGACCGTGCCGAGACCGAACTCGCGTCGGCCCATCTTGGCGCTGGAAATCTTGAAGCGGTTAGAGGGCTGATCGAAATTGTAGGGCGCGTCGGTGGTCCACAGCGCAAAAATCGCGTCGACCGCCTCATGGAAGATGCGGGTGCGGTCTTCCCCCAGATGTCCTAGCAGCTCGGCATCGGCCGGCAGCGCGCCGGCGCTCACCCCGAGGACGAAGCGGCCCTCCGCCAGATGATCGAACATCGCCGCATGCGCGGCGATCAGCACCGGGTGCGTTTGCGAGAGATTGGCGGTGCCGGTGGCGAGCTTGATCTGCCTGGTTTCCGGGATCAGCGTCGCCAAAAACTGGAAGCTATTGGTCACGTTCTCGATGACGTCGGCGATGTGCTCGCCGCAGAACGCGTCGTAGAACCCGAGCTTATCGGCGAGGATGAAGGACTGACGATCTTCCTTGAGGGTCTCGACCCAGTTCCGATGCGGCGGGTGCATCGGCATGGTGAAAAAGCCAAGTCGCATGTTTCCATCCCGGATCAAGATTTTCGAACATGCTCATGATCCCGGAGAACGCGCGTGTGGTCAACGGCGGATCGAAAGAGAGCCCCTCGGCTCGTCATGCGCGGGCTTGACCCGCGCATCCCGCTTAGTTGAAACGCCGAGCCCTCCTAAACGAGATCGCCGGGACGAGCCCGGCGATGACGAGGGTGTGTAATGCGAGACGGTGCCTAAAACTCCACGTCGAGCTCTTCGAGTTCGTCCGGCTCGGCCTTGGCGCCCTCGACCCATTCGTTCATGTACGGCAGCGCCATGATGCTCTTGCAGTAGCCGGCGGAGCGAGGATCAAGCTTCACGTCATAGGTCAGAAACCGCGTGCAGACCGGCGCATACATGGCGTCGGCCATGTTGGGCTTGTCGCCGAACAGGAACGGCCCGCCGTGATTCTTCAGGCACTCGTTCCAGATCATCGTGATGCGGTCGATATCGGTGCGCGCGCCGGCCCAGGATTTGAACCCCGGATAGTGCGCCTTGATGTTCATCGGCAACGCCGAGCGCAGGTTGATAAAACCGGAATGCATCTCACCCGAGACTGCGCGGCAATAGGCGCGCATCGCCTTGTCCTTGGGAATGAGGCCCGCGTCGGGGAAGGTCTCATCGAGATAGTCGGCTATCGCCAGCGTATCCCAGACCTTGATGCCGTCATGAGTGAGGCACGGAACCAGGAAGGACGGCGAGAGCAGCAGCAGCTCGGCGCGTATCGACGGGTCATCGGCGGAAACCGCCTGCTCGACAAAGTCAAGCCCGGCGAGCTTGCATAGGAGCCAGCCGCGTAGCGACCATGATCCGTAATTCTTGCTGGCGATGGTGAGCGTTGCCTGGGCCATTCGTCGTCTGTCCCTCCAGTCGGCTGATCCCCTGATCGATTGCCGATCGCGGAAAGACCAGTCCACCCCTTCTGCTTGCGGCGGTGTGAGATCCAAACGCTGTGCGTCTGGGTCGCATCGCCTGCGCGGCCCGGCAGCTGCGCGATACTGTGACTGAATTACTCCAGTCCGCCGCGCCTGAAAAGCGAGCGTGCGCAACCCCACGTAATTTTTCTTGCAGCGCGGGAGATCATAGCCCACATTCGGTGCGCGTGGGGACGTTACCGCCGGGGACGGACCTCCGACTTCGGTGGACGATGCTTTATCAGGCGTATCAAGCGCACGCCGACTTCATGCTGCCTATACGCGCCCTCGCGGGAGGCAGCGCGCAGGTCATCAGCCTCGCCCCATTGGGGATCACAGACCATAGCAGCACGCGCAACCTGACCGCCGCTTACGAGCTGATCGCGCGCTCCGGGCTCTCGCACGAGCGCCCGCCCTACGGGATCCGCTCCGTCATGGTGGGAAACCGCGAGGTCGAGGTGCAGGAAAAGCCGGTCCTGGTGACACCGTTCGGCACGCTGCTGCACTTCAAGAAAGACATGGATACGCCGCAGCCACGCGTGCTGCTGGTCGCGCCGCTGTCGGGGCATTTCGCAACGCTGTTGCGCGAGACCGTGCGCACCATGCTGCCGGACCACGACGTCTTCATCACCGACTGGCACAATGCCCGCGACATCCCGCTCAAGCATGGCCGCTTCGGCTTTGACGACTATATCGCGCACTTGATCCGGTTTCTCGAGTCGATCGGGCCGGGGGCGCATATCGTGGCGGTCTGCCAGCCCTGCGTCGCCGCCCTGGTCGCCGTCGCCGTGATGGCAGAGGACAATCATCCGGCCCAGCCGAGCAGCATGACCTTGATGGCCGGACCGATCGATTGCCGGGTCAATCCCACCAAGGTCAACGCGCTCGCCAATTCCAAGCCGATCGAATGGTTCGAGCAGCGTCTGATCGCGCGGGTGCCGTTCCGCTGCGGCGGCGCGTTCCGCCGCGTCTACCCTGGCTTCGTTCAGCTCGCCGCCTTCATGAGCATGAATATCGAGCGGCACATCAAGGCGCACCAGGAGCTGTATGACAATCTGGTCAAAGGCGAACACGCCAAGGCGCAAGCGACCAAGATATTCTATGATGAATACTTCGCGGTGCTCGACCTCGCGGCCGAGTTCTACCTGGAAACCGTGCGGCTGGTGTTTCAGGAATACGCATTGCCGCGCGGGACGCTTACGTTCCACGGCCACCGCGTGGATCCCAAAGCGATCCGCAAAACCACTTTGTTCACGGTCGAGGGCGAGCGCGACGACATCTGCGCGGTCGGTCAGACGGTCGCCGCGCACGAGTTGTGCTCAAGCCTGCGGCCGTATCGCAAGCGCCACCACATGCAGCCGGGCGTCGGCCACTACGGCGTATTCAGCGGCAAGCGCTGGAGCGGCCAGATCTACCCAATCCTCAAGAACGTGATCCTGGCGAGCGACTAAGAATTTCGTTGCTTGGTCCCGATCTTGCTTGAGGCAAGACAATCAAATCATTCAGAGGCAACGTCATGCGCGCCGTGAGCATCGAGGCGGAGCCGACCGCGCTCTGGGTCGACCTGGACCGGACGGCACTCATCATCATCGACATGCAGCGCGACTTCCTGGAGCCCGGCGGCTTCGGGGAAACGCTGGGCAATGACGTCAAACGGCTGCTGCCGGCAGTCCCGCCGTGCCGCGACGTGCTCGCCGCCGCGCGCGCGGCCAAACTCCTGATTATTCATACGCGGGAAGGACATCGGCCGGACCTCTCCGACGCGCCGCGGGCCAAGATCGAGCGCGGCGAGCCGGCCATGCGCATCGGCGCACCCGGCCCGATGGGCCGCATCCTGGTGCGGGGCGAACCCGGGCACGACATCATCCCGGAGTTGAAACCAGTCGACGGCGAACCGATCATCGACAAGCCCGGCAAGGGCGCATTCCACCAGACCGACCTGCACCAGATCCTGCAGAAGCATGAGATCGAAAACCTGCTGGTCTGCGGCGTCACCACAGAGGTCTGCGTCAACACGACGGTGCGCGAAGCGAACGATCGTGGCTTCCGCTGTATCGTTCTAAGCGACTGCTGCGGCTCGTATTTTCCCGAATTCCACGAAGCCGGGCTGGCCATGATCAAGGCCCAGGGCGGGATCTTCGGCTGGGTCTCGGCCTCGCAGCCGGTGCTCAAGGTCCTGCACGCCTGAGCCACTGCCAAGTTTGCATACGAATCTGCATACAAGACCGCGCCGCTGCTCAAATTCGCGGCAGATGTCATTGCGCCGGCTCGGCATCCAACCGCCCCTTGCGTTGGCGCCCGCATCGCCGGGGTCGCTCCCGTAAAGCCCGGTGCTGTTTGACCTTTTGCGAATACTCGGTCTTGGCCCGCACCTGACGCGCCCCACCGCCGCCAGTTTGGCGCATGCCTTGCATTCACGATTTGTAGATGACGCTCCCTGTCTGCGTTTGCGGCAGGCTCACGGAGGGCATGTGCATGGCGTCGACCACATCAACTACAACATCTACGTTTCAACCAAAGCTCTGGTCACCGGGTGACTGGAACGCCTTTTTCGGCTTCGGCACCAATATCTTGGTGAACATGCTGACGCTCACGGCGCTGCTGCGCTTTGTGCTGAAAATGCCGGACTCGTTGGTCTTCGGACGCATCCTGCCGGCCGCCGGCCTGATGATGTTCCTGTCGACCGTGTACTACGCCTGGCTCGCCTACAGGCTCGCCAAGCGAACCGGCCGCGACGACGTCTGCGCACTGCCGTCCGGCATCAGCGTGCCGCACATGTTCATCGTCACCTTCGTGATCATGCTGCCGATCACCGCCAAGACCGGCGATCCGATCAAAGGCTGGAGCGCCGGCCTTGTATGGGTGTTCTTTCAAAGCTTCATCCTGATGATCGGCGGGTTTATCGCGCCCTATATCCGGCGCATCACCCCGCGCGGCGCCCTGCTCGGCACGCTCGCCGGCGTGTCGATCACCTACATCGCCATGCGGCCCGCGCTGGAAATGTACATGACGCCAGTGATCGGCCTCGTGTGCTTCGCCATTATCCTGGTGAGCTGGTTCGGCGGCATCAAATATCCCAAGGGCGTCCCGGCGGGCTTGGTTGCCATCATCGTCGGAACCATCATCGCCTGGGGCTCCAATATTTTCGGCCTCAACTTCGGTGGCATGGCGATCGGCAAACTCGCCGACGCTGTGGCCGGGTTCGGCTTCGCGGTGCCGCTCCCGGCCGTGAGCCAGGTTTTCTCGGGGTTTGAATTCCTCGGCGTCATCCTGATCACGGCCATCCCGTTCGGCATCTACGACCTCGTCGAAGCCATGGACAACGTCGAGAGCGCGGAAGCCGCCGGCGATCACTACCCGACAACGCGTGTGCTCACCGCTGACGGCGTCGTCAGTTTGATCGGATGCCTGATGGGCAATCCGTTCATCAACGCGGTCTATATCGGCCATCCAGGTTGGAAGGCGATGGGCGGACGCATCGGTTACTCGGCGGCGACCGGATTGATGGTGATCATCCTGTCGTGGTTCGGCATCATCGCAGTGCTGCTGGCACTCATCCCGGTGGTCGCGATCCTGCCGATCCTGCTCTACATCGGCATGCTGATCGGCGCGCAGGCCTTCCAGACCTCGCCGCAAAGCCATGCGCCAGCGATCGTGCTGGCGCTGGTCCCGCACATCGCCGCGTTCTCCAGGACCATGATCGACGGCGTGCTCGGCGCCGCCGGCACCAGCGCCGCGGCGGTCGGCTTCGACAAACTCGCCGGCCAGGGCGTGCTCTACCAAGGCATCTCGGTGCTCGGCGGCGGCTCGATCCTGACCGGCCTCGTCCTCGGGGCGATCGGCATCTTCACCATTGAGCGCCGGTTCGTGGAGGCCTCGGCCTTCGCGCTGGCCGGCGCGGTGCTGACTTTCTTCGGGTTCATGCATGGCGAAGCGGTTGGCCTTGCGGTGACGCCCGGCGTCGCAGTCGCCTACGTCCTGGTTGCCGCGTTCCTCTATGGGCTCAGCCGCTACCCTGCGGTCGCGACCGAGGCGCCTCCCCTGGCACATGCCATGGCGACCCCGGCCGAATAGAACAAGCACGCGCGGAGAGTGGCGGGCCCGCATCACGCGGGCCCGTTTCTTTTTGGTTCCGCCTAAAGAAGCGGCAAAACGACCGTCTTTGTATGCAATGCAGCGGTAGACATCGGGCCCTTGGCCCGGAAGCTTTCGGAAATCTCCTTGTTCTCAAGGGCCTCCGGCGACCCGGCTAATTGGCATGAGCCTTGCGGGGCAGACGCCAACACACCAATAGCAAAGTCACGGGGACGCTGATGAAACGTCGCGATTTTCTCAAGTCCATGACGGCGCTCGCCGCCGGCGGAGCGGTTTCGGCACCGGCTGTGTTCTCTCCAGCGCGGGCGCAGGGGCGGCAAGAGACGCTGCTCATCGTCTCCGAGAGCGGGCCGAATAACCTCGACATCCATGGCGTCGGCACCAACGTGCCCGGCTACGAGGTCTCGTGGAACTGCTACGACCGCCTCATCAGCCATGAGATGAAGACGCTGCCGAACGGCACGCAGTACTACGACCGCGACAAGTTCAAGCTCGAGCTCGCCGACGACATGAACATCAGCGACATGTCGGTCACGTTCAAACTCAAGAAGAACGCCACGTTCCAGGACGGCAAGCCGGTGACCGCCAAGGACGTGAAGTGGTCGCTCGACCGCGCCGTCACGGTCGGCGGCTTCCCGACGTTCCAGATGGGCGCGGGCTCGCTCACCAAGCCCGAGCAGTTCGTGGTGCTCGACGACAACACCATCCGGGTCGACTTTCTGACCAAGGACCGCCTCACCATTCCCGACCTCGCCGTGATCGTGCCGTGCGTGGTCAACTCCGAGCTGGTGAAGAGCAAGGCGACCGAGAAGGACCCCTGGGGGCTCGAGTACACCAAGCTCAACACCGCCGGCAGCGGCGCCTATCGGGTCACCACCTGGAACGCCGGCAGCGAAGTCATCCTGGAGCGGTTCGACAACTGGAAGGGCGGGCCGCCACCGAAAATGCGCCGCATCATCTGGCGCATGGTGCCATCGGCCGGCAATCGCCGCGCCCTGCTGGAGCGCGGCGATGCCGACATTTCCTACGATCTCCCCAACAAGGATTTCGTCGAGCTGCGTGATGCCGGTAAGCTCAATATCCTGTCGACGCCGTACTCGAACGGCATTCAGTACATCGGCATGAATGTGAAGACGCCGCCGTTCGACAATCTGAAGGTCCGCCAAGCCGTCGCTTATGCGATCCCGTATCAGAAGATCATGGACGCAGCGCTGTTCGGCCTGGCCAAGCCGCTTTACGGCGCGCCCGCCGATGCGAAAACCGAGCCGGTGTGGCCGCAGGCGCACAAGTACAACACCGACCTCGCCAAGGCGAAGCAGCTACTCGCCGAGGCCGGTTATCCGGAGGGCTTCGAGACCACGCTCTCATTCGACTTAGGCTTCGCCGGCGTCAACGAGCCGATCTGCGTACTCACGCAGGAGAGCCTCGCCCAGATCGGCATCAAGACCACCATCAACAAGATCCCCGGCGCAACCTGGCGCACCGAGTTGAACAAGAAGGTGATGCCGCTCTACACCAACGTGTTCTCCGGCTGGCTCGATTATCCGGAATATTTCTTCATCTGGTGCTATCACGGTAAAAATTCAATCTTCAACACGATGAGCTACCAGTCGCCGGAAATGGACAAGCTCATCGACGGTGCCGGAGCTGCCGCCAGCACCGGCGACAAGGCGACGTACGACAAGGACGTCGACGGCTTCGTCGATCTTGCCTTCGCCGACATCCCGCGCATCCCGCTCTATCAGCCGTACGTCAACGTGGCGATGCAGAAGAACATCTCGGGCTATCAGTACTGGTTCCACCGCCGCCTCGATTATCGCGCCCTCGCCAAAGGATGACGCCGCATGGGAAGCATGCTGCTCAAGCGCGTGCTCGCCGCCATACCGAGCCTGATCGGGGTGGTGATCGTCACCTTCCTGCTCACGCGCGCGCTGCCCGGCGATCCGGCCGCCTACTTCGCCGGGCCTGCCGCCACTAAGGAAGCGATCGAGCAGATCCGCGCCACGCTCGGCCTTGATCAGCCGCTGATCATCCAGTTCTTCCATTACGTCGTCGACTTGGCGCACGGCGATCTCGGCAAATCGCTCACCACTGGTCAGCCGGTCGCCGATGAAATCCGCGCCCGCCTGCCGGCATCGGCCGAGCTCACCCTGCTCGGCCTGATCGTGTCGATGGCGATCGCCATTCCGCTCGGCATCATGGCGGCGACAAAACCAGGCTCGATCATCGATCACACCTGCCGGATCGTCACCACGGCGGGCGTCTCTTTGCCGGTGTTCTTCACCGGCCTGATCCTCGTTTATGTGTTCTACTATTTGCTCGGCTGGGCGCCGGCGCCGCTCGGGCGCCTCGACGTGTTCTACAGCGCGCCACCCACCGTGACCGGCTTTTACCTGATCGACAGCCTGATCGCGCGCGATCCTGAAACCTTCGTCGCAGCCCTCAAGCAACTGATCCTGCCGGCGCTCACGCTCGGCATCTTCTCGCTCGCCCCGATCGCGCGCATGACCCGCGCCTCCATGCTGTCGGTGCTCTCCTCCGACTTCGTGCGCACCGCCCGCGCCAGCGGGCTTGCCCCCTATACGGTGATCGTCACCTACGCGTTCCGCAACGCCATGCTGCCGGTCATCACCACGCTCGGCATGGTGTTCTCCTTCCTGCTCGGCGCCAATGTGCTGGTCGAGAAGGTGTTTGCCTGGCCCGGCATCGGCTCATTCGCGGTCGAGGCGCTGATCGCCTCCGATTTCGCGCCGGTGCAGGGTTTCGTGCTCACCATGGCCATTCTCTACGTCGCCCTCAATTTGTTGATCGACGTTCTATACGGATTGATTGATCCGCGTGTGAGGCTTGAAGCATGAGCAGCATCGCAACAGACCGAGCCGATCCGGAAACCGCCGTCGGCGCAGCGCTGGTGCAGGCGGCCTCGCTCACCGCCGACACGGTGCTGCCGCCGCCGGAGCCTGCCGCAACCTTCACGCCCCCGCCGCGCCCGACCGCGCCGCGACAGAGCGGCTTTGCGGCAACGCTCAGCCATATCCGCTATGTGCTGAGCGAAAATCCGGTCACCGGATTTGCGTTCGCGCTGTTTCTGCTGATCGTGCTCGCGGCAGTGTTCGGGCCGGCGCTTGTTCCCTACGATCCGCTCGCGAGCGACACCGTCGCGGCGCTCAAGCCGCCATCCGCACTGCACTGGTTCGGCACCGATCAGCTCGGCCGCGACATTTTCAGCCGCGTCGTGGTCGCAACGCGGCTCGACTTCGTCATCGCCGTTGCCTCGGTCGTTCTGGTGTTCCTGATGGGCGGGCTCGCTGGCGTCGCCGCCGGTTTCTACGGCGGCTGGACCGACCGCATCGTCGGCCGCCTCGCCGACACCATCATGGCGTTTCCGCTGTTCGTGCTCGCCATGGGCATCGTCGCCGCGCATGGGCAACACGGTGCAGAACATCGTGCTGGCGACGGCGATCGTGAACTTCCCGCTCTACGCGCGCGTCGCTCGCGCCGAAGCCAACGTGCGCCGCGAAGCCGGATTTGTTGAAGCGGCGCGGCTCTCCGGCAACAGCGAGCTTCGCATTGTCAGCTTCCAGGTGCTCCCGAACGTCTTCCCGATTCTGGTGGTGCAGATGTCGCTCACCATGGGCTACGCGATTCTCAATGCGGCGGGCCTGTCCTTCATCGGCCTCGGCGTGCGGCCGCCGACGGCCGAGTGGGGGATCATGGTGGCCGAAGGAGCGGCGTTCATGGTCTCTGGTGAATGGTGGATCGCGCTCTTTCCGGGCGTCGCGCTGATGATCGCGGTGTTCTGCTTCAATCTGCTTGGCGACGGCGTACGCGACATCGTTGATCCACGGAGGCGCACGTGATCGTCGCCCCGGCTCTTTCGGTCGAGCACCTGTCGGTCGAATTCCGTACCCGCTCGGGCGTGGTCAAGGCGCTCGACAACGTGAGCTTCTCAGTCGGCAAGGGCGAGACGCTGGCGCTGGTCGGTGAGTCCGGGTCGGGGAAATCGGTGACCGCCTACGCCATCATGGGCATTCTTGATCCGGCCGGCCGCGTGACCGGCGGCAAGGCGATGCTCGGCGCGCTCGATCTGCTCCACGCCACACCCGATGAGATCGGCAAGGTGCGCGGGCGCGAGATCGCCATGATCTTTCAGAACCCGCGCACGGCCCTCAATCCGATCCGTCCGGTCGGCCGCCAGATCGCCGACGTGCTGCTGCGGCACGCCGACGTCACCCGGCGTGAGGCGCCGGCCCGGGCGGTCGAGTTGCTGCGCGCAGTCGGCATCACCGATCCGGCGCGCCGCGCAAAAGTCTATCCGTTCGAAATGTCGGGCGGCATGTGCCAGCGCGTCATGATCGCCATCGCGCTGGCCGCCAAGCCCTCCTTGCTGATCGCTGACGAGCCGACCACCGGGCTCGACGTCACTACCCAGGCCGTGATCATGGACCTGATCGGCGAGCTCGCGGCCGAGATCGGCATGGCGACCATCTTCATCACCCACGACCTCGCGCTCGCCGCGCAGCGCGCCAAACACATTGCCGTCATGCATGCCGGACATGTCGTGGAGCTCGCGGAAACGCAGGAGATGTTTGCGCATCCGCGCCATCCTTATACGGCCGAGCTGATCGCCGCGACGCCGGACACCGCCGCCAGTCTCGATCAGCTCGCCTCCATCCCGGGCTCGCTGCCCGACCTGCGCCGCGCCGACCTGCCGCCGTGCCGCTACTCGGAACGCTGTCCGCGCAAGCTTGCGAGCTGCGATCAGCCGCTGCCGGTTATGCCGCCGGATAATCCGCACACCGTCGCCTGCTGGAATCCACTATGACGACCACGCTGCTCGACGTCACCGAAGTCGCCAAGCGCTTCCCGGCCGGCAAACCTGCCGGACCGATCGCGCGGCTGCGCCGGCGGTTTGCCGGCGGGCCGGAGAAGCTGCCGCAAGTCTATGCGGTCGATGACGTGAGCTTCACCATCGCGCAAGGCGAAACCGTCGGGCTCGTCGGCGAGTTCGGCTGCGGCAAGTCCACCTTGGTGCGCGTGCTCACGCGGCTGCTCGATCCGACCGACGGCGGCATCAAGCTGGGCACGCGTGAGCTCTCGCACACCCCCGCGCGACGCTTTGCCCGCGACCAGGACCGCAAGCGCATCCAGATGGTGTTCCAGGACGCTGGCGAGAGCGTCAACCCACGCTTCACCGCGTTCGAGGCGATCGCCGATCCGTTGCGGCGGCTGCGTGGCCTGTCTGGTGCAAATCTGCGCCGCAAGGTCGAAGAGGCGGCGAGCCGGTGTGGTCTACCACTCGAATTGTTGACCCGGTTTCCGCATCAGCTCTCAGGCGGTCAGCGCGCCCGCGTCGGCATTGCCCGCGCCGTTGGGGTCGAACCCGATCTCCTGGTGCTCGATGAGCCGACCGCGGCGCTTGACGTCTCAGTGCAAGTCGTCATCCTGCAACTGCTGCAGCGGCTCAAACGCGAGCTCGGCATGAGCTATTTGTTCGTGTCGCACGATCTCAGCGTGGTTCGCCTGCTCTGCGACAGGGTGCTGGTGATGTATCTCGGCAAGATCGTCGAATCCGGTCCGGCGCGCGAGGTGTTCGATCATCCGCTGCATCCCTACACGAAGGCGCTGGTTGCGGCGGTCCCGAGCATCAACGAGCACGGTCACACGCGGCTGCGTCTCACCGGCGAACCGCGCAGCCCCATCGACCCCGACCCCAACGTGTGCCGCTTCTACGGACGCTGCCCGAACGGCGTCGACCGCTGCAAGACCGAAATGCCTGCTCTGCGCAGCTTCCCGGGCGGCCGGCAGGCCGCCTGCCATTTTGCCGAGTTGACGGCACAATGACCCACAATCCACTGGATGACTTCATCGACGCGGCGGCGCGCGCCCTCGATCTGCCGATCGAGGACGCGTGGCGGCCGGCGATCGCCGCCAACTTGCGGGTCACCCTTGAGCATGCCGCCGCGGTCGAAGCCTTTGCGCTTCCCGATGACGCCGAGCCCGGTCCCGTCTTCAAGGCTTGATCATGGATCCGATGATCGTGGACCCGGCCTGGGCTTCCGCGTCCGACATCGCGCGGGCGGTCAACAACGGAACAATCACCGCCGCGCACGTGGTCGAAGAGGCACTCGCGACGATCTCGACACGTGACCCGGTGCTCAACGCATTCACCGCGGTGACCGACGCACGCGCCCGCGCGCGCGCGCGGGCACTTGATCAGAAGCGCGCCCAAGGACAGCCGGTCGGTCCGCTGGCTGGCGTACCCTTCGCGGTGAAGAATCTGTTCGACGTCGCCGGCCTGCCGACGCTCGCCGGCTCCAAAATCAATCAACAGCTTAGGTCCGCAAGCCGTGATGCGCCGCTGATCGAACGGCTCGAGGCCGCCGGTGCGATCCTCATCGGCGCGCTCAACATGGGCGAATACGCCTATGACTTCACCGGCGAGAACATCCACTACGGCGCTTCGCGCAACCCGCACGACAGAACCCGCATGACCGGCGGATCCTCGGGCGGCTCCGGCGGTGCGGTTGCCGGCGGGCTCGTTCCGATCGCGCTCGGCTCTGATACCAACGGCTCGATCCGCGTACCCTCCTCTCTGTGCGGCATCTTCGGATTGAAACCGACCTACGGCCGGCTGCCTCGCAATCGCACGTTCCCATTCGTGTCGAGCTTCGATCACCTTGGCCCATTCGCCCGCAGCGTGCGCGACCTCGCGTTGGCATATGACGCGATGCAGGGCTTCGACCCGGACGATCCGGTCTGCAACGACCGGCCGGTCGAACCGACTGTCCAACAACTCGAAACCGGCACCGATGGATTGCGCATCGCGGTGGCGGGCGGCTATTTCGACAAAGGCCTGTTTCCCGAGGCCCGCATCGCCGTCGATCGCGTCGCAGCGGCGCTGCGTGTGAAGGCTGAGATCGAAATTCCGCAGGCCGCGCTGGCGCGGTCGGCGGCCTACCTCATCACCACGATCGAAGGCGCGAGCCTGCATCTCGAGCGCGTACGCAAGCGCGCGAGTGATTTCGACCCGGCGGTGCGGGACCGCTTCATCGCCGCCGCGATGGTGCCTGGAACCTTCGCCGTCAAGGCGCAGAAGTTCCGCCGCTGGTATCGAGCCGAGGTGCTCAAGCTGTTCGCCGGTGTCGACGCGATCCTGGCACCGGCAACACCCTGCACCGCGCCGGAAATCGGCCAACAAACATTTCGCTTCGACGGAATCGAGATGCCGGTGCGCGCTAATCTCGGCGTCTATACGCAACCGATTTCATTCATCGGTCTCCCGGTCGTATGCGTCCCCGTGCCGCTTTCGCCGCTCCCGATCGGGGTGCAGATCATCGCTTCCCCGTGGCGCGAGGACATCGCGCTGCGAATCGCCTACGCGTTGGAGAAGCTGGACGTTGTCGCCGCGCCGCGACCGAGTTTGTAACTGGAAGGTTCGATGCAGATTGATTTGCCGGATGTGATGGCCGAAGTGAAGGACGCCTTCGCGCGTTACGAGACCGCGCTCGTCACCAATGACGTGGCGACACTCAACTCGATCTTCCACGACGATCCACGCACGATCCGTTATGGCGGCGGCGAGAACCTCTATGGCTTTCATGAGATTGCGGCCTTTCGGGGTGCCCGTTCGCCGGCCGGGTTGGGGCGGACGCTCTCGAAAACCGTGATCACTACATATGGCCGCGACTTTGCAGTGGCCTCGACCTTGTTCGAGCGGGGCTCGGTTCCAGGCAAGATCGGGCGGCAAATGCAAACCTGGGTGCGCTTCGATGACGGCTGGCACGTAGTCGCGGCGCACGTGAGTTTCATCGACCAGCCGGCCGAGGCCAAGACATGACCCTGCTGGTCGGCGAACATGATGTGCTGCGCGGGCCGCCACTGCGCAAAACCCGGGCCGAGGAATTGCGCGCGCAGCTTGCCGACGACATCGTGCGTGGCACGCTCGCGCCGGGTCAGACGCTCGACGAGATGGACCTTGCGCGCCGCTTCGGTGTCTCCCGCACGCCGGTGCGCGAAGCGATCCGTCAGCTCGCGGCAAGCGGGCTTGTCGAGACGCGTCCACATCGCGGCGCGGTCGTCGCGCGCCCAAGTCATGAACGCATCCTTGGCATGTTTGAAGCGATGGCGGAGCTGGAAGCTTTGTGTGCCGGGATGGCCGCCGAGCGCATGATCCCCACTGAGCGGCATACGCTTGAAACCGTGCACGAAGAGCTGCGGGTGTTGATCCACAGCGGCGATCCGCAGCGTTATCACGAGGTCAACGAGGCATTTCACGCCGCCATCTATGCGGGCGCACATAACGACTATCTCGCTGAAATGACCTTGGCGACCCGCACCCGCGTGCAGCCGTTCCGCCGCGCGCAATTCCGCCTGCTCGGCCGGCTCGCCAAGTCTCACGTCGAGCACGACCAGGTCGTTGAGGCTATCCTGCGCGGCGACCGCGCCGGCGCCTTCGCGGCCATGCACGCCCATATCATCACCGTCGGTGAGGAATACGAAGCCTACGCCAAGTCGCTTTAAGATTTGCTCGCCACAAAAGCGCGCCAGCCGCCGAGCTTGGAAATATCGTCGGCACCGACGGTCGCTTGCGCCTCGACCAGAAAGCCTTTGACCTGCCGGCCGTCGGCGAGCGTCACGGTTCCGATCGCGAGCGGCGCCGGGACCTCCGCCACGAAGCGCCCGAACGCCTCGTAGCCGAGCGCCCATATCTCGACCTCGATTGCGGCTCCGGTGCCAGGCGCCACGCCCAAGAGGCCAGGCTTTGGCGGCGCGCAGTTCGGTAAGGCGAACAATCGATAATTGGGCGCGGTGAGAGTCGTTTCCAGGAACCGCGCGTTGCGTTGGCGCAGCTCACCGTTGAGCGGCATGCCGGAGAGATGCGCGCCCACCACCGCTATCGCCAGTTCACCCGGCAACGGTCCGGGCGGTAACGGCGCAAGCTGCGGCATCGACGCTCGCAGCGCGCCCAATGGCAGCGCGGCCGCCGCATGAAACACGCGCCCGATGCTGGCGAGCAGCGCGTCCTGGCGGGCCGGCGCCAGGAAGGTCACTCCGAACGGCGTGCCATCATCGGCAAACACCGCCGGAACCGCGAGCCCGGCGAAATCCAGCAGATTGACGAAATTCGTGTAGGTGCCGAGATTGCTGTTGAGGCGAACCGGATCAGCTTCGATCTCCGGGACCGTGTAGGCCGCCGGCGTCGTCGGGACCATCAACACATCAATGTTGGCAAAGTGCGCAAAGGCGCGCGCACGCAACTCGTCCAAGCGATAGAACGCGCGGAACGCATCGGCCGCGCTCGGCTTGGCGCCGCCCTCGATGATGGCGCGAGTGACCGGGTGAACCTCATCCGGATGCGCCGCGATGAAATCGCCGACGGCAGCCCAGCGCTCCGCGACCCAGGGTCCTTCGTAGAGCAGCTGCGCGGTTTCGAGAAACGGCGAAAAGTCGATCTCGACCACGGGCAGGCCCATGGTGCCGACGTGCTTCATCGCGGTTTCGAACGCGACCTCGGCGCGCGTATCGCCAAAGAACAACCGGCTCGCCGCATTGGGCACACCGATGCGTAGTGCCGGTGGCAGGGCGCTCAGCGCGCCAATCGGCGCCGGCCCGGCAACGGCCGTAAGGGCTGCGAATGCATCGTCGGTGGTCAGCGCAAAGAGCGAGACGCAATCCAGCGACCGGCACGCCGGCACGACGCCTCCATTCGACACCAAGCCAAGGCTCGGTTTGAGTCCGACGATGTTGTTGAGCCCGGCCGGGACGCGGCCGGAACCTGCAGTATCGGTGCCGAGCGCTAGCGGAACGAGGCCGGCGGCCACGGCGACAGCGGAGCCTGAGCTTGAACCGCCAGGGCTAAGGTTTGGATCGAACGGATTGCGCGGCACCCCATAAGGCGAGCGCACACCCACAAGACCCGTCGCGAACTGGTCGAGGTTGGTCTTGCCGACGACGATCGCGCCTGCGCGCCTGAGCCGCTCGACGGCGACCGCGTCCCGGTCCGGCTGATACGCGAAGGCCGGACAGGCGGCCGTGGTCGGCAGCCCGGCGACGTCGATATTGTCCTTGATGGCAACCGGCACGCCATAAAGCGGCAGGCTCGGGTCGGCGAGTGCGCGCGCCTCCGCAATTGCTTCGTCCTCCGCTCGCAGGGAAATGAAAACAGCCGGATCATTGTGGGCGCGGATGCGCGCAAACGTGCGCGCGACCGTCTCAGCCGGCGTTGTGGTTCCGGCCCGATGCGCTTGCAGGATGGCGGCAATGGTTTCGTTCATTCGACGGCTCAGATGGACGGGATGCTATAACGCAAATTGCGTGCCTTGGGGCGGGGCGTGGACGAGACAACGCAACGGACCCGCCGGGCGGAGCCATGGGTGAGTCGCGCCATAGATGGCGCTGTCCCGCATAGATGACGCCGCCCCGCATAGATGACGCCGCCCCGCATAGATGACGCTGCCCTGCATAGATGACGCCACCCCGCATAGATGACGCCGCCCCAACATAGATGACGCTGCCCCGCATAGATGACAGGATCCGCACTGATGGCCTGATTTTCTCGGAGTTCAGATGGCGGGCAGCTCGCGCCGCCTCATGCGCGACTTCGGATGATGTAATTGCGCAAATCGCCCGCTGGGCGGAATGCTAGTCAATTGACTTTGAAAATCGCCATGTCAACAATTTTATTACAACAAATCATCATCACTACCCCATCTTCTCCAAGCTTACACCCGTTGTCTCAATGCGGAACATGCCTGTGATGACGGCCCCCAGGAGCGAGGTGCCGACCAGGATCAGCAGCAGCGTCTGCGTTCCGAGATCCTTGAGCAAAATCGGAAACAGAAACGCCGTCATGACGGCACCGACTTTGGCGATCGCAGCCGCGAATCCCGCCCCCGTGCCGCGCAACCGGGTCGGAAACACCTCGCCGGCCAAGAGGTACGTCTGGGCGTTCGGTCCCATGTTGGTCATGAAATTGAATAGCATGAAACCAGCGAAGATCAGCATCATCTGCATGGCGCCTTCGGCGTAAACCGAGAAGGACGCGAGCAACAGGCCGACCGCGCAACCGATGAAGCCCCAGATCTGCAGCCGGATACGGCCGACGCGATCCGCCAGCAGGATCGCAACAATAATTCCGACGATCAGCAAGACGTCGATCAGGGCCGCGCCTTTCGCGGCCAGTTGATCATTTGCGATCAAGTCGCTGAGATTGCGGGCGTGCACCGCCTTATGGCCCAACGTAGCAGCCAGAATGGTAGGCGTGAAAATGCCGATCCCATAGGTGCCCAAGTCCTGCAGAAACCAAGGCACCGAGGCCAGGATCGTGGCCCGCAAGTTCTGTGGCTTGAACAACTGTGCGTAACCGCGATGGTGTGCCGTGTGCGGCAACACGTGGGGCGAAAGTGTGATCTGCCGCGGATAGCGCGGTTCGCGTGCGAGCAGCCGTGCAGTCTCGCGGGCAGCCTTGTCGACATGGCCGCGCGAGAGCAACCAATGGCCGCTTTCAGTGACGAAGAACCGGCCGAATGCGACAATCACAGCCGGGATGATCGCCGTGGCATACATCCAACGCCAAGCACCAATCTCGGGGATATTCTTGAGGATGATATATCCGGCGGCAGTACCGATCAGCATTCCAAGTGCCTGACATCCGAATGCCATCAACACCAGCCGGCCGCGGTCGCTGGTCGGAATGCTCTCCGAGATAATGAGATGAGCGGTCGGATAATCGCAGCCAAGCGCCACGCCAATCCCAAACAAACAGAACACCACGAGAGCCAAGGAATGGGGCCAACTGGGGGGCGTCGCTACGAGCAGGCACAGGAAAACGACGAAGATAATCATCTCGGCAATGAACATCGGCTTGCGGCCAAAACGGTCAGCCAGGCCGCCCAGGAGGAGCGCGCCGATCAGAATGCCGAAGAGAGTCGCCGCACTGATGAGCCCGTGCTGGGTCGCGCCCATGTCGAACTCCTCGACCATCAGCGGCAACGCGACGCCGGTCAAGAACACCACAAATCCCTCGAAGAACTTGCCGGCCGCCGCCAGGATAAGGATGCGCCACTGCATCGCCGTCATCGGCGTCATGTCGACAGCCGTGCCGTCGGCCCAGACCGGCTGCTCGTCGATATAAGCCTGGATCGATTTGCCACCCGGGCGCGAAGCAGCGACGGGGGTTGAGACCAACGGTTCGGGCACAGTCATGCTTGCGTCCTGCATACGATCAATGCGTCGACAGCGATGAGGTCGCCGGCTTGAGTGACGATGACCGGGTTGAGATCAATGGATTCGATCTGTGAACCGGCGGTGCGGATCAGGTCCTGCAGTCCGGTCAGGATCGGGGTGAGACGATCGATGGCGCCGCCGAGTAGCCTACCGAGCCGGGATCCCGCAATGCGCGCTCGCATGACCGCGACCTCAAGCTCGATTGGCAGCAGCAACACCGTGTCGAGCAACTCGGCTTGCAAGCCGCCGAGGCCGATAATCAGGAAGTGCCCCAGCGCCGCCTGACGGGCGACGCCGACAATCAATTCATGTTTCGCCGAGACCATCGGCTGCAGCAGGAAAGTGACGTCGGACTCTTTCTGCGTCCGCTCCGCCAAGGTGGCATGGGCACGATCGAGGTCGGCCACATTGGCGATCGCCGTGATGACAAGCCCCGCAGCATTCTTGTGAGCAACGCCCGGCACCATCGCTTTCAAAACGACCGGGTAGCCACAGGCTTCGGCCGCCCCGCATGCCTGCGCTAACGTCGTCGCGTCTTGACCGGCAACCATCGGCACGCCAACCTGACGCAGAATAGCGGCGCTCGCCGCTTCAGAGAGAACGTCGCCGCCCGTGGCCGCAAGGCGCGCCGCAACGGCCCGCGCTTTATCCGAGGGCGCCTCAGCGGCAACAAAGCGGGCCACTTGGCCGGCGACGTAGTGCCCTGCCAGCGCATCGAAGCCGAGCGCAGTTTCGTGGAAGATCGGAAAGCCCGCGTCCTGATACTGCTGCTCCAGATCCGGTTCGAGACCACCAGGCGCAATCACCACAATGGGCGCCCGGGTTCGCTGTTTGCGGCGCCTGAGCATCTCGAGCAGGGTGCGGTCCTGCGCCGGATTGGGCGCGATATGGGCGTAGACCGCGCAGGGCCCGACCAATCGGTCGCGCTCCAGGATCTTAAAGATTTGATCGAGGTCGCCCCACTCCGCGAGCGAGCCGGCATCGATCGGATTGCGCAGGTGGCCGCGGGCCGGCAGCCGCGCGATCGCGGCGCCGGCTTCGCCGTCCCATTCTCCGGTCGCATCACCGGCCATGGGCAGATCGCGTTCAGCAGCATGATCGGCGAGCAGCGCGCCGCCTGCCCCCGACGTGGTGATGCACACCAGCCGGGGATCGACGGATCGCTCCGGTTGCTGCGCCAACAGCGCGCAGGTTGCGGCAAGGCCTTCAACCGAACGCACGCTCGCGACCCCGCACGACGCAAACAGCGCCTCATAGGCGCGCGCGCCGCCGGCAAGGCGACTCGAATGGGCGAGCGCGGCGCCAATCCCGACGGACGAACGGCCGACCTTCAGCGCAACGATGCGTTTGCCACGCTCCGCGGCTTTGAGCGCCAGATGTCGAAAGCGCTCGCCGTTACTGAGCGCCTCGATCGCGAGCCCGATCACGCGCGTTGCTTCATCCTCGATGCAGTCGTCGAGGATCTCCAGCATATCGATGTCGGCTTCGTTGCCGACCGGGACGAACTTGGCGAGGCCAACGCCAAACCCGCGCAGTGTGCGCACGAAACCACCAAACAGCGCGCCACTGTGGGAGATGATCGACACCGGGCCGCGCGCGATCGCGTAGGCGTGGGCGGCGTTGTAACCGAGCGAAAGCCGCGCCGTCGTGTTGTAGATGCCGTTCGTGTTGGGCCCGAGCAGCCGCATCCCACTCCGCCGCGCGATCGCCGCAGCGTCGTCCTGCCGTTTGCGCCCTTCGGCCGTGCCCATCTCTGCAAAACCGCTTGCCCCGATGATGGCACTGCGCACACCGCGCTCCGCGCAGGCCGCAAGCGCCGCAACGGTCTCGCTCGCCGGCACCACCAGCATGGCGCAGTCGACCTCATCGGGAAGCTCCGCGATGGCGCGCAGGCATGCACGCCCCGCGATCTCGCCACCCGCCGGATTGATGGGATAGATCAGGCCAGGGAACCCGGCACTGATCAGGTTTGCAACAACGGCGTAACCCAACTTTCCCGGCGTACGTGACGCCCCGATGACAGCGACGGCGCGCGGCTCAAACAGGCCGCGCAAGGCTGCACGCGAGGCTTCATTTGATTCCGAAGGTTTCACGCCACTCCTTCATGCGCGGCTCGCGCTCGGCCGTCCATTGATCGAGACCCAAGTTCCACACTTGATCGGCTGGTGGATAGTCAAGGCTCTCGAGATGCGGCCGATCCGAACCCGGGTTGGCCGGATAGGCCCCGCCCTTGGCGATGACGTTGCCGCCATGACGGCTGGTCATCCAGTCCAGATACAGAGCGGCGGCATTGGGGTGTTTCGCGGTCGAGCTGATGCCGCCGGCCGCCGGGAAACTGGAGATGCCTTCGCGTGGAAAAATCACGCGCAGCGGTGCGCCCGCTTTCATCTGCAACGCGACCGGCTCGGCGATGGCGCCGATGCCAATGGCCACCTCGCCGCGCGCGAGGTCGGTCGAGAGTGGCGCCACCGCCGGATAGATGCGCGGCGACAGCGCGGCGAGTTTTTTGGCAAAATCCGGATCGACCTTTTCGCGCAGGAAGGAATAGAGCGTGAGCACGCTGCCGCCCGCATCGATCGACGGCGTGCCGATGACGCCCTTCCATTTCGGATCGAGCAGGTCCTTCCAGCTTTTTGGCATATCCGCATCGGCAACCCGCGACCGGTTGACCGCGATAACGCCGACCGGGCGCACGAGCGAATACCAGCGGCCGTCGGGATTTTTCAGCGGCGCCGGAATCGCATCGAATGATGTTGTTTTGAATGGAACGGTGAGGATGCCGCGCTCCATGAGTTGTCCGATCAGCGGCAGATCCGTGAGATCGACGTAATCGGCCTCAAGCTTTTTGGCAGCGAATTCGGAGGTGATCCGCTGATACATGTTGAGCGACGGCAGCCGCACATATTCGACGGTGACGCCGGTGTCCTTCTGGAACGCGGCCAGGATCGGCTTCATGGCATCGGCCGGGTACGTGCCGTAGGCGAGCAGTCGGCCTTCCGCCTTGGCGCCATCGAAGGTCTTGGCATCGGCGATCGTTTCGCCGTCGATCACAAGCTGTGCCGCGGCTGTGCAGGTCCAGGCAAGCCATACGGCCGTGACCGCCACGCCGAGCGCCGACAGGCGTCCGCCTTTGCGCATGTTCTCCTCCCTGTTCTTCCGATTTGTATCGCTTATTGTCGATGCCCACTACAAGCTCGGGCGCATCCATTTCTGACCGGCCAGCGTGATGACGATCAGGATCAGCGTGTACAGCAGACTGATCGAGGCCACGTTCGACCACATGCCGTTATCATAGCTCTCCAGCAGCACGATCGAGAGCACGCGGGTGCGCGTGGTGTAGAGAAAGAGCGAGGCCGCGAGTTCCCGCACGCTCAACACAAACAGCAGCAACGCGGCCGCGGCGACGCCGCCGCGCACCAACGGCAGCATCACCCATTTCACGGTTTGCCAGCGGCTGGCACCGGCAACAAATGCCGCATTCTCCAAGTCATCATGGATCTGAATAACGCTCGCCGCGATGGCTCGATAGCCCTGCGGTACGAACCGGGCCGCAAAGGCGATCACCAGGATCGCAATGGTGCCATAGACCGGCAGCGGAATCGCAAGCCAGGTCCACAGCACGCCGAGCGCGAGCACGATCGCCGGCAGGGCCAGCGGCACCATGGCGATATATTCAAGCCAGTGACGGCCGGGCAGATCGGTTCGATTGACTGCGTAGGCGAGCACGAAGAAGAACACGCAGCCGAAGGCTGCCGTCGCGACCGCCGCGATGAGGCTATTGATGAAACCCTCGCGCACCTCGGTGCTGGTAGCGGCTTCGATCACGTGTTGCAGGCTGAACTGCGAGATGTCGAGGAATGCAGCCGCGTTGGGAATGAACAGGTTGCTGCGCAGCGACCCTTGCACCAGCGCCCACAACGGTAACCCGATGGCGATCAGCGCGTAGAGAACGACGAAAGCGGCGGCCACACCGCGCCAGGCTTTCAGGGCGACCGCGCGCTGCGCCAAGCCTTTGCCGGTCACCGTGCGATAGTCGGTACCGCCGAGCACGCGCCGCTGGGTATAGACCAAGGCCCACACCGCGACGGTGAGCACAACGCTCAGCGAAGCGGCCTGATTGGGGTAGCTCGGGATACGCGTCATCATGTTGTAGATTCGCATGGACAGCGTCTCGATCCCGGCCGGGCCACCAAGGATCTGCGGGACCGGAAAGTCTTCGGAGATCAGCACGAAGATCAGCAACGCCGCGCCGATCAGGGCCGGACGCACCAACGGGAAGCTGATCATGCGCAAGGTCTGCCCGAGACGCGCGCCGTGCACGGCGGCTGCTTCCTCCAAATCCGGGTGTACCAAGGTCAATGCGCCGAACAAGAAGATATACGCATAGGGCGCGTAGTAGATGCCCTCGACCAGCGCGATGCCGGCCAGCGAGCGCATCTCGATGTGGAACGGCAGGCCGAGGTCCCGGAAAATGATATTGAGATAGCCGCTGTAGCCCGCACCGAGCAGCGACCAGGTAACCGCGGCGACAAGGAGGGAAACGAACAACGGCATGACGCCGGCGAGATGGACGAGCCCTTTCCATGGCACGTCCGTTCGAGCGCCGAGCCACGCCAGGAGCCCGCCGCAAAACAGAGCAATGACGGTGCCGGATGTGGCCACGATCAATGTATTGAGCGCGGCGGCCCCAACCTCCGGCGCCCAGATGGCGCGGAAGTTGTCCAAGGTCCAATTCACGTCGCGCTCGCCGGAAAACGGCAGATGGTCCACGAATGCCGCGTAGACAACCATGATGAGCGGTATCACCACCAACACGCCGAGGATCGTGAACAGCAACAGCGAGATCGCGCTTTTCGTCAGACCGGGACCGCGTACGACCGCGCTCATGACTGACCTAGATGCTCGGCAACACGTGAATGGCGTGCGGCGGAAAGCTGAGCGTCACGCGCGCGCCCAGTTTAATCTCCGCCGAGATCTTGTTGCTGAAGATCTCGAACACATCGCCCGCATCGGCTCGCACCCGGTATTGCATGAACGAGCCCATGAAGCTCGCGAGCATGACCTCGCCCAAGAGCGTATTGTCCGGCCTGCTCGCGTCGGCCGCATCCGGAGCGATGCCGATGTCTTGCGGACGGACGCAGGCGAACATCTCACCCGCATCGGGTGCGGGGCCGGCGGCGCGCAGCACGGTGCCGCTCGCCATGGCGATCTCCAGTCCGTCTTCCACGCGTTTGCAGGCATCGATGCGGAAAATATTGCTGTAACCGAGGAAGTCCGCGACCGTGCTTGAGGCAGGCCGGGAGTAGATCGAGACCGGGTCGGCCGCTTGCAGCAAAGCGCCGTGATGCATCACCGCGATCTGGTCAGCGAGCGCCAGTGCTTCATGTTGATCATGGGTGACGTAGACGCTGGTGATGCGAAACTGCGTCTGCAATTCGCGCAATTGCACCCGCAATCGATCGCGCAAGCGCGCATCCAAGTTGCTGAGCGGTTCATCGAACAGCAGCGCAGCCGGACGCATCACGAGGCTGCGCGCCAGCGCCACCCGCTGCATCTGGCCACCGCTCAGGGTCGAGGCGCCTCGCGCCGCCAGCTCAGCAAGGCCCACTTGCGCGAGCATCTCGTTGACCCGCGCTGCGATCTCCTCGCGCGGCAGATTCTTCACCCGCAGCGGGAAAGCCACATTGTCGAACACTGACATGTGCGGCCAGATCGCGTAGGACTGGAACACCATGCCGACGTTGCGCTGATTGATCGGTACGTCGACCTGGCCGTCGAACACCGTGCGACCGCCGATCGTGATCGTCCCGGCATCCGGCCGCTCCAGCCCGGCGATGCAGCGCATCGTCGTGGTCTTGCCACAACCTGATGGCCCGAGCAGCACCAGCATGGCCCCGTCCGGAACCGCAAGCGTGAGGTCGTTCACCGCCGCGATGCCGGCGAACGACTTCTTCAGGTTCTGGATGGTGATGCTCATCGGCGGAGGGCCGCGATCATTCACGAGCCGACGGCGATGAGCAATTGATCATCTGTGGGAATGACTGGCCATCCTTCGAGCGTCAATCAGGATCCGCCGCGAGCGCTCGCGCTTCAATCTCCTTGGCTTGCGGGTACTCGACAAAAATATTGTTCACCCCATGCTGATCGGGTGTCTCGCCTGCGGCGACGAGTGGCACCGCGCCCACTGCGAGCGATGGATCGCCAGTCAGGCTCGGCGTGTGCGTTTCCAGCATGGTGCAGCCGCTCTCGGCGCGCACCCACGTCCAGTGGATCTCGTTGCGTGGAACCCGCACGATGTCGCCTTTACGGCACCGGAACCCGTCCTTGCCGATGAAAAACCAAATCTCACCGTCGAGCACATAGTTGAACTGCTCGGAATCGTGCCAGTGCGGGCGCGAGTGATAGCCCTTCTGCCGCGCAGCGATCATCATGCCGGTGTCGGTACCATAGACCATGCGCACGTCGATCTCCGACGGTTTTTCCTGGCTCGGCGGCGCGACCTTGAACGGGGGCACGTCGGCGATGTTCATGCGATAGGGTGTTTTGACGGCGGGCATCACGGTCTCCTTGTTGGCGCATGTTGATTATACCGGCAGAGAGTGCTTGGAAACACACAGAGCTGGTGCGCAGCTGGCATTCCCCCTTCCTGCGATGAAAGTCGAACAGCATCGTGAGTACAGTTGACGAGCCGGCCGAAGAAATCGTTGTTCCCTCACCCGAAGCCGTCGTTGATCTACGAATGTCCGATGGCGCGCCGATCAGGTTGCGCCGCTATGGGAACGGCGCGGTACGGCTGCTGCTAAGCCACGGCAACGGGCTTGCGATCAATGCGTACACGCCCTTCTGGGAGCCGCTGATCGATGATTTCGAGCTGGTGGCGTTCGACATTCGCAACCACGGCGAAAATCCGTTGCATGATCCACAGCAGCACAACTGGCCGCGGATCACGCAAGACATCGGCGAGATCTTCGCAGGTACGCAGCGGCACTTCGGCGCCAAGCCAACGGTCGGCGCGTTTCACTCGCTATCAGCGGTCGCGACGCTGCTCAACGCCGTTGCCGGTGGTCCGGCTTGGCATGCGCTCGTGCTGTTCGATCCGCCGATCTTCCCGCCGTCCGGTCATCCGGTGCAGCCGGCACAGATCGCCGACATGGAGGATTTGACGCGGCGCGCCACCGGCCGGCCGGTCGCTTACCGCAGCCCTGAGCAGTTCGCGGCGCAATTGCTGCAGCGGCGCGCATTCAGCCGGTGGGTTCCGGGCGCGCACCTTCTGTTTGCGCAATCAACCTTGCGGCCGGGACCGAACGGCGACTGGATCCTGTGCTGCCCGCGCGAACTCGAAGCGCATATGTTTGCCACCAACAACGATCCGACGCTGTGGGCGAAATTACCAAGCGTCACGATCCCGATGATGATTATCGGCGCTGATGCCGATGACCCGAACGCCGGGCCACCGGCGCGCATCAGCCGCGCGGTCCACGACGAGCTTGGCATCGCATACGCTGGTATTCCGAACACCACGCATTTCCTACAGACCGAGCAGCCAGCCGCGTGCAGAGAGGCATTGCGCACGTTTCTGCAGCGGTGAGACTAGCTTTATCGGTTGGAACTCCTGCTATGCTTCGGCAACCAAAACGCAAGCCGATAATTGCCGTGGGAGGACAACATGGCTGTGAGTGCCATCGACCGCACGCCTTGGTGGAATTCGCTCAGCCGGGCGCAATGGAACACGCTGCTCGCATCCAACCTCGGCTGGCTGTTCGACGGCTATGAGACCTATGCGCTGATCATCACGGTCGGCGTGGCGCTGCGGCAGCTGCTGGAGCCCGCGCAATTCGCGCAGATCCCGTTCTACGCCGGACTGGTGATCGCGCTGACCTTGCTCGGCTGGGGCGTCGGCGGGCTGATCGCCGGAGTGCTCACCGATTATCTCGGACGCAAGCGCACCATGATCCTGGCCATTGCGGCCTATTCGGTGATGACCGGGCTTTCGGCTTTCGCCTGGAACTGGGAATCGTTTGCGGTCCTGCGCTTCCTGGTCGGCGTCGCCATCGGCTCCGAATGGGTCACGGGCGCTTCGATTGTCGCCGAGCTGTGGCCCGATCGCGCCCGCGGCAAGGGTGTCGGGCTGATGCAATGCGGGCTTGGGATCGGGTTCTTCCTCGCTTCGTTCGTGTGGCTGTTCATCGGCCCGCTCGGGCCGAGCGCCTGGCGCTACATGTTCCTGCTTGGCGTGCTGCCGGCGCTGCTCACACTTTGGGTGCGGCGCACGATCCCTGAGTCGCCTTTGTGGGAGGGCGTGAACGAGCGGCGGCAGGCAGCCCTGGCCCGTAAACGCAGTGGGGAGGCGCTGGCGGCTCAGGATCAGGCGCTGGCGCGCTTCACCATGGCCGATCTCTTTGTTGATCCGGAAGTGCGCCGGCGCGTCATCTTGGCGTTCCTGATGTCGCTTGCGACGACGTTCGCCTTCTGGGGCATCTCGACCTGGGTGCCGCCCTACATTTCCGGCATCGCGGCGAGCGCGGGCCTCCCCGCTCCGCAATGGGCGAGCTACGCGGGCATGGCCTACAATGGCGCGTCGATCATCGGCTACGCTGGCTTCGGCTTCCTCGCCGATGCCTTCGGACGCAAGCCCGTCACGCTGTTCTACGTCGCAGCGGCGCTCATCACCGTGCCGGTGATGTTTCTCTTCACCCACGACCTTGGCATGCTGCTGGTCATGGCGGGCCTGCTCGGGGTGTTCGTCTCCGGGCAGTACACCTGGATGTCGGCGTGGTTGCCGGAGCTCTTTCCGACGCGCATGCGGGCGACCGCGGCCGGCTTCGTGTTCAACATGCCGCGCCTGATCGCCTGGGTCGGCCCGTTGATCTCCGGCTGGATCATCGCCAATTTCGGCGGCTTCGGCCGGGCTGCAACCGCCGTCAGCCTGATCTATATCATCAGCCTTGCGGCGGCTCCGTTCTTGCCTGAAACCAACGGCAAGCCGCTGCCGGACTAGACGGGAGAATTGATGCGTTCCGACGTAATGCGCGTCGAAACCGACGTGCTGGTGATCGGCTCCGGTGCAGCCGGCATGTACGCGGCGATCGAGGCTGCGCGCGCGGGCTGTCATGTGCTCATGCTCGACCGCAGCCTGATCGGGCGCGGCGGGGCGACCGTGATGGCGCAGATGACCGTCGCGGTAGCGCTCGGCGCGGAAACGCCGGACCATTGGACGCATCACCTCAACGATACGCTCACCGCGGGGCGCGGGCTCTGCAATGCCGACCTTGCCCAGCTTCTGTGCCAGGAGGGGCCGGCCTGTATTTCCGAAATGGACCAGTGGGGCGTCGGCTGGGCGCGGCATGATGGCCACATCGCGCAAACCATGGCGCCCGGTCATGATCGCCCGCGCTGCGTCTATGTGGATTTTCTCAGTACCGGCCCGGCCGTGTCGAAAACCCTGCGCACAGTCGTCAACCGCACGAGCGGCATCCGCAAGGCGGGCGACCTCTGCGTGGTCGACCTGGCGCGCGCCGGCGATGAGATCACGGGTGCTGTCGCGCTGCATCTCGGCACGGGCGACGCTGTTGTCATCTCGGCGAAGGCGACCGTGCTGGCGACCGGCGGGCTCACTCGGCTTTATGCGCGCAACAGTGCTTCCGCCAACATGGGCGGCGACGGTTATGCGCTGGCGCTGCGCGCCGGTGCCCCATTGATCGACATGGAGTTCGTGCAGTTCTTCCCGATCGGCCACTTGGCGCCGCGGCTGATCGGCATGGACCCGATCATGTGGGATCCGTTCCGCTATAAGCTGGGCGGGCGTCTGCTCAATGGCCGCATGGAGGAATTCACCTCACGCTATGGCTCAGACGAGGACGGCAAGTACGTCCTCACCCGCGATCTTGCGAGCTATGCAATCCTCAAGGAAGTCGAAGCGGGACGCGGCTCGCCGCACGGCGGCGCCTACCTGAGCTTTCAGCATTGTTCCGAGGCGGAGCTGCGCGGCGCCTTCGGCCCGGTGATTGATCGCTTGGCCACCAACAATATCGATCTCACAAAGATGCCGATCGAAGTGGCGCCGATTGCGCACTATCACATGGGTGGCGCTGTGGCCGACGCCCGCATGGCAACGGCCTTATCCGGATTGTTTGTTGCGGGCGAAGTGGTTGGTGGCGCCAACGGCGCCAATCGACTCTCCGGCAACGCCATCACCGAGGCGCTGGTTTTTGGCCGGCGTGCCGGGCGCAGCGCAGCCGACCATGCACGGCAAGCGAAGCGGAGCGCCGACAACACCGGTCGCGCGGCGCTCGATCTGATCACGGTCGCCGGGCCGGACCGCGACCTCAACACGGCCGCGATGCTCGCCAGCTTACAGGCGACCATGCAGCGCGATGTCGCCACCTTGCGCAGCCAAGCGACACTGACGCGCGCACTGAAGCAGATCAACGAGCTGAACCTGGAGCTGGGCGAGCATCCACCCGGCCCAGCAGGCGCATTCGATCTGCGTCGGCTGGACTGGTTCGACCTGCGCAACATGCTGCTGGTCGCCCGCACCGTCACGCAGGCCGCGATCGCGCGTACCGAGAGCCGCGGCGCCCATCAGCGCGAAGATTATCCCGAGATGGATCCCGGTTGGACCATCAACCAGGTGGCGCGCCTGCACGATGGCGAGCTCACGCTCAGCGCGGCACCCACAACCCGACTTGCGGCCGCGCAATGAGCGACACCGCGTTGCTCAAAATCTGGCGCGGGCTCGACCCGAAACACGGCCGCTGGGAAACCCATGCGGTCCCCTTCGAACCGGGCCAATCGGTCCTCGACGGCCTGCGCTGGATCCGCGTCAACCGCGATCCCTCGCTTGCCATTCGGTTTTCCTGCATCAACGCCAACGCCTGCAAGGAGTGCATGATCGAGCTTGACGGCAAGACCGTCTATGCCTGTACGGCGCGGCTCGAGCCTCGCCAGATGGTGCTGGCGCCGCTATCAAACAAAACCCTGGTGCGTGACCTCGTCACCGAGATCGCCCCACCTGCGGAACGCTTTCGACCCTCATCCTGAGGAGCCCGAGCGAAGCGAGGGCGTCTCGAAGGATGGCCACAAACAACAGCTTTCATTGTGGCCATCCTTCGAGACGCATCCGCGCTGATGCGCGGATGCTCCTCAGGATGAGGGTCCGAAGTACTAACTAACCGAGGCTTTGCATGAAAATCGCAGTCCCTGATCTGATCTCCAACTCGTATTTCCCGGCTGTCGCGGCAGCCGAGCTCGGCTTCTTCGCCAAGGAGGGGCTGGACCTTTCCGTTGAGCTGATCTTTCCGGTCGACAAGGCCTATCGCGCGTTGCGCGACGGCGAGGTTGAGTTTGTTGCGGGATCCGCGCACTCGGCGCTGGCCGCATTTCCGAACTGGCACGGCGGCAAGCTCATCTGCGCCCAGGCGCAGGGCATGTACTGGTTCCTGGTGATGCATACCGACCTCGCTCCGAAACGCGGCGAGATCGATATCGTCAAGGGCCGCAGCATCGGCGCGGCGCCGTGGGTGGACATGGGGCTGCGCCGTCTGCTGATCGCAGCCGGGATCGATCTCGCGCGCGACGACGTGCGCATCGCGCCGGTCCCGGGCGCGGTGGGCACGACCGTCAACTTCGGACTGACCGCCGCCAAGGCGCTGGAAGAGCGCAAGATCGACGGCTTCTGGGCCAACGGCATGGGGGCCGAAGTGGCCGTCCGCCGTGGCGTCGGCCGCGTTGTGCTCGACGTGCGCCGCGGCGACGGGCCAAAATCCGCGTTCAATTTCACCATGGCATCGATCGCCACAAGCGATGCGTTGATCGGGCGCGCGCCCGAAGCGGTGGCCGGCGCGGTACGCGCGATCGTCAACACACAGGCGGCGCTGCGCCAGAACGTCGAGCTTGCCGGCGAGGTTGGACGCAAGGTCTTTCCGCCCGATGCAGCCGCGCTGATCACCGAGCTGATCCGCCGCGACCTGCCGTTCTACGACGCGACGATCTCACCGGAGTTTGTGGCGGGGATGAACCAGTTCGCGCGCGACGTTGGAATTCTGGAGCACGACGTGCGCTACGAGGATGTGGTCGCGACGCAGTTCAAGGAGCTTTGGCGGCGGTAAGCTCACGCCGCCGACGCGGGCGCGGCCTTGCGTGCGGCCGTCACGAAGCGCACGAGGTCGAAGCTCGGATCAGCAACTTGCTCCGGAGTGAGCGGCACACCGGCCGGGATCAGCTGGCGGCCGGCCATGTGATCGCCGGGGCGATTGATCGAGTTGATTCCGATCAAAGCGCCCTTGCGGAAGTAGAACACCGAGAATTTCTGCTCCTCCGGCGAGCCGCGCACCACGGCCTGATCGTGCCCCTCGGACAACCCCACCATCTGCAGCTTGAGATCATACTGATCCGACCAGAACCAGGGCACGGCGTCATAAGGTTTAAGCGTGCCCACAATCGCGCCGCCCGCCGTCTTGGCTTGATCGAGCGCGTTCTGCACCGACTCGAGCCGGATCTGTCCGGCGGGCGCGAAGCGGTTGGGATGGCGGGTGCAGTCACCTGCGGCCACAATGGTCGGATCGGTGGTGCGGGCAAATTCGTCGATCACGATGCCGTCCTGACAGGCCAGCCCGGCCTCCGCCGCGAGCTCGACATTGGGCAGCACCCCGATGCCGACAATGACGAAATCCGCTGGACAGCGCGTGCCATCGCTGAGCAGCACCGAGCGCACGTGGCCCGTTGCGCCCTCGAGCTCGCGCACAGTCGTTCCGGTCCGCACCGTCACCTTGGCGCGACGATGCACGTCGGTGAGGAAATCCGACACCCGCTCCGGGAGCGCGCGCGCCAGCACGCGGGGCAAAGCCTCGATCACGGTCACTTCCTTGCCGAGCATGGCGAGCGACGCGGCAATCTCAAGCCCGATGAACCCGCCGCCAATGATCGCAACCGAGTTCGCCTGCGGCATGCGGGCCTTGAGGGCAATCGCATCATCGAGAGTGCGCAGGTAGAGCACGCCCTCGAGGTCAGCCCCCGGGACCGGCAGCAGGCGCGGGCGGCAACCAACGGCGAGTGCGAGGCGCCCATAGGCCAGCGAGCGTCCGTCCGAGAGGGAAACAGTGCGGCTCGCCCGGTCAATCGCGGTCGCCCGCACCCCCAGGATCGGCTCGATGCGGTTCTGCTCCAGCACCTGCTGCGGGCGGATCGGCAGCGCACTCTCGGCAACCTTGCCGGTGAGAAATCCTTTGGACAGCGGCGGCCGCTGGTAGGGCAGATGCGGCTCGTCGCCGACCAGTAGGATCGGCCCCTCGAAACCGGCACTCCGCGCCGAGAGCGCGATCTGCAGCCCCGCGTAAGAGCCGCCGACAACGACCAAAGGTTCATCCATGACGCCCGTCTCCAAGAGGAATGGGTTTGTACCGGATCAGAGCCGGGGGCAATATGGAGCGGCGGGGACATTATGCCCCGCATGCGCGAGGGGGCTCGACATGACGGCTGTGGCGGTCACCCAATCCCAGGCACGCTCCCGGTTCATGGCGGTTCTCGCAGCGTCGATCGGCAACGCGCTCGAATGGTTCGACTTCGTTGTTTATGGCTTCTTCGCCCTGACGATCTCAAAGCTGTTCTTCCCAGCCGGCGATCCGACCATTTCCCTGCTGCTCACCTTCTTGACGTTCGGGGTGCCGTTCTTCATGCGCCCATTGGGGGCAATCGTGCTCGGCGGCTACGCGGACCGCCACGGCCGCAAGTCAACGCTAGTCCTCACCATCGGCCTGATGATGGTCGGGACCGCCGTCATCGCGGTGATGCCGACCTATCAAACAATCGGCGTGCTTGCGCCGCTGCTGATCGTGATCGCGCGCATGATCCAAGGCTTTTCGGCCGGCGGTGAATTCGGCAGCGCGACCGCCTTCCTGGCCGAACAGGATCCGAAACGGCGGGGCTTTTTCGCGAGCTGGCAGCTGGCGAGCCAGGGCGTTACCACGGTGCTGGCGACGGGCTTTGGGGTCGCACTGAGCAGCATGTTGACGCCGGCGCAAATGGAAGCGTGGGGCTGGCGGACACCTTTCGTGTTCGGCTTATTGATTGGTCCGATTGCGTACTACCTGCGCCGCCACGTGGAGGAGGCGCCGGAATTCCAGACCGCACCGCGCAGCGAAGCGCCGTTGCGCGAGGCATTCCTCAATGACCGGAGCCGGATGCTGATTGGCGTCGGCGCGGTCGTGCTGGGTACAGTCGCGACCTACATGACATTGTTCATGCCGGCCTATGCGGTGCGCCAGCTTGGCTTGCCGGCTGCCGGCAGCTTCGCGGCCGGTCTGCTCTATGGCGTACTTCAGATCGTGCTCATTCCATTGTTTGGTGCCCTGTCGGATCGGATCGGACGCCTGCCGGTGCCGGCCCTGTGCGCCGTGGTGATGCTGTTCGGGACCTACCCGATGTTTGCCTGGCTGGCGGACGTGCCAACTCTGCAAACCCTGCTGTGGGCGTGGGTCATTCTGGGCGTCGTGGTCGCCGGTTATCAGGCGAGCCTGCCGGCGCTGCTGTCGGACCTGTTTCCGATCCACACGCGCACGACCGGACTCTCGATCAGCTACTCTTTCGGGGTGATGATCTTCGGCGGCTTTGCCCCGTTCATCGTGCAATGGCTGATCGACGCGACGGGGAGCAAGCTCGCGCCGAGCTTCTATATGATGCTCGCCGCCGGCATCAGCATCATCGCGCTCGCCGCGGCACGCGGCGCCGGTTTCCGCTGAAGAAGCGCGCGTTGATCAGAGCGTCAGGTTGCAGGCATCAAAGATCAACGACACGGCATCATGCGCTCCGGTGACCTTGAACAGCCGTTCGATGTTGCCGGCCGTGGAGGGAACGCGGACCGTGACCTCATTCGCGTTAGCGATGGTTTTCATCAACCGGGCCGCCTCGCCGTCGCTGAGCTGAAATTCGAGCAGCAGATTGCTCAACGCTTTGGCCCGCACCTCCAGTGGGGGCGAGCCGTCCGCACGGACGTTCAGCGTGGCAAGCTGGCCGACGGAAAAGCCGGGCGGGTCGGCGTGATCGATAATGCCGATCGAGGGCGCCTGATCGAAGCAGCGCAGCACCAGCAGCGTCATCTTGTCGGCCAGTACGGACGCAACCACCGTCGTTCGACCCGAGAAGCGATCGAGATCGCTGGTGACGCGCCATTCGCCGAATGTCTTCTCGGCCGCGAGACCCTGCGTCAACCAGCAGCCCAACGTGGCGGCGATCACGATCAGGCGCACAGAGATCTCCATCCCGAAAAATGCGAGGCGGGCGCAGAAGAACGCAAACCGCGGACCCGCTGATTGACGGCTAACCGTCCGGTTTAAGTTTCAGCCACTTGCGCGTCGCAAGCCGGCCAACGCCATTTCCGGCGAATATCGCATGCTTGTTACAGCTTCAGACGCTACCCCTTCAAGGCGATACTTGCGATTGGATTTCAACGTTTCGTGGGGCCAAGCCGTCGGTTCGCGCCCCTCGGCGCCCCTGTAGGAACAAAGGGAGGGCTGGCAATCGCGCTCCGAGCCGCCAATACCGAACCGGACGGCGAGCGGCCGGGGCAGGTCAGAGGCAATTCAGCAAACGACACGATCAGTCGTCGTGAGGATCGTATCGATCCTCCCAAGCATCATATTGATCGTCCCAATTATCGCGCCAACCAGGGGGAGCGCCGTCGTCCTCCCAGCGATACTGGCGCCAACGGTCGAGCTCGCCATAGAAATCGTAATCTCGATAGTAGTCGTCCCAATAGCTTGGCAGATTGAACGTGACGATCGGGACTTCAACTTGTGCGGCATAGCCGGGCACATAGACCTGGCGCGCTTCGTAAATGAACTTGATGTAGGCACCGGACGCCCAGCCGCGAAGGCCAGGTGCGCTGACGTCGCACCACGTGTAGCGTGCAAGGCATCCGTGAATGGTGAGTGCTGAGCGGGCCCCTAATATGCCGATAGGGGGGAATCTGACGCTGGGTCCAGAACGGATGTTGAGATTAACGCCGGAATAGCCTGCGATGTCTGCGGCTGTGGCCCCTCGAGCGAAGCCGAACGCGATAAGGAGGATTGTCGCAAACGCGATGGTTCGACATTTCATGGAACAACGCCCTCTTGAGGGGTCACCGAAAAGCAGGCTCTCGTTAAAGTCATCATTTGGACGCTGATTTCCGTACTTGCATTACCGGAACGTGACGAACCAACCACGCGCGCGCATAGAGACGCCGCGGACCTGTTTCGACCGGAAATCGGAAAGCACTGGTGTTAGAAAAGTGGGCACCAGCTTTGGAGTGCCGCAAAGAATGACAGGAACTTCAGATCCACCACACACTAGAACGTGTGAATATTGGTGGGCGCACAAGGACTCGAACCTTGGACCCGCTGATTAAGAGTCAGCTGCTCTACCAACTGAGCTATGCGCCCTTCCCTAATTCTTTACAGACCTTTAGGGAAAGCACGCGGCCGCATGTGGCACCAATTGGCGCCGGCCAGCGCGCGCGTTCATATAGCCTTGGGGTGGTTTTTTGTCGAGGGCCTCGGAGCGGGCCAGATCGGAGCTATCGACGGGCACCTCGGGCCGCACTTACTCACCCCGAAAAAGGGGCCGGCGCTTCTCGCGGAATGCCGAGATTCCTTCGCGCATGTCGGCGCTGCGAGCGACCGCATCGATCTCGCGCTTCGCCGCCACATAGGTTTCCACCGGCGAACGCGGCAGCGTCTCGCGCGCGAAATGCTTCAAGGTCGCGAGCACCAGCGGGGCATTGCGGCTGATTACGCTGGCGAGCTCGAGCGCCGCCGCGGTCTGCTGCCCAACCGGAACGACACGGTTCACGAAGCCGACCTGCCACGCGCGCGCCGCGTCGATGCTTTCGCCGAGCAGCATCAGCTCCATCGCGACCTTGTGCGGGATACGCCCGACGACCGCGCTGACGAGCCCGAGCGTCGCGCCGATCTTGGCCTCCGGGTAAACGAAGCGGGTATTCTCCGCCGCGACACAGAGATCGCAGAACGCGGTGAGCGTCACCGCGCCGCCGATCACATGGCCGGCGACCGCGGCGATCACCGGCTTCGTCAGTTCGATGCCCACCTCCGGAATAGCGTCGAGGAAATTCGCCGGCGGATCATTCACGTCTGCGCCGGCGCAGAAATTCATCTCGTCCGCAGAGGTGATTACCGCCGCGCGATCGCCGGCGCTCTGCGCAAACCGAGTCCAGGCGGCATGCAATTCGCCGCACATGGCCGTGTTGAGGGCGTTGCGCTTGGCCGTCCGGTTGAGCGTGATCAGCGCCACGCCGTCGCGCGATTCATAGCGGACCAGTTCCTCGGTCATGCTGATGCCCCCAGGTTAGCGCGCCCGTCGACCGCGATCGCGCCGAGCCCAGCAGCGCCGACGATCAGCGGATTGATCTCAATGTCGATCAGCCGCGGCCCGAGATCATGGGCGAGCCATGAGAGCCGCGCGACCGTATCGGCCACGGCCGCGATATCGAGCGCGGGGCGGCCGCGCACCCCCGCGAGCAGCGGCCAGCATTTCAGGCGTCGCAGCATGGCGGCCGCGCTCGGGGGGCTGACCGGGGCCGGCCGCATCTGCACGTCACGCAGCACCTCGACAAACACGCCGCCGAGCCCGACCAGCACCAGCGGGCCGAACTGTGGATCATGGCGCGCGCCGACGATCAACTCAGTTCCGCCTTGCACCATAGGCTGAACCGTCACCGCAACCGCCTCATCGCCGTCGGGCCAGGCGGATGCGATCGCATCGAACGCGTCCGCCACCGCGCGCTCGTTCTCCAATCCAAGATGAACGAACCCGCCGTCGCTCTTGTGCACAATGCGGCGGCTCACGGCCTTGAGCACCACCGGGAGCCCGATCTCCCGCGCGGCGGCAATCGCCTCCTGGCGTGTCGCCACGATTCGATCTTGGGTGGTCGCAATCCCGTAGGCGCTCAACAGGGCCTTGGTTTCGGGCTCTGTCAGGAATCCATCGCGCGCTACAGGTGTGACCGGCGGGAGTCGGGGCGGACGGTCGGGGGCCGGTTCCGGTGTTTTTATCGCGAGACGCTGGCGCACCACCTCGACGGCGCGCAGCACGTCATCGATATCGGTCACGAACGGCATGCCGGCGTCGAGCATGCGCCGGCGCAGGTCCTCGGCAAACCGCGACGTGTCGAGCACCACGAAGACAGGCTTGCGGCCATCGCGCCAGATCTCGAGTAGCGCATCCAGCGTTTCCGGCATCAGCGGCTGCGGCGTGAACAAATAAACGAATACGCCGACCTGCCGATCCTCATAGACGGCGCGAATCGTGTCATGAAACACGTGTGGCCCGAGCGCCCCCACGTGGGCTCCGAGGTCGATCGGATTGTTGCGATGCTGCGGCAGGAAGTGTTTGCCGAGACGCGTCGAAGTTGCCTCGTCCCAGGCGACCAGCGTCGCGCCGGCCTGGGTGAGGCGGTCGGCCAGAACCGCGCCGCCGCCGCCTGAGCTGACCACCACGCCAAGCCCATCGATGCGTGCGACCGGATTGCGCGCCAGCAGGCCGGCGGTCATGAGCATGCCTTCAGGTTCGTCCATCAGCGTGGCGCCGCAAGCCCGGCACACCGCATCGAAAGCCTCGTAGGAACCGGCAAGGCTCGCGGTATGCGAGCGCGCCATGGTGCGCCCCGCCTCGGTACGTCCCGCCTTGACGACCAGGACGGGCTTCCCGGCAACCGCCGCGCGCCGCGCCAGTGCGGCGAAGCGGGAGGGATCGCTGACCTGCTCGACATAGAGGCAGATCACTTTGGTCTCGGCATCCTCGACCGCCGCTTCCAGAAAATCGCACAGCTCGAGATCCGCCTGGTTGCCGACGGACACCAGGAACGAGAAGCCGACCCCGTGGTCGTAACCGAGCACGAACAGCGTGCCCATCAACGCGCCGCTCTGGCTGATGAGGGCGACCGCGCCGGGACAGAGATGGTCGGCATATTGCAGCGTGGGCGAGGACGTCAGCCCCAGGCGATGCGACGGTGCGATGAGGCCCATGCAGTTGGGGCCGACGAGGCGCATGCCGCTCGCTCGCGCGATCGCGACCAACTCGTCCTGCAGCGCGCGCCCCTTCGCATCGAACTCGCCGAGCTGCGCCGTCACCACGATGCAGGCTCCAACGCCGGCGCGTGCGCAGGCGTCGATCGTCTCACGCAGAAGCGGTGCCGGCACCGCAACCAGCGCAACGTCGATCGGCCCGGGCGCCTGCTCGATCGAAGGATAGGCCGGGCGGCCGAGAATACTGTCGCGTGTCGGATTGATGAAGATCAGGCGGCCGGCGAAGCCGTGCTTGATCACGTTGTGAACGAAACGGCCGCCAAACTTGCTGAAGTCCTCGGACGCGCCGATGATCGCGACCGAGGTCGGCCGCACGACGCGCGCGGCATCGATACGCACGCAACGCGTGCCCGAAAGCTCGACGCGCTCACGCGCGGTGGTTCGTGTTGTTGTCATCGCGCCTACTCGACGTTGGGAATGCCGGCTTTTTCTTTGATATCCTTGAAGCGCACCAATTCGTCGCGCAGTGCGGCGACGAATGGCGCCCCGCGCAGCGGCGCGACCGACAGCCCGGTGCGTTCGGCAATTGCCTGAATGGCGTCCTCTGCGGCGATCTCGTCGACCGCGCGGCCAAGCTTCTCGGTGATCTCGGGTGGCAGCCCGGCGGGCCCGAACAGACCAAACCAACCGAACAGATTGAACTCAGGGAAACCTGCTTCCCGCGCGGTCGGCACGTCCGGATAGGTGGCGAGGCGCTCCGGCGCGGTGGTGACCAGCACACGCACCGGCCCTTTCTGCTGCAGCACGATCGGATCAACCATGAAATCGATCCGGCCCGCGAGCAGATCGGTCAGGGCCTGTGAGCTGCCGCGATACGGGATGTGGACCGGCTTTCCCCCGCCGATCACCGAAACGAGGTGTCCGACGGCGAATTGCCCGAACGAGCCAATGCCGGCCGACCCATAGGTCAAGCCGGGGTTTGCAGACTTGAGCACCTGCGTGAAGGCGCGAAAGTCAGCGGCCGGGAGGTCCTGCCGCACGCCGAGAAACGGATAGGAGACGGCGTAGCGCGCAATCGGCGTCAGATCCGTGACCGGATTGTAGCGCGCCTGCGAATTCACCAGCGGCTGCAGCACCAGCGCGCCATTGTTCGCGGTGAGCAAGGTGTAGCCGTCCGGCTTGGCGCGCGTCACCTGAGCGGAGCCGACAATCCCGGCCGCGCCCGGCTTGTTGTCGACCACGATCGGCTGGCCGAGCTTGGCGGCAAGCCGGTCCATGAAGGCGCGGCCGATCACGTCATTGGTGCCACCGGGTGGATAGGGCGAGACAACTGTGATCGCTCGCTCCGGCCATTCGGCGACGGCTGCCGTGACCCACAGCAACGAGGCCGCAATCGCGGCCGACCGGGGAACGAAGCGCAGGGTGTTTCGCGTTTGTCTCATTATATGATACATGAGTTCAGTATTCGGGAAACTCTTCCGGCTCGGCCGACGGATGTCAAGCGTGTTGTCGGTCGACGCCGACATCCGGAGCCGGCAATGGAAACGACGCTGCTCAAAGGATTGCGGGTTCTATCGGCGATCGCGGCCAGCGATGAGCCGCGCGGCGCAAGCGATCTTGCACGCGAGCTCGGCATGACGCGCAGCAATGCGCATCGCCTGGTGCAGACCCTGGCCGCGGCAGGGTTTGTCAAACCGGTGGACAGCGAAGGCAAATACGCCGCGACGTTGCTGCTGTTCGAACTCGGCGCGCGGGCGGCGCGCCGACTGGACGTCTGGTCCGTGTCCTATCCGGTGATGAGCCGGCTCGCGCGGCTGTGCGACGAGAACGTCATCCTGGCGACCCTGGAGCGAGGCGAGATGGTGGTCATCGAGCGCATCGAGTTCGACACGGGCGTTGCGGACCTACACGCCAATTGGCACCCGCACTCCGCTACATTGCTCCTCGCCCGGGAAGGTCTACCTGGCGTTTGGCGAGGCGCCGGTTTCCGGCAAGCTCGATCCGTTCACCGCGCGCACCATCACTGATCCGGCGCGGCTGGCGCGCGAGCTTGGGAAGACCCGCGCACGGGGCTATTCCATCGCCCGCGGCGAGTGGCGCGAGGACGTCGGCGGCATGGCCGTGCCGCTTCGCGGACGCGATGGGCGCGTGCTCGCGGCGCTTAGCGTGTCTGGCCCGGTGGATCGGTTCCGGTCGAAAGATATCGAACGTCACGCGCCACATCTGCTGCGGGCCGGCCGTGAGATCAGCCTCGAGCTCGGCTGGCGCGAGGCGTGAGGACCAACGCGATAAATTGACGTGGCACAAAAAAAGAAGCCGCGCATGGCGACGCGGCAAAGTAAGCCAGTAGGCTTGGAGCGCTGTTGATAGCTGAAGCGGCCGATCGTGGGAATATATCGAACGATATAGAGCCTGGGCCGACCGCGTAGGGCGCAGGACCGTGGTTGACAGCGCCTATACCAACGTCTCGGGGCGCTAGCCCAATGTAGACTACCCCCGGCTTAGCCCACGCTGCACCTTCTACCTCTCGTGACGATGACCGTGCCATCTTCCCGGAGATGGACTGGCATGCTCCGAGGTGTGCGTACCGAGATGTACCCTGGGAGAGTTTTCTTGGTGAACAGCCGTGGTGTGCCAAAGACGCGTTCGTTTGGACGCGCGCTCGGTCTTCTGACAATCGTCACAGTCATCACGAACACGACGCCTGCAGCCGCCGGTTTGTTTGATTTCCTGTTCGGCGGATTTCTCGCGCCGCAGCCCGCAACGCCGCGCCCGTCAATTGACCGTATCGGCACAACCGCAGCCTATTGCGTGCGCCTATGCGATGGCCGCTATTTCCCCGTACCGGGTGGCGCAACGTCGAAAGCCGTATGCGACGGCCTATGCCCGGCCGCCAAGACCAAAATATTCGTCGGCAGTGAAATCGCGCAGGCGACTGCAGATGATGGAAGCACGTACCAGAAACTTGCAAATGCCTTCGCATACCGCGAGCGGATCGTTCCGGCCTGCTCGTGCAACGGCCGCGACTCGTTTGGCACCGCGAGCATGAAGCTCGAGGATGACCCGACGCTGCAGCCGAGCGACCTGATCGCGACCAATCATGGTGTGGTTTCGTTCCAGACCTGGCGCAAGGCCAACGCTTACACGCCAATTGACCGCAAGGGCGTGGACAACAGACTCATCATCATGACCTCGGAGCGTGAGCCGGCGCCAGCAGCACGACCGCAGCGCCGGGCACCGTTACCAGGGGCCGGCGCGGCACCCTCTGCCATGCCGGCCTCACACCAGTGGTGGTGAACGGCCGCTCGGGGATCAGCTTGAGTTTCTACTGCTGATCTTTTGTGCGTCGACCGCTGGCGCGCTTCGTGCGTCACGCTCCAACAACTCATGGGCGCGTAGCGCGAGGCGTTCAAGGCGTTCCGCAATGGTGAGTATCGTTGCCTTGATGTCGGGATCACGCACGCGGCCTGCATTGCGCCGCGCCTGATCGGCAAGTGCAAGCAATGATCCGGAGTCTGCACGCTTGCGCGAACCCTGGCCGGCGCTTGCCGCCGTCGTTCCCTCCACGCCCATGTCCCCCTGCCCAGCGAAGAAAAAAGTGCCGCGCATGGCGACGCACTTGAGTAGACTTGGAGAAATTTCCCTAGCAGCGCGAATTGATCATGAACATATATCGGAAGGTATATAGTGACAGTTGTTCAGATCCAGTCTGCATACAAGTCAGCGGAATCGCCTATCTTTTGCGCAAGCTTGTCGGCCTTCAAGCAGCAAGTAAGAAACGCTCCAAACGGAAAAACGGAAACCGCCGGGCACTAGGCCCGGCGGCTCACGACGGCACGGGATCGCGGGGTGGGGGGCTTGGAGGCGATCGCCGTTGCCGTACTACTCGTGGTCGTCGCCGTCCGGACGACCAAAGCCATGCCCCATCATGCCGCCGTGGGGTCCGTCACCCATCCGGTGAGGTCCGTCACCCATCCCGTGATGCCCGCCGGGTCCGAACTCGTGCGCCATGGCGAAATGCCGGTGCTGCATCATGAAGCGGGTGATGGCGACGAACCGATGTTTCTGAGCATCATCAAGGCTCTGATAGAGCGGGCGCGTCGCCTTGGCCAAATCCTGCAAAGCTGTTCCAAACTGAGTGATTGAATCAGCCCGACGCTGCAGCCGATCAACAAGACTTCTGGTCGCCGGGCGTCGTGGCAACATCGCGATTGGCGGCGAACCGGTCGGCGCGCAGCTTGGCGAGATTGCGATAGGCTTGTTCGAATGCCGGCCAGTTCTTTTCCTGATCGGGTGTGAGCCGGAGGCCTGCCTTCAGGGCGGCGACCCGCGCGTCGGTAAACGCTGCGAAGTCATCCGCGCTTGGCCGCCACGGCTGGAACGATGCACGGCCATCGCGAACGTCAAGGTTCTGCTGTTGCGTCTGCTGTGCCACCGCGGCAGAGCCGACCAACATGGCCGCGGTCGAAAGCACCAACACTTTGTTCCACATCTGACTGTTCTCCTGCTTGCGGAGAAATCTGTAGATGCCAATACAAATGCGCAATGAGCCGGGAGCAACTTAAATTTGCGTAAGCATTAAAACGCCGTAAGGATTTGCGCCGCAGCATGTCGCCAACCGTCGGCTTTGCGCGCAGCGCATGACTAGCGCGACCCTCGCTTGCGCTTGGGGCGCCAGCTCTGGATAATTCCAATAGAAGCAGCGCGTTTGTAACGACGCGACATGCCGGTGTGTGGGAGGTTTGACGCATGGACAAAGCCAGAAACGAGATGTTGACGCGCGTGGGCCGCGGCACCCCAATGGGCGATTTGCTGCGGCGCTACTGGCATCCAATTGGAGGCGCGAGCGAGCTTGCCGACAACCCCATCAAAGCGGTGCGGCTGATGGGCGAGGATCTGGTTCTGTATCAGGACCTCAGCGGTCAATATGGCCTGCTCGGCCGGCATTGCCCGCATCGGCGCGCCGACCTGTCCTACGGGTTCGTCGAAAAGGCCGGCATCCGCTGCAACTATCATGGTTGGCTGATGGACGAGCACGGCGGCTGCGTCGAGCAGCCGTTCGAGGACACGTTCAATCCCGCCTCGCCGCTGCGGAAGAAATGCACCAGCCCCGCCTATCCGGTGCGCGAGATGGCCGGACTGCTGTGGGCCTATATGGGACCGGAGCCGGTGCCAGAACTGCCGGTTTGGGAGCCGTTCACCTGGAGCAACGGGTTCAAGGAAATCGTCGCCTGCGAAGTGCCGTGCAACTGGTTCCAATGCCAGGAGAACTCGATCGACCCCGTGCACTTCGAATGGATGCACGACAACTGGAGCTTGCGGAAGCGCGGTGAGACCGGGCCCTACTCGGCCCGCCACCTCAAGCTTGGCTTCGATGAATTTGAATACGGCTTTCAGTATCGGCGCATTCGCGAAGGCGCGACCGAACAGGACCCGCTGTGGACCGTCGGCCGGGTCACCTTGTGGCCGAACGGCTTCTTCCTCGGCTCGCATTTCGAGTGGCGCATTCCGGTCGACGATGAGAACACACTGAATATTTGCTGGTTCTTCACCCGCGTGCCGAAGGAGAGCGAACCCTACGTGCAGAACCGTGTTCCGACCTGGTATGGGCCGATCAAGGACAGCAACGGGCGCTGGATCTCGAGCCATATCATCAATCAGGACGTCATCGCCTGGGTCGGACAGGGCACGATCGCCGATCGCAGCCAGGAACTGCTTGGATCGAGCGACCGCGGCATCGCGATGATCCGCAATCGATTCTTCCAGGACATGGAATCGGTGGCGCAGGGACGTGATCCCAAAGGCATCATCCGCGATCCGGAGAAAGCCAAGCTGGTGAAGCTGCCGATCGCAACGCCGAAGACCTTCACCGACAGCCTGCCGCGCGAGCAGTGGAGGAGCGATCCCTATTTCGGCCGGCGCGCGCAGCGCTTCCCGTGGCAGGCCGGGCAGCCACGCGAGGTTTGGAACGAGTTTGCCAACGCGATGGGCATCGACCCTGGCGGACGCGATCCGAGCGAGCTGCGGGTCAACTGAGGTTTAGGAAGCGTAAACATGCATGTCTGATGTTTACGGAGCGTTAACCCTGTTTACACTTTTGTCGCGATTGCGGCGGGATTCACGCACGTTCAATCAACTGTGAATCCCCCTTTGAAACCAAATACAAACTTCTAGATTGTTAGATCACGGCCAGGTGGCCGGGGTATTTGTTGTAGATTGATCCGGTCAACCTGAACCGAAATAAACAGAAGGTTAACCGGCAGATTGTCCCGGCCGTCTCAGTAGACGGAGAGTGCCATGAGCAATGCATCGTTGAGAACCGCTGACCAGACGACTCACCTCAAGATCGTCGTGGTGTCCCTAATCGCATCGGTCGCCGTCATGGTGGTCTGCATCACGGCGCGTCCGCTCCCGGAGGATGTGACCACGGCTCGCGCCCAGACGATCGAGCCGGTGGTGAAGGCGGGCAAGCCCGTCGCTATTTCCAACTCAGGCGTGACTGTTATCCGCTGAACGGCGCAGACCCTCATCGCGTTGGCAATAGCCGCCCGCAACGACACGCTCTGTCTGCGTCGACAGAACGTAGCACTCTGCAACGCTTGCCCCCCGATTATGTCGCCGCTGCCCAGCGAATTCGGCGCCACGTCCCCGTCGCCTCCGGCCCATGCACGCGCTAATATCACTTGCTCGTTCGAGCGATCCATCACGCAGCAAGGGAGGAGAGATCATGGCCAAGGCCTACTGGATCACGACCTATCGCAACATTTCCAATCCGGATGCGCTGGGCGAGTACGCCAAGCTTGCGGCGCCGGCCATCCAGGCGGGCGGAGGACGTTTCGTGGTCCGCGGCATGCCCGCCAAGACCTACGAAGCCGGGCTCAACCAGCGCACCGTCATCATTGAATTCGACAGCGTCGAGCGGGCGGTCGCGGCCCATGACAGCGATGGCTACAAGGCAGCCCTGAAAGCATTGGGGAATGCTGCCGAACGCGACATCCGGATCGTTGAAGGCATCGCCTGAGGAGCGCCCCTGTCTGACCCAATGGTGGCGCCCGCGACGTTTGGTTGCGGGCGGAAACGCCGCGCGCATTTCTCGAATTCCGAATAGATTCCAAGGGCTTGACCGATCACACGCCGGCGAAACAACGCGCCGGCTCAGGCGTTGTGTTGCGAGGGGCAGGAGCAAATGGAGTGCATCATGATCAGGAAGCTGCTCGTCTCCGCGCTTGCCGCCGGGGCTCTCGCGGCTGCGGCGGTCCCCGCCTCCGCCCAGTTCTACGCGGGTGCTGGCCCGTATGGGGCCGGGGTACAGATCGGACCATTCGCTGCCGGCGTGGGCCCGGGCTACGACTATTGGGGCGGACCATACGCAGATGCAGGCGCATGCCGCGTGATCCGCGAGCGTACGGTCTCGCCGACTGGCCAAGTGGTATTCACCACGCACCGGGCCTGTTACTAGGACGGGCCAACAACGGTCGCACTGGAGTGAAGAGTGGCCCCGCACTGCGGGGCCACTCGCTTTTCGGGTTGCATTGGTTTTTCCCGAGGCACCCTCGTGATATGCCTCGCCCGGCTCGAGCACCTCAACCCACAATCACTGTCAGCGCGCGATGTGGCCTGTTCAGATCGATCCATGGGTTGCGGCCGGTGTCGTTCTCGCCACCGCCACAACCGATGCGGTTTACGTGATGTTCACCTCAGCCGTGATCGCGCGCCGGCGGGTACCGGCCGCGACCTGGAGCAGCATATGGTACCTGCTCTCGTCCTTCGCGGTGATCAGCTACACCAATAACTGGGTCTACGTGCTATTCGCGGCCGGGGGCTCTTGGATCGGCGCCTATATCTCGATCACACTATTGCACCGTAGCCCAACCCACGCACCGCCACCCCCACCGCTCGGACCGGCGCCGAGCTAGCCCGTCACGCCAACGCGGCGCGCGAACGCAAGATCGCCAGCGGGTCGGCATCGGATTGCCCACGGGCCTCGGCGTTGCGCTCTCGTTCGCCCAGCAACTCGACCTTGCGCCGCTCGTCGCAGGCTTCCTGTAGCGCGACCTTCGCATCAGCCAGTTGGATGCGCAGTTCGTCCGCGGAATGGCGGAGGTTCTCGCGGCGCGCCAGCGCGGCCTTGGCGTAGGTCGGATAGGCGTAGTGGGAGGGATCGTGAATACCGCTGCGATCCTGCTCGATGCGGATCTCGCGATCGAGATCATTCGCCATGCGCTCGAATTCCGCGATCATGGTCTCGATCTGCGCGACTTTGCGCCGCTTGTCCTCGACCTGAAATGTCTTCAGGCGAATGAGAGCCTCATGCGACTTCATCACTCGTACTCCCCCGCACCCCGCACCACAATGGTTAACGCGAGTAAATGAATTGTAGGCCGCGTTGGAAAAGATTGTGCCGCGACACTGTTAGTTTTCGGTTTCCGCGGGCGCTTCTCGTGCGGCCGCGACCGCCCAACGATGCAGAAACCGACGATTTTTACGAAGTGTTGCGTGCGGGCATCAGTTTTGATCGGCCCGACGGCAACGAAATTTTCACTGTTTAACTTCGTGTTTACCGATGTCGTTAATCATCAGCGCATCGCCCTCGGGACGCGTGGAAAGGACTGTGCCAAGCGCACAAACTGAATTCGGACGGGGCATCATCGGTGGACGAACGTTGTTCTTGAACCTGATGCGACACAAGCAAACAGACGCGATCTCACCTGCCTTGGCGCGGGTGTCGCGGAGTTTATCGCCTGCTTGCGTGAGAGTCGGGTTTTGATCATCGTTGATGGCGTTCCGAATCAGTTTGTGATCAGGCGTATTCCAAGGCGGCCGCTCATGGCCCGCCGACCTAGCCCGATGCGGGGATGACGGGGGATTGGGCATGCGCGTATTGCTGATTGAGGACGACGCTTCCACGGCTCAGTCGATCGAGCTGATGTTGAAGTCGGAGAGTTTCAACGTCTATACGACCGACCTTGGCGAGGAAGGCGTCGACCTCGGAAAACTGTACGACCACGACATCATTCTGCTCGACCTCAATCTCCCGGACATGTCCGGGTTCGAGGTGCTGCGCACGCTGCGCGTCTCCAAGGTCAAGACGCCGATCCTGATCCTGTCGGGCCTCGCCGGCACCGAGGATAAAGTGAAGGGTCTCGGCATCGGCGCCGACGACTACCTGACCAAGCCGTTCCACAAGGACGAGCTCATCGCCCGCATTCACGCGATCGTGCGGCGCTCCAAGGGGCATGCCCAGTCTGTGATCCAGACCGGCGAGCTGGTGGTCAATCTCGATACCAAGACGGTCGAGGTGAACGGTACCCGCGTGCATCTTACGGGCAAGGAATATCAGATGCTCGAGCTGTTGAGCCTGCGAAAGGGCACGACGCTCACCAAGGAAATGTTCCTCAACCACCTCTATGGCGGGATGGACGAGCCCGAGCTGAAGATCATCGACGTGTTCATTTGCAAGCTGCGCAAGAAGCTCGCCAACGCGTCGAACGGCAAGAATTTCGTCGAAACCGTATGGGGGCGCGGCTACGTGCTGCGCGAGCCGTTCGACGACGAGAACCGCATTTCTGCCTGACGCGGCCGTCAGACGGTCCATATGAGCCCCGCCCGCACCGGCGGGGCTGTGTTTTTGGGAACCGGTTATTGCGCCGTGATGACGATCGCCTCGCCGTCTTTGGCGAGGCTCACACGCAACCCGCAATCCTGCGCCAGCAGCGCCGCGTAATAGGGCTGGATCGCATGAGCATCGACACCATCCACAGCCGCGCCCGTGAGGAATCGCTCCGCGGGCTGCGGGATGCGCGCGTTCATCCCGCGTGCGGTGATCCGGAAACCCTGTGCGGCGTCGCCTTCGACGCTGAGCGTGCCGCCGCGGGGAATAGCCTGGGTGGCTACCAGCAAGAGATTGAGGAGGAGCTTAACGCGGTTCTTCGGCGCGAGCGCCCGTGGCAAGCTCCAGGCAAGCTTGACCTTGTCGTCTTCGACGAAGCCGCGCGCCACACTCTCCGCATCACCGAGATTGATCTCCGCGCCAGCAGAACCGGCAGCCCCGAATGCCAGCCGGCAAAATTGTAGGCGGGCCGCGGCCTGCCCGGCGCTTTTCTTGATCAGCGCCAGCGCGAAATCACGGGTTTCGTCGTCCTTGGAATCCTCGAGCACTTCCAGCCCGTTGACGATCGCACCGGTCGGACTGATCAGGTCGTGGCAGACCCGCGAACACAGAAGCGCGGCAAGGTCGAGGCCCGCAAGCACGGTCGTCATTCAGACACTCCAGGGAATCATTGGGCTGGCTCGTGCTTTATATCCTGTCTGGTGCGGTGGGCCACTGCCACGCTGCGGGCGCGACAAAAAGGGGCGCTTTGGGCGCATTCGCCGTGGCCCGGCCACAGTTCCCGACGAAGATCGCCCTCAATGCAACATCCAGTTAACCAAAACGCGTCATAGTCGCGGGGCCTTGGTAAACAGGGGATTTATGCAACCTGCGCTGATGGGGGCTTTCATGCGCGTGTTCATGCGGACGGTCGCCGCGGGGTCGATTTTGTTCGGATTGTCCGCCGCCGCGATCGGACCGGTCCTCGCCCAGATGCAACCGCTGCCGCCGCCGCAGCAGTACCCGCCTGCTGGCGCACAGGCAGTCCCGCCACCAGCCCCGCCGCCCGGGCCGCCGATGGCACAGCCCGCCCCCCAGCCGATACAGCCAGGGTCCGGCGAGTTCTCTCCCAATGAAATCGTCGACGCCGGCCATCGCTTTTTCGGCGGGATATCGCGCGGCCTTGCCACCATCGTCGAGAAGGCCGTGAGCCAGTGGGGCCTGCCGAATGGCTACGTTCTCGGAGAGGAAGGTGGCGGCGCATTTTTTGGCGGCCTGCGCTATGGCGAGGGCATGCTCTATACCAAGAACGCTGGCGACCTGAAGGTGTACTGGCAGGGACCTTCCGTGGGTTGGGATTTCGGTGGCGAAGGCGCCCGCACCATGATGCTGGTCTACAAGCTGCCGGCAACGCACGCGATCTATCAGCGCTTCGGAGGCATTGACGGTTCCGCCTACTTCATCGGCGGGCTCGGCATGACGGCCCTGACCGCCAACAACATCGTCGTGGTGCCGATCCGCTCGGGGCTTGGCCTGCGGCTGGGGGCCAATATCGGATATCTCAAGTTCACGCCGCAGCCGACCTGGAACCCGTTCTGAGAGAGCGTCTTCCAGGCCTGAGCCGGGTTCCTTTTGCGGCTTTTTCCGGTTAGCTAACCGTGGCGCACCCGTAAGCCAGATGCAGCTGGATCGCGGTTGCGCGCCGCATCGGCGCTAAAGCCTAATGTTGGAGCATGATCTTTTCCGAAAACCGGTATCCACCCCGCATCGAGTGCGGGGCGGGCTTTTTCGGGATCATGCTCTACGAGCTGGAGGACGAGAATGATCGAACCGATCATGTATTTCGCGATCGGCTTTCTGGTCGCGACCTTGCTAGGGCTGATCTTCATTCCGCTCGTCCATAATCGCGCTGTCCGTCTCACGATCCGCCGTTTTGAAGCAGCGACACCGCTGTCTCTGGCGGAGATTTAAGCCGACAAGGATCAGTTGCGCGCCGAGTTCGCGATGGCCATGCGGCGGCTGGAAATCACCGTTGAACAGCTCAAGGCTCAGACGGCGACCCAGCTGGCCGAACTCGGCAAGAAAACCACGGCGATCAACCGGCTCAAGGCAGAACTCAGCGAAAAATCGGCCACCATATTCGCCCTCGAAGCGCGCGAAGCTTCGTTGCGCGATCGCACCCGCAGCACCGAAGGTGAGGTCGCCAACCGCACCCGCGCGCTGGACGAGGCGTCCCGCAACTTGGCCAACAAACAGGCCGAACTCGCCACCCTGACCGCCGCGCTTGACCAACACGCGGTGCTCTCCGACAGCCAGCGCGTCGAAATCGCCAGCTTGCGTACCGAGGTCGATGCCCTGAGATCGGAGGCCGAGCAACGCGAGCAGGAGCTTGCGGAGGTCGCCCATCGCCTCGATCGCGAGCGCAACGAAACCGATGCGGCGAGCCAGCAGTGGAGCGCGGAACATACCAAGGTTGGGATCCTGGGTGCGCGCGCATCCGAGCTCGAACAGGCGTTGCAAGCCCAGTCCGGCGAGGGGCAAAAGCTCTTGGCCCGGCTTGAGGAACTTGAAGCGCAGGTCTCCGAGCGCGGGCGGCGCCTGGCCGAACGCGACTTTGAAGCCGCGCAGCTGCGACGCCAGGTGGACGAGGCGCAGCGGCAGATTGCGATGATGCAGGACGCCGCCACTACATCGGGCGATGGACAGGTCGAGAACTCGCTGCTGCGGGAGCGAATTCAGTGAGGTTGCCAGCGAGATTGCGAGGCTGACAGCCGCCCTGGAAGGGCCGGACTCCCCGATCGACGCGCTCCTCGCCCGCCGCACCGACCCGGCGGCGCCACAGACGGGCACCGCCTCTCAGCCCGGCGCGGGCGCAAGCGAGACCCTGGCCGACCGGATCCGCGGCCTGCAAGCGCGGGTCGCACGAACCGCAGCGGCGCGGTGAGGCAGATTTTCAGCGCTGCGCCCTACCAGGGTCGAAATTGCAAGTAGGATAGCTCCTTCGGAGTGGGGGGCTGCCGGCAAGCAATGGCTGAGCATGTGGGGATGTTCGGCGGCGCGACGCCTGCAAAGGGCGCCGGCGAGCTGGACTATGATGCAATTGTGGCGGGTGCGATCGCGGCTCTGCACGAACCGTCGGCAGAGGCGCGCCGTGCTGTCTATGAGCACGCCCGCCGGGTCGTGCTCAACCACCTGCATACGCCCCCCGGACGCCTTTCCAAGCAACGCCTGGGGCGCGAGCAGCGTGCACTCGAGCACGCTATCAAAGTCGTCGAAGGCCGAGCCCGCAAATCACGGCGTGCACTGGCCCCCACGGATACGGGTGCCAAGCCAGCACGCAGGTTCGCCAAGGCGTCGACATCGGACATCGGTCAAGCCGTGCTCTCGTCAGTCCTCTTCCCGCTGGTCCGGCTAGCCGCGCGCGGCGGCCTGCGCACGAGCCAGGTCGTGCGCACTTCGGCAGCCGCATTCGCCTCTGCGCCCGCGTTCGCCGCGGGGGCTGCGGCGCGCCTCGCGGCCAACAATTCACCGAGATCTCAACCCGCGCCGGCACCTCCACGCATACGCATCGATACAACCGCATTCGGATCCCTACCGGCGCGCGTGCGTCGCGCATTGGCGGCAGTTACTCCTGGGCGCGTGGTTCCCGGCAAGCCTCCTGCGCTCGCGCGCGGCCGGGCAACTCGAGTCGCGGTCGGCGCCACCGCGGCGCTCGTCTTGGTTGGCCTCGGAGCGACGGTTTGGCTGGCACGTACGCGGCTTGATGGTCGCGCCTTGCGGCAAGCGCCAGCGCAAGTCGCGGAGGCAACGCCGGCGGGCAGGCCGCCGGCAGGAGCCGCGGCTGAGCGAGTCAATCAAGCGCCGGTATCGTTCGGACCGCCGCCGGGATGCAGCGCCGTTCTGGCAGCGACCGATCTGGCCGCTTGCGCGAGTGCAGCGCGCGAGCGCCAACAATCTGGTGTTGATGCCCCCCAGGACCCCGGAAAATGGCTCTCAACCTTTTCAGGCGTTCCTCAGCCGCAACCCGCCGCGCCGTCCACCGAAGCCGCGGCAGCTGCGCCGCCGGCCCAGCCTGTTAGCGCTCCTACAGCCCGCGCCCGCGACTTGACGGACCAAGGCAAGCGCTTGGCCAAGGACGGCGATTTCGAGCAGGCCATGCGGATGCTGACGGACGCGGTTCGCGCCGACCCCCTCTACGCCGATGCTTACGTGCACCGCGGCCAGACCTATTTCAAACTTGGTGACACCGAACACGCACTGACGGATCTCAACGAGGCGATCCGACTTGACGCACGCAACGCCCCTGCATGGCGCGCGCGTGCCATGGCGCAGCTCTACAAGGGTGACGAGGAATTGGCCCTCGGGGACCTCAGCAAGGCCATTCAGCTTACCGAGGCCGACCCCACCCGCATGCCCGCGCTCGATCTCTTCTATGCGCATCGCATCCGCGCTGGTCTGTGCGACAAGCGCAAGCTCTATGATCGCGAGATCTACGATCTAAGCGCGATGATCGATGCCTATTGGAAGGATCCGCTGCTCGCTGACGCCTTACGAACGAGCTACCGCGAGGCAGGAGTCGCGACCCTGATCGGATCGGTCTATAGGCTGCGGGCCAACGCACACGTGCGCAGAGGCGCGCCGGATCTCGCCATCTCCGATCTGTCCTTCGCGATACAACTGGATCCGCAGAAAGCGCTGCCATTGTTGTTGGAGCGGGCGCGCTTGCAGGAGACCCTCAATCGGCGTGAACAAGCGCTGGCTGATTACCAGCGCGTTTTGGAAATCACGCCGGCCAATGAGGAAGCAAAGGCGGCGATCACCCGGTTCAAGAGCCAGGCCCTGAAGACAGACTGATACCCGTCGTTCAAGATCCTGGCCGCAGCACCATGTCGGAAACGCCGACTGCCAGGTTGATGCCCGTATCACCCTCGACCGAAAATGGCTGCAAAGTCACGGATCGATTCGATCCACCGACCAGCACGTTGCCGCCCACACCAACGCCCACCGCGGCCGAACCGCTGACTCCAGCGTAGTCACCTGCAAGCGCGCCGTGCTGCGGACCGTTGGTCGGCATGAAGACTGCCCAGGCGAGCTTGCCGCCCTTGGACACGCCAATGTCGAGACCGATCGTGGTGATCTCGCCCGTATAGTTCTCAGTCGGGAAAGACGGCGAGCTTGGACTGTAGCGACAGCTCAGTTTCGCGCGTCCGCCGACGATAAAGCCGACGTCGGGACCGACGTTGCAGTTGAGCATGCCGACCTTTGCTGATGGGTCAAACTTAGGCACCGCAAGATTTTGCGCTCCCGGCGGAGGACCCGCAGGCCGTTGACTTGTTTGAGCGGCGACAGGCGCCGCCAGCCCGATGATCAACACAAGCGCCGTCGATGCAGTGCGAGTTGTCAACATGCTTCAACCCCCCTCCTGGTGAGGTGGCCGATGTAAGGGATTTGCTGGCGAATTGGTAGCCTTTGTTGCTTGCCGGACGGTGCATGATCAGCCAAAAACGGAACAACACGGCGATTCGCGGGGGATACATGGCGCGTCACGAACAGCGTAGGTATTCACTTGCTGCCGCGGGTGCGCTCAGCCGACGCGCGATGCTAATTGGAATTGGCGCGGCGCCAATCGCTCTGTTTGCTTCAGACCTCGTCGCGCTTCAGGACGACGGGATCGATCCCAAGAAGCTCAAGTCCGGTCAATTCGTCTGGAATCCCGACCGCGCACCTGAAGGTCCGGTGGTCGTCGTTGTTTCCATCCCCGACCAGATGGTTACAGTTTACCGCAACGGTGTGCGCATTGCGGTTTCCACCTGCTCGACCGGACGGCCGGGTCATGCAACGCCGGCGGGGACGTTCGTCATCTTGCAGAAGGACGTGAACCACCACTCCTCCCTCTATGACGATGCGCCGATGCCCTACATGGAACGTCTCACCTGGGGTGGCGTCGCGCTGCATGCAGGAAATCTGCCCGGCTATCCAGCATCGCACGGCTGCGTGCGGCTGCCGAAGGCGTTTGCGCAACTGCTCTATGGGGTCACTCAACTCGGGACGACGGTGATCATCGGCGACCACAACACTGTTCCGGCCGACGTCCTGCATTCCGGCGTGCTGATCTCGCAGCACACCGAGGAAATGGCCAAAGAGGCCGTCCAGCAGGCGAAGGCAAACGCCCAATCCGCACAGCCCGGCTCCCCTGGTGCGCAGGCTGTGTCCGCCGTGATCTCCACGGCTGACAAGACGATCATCGTCTACCAGAACGGCGTCCCGGCATTCGAAGACGCGGTTACGCTCAAGCAGCCTGACGAGCCATTCGGGACCCATGTTTTCAACCTGACCGGACCGTCCGACGATCCAGCCAAGCTTAAATGGATGGCCATCGATCTGGAGGCCGACGCCGTAACCGATCTGGGGCAGGACAACGGCACACCCGCGCAAGCCTCAGCTCTGCTCTACGCCGCTACGATGGGCCGCATCGACGTTCCGGAAGCAACCGCCCGGCGCTGGACGGCACTGCTTCGCCCCGGGACGACCTTAGTGATTACCGATAAGCCGGCGAACGCCGAGTTCGTACTCAGCGCCGGGATTTACCATCATGACCGGCGAATCGTGATTAACTAGGAATTTACTCTCTAGCCAGAGTACGTCGCGCAATTTGCTGCAGTTGCCGTGGCTTAAGGCGAGGTTACTGACCCGCCGCTTCAATTAACCTGAACGCCTGTTCACGAATTGTCTGGGGCTTACCCTGACACCTATACCTAAGGACAATACGGCCTAGCCCTAGGCCTTAAATGACTCATTCCAACGTGGTCGCCCAGACCACCCACGTACAGATGTGTGCGGGACCGCTTCCGATTAACTTGGCATTAAGCAAGAAGCGGGTGGTGAGGCGTTTCCATGCTCAAAGTGATCATTGCCGCAGCGGCCGTTGTACTCTCGGTCGAGGTCGTAGCCATCTCGTTTGCGCCTGGCGCGGAGATAACGGGCACGATCCCGGTGCGGGCCCTGAAAGGCGACCGCCTCAACACCCAGTCGATCAAGCCGGTGCAAAAGACCCAACAGCCGGTCGCGCCGACCGTTCAGGTGCGCCAAGTTCGACTCGCTTGATGAACCCCACGGGCTACCTCGCGAAAGCGAGGTGACCCGCCCCGGCCCCGACGCCAGCCCCCCCACCCCACCCAACTGGCGTCGGGGTCCCCCTCTTCCCCTCAGACGGGCTGCGTGATCCCTCCCTGGCGGAGGGATCATGCTTTTGGGCGCTCGCATCTCAGTACGGCGTGGTGGCCACGAACCAGAGCGAAGGCGCGGTCTTGGCGTTCGCGGGGATGCTGAACAGCTGCACCCCGCTGATCTCGTTCGAGCCGTCACTCATCCGGAGGTGATAGGTGGTCGCCGAGGCAGGCGCACTATCCGGCAGATAGGCAACCGGGGGCTCGCCCAGTTTTGGGAACGTCACGGCGCTGATGTTGGTCCACGGGTTCAACAAATAATTGGTCAACTTGGAGAGAGCGACGTTATTCAGCGTGGGCCGTTCCACGATCCATTCGACGGAATTGCCAACAAGCTCGGTTCCAGGGGGCGGCTTCATCGCCAAGGCTACGGATTTCCGCGTCGTCAAATTCTCAATCGACAAATGCTTGCTGCCATCCGATGCGATGAAAGCCGAGAGCGAGATCAAATCACCTGGCGCGACCGCGAGATTCCTGACCTTGATTTCCGACTTCGGAAACCACTCGATCCAGGCATAGTAGGAAGGACCGGAGCGGCAATCGAGATCGGTTTCAGTGCCGGCTTGGAACACGTCGTTCGATAGCGCCCCATCGATCCCGACCCAATTGGCCGAGCTGTAAGTCTCGGTGCTGCCGTCGGTGCAACCCGACGCCGGCTTGGGCACGACAAACTGGGCTTCGACCTGCGAACCGGGTTTAACAAACGGATTGGTCGGATCCGTAATGGCGTACCCGCTCCAGTTGGAACTGGTCGCATCGATTGTTCCACTCCCGGTCTTTACCGGCTTGATACCTTTGACCGGCCCGTGGAACACGTTTGTCTGCGCCAGCTCTGGAACAATTCGCGTCTGGCTCATGACGCGTTGTTCCCAGCGCTTGCGCGCCTCCTCGCCAAGATTGCGGTCGGGCCGTGGCGGAAAACCGTATTCGTCGAGCTCGACATTGCTGGCGGTCAGAGGGTTGAAGACGGGCGGCGGCCGCCCGAACACCGACACGCCGGCAATCCCGGTTTCGGAGCGCGGTTGCGCCGCCAGCGACCCACACGCGGCTTGTGCCATCAACAAAGTCGCCATCGCAATAAAGGCATTACGTATCACGGCGCCGTCCATCTCCATGTTATTATGCTCCAGCTGGCACGCATCGACCCCATAGGGAGGGACCATGCACCGACGCAACATCCTTACAGCCGCAACCGCCGCCATCGGAGCGCTTTTCGCGGCCGCGGACAAGACGGCGCAAGCTGCCCCTACCACGCCCGACAAGTCCAAAGTCGTCTACCACCTGAGCGATTTCGACAAAGTCGAGTCCGTGCTCGGCAACATCAGGAACCATTATGAGGGCGTCGGCGGCCCCGACAAGGTCACGATTGTGCTGGTCGTACATGGCTCCGCGCTCAAGGCGTTCCACACGGAATCGGCCACCGCATCGATCGTGCAGCGGACCAGCGAGTTTTCCAAATCGGGACTGGAGCTCGACGCCTGCAGCAACAGCATGCGGTCACAGAACGTCACCCTGAAAGATTTGGTGCCCGGCTTCGTGGCCGCGGATCGCGGGGCTGTGGTCCGCATCGCTGAACTGCAGTCCCAAGGTTACGTTTATTTGCGGCCCTAGTTTCAAGCAAAACCCCGGGCTGGTCGAATGACGCGTTTTCGCGATCTCATTCGCCGCGAGCGCAAGCTGGCCATCCAGCTTCCGGCATGGCTGGAGCGCGCGACCTCGGTCGGGATCGTCTCGCAAGATCCGCAAGTCATCCGACGCCAGCGTGTGACCAACGTCGCTGCGTTCGCGACCGTGGGAAATACGATTTCGCACCTGATCATTAATTCGTTCCACAATTTCGAGGGATTGCTCGTCATCCATGTCTATAACGTCGTCATGATGGTTGCGGCGCTACTCATCCCGCTTCTGCACCGGTTCGGTCAGAATGCCGCCGCTGTAGCGTTGCTCATCTTGCTGATCGGCGGAAACAGCTTTGTGGTTTGGATGCTTGGCACTGCAAGCGGGTTGGAAATCTACTTCACGCTCGCCGGCGCCATCCTGTTGTTTTTTGGCGTCGAGAACTGGAAATTGTTTTTGCCGTTCATCGCCGCGGCGGCCGCGGCGTTGTTGCTCACCCTCAATCTCGCGCCGCCCGACGGCCTGATTCAACCCGACGATCAAGATCTGCGCACAATGCTATTTGGTCAGGCGATGATTAACACGTTCATCATCAACGCCCTCATGGTGTTTTACGCTCTGGCTGCCCTGCACCGCGCCGAGGCGGAGTTGGAAAACCAGTATGCGCGCTCCGAGGCGCTGGTGTCCGCGATCATGCCACCGGCGGTCGCGGAGCGACTCAAATCCGGTGCCGAGCAGCGCATCGCCGACCGCATCGGAACACTCAGTGTGCTCTTTGCCGATCTGGTCGGGTTCACGGCCGCCGCTCACGAGCTTCCTCCCGAGCAGGTCGTCGATTACCTCGATACGCTCGTGCGTACGTTCGACACATTGGCTGAACAGCACGGCGTCGAAAAGATCAAGACGATCGGCGACTGCTACATGGCGATCGCCGGCCGCGACGGCCCCGCCGCCGCAGGAGCCTGCGCGCTTGGCTCCTTCGCGCTCGCCATCATGGAGGCGATGGGCTCGAGTCCGCCGCTCCGTGAAAGCCGGCTCGGCTTGCGGGTGGGGATCCATTGCGGTCCAGCCACCGCAGGAGTGATCGGCGACACGCGTTTTGCCTTCGACGTGTGGGGCGACGCGGTGAATACCGCCTCACGCATGGAATCGCACAGCCTGCCCGGCCGCATTCAGGTCAGCGGAGCGTTTCGCAGCGTTGTCGGCGATGTATTCCTGTTCGAAGAGCGCGGACCGACCGACATCAAGGGGATCGGAACGGCGCACACCTTCTTTCTGATCGGAGCAAACAAACAGATGCCATAGTGCAGTCGTCCCCGAGGGTTACTGCATCATCTCGTCCGGTGGCATTGGTCCCCACAGGTTGGCAGCTTCGGGTGTCTTTGGCCAGACTTTTGGTCGCTGCGGATTGTCCCGATGCCACGGCCTTGGATCGAAGTAGCCCAAGGCCTCGTCCTGCATCTGGTCCAGCTCGGCGAACAGCTCGGTAATCAGCCCATTCGGGCTTCGATGGTAGGTGAACAGGTTGTGGCCGATGCCATGTCGACCGGGCCCCCAAAGAATCTTGATGCCGTTGCGGCTTAGAAAATCGCACGCGCTTTGCATATGCGCCCAGTCGCGCAGCTCGAACGCCGTATGAAAATGTTTGTTGGAGCCGGTTTCCACCAGGTTGATCGTGTGGTGATCCGGGCCGCAGCGCAGGAATGAGAAATAGTCGCCCATCCAATCGGACACCCGGAAGCCCAGGACGTCGCAGTAAAACTTCGTCGCTGTCTTCACGTCAGTGACGTGAAAGGCGACATGCCCCAGCTTGTGAGGAATGATACCAGTCGAGCCGAAGACTTGGCTCTGTAATTGCGGCGGCTTGAACACCTCCATCACGGTGCCCTTTGGATCCTCGAACGACACCATGTCGCCGATCGTCGGCTCGGGGTCCTTCTTGCGCGCCGTGCGCAAGCCGTGCGCCGCAGTCTGCTTTTCGAACGCATCGAGGTCGTCGTCCGGACCGAGCTGAAACCCAATGCGGGTGCACCTCGGCTGTTCACCCCGGCGCAGGACGACCGAATGGTGGTCGTTGGCATTGGCCAGATACGCGGCATCCTGCTCCTTGGCGATCAGCCTGAGACCAAGAACATTTGTGTAGTATTCGGCTTGCGCGTCGAGATCCGGGATCTCGTAACTGGCATGCGAGATCTTCCTCACACTGATCACGGCGGTCTCTCCCTTATCTTGGTTTGAGATGTTGTGTTTGTTTCTGGAGCTGCAAACAACAGCCGGATACGGCTAACGCGACTTCCCCGATGGGGCACATCCTCGCAAGAAGACCTTGACCGCAAGCCGCACGGTCTCATCGATCTTCTCTTGGCTGGGCCGCGCGACTCCGGTCAGCGCACTCAACTGGTGCTCACCGATCAGCATATCGAGGAACAGGACGGCAAGCCGACCGGGGTCGCCGTCGTCAATCAATCCGGCGGCTTGCTGCTTGGCGATCCACGCGGCAACGATGTTGTAAGCTGAGGCGGGTCCGGTCTGATAGAATAGCCGCCCTGTCGCCGGGAAGGTTCGGCCAATCGAAACCATCAGCCTGTGGAATTCGAGTATCGGCGGTGACAGAACGCCCTCGAGGAATGAGCGGCCGATTTCCGTGAGCTGCGCATCCAAATCGCCGCGAGCATCAGGGTGGATGGCGAGAACCACATCATTGCATCTCTGCGTGACGACTGCTTCGAACAGACCCTGTTTGCCGCCGAACCAGGCATAGATGGTCGCTTTCGAACCGCCCACTGCCGCGACAATTTCGTCGATCGAGACGTTGTCGTACCCCTTCTTGAGAAACAGCTGCCAGGCCGTCTGCACGATGCGCTCGCGCCGCTGGTCTGCCGTTTCCAGGCGGACCGTGCCGCGCGGGGTAGTGCGCAAGCCGCGCCGCGGCAACCGCTTGGAGCCTTGATCGGGCATGGAATTTCTCACCGGGCTTTGTTCGAGCTGCAGCCTTGAAGTTTTCTGTTGCGTCCGTCGCGACTGTACCGTACAGTACGCTGTAACGTACCGTACGGTACGGTGTCAATAAAGAAAGCGCGAGGGAGGGACCGCAATGTCTGCGACCCTTGATGAACAGCTCGCCGCGCAAACAAAGCGCGCGCTGCGCCGGCTCGCGAGCGGCGTCGCCGTGGTGAGCTGCCGCGACCAGCTAGTACGCCAGGCCATGACGGCGACGGCCATCAACGCGATGAGCATGCAGCCACCTTCGATGATCGTCTGCGTCAATCGCGGGGCGGGGTTTCACGCGGCAATCAGCTCGGCTGGCCGATTTGCCATCAACATTTTGCATCGCAGCCAGATCGAGGTTTCCAAGGGTTGCGGCGGCGAGGCCCGCGGCGAGGATCGCTTCGGCAGTGCCGCCTGGCGCGATGAAAGCGGCGCCCCGGTCCTGATTGACGCACAAGCGCATGTTGTCTGTGCCAACGAAGCGAGACTGGACTACGGGTCGCATACGATTTTCGTCGGACGCGTCATGTTTGTCGGCATTCACGGCGAAATCGATCCGCTGATCTATGTCGACGGCAAATACACGTGTCTGCCGCCGGATGCGGTTCCCGCGTCCGTGCTGCAAACGGAAATCGAGCTCATGCGCCAGCTTGCGATGTGAGCGCTGGCCGCGAAGCCCACAAGCGTAGAGGGAGGACGATGCCATGCAGGTGCAAGTAACGCGCTCCGTTGCCGCCAGCCACGCGGCAACGCGACCCGAATTCGCCGAGATCCTCGAGCGGGTCCGTAAGCTGCGTCCCAACATCGAGGCGCGGGCACTCGCGGCCGAAAAGGCAAAACGAGTGCCTGCCGAAACCATGGAGGCGCTGCGCGACGCCGATGTGTTCCGCCTGATGCAGCCACAGCGTTTTGGCGGCTATGAATATGGCCCCGCGGAGCTTGCACAGATCGGATTCGAACTTGGCCGCGCCTGCGGAAGCACCGGGTGGTGCGGAACGCTGGCAGTTTGTTTCGGCTGGATGACAGCCTTCTTTCCGCTCGAGGCACAGCAAGAGGTCTGGGACAACCCGGACAATCTTCTGGCCGTGTCGTACACGCCAAGTCCACACGTCGAGCAGGTCGACGGCGGATACAAGATATCCGGCAGTTGGCCTTGGGCCAGCGGCGTCGACAGTGCCGCGTGGCTGATCTTGTCCGCCCTCCTTCCGACGCAAGGCGGGCCGCCAACGCTGGCCTGGTGCCTGGTACCGGTCGGCGCCGTCACCATCGATCATGACAGCTGGAACGTCAGCGGGCTGCAGGGGACCGGATCGAAGACCGTCAAGATCTCCGATCCCCTCTTCGTTCCGAAGCATCGGGTGCTGCCGATCAGCGCCATCTTTTCCGGCAAGGTGCCGGGACTCGACGTGCCTGGGAATGATCAGGCGCGCTTCGGCTATCCGACGTTCGGCCCCACCGCGCTGGTCGCGCCCATTGTCGGCATGGCGCAGGGGGCGCTCGACGCGTTCACCCAAACGGCGCGCGGCGCGCGCAGGATGGCGCGGCCAGGCGTTTTCGAGAAAGTCGCCGAGTCGGCACTCATTCAGAGTCTCATCGGGCAGGCCGCGGCGCGCATCGATGCGGCACAAACCCTTATGCTGATCAGTTTGCGCGAGGGCGAGGACATCGTGCGTGCCGGCGGCACGCTCGAGATCGAGCAGCGGGTGCGGATCCGCCGCAATCATGGATTTGCGGCGCGCACCTCGGCCGAGGTCGTCAACGAAATCTTCTTCAAGTCCGGCGCATCGGCCGCGGATGAGACCAACTGCGTGCAGCGTTTCTGGCGCGACGCGAACACTGCAGCCCTGCACTCCAGCATCGATTGGGATGCGCTCTCTGCCCTTTACGGGATGCAACAACTGGGGCTGCAGCCACAGGGCATTTTCTGATCGACCCGACGAAAATGGCTCACGGGTCACGCACGCAAACAAAGGAAAATCGACATGATCTACGTCACCAAAGAAGTCGCAGTGAATGCGGCCGGACACCCCCGCCTGCACCGCGGCGATGTTTGGAAAGGTCTCGTGATGAAAGCGGAGAACGCGCTTCCGTTCGTGCCGGGCATGGCCAAATGCGATGTCGTCGAACGCACGGCGAACGGGCTTGTCCGCGACATCATGTTCCGCGGCGAAGACGCGCGCGAGCGCATCACGTTTCATCCGGAGGCGAAAGTTGTGTTCGTGCGCGAGTCCGGCAACGTCGATGGCTTCATTGTCAACGAAGTGCTCGGCAGCGACGACGACCTGCGCCTTCGCTTCAGCTTCGCCCTTCAACTCGTCGATGCGCCCTCCGACAGTCCGGAGGAGAACGAGCTTCGCCAGGTGATGGAGCGGGACTACGTGAAAGCAGTGGACGCCACGCTCGGCGCCATCCGCAAAATGGTGGCCGATCCACAATACGCCAAGGCGACAGTGTGATGAGGTACTGGTTTTCCGACCTCTATGCCGACATCGACGCAATGCGTCTGGACGATTTTGCAGCGTCGCTTGCGCCTGACGTCCGGCTCGTGGTCGGGAACAATCCCGCGCTGGAAGGCCGGCAGGCTGCAAAGGAGGGCATCGGCCACCTGTTCTCGACGATCGACGGGCTCAAACACCATCTGCTCAACGTCGTGGAAGGCAACGGACTCACTGTGCTGGAAGCGAATGTCGAATACCTGCGCAAGGACGGCAAGTCGGTGACCGTTCCCGTTGTCACAGTATTGGAGCGAAGCGGCGAACTCGTGAAATCGCTTCGCATCTATCTCGACCTGGCGCCTGTCTACGCGTGACGCCAAACACGGCTCGACTTCATCGTTCCAAGCACTGCAGCCATAACGGAGCCCGACGGTGTTGTTGATCAACAGGAAGTTTCTGGCGGCTGGGCTTGCGGGTTTATGCGTTGGCGCGGTCATCTCGTGCGCGGCGGCGCAGGAGCGCGAACCACCGGCAATCGTCGTGACCCTCCTCGGGACCGGCTCGCCAATTCCAGAAGCGGGGCTTCTGGTGCCAGCCTCCTCACCGGACCGCATGAACGCGACGACACTGGTCCGTGCGGGGCCAGAGGTTCTTCTGTTTGATGCCGGCCGCGGTGTCGTGCAACGCCTGGCGCAGGCTGGCATGAAGGGAAGCGATATCACCTCCGTCTTTCTGACCCACTTCCACTCCGACCACACCGTCGGACTACCGGATCTGTGGCTGACAAGCCGGCTCACGCTCGCGTGGGGAGGACGCACCCAGCCGTTGGAGGTCATAGGCCCAACCGGAACCCGGGAGCTGACAGCCGACCTTGCGAGGGCCTACGCATCGGACATTGCGGCGCGCCCCGACCAGCCGCAAATCGCTCTGATTGGTCGCGACTTCGACAAGGACGGCATTGTGTTCGACCGCAACGGCGTCACTGTGACGGCATTCACGGTCGACCACGGCCCAGCCAAGCCCGCCGTCGGATATCGGATCGACTACAAGGGGCATTCGGTCCTGATCTCAGGCGACACGCGCATGCATGAAAACGTTGTAAAGTACGGGATGGGGGTCGATCTGCTGCTGCATGAAGTTGCTGCCGTGAACCCGGCAGCGCTGCAGAAGGTCCCGAAACTCATGGCGATCTTCAACCTGCATACATCGCCGGAGCAATGCGGCGAGATCTTTGCGAAAGCCAAGCCCAAGCTTGCGGCGTTCACGCACATCGTGCTCATGGGCGCGCCGTTCTTCGCAGTTCCATTCCCGGCGCCCACGGTGCAAGATATGATGGACGAGGCGCGCAAGACCTATCAGGGCCCTCTCGAAGCCGGTGTTGATCTGATGACGTTCGAGATCGGGAATGAGGTTACGATCAAGCGGCCGATGTAGATCAGGTCGGCAAGCGCTTCGATCGCAGGGAAGCCGCAATGGTTGAGCTCCAGCAACTGTGCTACGTGCGCCTTACCCCGGAGAGCCTCGCCAGCGCGGCGGATTTTGCGCAGCGTGTCCTTGGGCTTGAACCGGTCGACCGGGACGCGCAGGTCGCGACGTTTCGCTCCGACTTTCGGGATTACACGCTGGCATTCATGACCGGCGATCGCGCGGCGCAGGCGATCGGTCTCGAAGTGCGCGATCCCCATGATCTTGAAGCCGTGCTCGACGCAACGCGAAAGCTCGGTCTCGCCAATGGAACGGGCTCGGCGGAAGACTGCGCCTTGCGCAAGGTCAAGAGTATGGCCTGGTTTTCGGATTTCAGCGGCAATCGCATCGAGTTGGTGGTGCGACCGATGAGTTCTGGCTGGCGCTATTTTGCAAGTCGCGATGCGGGGATACGAGGCCTGGCGGACGTGATCATGCGCTCGATCGACATCGAGAAGGACCTGTCCATCTGGACCGGCGTGCTCGGCGCTCGGATCAGCGACTGGGCTGGCGATGCGGCCTATCTGCGCTTTGACGACGCCCATCATCGGATCGCCCTCTTCCCTGCCAACCGGCCCGGTGTGCTAGCTGTCGAATACGCCGTGGAAGACGTCGATCTCCTCATGCGCAACGCCTATACGCTCAGGGATTTGCAGGTTGCCATTGTGCACGGTCCAGGGCGACGACCAGCCTCCGGGCAGCTCTTTCTGACGTTCGCAAGTCCATGCGACGCCTTGTTCAGCTTTGTTGCCGAGGGAGCCGCGATCAACGGCGAACACCGTCCCCGTCAATTCCCTGCCGGTCCGTCCGGTCTCTGCACTTGGGGAAGCGAATGCACGATACGCGAGTTCACCGATCCCGGCCGCACGACCGATCAATCAACGCATAAATCCATGAGGATTTGCTGACATGATTGAGCTGCAAAAGGTCTCCTACGTCCGACTGGGGACCACCGACCTCGACGCCGCGACCACGTTTGCGACGGATTACTTGGGCCTGGAAATCTCCTACCGCTCCAAGGACACGGTTTATCTCAAGTCCGATCAGCGCGAGCATACGCTGTGCTACTTCCGCGGCTCTGCGACCGACCAGACCGTTGCCTTCGAGGTTGCCGAGCGTGACGATCTCGACACCGCGGCGGCCCAACTCGATCGTCTCGGTCATCGCGTGCGCATGGGCTCAGCAACCGAGGCCGAGCTGCGCCGCGTTCGCAGCTTTATCGCGTTCCAGGATCCCACCGGAAACAACATCGAGCTTGTATGGCGACCCGCCTACAGCAGCGCGCGCTATCACGGCGAACGCGATGCCGGCATTACCGGCTTCAGCCACATCGGACTTTGCACCACTGATGCCGCCCGCGACGAGTTGTTCTGGACCCAGGTCTGCAACGCGCGGGTCAGTGACAGGATCGGCGACGCGGCGCTGCTCCGCATCGACGCAATCCATCATACCATTGCATTGTTTCCAACCGATCGAGCCGGGATCCAGCATATCAATCATCAAGTCGCCACCGGCGACGACGTCATGCGCTCATTCAATTTTCTTCGCGAGCGGCAAGTGCCGATCGTGTTCGGGCCCGGACGCCACCCGACGTCCTCGGCTCGCTTCCTCTATTTTGAAGGTCCGGAAGGAATGGTTTTCGAGTATTCGTGTGGCGTCCGCGAGATTGCTGACGAATTGCTCTATCGTGAGCGGCAGTTTCCGTTTGATGCAAAAGGATTCTGTAAATGGGGTGCCAGGCCGCAGATCAGGGAATTCCGTAACTGATCGTCAGGCACACGATCGAGGCAAGCGGCTAGGCGGACACGGCGTGCGCCGCCAGCCGCCGGTCGACTTCGGCTGCCAGGCCGGCCAGTTCCTCGGCAACCTCGACCGGATACGTGCTCTTGGTATGGAGATGACGCAGCGGCTCGGGCAGGCGGGCGAGTTCATGCGCCGCCCGCTTCTGGCTTTCCGTTAGGCTTGGCGCGGATCCGACCCGTTGGCCGGACCGCATCACGGGCGCGAGCAGCGGCTCGCCGGGTTGCTTATCGGTTTCGAGCGAGAGCACATCGCCCGCCATCTGACCGTCCGCTCCGTAGCGGCGCCACACCTGCTTGCGTCCCGGCCAGGTGGTCTTGCCGACGGAATGCTTGCGGCGTGCCACACCGGCGTATTCCTGCAATTTGTAGACACAGTCGACCGACGGCGCGTCCGCAGACGTGGTGAGCGCTGTGCCGAGACCGAAACCCGTAAGCGCGGCCCCGCGCGCCAGCAGGTCCGCGGCTGCCTCTTCGTCGAGCCCGCCGCTGGCAAAGATCCCGACATCAGTGAGCCCGCCCTGGTCCAGGATCGCGCGGACTTGTTTTGAAAGAGCAACGAGGTCGCCGCTGTCGATGCGCACCGAGCGGATGGTGATGCCGCGCGCCTTCAACCGCGGGGCAAGGGCAACGATTTTGCGCGCGGCCGCCACCGTGTCGTACGTGTCGATCAGGAACGTCAGATTGTTTGGTCGCGACGTGGCGAAGTGTTCGAAGGCAGTCGCCTCGTCATCGTGTGCCTCGATGAACGAATGCGCCATGGTGCCGAAGCTCGGTATTCCAAACAGCTCGTCGGCCAAAACGGTCGCGGTCCCGGCAAAACCCGCCAGGTAGCTCGCGCGCGCCGCCATCAGCCCGGCCTCCGCCCCATGCGCGCGCCGCAGGCCGAAGTCGACCAGCAGTTTTCCCGGCGCGGCCAGCACCGAGCGTGCCGCCTTGGAGGCAACCAGGATCTGATAGTGCAGAATGTTCATCAGCCGCGTTTCAACGAGCTGCGCCAGCGGAAGCGGCGCGGTTATCCGCAGGATCGGCTCGTTCGGAAAGAAGATCGTTCCCTCCGGCATGGCGTGGACGTCGCCGGTGAAGCGCAGCTCGACGAGGTAATCGAGGGTGGACGAGCGAAAGCGTCCGGTGCTGGCGAGCCACGCGATCTCTTCAGGCGTGAAGCGCAGGGTCTCCAGATATTCGAGCGCCTGCTCGAGGCCTGCTACCATCAGGAACGAGCGCTTTTCCGGCAGCCGGCGCACAAACAGCTCGAACACTGCTGTCTCGGTCATGCCCTGATCGAGGTATGCCTCCATCATGGCGAGCTGATAGAGATCGGTAAGAAGTGGAGACACGTGCGGGCTCGCGTCGCCGTGAGACTTCGTCATGCTGCTCCCCCACAAATCTTAGCGGCCGCCAGCACAACGATCTTGGTCGCGGCGCGCAGGTCCGCAAGCCGCAGGTTCTCATCCGCGTTGTGACCATTCGCTTCGAGCAACGTGCGCGGGCCCGCGCCGTAAAGGACACACGGAATCCCCCGCGCCGCGTAATGGCGCGCATCGGTATAGAGCGGTACACCCGCGACTGGAATATCTGTTTTGAGGATCGTCGTCGCCGGCTCGCGGATGGCGGCCACCAGCGTCTCCCAACCGGGCTGCGGCACGAGCGGCGTGGCGAGCAGGATGCGCTTGATCTCGACCGTGATACCGCGAAAGCGCGCACCCGCATCCGCGATCAGCCGGCGCAAGTCAGCTTCGACTTGAGCCGGATCCTCCTCGGGGATCATGCGCCGGTCGAGCCTGAACGTGACCCGATCGGGAACGACGTTGGTGTTGATGCCGCCGGCGATCAAGCCGATGTTGATGGTGGGCGACGTGATGCCCGGAACCCGTGAGTGCCGCTTGGTCAATGCCGGCCGGCTGTCATAGAGGGCCTGCAGGATCCCGGTTGCCGCCGCGAGCGCGTCTATCCCGGTCTCCGGCATCGCAGCGTGCGCCTGCTTGCCCGTCACCGTGACCTCGAGATGCAAACAGCCATTATGTGCGGTCACGATCGAATAGGAGAAGCCGGCCGCGATGACGAAGTCGGGTGCCGTCACGCCGTTGTCGAGCAGGAACTTTGGCCCGATCTCACCACCGGCCTCCTCGTCATAGGTGAAGTGCAGCTCGAGCGTGCCGGCGAGGGGCATGCCGGCACGCGCCGCTTCTTGCAATGCCAGCAGGGCGAACGTGTAGGTCGCAAAATCCGACTTCGAGACGGCGACGCCGCGGCCGAACATGGTCGGACCGTGCGGCCCCTCCACAACGGCTGCGCCGTAAGGATCGTGCGTCCAGCCCAAACCGGGAGGAACGACGTCGCCGTGTGCATTGAGCGCAAGCGTCGGACCAGGTCCGAAGCGGTGCCGCACGATCAGGTTGGTGGCGCTGACCATGCCGCAGGCCTTGGCCTGCTCGGACGGCACCGGATGCGTCTCAACCGTGAACCCGAGACCTTCCAGCAGCGCTTTGGCGCGCGCGCCATGCGCCGCGCAGTCGCCGGGCGGATTGTCGCTCGGCACCTTCACGAGCTCGGCCAGGAACGCCGTTTCACGCGCGAATTCGCGATCCACGAATGCAGTGACATGCTCCGTCAAACTCATCCTATTCCTCGTAGTGTTGCAGCACGTCGAGCAGCACGCGCGCGCCGAGATCAACGTCCTCGGCGGTGACGGTTTCACGCGGCGAATGACTGACCCCACCATTGCCACAGCGAACAAACAACATGCCCATGTCCGTGATGCCACCGAAATTCACCGCGTCATGGCCGGCCCCGCTCGGCAGAAACCGCGGCGCGACCCCCGCACGCGTGATCGCGTCGGCGAACAGGCTTTGCACGCGCGCCGAGCAGGCGACCGCGCCCATTCGTTGCATCTCGTTGATCTCGACCGTGACACCGCGGCGCTTGGCGATTGCGTCGATTTCAGCACGCACGTCCGCAATGGCGGCATCCCGTGTCAAATCATCGCCGGCGCGAATGTCGAGCGAGAGCTCGCAGCGCCCAGCAATGACGTTGGTCGCGCCCCCGGGCACCTCGAGCCGGCCGACAGTCCCGACGAGCGTGGGAACGTTGGAGCAGCGGCGCTCGACCGCGAGCACGATCTCAGCGGCGGCGGCGACCGCGTCGTGGCGCAAGCCCATCGGCACCGTGCCGGCATGACCCGCCTGACCGCTCACCGTGAGCCAAAATCGGCAGTTGCCCGCAATGGCGGTGACGACGCCGAGCGGCACCCCTTCCTGCAGCAGCACGGGCCCCTGCTCGATGTGCACCTCGAGATAGCCGGCGAGATCCTGGCGGGCGCGCGCCAGCTGGGGGATGTCCGCCGGATCGAAACCGGTCGCGGAAATCGCGTCCTCCAGCGACACCCCGTCCCGGTCCCGGCGTGCCAGCAGGCCACGATCGAATGAACCGGCGACCGCGGTGCTGCCGATATAGGAGGCGGAGAACCGCAAGCCCTCCTCCTCGGCGAATGCGATCAGCTCGACCGCAAAGGGAAGCCGGCGCCCGGTCCGGCAGAGGTGATCGATGACGACGAGCCCAGTCAGGATGCCGAGCCGTCCGTCATATTTTCCAGCGTCCACCACCGTGTCGTAGTGCGAGCCGATGATGAGCGTGCGATTGGTCTCCGGCGCGGCCGCGTAGCGTCCGACCACATTGCCCACGCCGTCAATGCTGACGGCCATGCCGGCGGCTTGCATCCACTGCGCAAGCTCCTTGGCGCTCGCGCGATGCGCCGGCGTGAGATAAGTGCAGCTCAGCGCGCCCGGCAAATCGGAATGGGCTGCGAGGCGATCCGCGAGCTCGAGGATGCGGGCACCCAACACGCCTGGAGTTGCGCTCACGCCCTTATTCCCCTTTGCGTCCCGCGCTTGAACAGCCCCGCACCGGTCTGCCATGGTGGGTGCGCCGGCAAGACACGAGGAGGTTCAACGTGGACGTCGTGCTCACCGAATGGCTGAGCGTCATGATTCGCTGGCTCCATGTCATTGCCGGCATCGCCTGGATTGGCAGCTCGTTTTACTTCATTCATCTCGACTTGAGCCTGAAACCCAATCAGGCCCTGCCGAACGGGGTCAAGGGCGAGGCTTGGCAGGTCCACGGCGGCGGGTTCTACCACATGGTGAAATACCTGGTGGCGCCCGCACGCATGCCCGACAAGCTCACCTGGTTCAAGTGGGAAGCGTACACCACCTGGCTGTCCGGCTTTTCGCTGCTGGTGCTGGTCTATTATCTCGGCGCCGATCTCTACCTGATCGACAAGAACGTCATGGACCTCACCGCCCCGATGGCAGCGGTGATCGCATTCCTCAGTCTCGCCGTCGCCTGGCTCGGCTACGAAGCGCTGTGCCGCTCGCCGCTCGGCAAACACGAGGGCGCGCTCGCTTTGGTCGGCTTCGTGTTCCTGGTCGCGCTCACCTACGGCTTCACCAAGGTGTTCTCCGGCCGCGGCGCCTTCACCCAGATCGGCGCGCTGATCGGCACCATCATGATCGCCAACGTGTTCGCGATCATCATCCCCAATCAGAAGAAGGTGGTGGCGGACCTGATCGCCGGCCGTACGCCCGATCCGGCACTCGGCGAGCAAGGCAAGCAGCGCTCGGTGCACAACAATTATCTGACGCTGCCGGTCGTTTTTCTGATGATCAGCAATCACTATCCACTGCTCTACGCGACGCGCTACAACTGGCTGATCGTCGCCATCGTGCTGCTGATCGGGCCCGCCATCCGCCACTACTACAACATGCGCCACGAGGGCAAGCAGGAGCCGCTCTGGCCGTGGGCCGTGGCGGCGCTCGGGCTGATCACGATCGCCTGGCTCACCATGATCGGCGACCCTTGGATCAAGACCGGCGGTGTGACGCCATCGTTCAAAGCAGCAGAAGACATCGTGCTCTCCCGCTGCAGCATGTGTCATGCCGACGAGCCGGTCTGGGCCGGCATCACCGCGCCGCCACACGATGTGCGGCTCGACAACGCCGACGAGATCCGGCGGCACGGGCGGCTCATTCAGATCTGGGCCGTGCAATCGCGTGCCATGCCGCCCGGCAATATCACCGAGATGACCGACCAGGAACGCTCGACCTTGGCGGCGTGGCGCGCCCAGGAAGCGCCGTCCTGGCTGCACTGCCCGTCATTCCTCTGCGGGAGCGATCAGCCGTGACCTATCCTCGCGATCTGATCGGCTATGGGCGCAACCCGCCTGATCCACGCTGGCCCGGACGGGCGCGTGTCGCGGTGCAGTTCGTGGTCAATTATGAGGAAGGCGGCGAGCGCGCGATCCTGCATGGCGACAAGGAGTCGGAAGCATTCCTCTCCGACGTGCTCGGCGCGGTGCCATGGCCCGGCCAGCGGCATATGAACGTGGAGTCGATGTACGAATATGGCTCCCGCGCCGGCTTCTGGCGCCTGTGGCGGCTGTTTGGTGCTCACAAATTTCCGGTCACGGTGTTCGGCGTCGCCCGCGCGTTGGCGCGCAATCCCGAGGCGGTTGCGGCGATGCACGAAGCCGGCTGGGAAATCGCAAGCCACGGCCTCAAATGGATCGACTACAAGGACACGCCCGAACCGGAAGAGCGCGCCGATCTGATCGAGGCGATCAGGATTCATACAGACGTCACCGGCGAGCGACCACTCGGCTGCTACATCGGGCGCACCTCCGTCAACTCGCTCAAGTTGGTGCTGCAAGAGGGTGGCTTCCTTTATTCTTCGGATTCCTATGCAGACGACCTCCCTTATTGGGTGAAGGGTCCGCGCGGTCCGCACGTGATCGTGCCCTATACGCTCGACGCCAACGACATGCGCTTCATCAATGGACAAGGGTTTTCCGGCAGCGACGAGTTCTTCGGCTACCTGCGCGATGCCTTCGACGTTCTCTATGCGGAAGGCGAGGACGCGCCGAAGATGATGTCGATCGGCCTGCACTGCCGCCTGGCTGGCCGACCGGGACGTGCCGCCGGCTTGGCCCGCTTTCTCGATTACATTGCCAAGCATGACCGCGTCTGGGTGGCGCGGCGGCTCGACATCGCGCGGCATTGGATCGAGCACCAGGGCGCGATCGCCGAGAACGCCTTCGTGGTGACGTGATGCAGCAAGTTTCCCTGGAAGAGCTCAACGCCGGGACCCGCGCGGCGTTTATCGATGCGCTGGGCGACATATTCGAGCACTCGCCCTGGGTGGCTGAAGCCGCGGCTGGCGAGCGGCCGTTTGCCACGCTCGCGGCGCTTTATGATCGCCTTAGTGGCGCGTTGCTTGGCGCCGGCGCGGAGCAACAACTGACCGTCATCAAGGCGCATCCCGACCTTGCGGGAAAAGCTGCGCGCGCCGGAACGCTGACGGCGGAGTCCACTGCCGAGCAGGCCAGTGCAGGCCTCGATCGTCTGTCGGACGAAGAGTACGCGACGTTCCATCGTCTCAATGAAGCCTACAAACAGAAATTCGGTTTTCCATTCATCATCGGGGTGCGGCGGCACACCAAGGACTCGATCCTCGATCAGCTTGAGCGCCGGCGCGCGCACGACATCGCGGCCGAGCGCAACACCGCCTTGCGCGAAATCCTGCGCATCGTGGCCCTGCGGCTCGATCAGCGGGTGCGCGCCCCTGACCGCCTGCCGGTCCACGGACGGCTCTCGACCCACGTGCTCGACAATTTCTCCGGCCGTCCGGCACAAGGCGTTGCGATCGAGCTTTTCGAGGTCGCAAAAACCGATGAGCGCCGGCTTTTGACCCGCGGCGTGACCAACCACGACGGCCGCACCGATGGGCCACTCATCAGCGATCGGCCGCTTCCGATCGGACGCTACGAGCTGCGCTTTGCGGTGGGCGCCTATTACGCGGCGCTCAACGCAGCGCAGGCCGACCCGCCATTCCTTGACGTGGTGCCGGTGCGCTTCGCCATGGCCGAGCCGGAAGGGCACTACCACGTCCCGCTGCTGTGCACGCCCTGGAGCTATACGACCTATCGGGGCAGCTAGGCGCGGACCTTTGCCAAAACGTGCCTTGCGCCACGGACGGTTTCCAGAGACGATGTGCGGTCAACCGGGGGCTCAATCATGAATTTGTCGAACGAAAGTCTTCTCGTCATCATCGTCGTCGGTCTGGTCGCCGGCTGGCTCGCAGGCAAGCTCGTGCGCGGGACCGGCTACGGACTGATCGGCGACATCATCATTGGCATCATCGGCGCGTTCATTGCGAGCTGGCTGTTTCCCAAGCTCGGCATCGCGTTGGGCACCGGCTGGATCCGCGAGATCCTCAACTCCACCATCGGCGCAGTTATCTTACTGATCATCCTGCGGCTGATCCGTGGCGGCGGGCGCTGGTGAAGCGTCGCGCCGGCTACTCCGCCGCCTGCACCCTCACAGCACCGTAGTCCTCAAACAGTCCGGCCTGTTCGAGCGCAGCGCGGATGCGCGCAAGCTCGGCCGGACTGAGCTTGAGCAACGGCGGCCGCACCACGGCGCGTGGCAATCGCCCGAGCATCACCAGGGCTTCCTTCATGCGGTTGTGCATATCGAGGAACGGCGGCGCGTAGAACGCCTGGGCGACCGGATAGATGCGGTCGTTCACCGCACGGGCGCGCCCAAGGTCGTTCGCCTGCACGGCCCGGAACAACTCGACTTGCAAGTGCGCGATGACGCTGCCGGCACCGGAGAGCAGTCCCGCACAGCCGCTCACCAGCGAGCTCATCAGCCAGGCGCTGTGCGTGCTCAGCACATTGATCGGCGGCGAGCGGCCCTGCAGCGCACGTACGTGGCGCTCGTGCTGCATCGGATCACCGCTCCAGTCCTTGATGGCCTTAAGGCTCGGCAGCGCATCGGCGAGCTTGAGTATGGTCTCGAGCGAATAGCCCACCGGCCCGGCCAGCGCGTATTCGAAGGCGATCAGCGGCAGATCGGTCGCGTCGGCGATGGTCTTGAAATGGGCGACGACCATTTCGGGCCGCAGGTGCCCACCCATGCCGAGCACCTGACTGGGAAACACCAGCAGCGCCGAAGCCCCGCCGGCCGTTGCCATGCGGGCGAGACGGGCCGCGTTGTGACTCCCATCCGCATAGATCCCCATGATCACCGGCAGCTTGTCGCCGATCACGTCGAGCGTGTGAGCGAGAACGCGCTGCTGCTCATCCTCCGTACAGGCGTGAACCTCGGTCGAATGCGCATTGGTGGTGATGGCGGAAATTCCATCGACGGCGGCGAGATCAGCGATGTGTTGCTTGAACGACGCGATGTCGATTGAAAAATCGGTGTCGAACGGCAACAGCGCAGCCGGAATAACGCCCGCCGGTGTCCAATTCTTGAATTTCGTTGCCATCACGGTCTCCCTGAAAGCTTCTCCGTATCCTACCCGCGGCAGACCGAGCTATCCAGGTGTTTGCCGAGCAAGCCGTTAAGGCCGTAGTAAGCCTATCGACAAAGAACCGCACGTACTTCAGGCGCCATTCATTGGCCCCTAGTCACTATTCCTCCGACGGCCGGCCACTCAGGGCACTGGCCGGCAGGAGGTCGAGCATGCAAGCGTCTGATCTCAGCCACATCAAGTGGGACCAACCCGACGACCGTGATCATCCGGTGCTGCTGTTGATCATGATCGCGTTCGCCATCGCGATGTTCAGCCTGGTGTGCATCTACGGATAGTCGCACGGGGCGGCGCGTCACTGAGTTGGCGGCTGCGTCGAGAGCGTCCGCCGTACCGCAGCGTGCCAACCCGCGAGACGCTTGTGCCGCTCCCCATCAAGCAGCGTCGGTTCGAAGCGACGCTCGAGTTGCCAGGCTTTGGCAAAACCGTCCGCATCGGGCCAAGCGCCGGCTTGCGAGCCCGCGAGCCAGGCGGCGCCCAGCGCCGTCGTCTCCAGAATTTTCGGGCGATCGACCGGGATCGCCACGAGATCGGACAGGCGCTGCATGGTCCAGTCCGATGCCGCCATGCCGCCATCGACGCGCAGCATCGGTTCCTGACCGCCATCCCAGTCCCGTCGCATGGCGTCGAGCAGATCGCTGGTCTGATAGCAGACGGCCTCGAGGGCGGCGCGCGCCAGTTCGGCACGCCCGGCACTGCGGGTCAGCCCGAAAATCGCACCACGCGCGTTCGCATCCCACCACGGTGCGCCGAGACCGGTGAATGCCGGTACGAAGTAGATGTCCTGCGCATCGTCGGCCTGCTGCGCCAAGACACCCGATTCCTCGGCGCGGCTGATGATCTTGAGCTGATCGCGCAGCCATTGGATCGCTGCCCCGGCGACGAAGATCGAGCCTTCCAATGCGTAGGCCGTCCGGCCGCCGAGCCGATAGGCGATCGTCGTCAGCAGCCGGTTTGACGAGGCGACGCGCATCGCCCCGGTATTGAGCAACGCAAAACAACCCGTGCCGTACGTCGATTTCACCATGCCGGGGCGGAAACACGCCTGCCCCATCACGGCGGCCTGCTGGTCGCCGGCCATCCCGCGGATCGGCACCGCCGCGCCGAGCAGCGAGGCATCCGTCATGCCGAACTCAGCGGCGCAGTCGCGCACCTGCGGGAGCAGCGCGCGCGGAATGTTGAACAGGCGCAGCAGATCGTCGTCCCAATCTTGGCTGGCGATGTTGAGCAACTGCGTGCGCGACGCATTGGTCACGTCGGTGGCGTGGACACGGCCCCCGGTCAGTCGCCAGAGTAGAAACGTATCGATCGTACCGAACGCGAGCTCGCCGGCGTCGGCTCTCGCCCTCGCACCGGGCACGTGATCGAGCAACCAGGTGATTTTGCTGGCCGAGAAATACGGATCAATCAAAAGCCCGGTGCGTCCGCTGATGAATTGTTCTACGCCGTCAGCCAGCAGGCGGGCACAAGTGTCGGCCGTACGTCGGTCCTGCCAGACGATCGCGCGATGGATGGGCCGGCCGGTGTCGCGCTCCCAAATAACGACCGTCTCGCGCTGGTTGGTGATGCCGATGCCGGCGAGTTCGTGAGATTGGAGTTCGCGCGTGCTCCAACGCGTCCTTAGCCACCGCGATCGTCGCGATCCAGATTTCCTCGGGATCGTGCTCGACTTCACCCGGTGCCGGAAAATGCTGCGTCAGTTCACGTTGCGCGAGCCCACGAATCTGAAGCGACGCATCGAACACGATGGCTCGCGTCGAGGTCGTTCCCTGGTCGATGGCGAGCACAGTGCCAGACATGAAGAGCTTCCAGTAATCCGCCCGCGCAGGACGTCAGGAGCTTAATGCGGCATGCGCAAAACGGGCTTGATTGCCGCTCCATTGGAGGAATCATGCGCCGCCCGATTGATATCGTCGAGGGGATGCCGCGCACGGAGCGTTCGAACTGATTATTTGCTGCTAGCATTCCCGTCTGTGTACCGAACGCCGGTTATTCGGGCGCTTGGCAAGCAAAATTCGCCGCATCGTCACTATTTCCAGTACCGGAGAAATGGGCCACCTGCGGGTACGGACAGAGCGGACGCGAGCGCGTCACCTTGTCCGATTCCACGCGGGTCGCGGTGATTGCATCAGGTGCTTTCCCCGCTTCAACCCAACTCATGAGCGCGGTCAGCGCATCGAGGTGATCGACCCCAATTCCGCCGCGGCAATGGAACATCCCCGGCACCATGAACAACCGGAAGAAATCCTTGGTCTGCGGTCCATTAGCCTTCAGGGCGCGCTCGTAATAGTCGACCGACATGTATGGCGTGAGCGCCGGGTCGGCCCAGCCGTGATACATGATGAGCTTGCCGCCACGGCTGCGGAAATCTGAGAGGTCCGGATTGTTGGCGTTCATCAGCGCCCGCATCTCATCAAGCCGGGCTGGATCCTTGTCGAAGTCGAAGCGGTGGACGTCATAGTTCGAGTTCGGGCTTGCCAAACGCCGCATAGCGCATGAACGTCTCGGCATAGAGAAGCTGGCGCGGCGGCTCACCGTTTTGGCCGATGAACCACCTGTTCCATCCGCGTTCCTGCGTTCCGGTGAACGGGTCGGTGCCGACCTTCTCGGCGCCGGGGGGGAAGCCGAAGAAGAAAGGCGCGCCGTTACTGCGCGGACCATGATAGACGGCATTCAGAGCGGCGGCCTGCGCGTCGGTCAGGCAATCAGCACCGTCCTGCCCGGCTGCGCATTTCGGCGCGTCGCGCGCCGGATCGAAATCGCAACGGCGCGGATCATCAATCAAGCCGTCGGCGACCCCATCGACCTTGTCGCATTTGGCGTACAGCGCCGTCTCGACTACCTTGAGCTTGTCATTGCTGATCGGCGCCTTTTCCAGCGCCAGACTGAGCCATAGGCCATTCACCATCGTGTCAATGAAATTGAGCACGGGCGCGCCGGCGACGATGCCGTCGAAGTCGCCCGGGAAGCGTTGCGCTTCCATCAGGCCCTGGCGACCGCCGGTCGAGCAACCGTCCCAATAGGAATAAGCCGGCGGGCGGCCGTAGTAGCGCGCGGCGATGCGCTTGGCGTTCTGCGCCGTGAGATGCACCGCGCGGAACGCATAATCGATCAGCTTGGCACGATCGACCGTGAAGGTTCCGAGCGGCTCGCGGATTGCGTCGTGACCGGTGTTGGTGGTCGCAGCCGCGAACCCGTTACGCAACGCATTGGCACGCAAGGCAACGCGCGTCGGCACATCCGGGCGCTCGCCCGCATAGCCGCCGTTGCCGTTCATGTAGAAGCGCCGGTTCCAGGACGACGGCAGGTTCACCTCAAAGGCGATCTCGGGAAGGATGTTGCCGGTCACTCGGCAGTGCTCCGGCGCGCCATCCGCAGCTGGCATGAGTTGCGCCGAGATGATGGTCACGTCCGTTGTCGAGAGCATGCGCAGGTCGGCGCACTTCATCTGCGGCGTCGCGTTTGCGAGCGAGTAGTTGACCGGCGACTTGGCCGCATCGATGAAGCTGTAGCTGTTCTGCGCCTGCGCGGATGCGCACAAGGCGAGCGCGGCCACGGCGCTCAGCGCGCCGGCGATTGCCCTCGCGGTCATGTTTCGCTCCCTGTTCGTTATATTGCTTGTGACCAGCACCGCAGCATGCCCGAGGGCTGCGGCACCGGCAAGCTACTCGGCGAGGATTTCCTGAATGCGCTGGCGGATCGCGCCATGCCCATCGGCGCCGCTCACGCGCACATCGTAGGCGATTTGCGCCGGCCGCCGCAGCACCACGATGCGGTCGCCGACCTGTAGCGCCTCGCTGATGGAATGGGTAATGAACACCGCCGTCTTGCGGTTCTGCCGCACCAGCGCGACGAATTCGTCGCGCAGCCGCTGCGCCGTGTGCTCATCCAGCGCGGAGAACGGCTCATCACACAGCAGGATCGGCGCATTGGTGGCGAAGGCGCGCGCGATCGCCACACGCTGGCGCATACCGCCGGAGAGCGCGTGCGGATAGTCGTGCTCGTGGCCTTTCAGGCCGAGCCGATCGAGCCAGGACCGCGCCTGTTCGCGCCGCGCCTCGCGCGGCACATCCAGCATGTCGAGCCCCAGTTCGACATTGCCGATCGCGGTACGCCACGGGAGCAGGCGATCGCTCTGGAACACGATCGCAATCTTGCCGCGGAACCAATCAAATTCGCGAAACGGATCGCGGCCCTGCACCAGCACTTGGCCGGCGCTGGGCGCACCAAGGCCGGCAATCATGTTGAAGATCGTCGATTTGCCGCATCCCGTCTTGCCGAGCAGCGCGACGAGCTCGCCCGGCGCGATCGAAAGGGTCAGGTCCTCAACGGCGCGAAATGTTTCTCCGCCGCCGGGGCGCGCAAAAGTCTTGGAGACGTGATCGAGATGGATTTCAGGCGTTGCGGCGGCTGCGCTCACAAGGCCCGCTCCGACACCGCCCGGTAGCGGAACGCATAGGCTTCGATCAAGGCGATCACCTGCTGCGAGATCAGCACAAAGAACACGAGCTGCAGGGTCCAGGCGAGCGCACCGGCCATGTCGAATTGCTGTTGCTGCATCAACAACTCATAGCCGACCCCGCCGGTAGCGCCGACGAGCTCCGCCACGACCACCACGCGCGAGGCGTTGCCGAGGTTGACCTTCCAGGCCGTCATGATGTCGGGCAGGATCGCCGGCAGGATCATGGCGCGGAACAGCTTGCGGCGTGTGGGACGGAACGCCAGCACCATCTCAAACAGGTCTTTCGACATGCCGCGCAACGCGTCCAGCACCTGGAAGGTGAAGGCGGGCAGCGACGTGACGACCATGATGAAGAAGATCCGGAACTCGATTCCGTGAAACCAGATGATGGCGAACACCACCCAGGACAGCGCCGGAATGCCCTGAAAGAAATTGAGGATCGGCGCAAAGAACCGATCGACCGCCACTGAGCGCGCCATCAGCACCGCGAGCATGCCGCCCAGTACAAACGCGCCGGCGAGCCCCGCCAAGATGCGCCCGACCGTTGCCAGCACTTGTATGAACTGTGTCCAGTCGACGAAGATCTCCAGCGTGCGCCGGGCGATGTCGATCAGGGAGGGAAACAGGTAGCTCGGGAAATTGAGGGCCGCGATTTGCCAAAGCACAGCGAGCGCGATGAACGGCGCCAGGACTTGGGCTGCACGGCGAACCTGCGGAGCTATCAACAAAGTCGGAGCCCTAATTCCCCTGGTACACGCTGCTTGCCGCCGGGTCGGACGGCAGGAACCCGGTGGCGCGGCCGGCCGCGTAGACGCGTTCGATATCGCCACGCACGTCGGAAGCCCAGCGGATGTTCAGGCCGAGGCGATTATTGGCGCGAATCAGGTCGGCCACCGCGCGCTGGTCCTCGGCGGTTCCCTTGGGCGAAATGAGCTTGGCGGCCTCGTCCGGGTGCGCGACCAGCCATTCAGCGGCGGCTTTGTAAGTGGCGAAGAGCTTCGGCACCAGTTCGCGGTGCTGCTCGATCCAGGAGATGTGAGCCGCGATGCCCAGATAGGGAATGTTGCGGCTGCCGGCGAAGGCTTGCCAGCGCGCCGCGATGTCGAGGTCGAGCGTGCGCATCCCTGGCTTCTTGGCCAGCAAGGTCGTGTAGGCCGGCTCCCACAGCTGCACGGCGGCGGCGCGGTCGGCGAGCGCGTAGCCGATGAGACCCGGCGTTGCGGTGTTGACCACCGCGACTTTGCTCAGATCGACGCCCTGCTGGCGCGCGAACCAGTCGAACATGATGTAGTTGGTGGTGCCGCGGGCGGCGGCGAGGTCCTTGCCTTCCAGGTCCTTGAGGGTCTTCACATCGGCGCGCGACGTCACCACTGCGCCCCAGTAATCGAACAGATTGAACAGGTAGGCGACTTTGACGCCGCGCGCATCGGCAAGCCCCACGGTCAGCACGGCGGCGCTGCCGCCGACTTGAAACTCACCGGAGTTGAACTGCGCCGTGTAAGCATCCGGCGTACGCTCCGCGAAATCGATGGTGAGACCATTCGCTTCGTCGAGCTTGAATTCCTTGATCACCGGCTGCAGGAACGCCCCCAGCGACGGCGGGCCAAACACAACGATGGAGATTTTATCGAGCGCCAGTGCGGGCGCGCCGCTGGCAATATAGAGCGTCGCCGCAAGGACGAAACCCAGCATTGATCGTCGCCGTCGCATCGATTTCCCCGCCGAATGTGTTGTTGTTTATTGCGAAGAGCCAACGGCTCCGGCCAAAGTGGCCCCCCGCCGCTCCTCGTTATTGCGAGGAGCGAAGCGACGAAGCAATCCAGTGCTGAGGGGCCGTTCTGGATTGCTTCGCTTCGCTCGCAATGACGATTCAGAGTCATCATACATATCGTCGAGCGGGCCGGCTATTCCGGCCGGAACTTTGTCTCCGGTTTTATCCCTTTGCGCTTTTGCGTCTCACTGATGCGGCCATTTTCCAGATAGCCGCCCGCGACCGCACGTTCGGCTGCGGCGTCCCAGGCCGGCAGCCAATCGCCGAGCGAATAGCCGAACCACGGCGGCTGTGGGCGCAGCGGCTTGAGGCCAAGCTCGTTCCAGATCGCCTGCGCGCGCTCCATGTAGGCCTGCTTCGGCAGCGCGAGCGGCGGCATGTCGCCCTTCATGGTGGCGTCGATCAGCAGGGTCGAATCTTCCTCGCCGTCGTGCTCGCGCTTGGGGCCGTGGCCCTGGCCGCGATGCGGGACCAGCGCGATGTCCTCGATCGGATTGCTGCGATAGGCCATCGCCCAGAACAGCGCGTCGGCATTGTCCGGATGGATATCCTCGTTCACCGCGATGCAGATCTTGCCGCAATCGCCCTTGAAGAACGCAGCGCCATTCAGCGCCCGCCACACCTCGGTGCGCGGCACGCCCTTCTCCAGCACGATGACCGTGAGGCGCAGCAACCCGGTGAGCGGCTCGTGCAGCGAGACGCGCTTCACCCCGCGGATGCCGAGCGTGTCGCGCAGATGCGCCAGGAACAGCGGCTCATAGGCGACGCGCTTGATCACGCTCGATTCGCTCGGCGCCACCTGGCTGATGTAGGACGGCACGATCGGATTGCGGCGCATGGTGATCGCCGTGACCCGCATCGGCATGTTGAATTCCTCGAGCGCGACGTGGCCGTGCGATTCGCCGAACGGCGCTTCCGGCTCGAGATACTCAGTGTCGATCAAACCTTCGATCACGATCTCGGCTTCGGCCGGGACCAGCAGATCGACGGTGCGGGCGCGCACCACATTGATCGGCGCACCGGCCAGGCCGCCGGCAACGGTGAGCTCATCAACCCCGATCGGCAGTTTCTGCGGACCCATGAAGGCCACGTAGGGCGGACAGCCGAGCACGATCGCGCACGGCATCGTCTTATCGCCGCGGCGCTGGTGTTCCAGATAATGCTGATAGCCGCCGGCGCCGCCGACGCGCGTCGCCATGCGCACCACCAGGCGATCCGGCGCCTTCAGCGCCGCCCGGTAGGTGCCCATGTTCTGCGTGCCGGTCTTGGGATCGCGCGTGACCACATTGGTCGCCGTCAAGGTCGGGGCGCTGTCGAAGCCCGGCGTCGAGATCGGGATCGGGAGCGCGATCGAGACCATTGCCTTCGCCAAGTAACGCGTCGCCTTCGAGCACGACCTCCTGGCACACCGCGCTGGTCACGACGCGCGGGGCGACCGGATTGGCGATGGCGTGGTCCCACTTCGCCTGGATGTTCTCGACCGCCGCATCCATGCCGACGCTGTAGATCGCCCGGTTCGCCGCGATCGCCCCGACCACGACGGGGATATCGAATTTGCGGCCGCGGCCGTCGGTCACGTTGGTGAACAGGAAGGCCTTGCGCTCCGCTTCATCCATGCCGCCGACGAACTGCCAGCGCACCAGCGGATGCAGTTCGGCGTCCTTGTCGATCGGCCGGTCGATGGTGAGCAGAAGGTCGCGCTCGCGTAGCGCCTCGAGATGCTCATGTAGATCACGGTAGCCGCGCGCCGGCCTTGCCACCGGCCGCGCACCGTCGATGTTTCGTGCCTCGTCCCGGGTCATTGCAGGAACAACCTCTCTGCCAGCCCGCCGTAGATCGATTCCGTGTCCTCGGCCGAAAATCCGGCCGCCGCCACGATCTTGCGCGGCGCCAGGTCGCCGATGGGAAACGGTGCATCGGAGCCGAGCATGATGCGGTCTGTGCCGACGACCTCGGCGAGCAACCGCAAGGCGCGCACATCGTGCACCAGCGTATCGTAGTAGAGCGCCGCGAGACCCGCATCCGGATCCTTGAGCCTCTCGTGATCGACCTGGTAGTTGCGGCGCAGGCGCCCGATCACATACGGCAATGCCGCGCCGCCGATGCCGATGATAATGCGCGCGTTGCTGTAGCGCAGGATGTGGCCGGAGAAGATGATGCGGCTCACCGCGATCAGCGTATCGGTGATGCGGCCGACCGCATTGGCCATGCCATAGTCATGCACGCGCGCGTCCCCGCTCTCGAACACCGGATGGATGAACAAGATCGACCCGAGGTCGTCGGCCGCCTGCCAGAACGGATCGAGCGAGGGATCATCAAGTACGCCGCCAACGCCTTTGGGCTGCGTGCCGATCATGGCGCCGCGAAATCCGGCGGCATGCGCCGCGCGCAGTACCTCGGCGGCGCGGGCGCCGTCCTGCAGCGGTACGGTTGCGAGCGGGATCAGGCGTGGTTCGCGATCGGTGAGCGCCTTGAGGTGCTCGTTCGCCAGCCGCGACCAGCGCTCCCCTTCGGCGGCCGGCAATTCATAGCCGAACATATCGAGCCAGCCCCCGACCACCTGGCGGTCGATATGTTGCTCTTCCATCCAGGCCAGGCGCGCCTTGACGTCGACCAGGGGCTTTGCCACCGGCCGGGTCGGCTTGCCGCCGGCGAATGAGAAACCGACGCTCTTGCCCTCTTCGATCAGACGCAACGACGGAAACTTGCCCGCCTCTTTGCGCACGGCCTCGAGCAAACTCGCCGGCACGAGATGCGAATGACAATCGATGATCATGCGGTCTCTTTCTGTTTGGATGCGCGCGCGGCCGCGATGGCGTCGCTCAGCTCAGGGATGCGGATCGGCAGCTTGCTCATGACGATGCCGAGCGGCGCCAGCGCATCATTGATGGCGCTCGCCACTGCGGCCGGCGCCCCGAGATAGCCCGACTCGCCGGAGCCTTTCTGGCCGAGCACGGTGAACGGCGAGGGCGTGCAATGATGCACGATCTCGACCTCGGGAATTTCGTGAGCAGAGGGCAGCACGTAATCCATGAAGCTCTGACTGATCATCTGGCCTTGGTCGTCATAAACGAATTCCTCGAGCAGCGCTGCCCCGATGCCATGCGCAATCCCACCGAGTGTCATGCCTTTAACGATGGCCGGATTGATCACCGTGCCGCAGTCATGGCCGATCACGTAGCGGCGAAACTCCGGCTTGCCGAGATCCGGATCGATCGCAACCAGCACAACGTGAAACTCGAACGAATGGCACGGATACATCTGCACCCGCCCGTCCGGCGTCGGCAGGGCCTGCCCTGTCGGAACCTGCATCACGTGCGTGGTCTCAAGCCCTGGTTCCATGTCCGGCGGCAGCAGATGGAAGTTGCGATGCGCGATGGTGACAAGGTCGATCCAGGAAAGCTGGCCCGGTCCACCCCGCTGCTTGATCGCTCCACTCGCGTAATCTACGTCAGCCTCGGCACAACCGAATTGATGCGCCGCAATGCGGATCAGCTTGTGCTTGAGCTTCTCGGCCGCGTGAAACGCGGCGCCGCCCAGCATGATCGCCATGCGGCTCCCGACTGGCGAGTTGCCGGGCAGGCTCGCGAGCGAATCCGGGCGCACAATGCGGATGCGATCCGGATCGATCTGCAACACTTCGCCGATCACCGTTGCGGCGAGCGTCTCGTGCCCCTGGCCGGAGGATGTCGTGTGTATGGTCGCCGTCACGTAACCCAGTGCATCGACATTGATGCGACTGGATTCCATCCAGGTGCTGGTCGTGTTCTTCGGGTTGAGCAGCGGCTCGAACGAGGAATTGCCGCCGCTCGGTTCCAAACAAGCTGAGATCCCGATCCCAGCCAATAGACCTTGCGCACGCAGTTGCTCGCGCTGTTGCTGCAGCGCGGGCCAGTCCACGTGCGCCAGGACCTTGTCCACCACCGTGTGATAATCGCCGCTGTCGTAGCGCGTGCCGCTCGGGATCAGATACGGAAACTCATCCTTGCGGATGAAATTGCGTCGGCGCACCTCGATGCGCTCCAACCCGAGGGCCGTGGCGACGCGATCGATCGCCGATTCGATCGCATAGTTGGTCGGCGCCTGGCCAAACCCGCGCACCGCTTCCTGGGCAGCCTTGTTGCTGGTGACTGAGACGGCGCGATATTCGACGCTCTTGATGCGGTATGGACCGACGATCGCGCCGACCGGCTTGCCGAGTTGGAACGGCGCACGCCCCGCATAGGCGCCGACATTGTCGAGCGCGCGCATCTTCATGGAGTTGATGATGCCATCGTGGTCGAACGCCACCGTCACGTCGAAAATGCGATCGGGACCATGCGCGTCGCCGGCCCGCATATTCTCGAGCCGATCCTCGATCAGCCGCACCGGCCGGTTCAGCCGTCGCGCCAGATAGCCGGCGAGCACCGTGTGTTTGATGCCGCGCTTGACCCCGTAGCTGCCGCCCACATCGACGTCGTAGTGAACTCGCACCGCGTTGGCCGGCAGTCGCAACGCCCGTGCGATCTGATCGGCATATTTGGGCATCTGGATCGAGGCCCAGACATCCAGGATTTCGCTCCAGGGGTCCCAGGCGACAACAACACCGAACGTCTCGACCGGAACCGTGGAGTTGCGGCCCCACGTCACGCGAAAAGCGAGCTGGTGCGGGCTTTGTGCAAAGTGTTCGGCCACATCGCCCCACACGAACGTGCGGTCGAGCAACACATTGGATCCGTGATCCGGATGCACCGGCACACTGTCAGGCTTCAGCGCCGCCTCGGCGTCGAGCACGAAGGGAAGCGCGTCGTAACTCACCGCGATGAGCTCGGCCGCGTCCTCGGCTGCCGCGCGGCTGTCCGCCGCCACCGCTGCCACCCATTCGCCGTTGTAGCGCACCTGCCCGACCGCCAGCGGAAAGCGCCGCACGTTGGGCGTATCGAGCCCGTTCATCATCGGATCGACCGCGGCGGCGAGCTCCGCACCGGTGACCACCGCATGCACACCCGGCATCGCCAACGCGGCCGCAGCATCAATATCGACAATCCGTGCGGCGGGATGCTGTGACGGCACCAGCGCTACATGCACCATCCCGGGAAGCCGGACATCAGCAACAAATCGTCCGTGGCCGGCGACAAAGCGCCGATCCTCACGCACGCGCCGCGGCGTGTCGACGAATTGGAAATGCATTGGCGCGCTCATGCGGGCTCTCCCGACACTGCCTGGCGCGGCACGTTGGAGCCGGCGAGCCGCGTCGGCGGCAAGTGCGATCGCTTCAACAATCTGGCCGTAGCCGGTGCAGCGGCAAATGTTGGCGGAGATCGCGCTGACGATATCGGCCCGGGTCGGGTTCGGAATTCGCCGCAGCAGCGCCTCGGCGGTCAGAATCATCCCGGGCGTACAGAACCCACATTGCAGGCCGTGCGTCTCGCAGAACGCATCCTGCACGATGCTCAGCTCACCCGGCGCTGGCGCCACCGCCTCGATGGTGGTGATCGCGTAGCCATCCGCCTGGACTGCCAACATCAAACACGCCCGCACCGGCTCGCCCTCGAGCAGCACGGTGCAGGCACCGCAAATGCCATGCTCGCACCCGGCATGCGTTCCGGTCAGACCGAGATTGTCGCGCAAGCAATCAACCAGCGTCGTGCGCGGCTCAACCTCGACGGATGCACGCGCGCCGTTGACGTTGAGTTCCACCTTCATGCGGGCCCGCCTCGTGCTGCATCGCGCGCATCCGTCAGCGCCCGCACGGCGAGCGCCTTGGCGGCGCGGCGGCGGTAGTCCGGCGATGCATGGCTGTCGACCATGATTTCGAGCTCAGCGACGGCGTCCGCCACCGCGGCGCCAATGTCAGTATCGTCCAGGGTTGAGCCGATCAGCATCTTCGCGACCTCATCGAGCCGCACCGGCCGCGGCGTCGCCGCACCAATTCCGATCGCGCATTTCGTGCACCGGCCGGCGGCATCAAGCGCGACCTGGGCGGCGGCTGCCGCGAAGGCAAAGTCGCTGGCCCGTGTGCTGACCTCATGAAATCCGACACCGATGCGGCCGCCTGTCCAGCACGGGAACCGCAGCGCCATGACGAGTCCGCCGCTCGCGAGCGCGGTCATCATCGGACCAAGCGCAAAGTCCTGCGCGGCGATCTCTTGCGTCTTCCCGCCATCACGAACCACGACACTGCCTCCGAGCGTGACCAGCACCAGCGGGATTTCCGCGGCCGGGTCGGCATTCGCGACCGAGCCGCCCAGCGTGCCGCGATTGCGCGTCGGCGCATGACCGACGAACGGCAGCGCCCGCGCCAGCAGCGGCACGCGGCTGGCAATCATGGCGCTGCGCTCAGCCTCGACCTGGCGCGTCGTCGCCCCGATCACAACCGCGTCTGTTTCTTCCCGGATGCCCGCGAGCCCAGGAATGCGCGCAATATCGACAAGCCGCGCCGGACGGGCGAGCCGCATGGCGAGCATCGGGATCAAAGTCTGGCCGCCGGCGATCACAATGCTCTCGTCTGCGGCGAGCGCCGCGCAAGCCTCATCGATCGATGCCGGTCGGACGTAATCGAATGGCGCCGGTTTCATGGGCGAGTGTTATTGCTTCGCCAGGCCGGTTTTGTCGATGACCGTCGCCCACTTGGCGACGTCCGCCTGCAGGCGGGCCTGCATCTCCTGCGGCGTCGAGCCGCGCACCAGGATGCCGAATCCACGCGCCTTCGCCTGCACCTCGGGCTCCTGCAAAACCTGGTTGATCTCATGGTTGAGGCGCATGACGATAGGTTCCGGCAGCCCGGCCGGTCCGGAAAGACCGTTCCAACTCGTCACCTCATAGCCCGGAACCCCGCTCTCCGCGACGGTTGGCACGTCGGGCAGCCAGGGCATGCGCTCGGGGCCGCCGGTGGCCAGCACCTTGATCTCGCGATCGCGGATCGCGCCCTGCAGCGCCGCATAGAAGTCGAACTGCACGTCGACATCGCCGCGCAGCACGCCGGCCATCAGCTCCGGCGTGGTGCGGTAAATCACCACCGAGGCATCGAGGCCGGCGGCAAGCTTGAACAACTCGACGGCGAGATTTTGCGTGCTCCCAGGCGCGACCGAGCCGAAATTGAAGCCCTTCGGGTTGGTGTGCACCGCCGAGATGATGTCCTTGACGTTGTTGAGCGGCGAGTTGGCGCGTGTGGCAATCATCATGTCAAAATAGGCTAGGCTCGAGATCTGGGTGAAATCGCGCAGAATGTCGTAGGGCAGCGACTTGAACAGCGACATGCTGATGGCGTTGTAGTTGCCCGTCAGCGAGAGCGTGTAGCCATCTGGCGGGGCGGATATGCCCGCTTGCGCCGCCACGATCCCGCCGGCGCCCGGCCGGTTCTCCACCACGAATTGCTGACCGAGCCGTTCACTCAGGCGCTGGGCAATGATGCGGGTGGTCACGTCGGCAACGCCACCCGGGCCATAAGGAACAAGGATGCGCACCGGATGATCCGGATACTCGGACTGCGCGTGAGCGATCACCGGCGCCAGGAGTACGGCCAGCCAGATCACGACGACGCCGACGCACACCGTCAGCCATCGTTGGTCGCTTCCACGACATTGCGCGAGTGAGTGCGCCACGCGAGGTCCTCCCGGGTTCCGTTCGGTCTTTCACGTCACCGTACACGAGCGCTTCCACCTGAACAGCTGAAATTGCCCACGAGGGTGGGCATGCCACGGTTGCATCCCGCAGCTTGAGGCCATTGTCACTTTACGGTTGGGCGCGTAGCGTCACTTTGTCTGCCCACTCGAAGGAGGGCCGATCATGCTGACACTGCGTCTGCTGGGTGTTGTCGGCGCGGTCATGATGGCGCTCGCGATGGACGTTCGCCCGGGCGCCGCCATGGTGATCTATCCGTGGTGCGTCCAATACGGCGGCATCAGCTCCGGCACACTGAACTGCGGGTTCACGTCGTTCAACCAATGTCTCGCAACCGCGAGGGGCAACGGCGCATCCTGCGTTCCCAATCAGTGGTACACGCCTTTCCCGCCGCCTCCGAGTTATCGACCGCCGATCCGGCGATAGATAGGATTGTACCGTACCGAACGGATTGGCGCGCTGCTCGCGCGGGTGCTATGGCCTGCGCACCTAAAGAAGAATCGCAAGGCTGGACAATGGCTCAAGGACGCACGATCGACGTCGAACGGCTGGTCGACGACCAGCAGATCACGAGCTTCAACTGGATGCTCGTCATTACCTGTTTTTTCGTCACCCTCATCGACGGCTACGATATCTCAGCGCTGCCCGCGGCGGGTCCGTTTTTCGTGCGCGAATGGCATCTCGCCTCGCCGGCTGAGCTCACCTACGCGTTCAGCGCCACTAATTTCGGCGTATTGTTTGGTGCGCCGCTGTTCGGCTGGATCGGCGACCGTTTTGGCCGCAAACCGGCAATCATTCTTTCGCTCGTGACCTTCGGATTGTTCACCGTCGTCGTCGCCTTCGCGGATTCGCCCTGGTATCTGACCTGGTCGCGCTTCCTGACCGGGTTCGGCATCGGCGGCGTCGTCGCCAACACGATCGCGCTCAATGCCGAAATGGCGCCGCGTCGCGTGCGCGCGACGTTCATCATCCTGATGTTCATCGGCACCACACTCGGCGGCGTATTCCCACCCATGGTCGCCAACAATCTGGTCGCCACCCACGGCTGGCAGATCATATTCTGGATCGGCGGCATCCTGCCGCTCGTCATCGCCGCGATCTGCGCGTTCGTGCTCCCGGAATCGATCAAGTTTCTGGTGCTCGATCCGTCGCGCCGCGACGCAAAAGATGGATTCAGCAGGGCGACGACATCGACATCTTCGCCTACTACGCCGAGCCGCCTTTGGTCGCGGTGAACCTGTTCCATCTGCGCCGCGGCCACATTGTCGATCGGCGGGAGTTTTTCTGGGAAGACCAGAGGCATTCGACCCGCCGGAATTCTTCGCCTCACTTCTGAAGCAGGTGTATCTGAACGACCCCTACATACCGGCGTTCATTCACGTGCCGGTGGAGTTCGAGGACGCGCCGGTTCTGGAGGATAGTACCTCACCGAAAAGCGTGGCCGCAAAGTGGAGATTCACACGCCCCAGCGCGGGCAGAAGAAGGCCATGCTGGCGTTAGTCGAATCCAACGCACGCCACAGTTTCGAGTCAACGTTTCCGCGTGATGAAACCTTCCTCCACGGCGATCCAGGAAGCCCTGCGCGACGCTCTCAGTCTGGAGAAAGCCCCGAAGCGGATCGAGTGCTTCGATATTTCGCACATCCAGGGCACCGACAAGGTCGCCAGCATGGTGGTGTGGGAAGACGGCCGCACCCAGATGAGCAGGGCCGACACCAGGCCGCCGTCCTGGCCGACCTTCTTCACGTCGGGATCGGTCGCCCGGGCCAGCACGATGTCGATCGATGCCGGCCACCTCGTCCTCGGTCCGCTCCCGGCCGAAGAGGTGCGTGTCGATCTCGGTCTCCCGAGTCCCGAAGCGCGGACAGGCCCGGGTGCACAGGGTGCAGCCCTTGGCCCCGTGGGTGCAGTCGGCGGGACCGCCCTCCTCGTCCACGTGGAACGGCTTGTAGACGCCGTCGTTGTCGTTGTAGTTCAGGACCGGGTGGGGGCACACGACGACGCAGGCGGCACAGCCGGTGCACAGTCCGGACGTCACGACCTCGTCGTAGAGGTGGGCCCAGTGGAGTTTTTCGGGTGGCACGGGGGACGCCCTCTCCATACCCGGCGACGGACGTCCCGGACCGACCGGGGGGCCGACGGGTACGGTCGGCCCATGCCCGAACTGCTCGAGGTCGAGCGCTACCGCCGGGCGGCGGAGGCCGAGCGCTGGACCGGGACATCGAGGCGGTCGGCGTGGACGACCCCCACTGCCTGGCCCCCCGGCCACCGCCGAGTCCATCGAGTCCGCCTCGTGGGCCGGCGCTTCCTCGCCACCCGGCGGCGGGGGAAGCTCCTCGTGCTGGCGACCGGGCACCACGACCTCGGGATCCGCTTCGGCATGACCGGGACGCTGGTGGTGGACGGCCTGGCCGCCATCGACCGGCTCGTCTACTCGCCGGGCCACGACGAGCGCTGGGTCCGCTTCGGGGTGCACTTCGCCGACGGCGGGACCCTGGCCCTCCACGACCCCCGGCGCCTCGCACGGGTGGTGCTGGCGCCCGACGAGGCGGCGCTCGGGCCCGACGCCCTGACCGTCACCCCGTCACAACTGCGGACCGCCCTGGCCGCCCGCAGCCCGGCGGCGGACCGCCGCTCAAGGCCCGGCTCCTCGACCAGTCCCGGCTTGGCCGGCATCGGCAACCTGCTGGCCGACGAGATCCTGTGGCGGGCCGGGCTGTCGCCGTTGCGGCCCTCGGGGTCGCTCGACGAGGCCGAGCTCCGCCGGCTTCACCGCCGGGTCCGGACGACCCTGCCCGACCTGGCCGCCCGGGGCGGCTCGCACACCGGTGACCTGATGGACCACCGCCGGCCGGGCGGTCGCTGCCCGCGTGACGGGGCCGAGCTCCGGCGCAGCGTGGTCGGCGGCCGGACGACGTGGTGGTGCCCGGCTCACCAGCACTGACACCGGCGCCTCCCAGGATTCCTGACCCGTTCGCGAACATTCCATCCGGAAGTCACGCGGGGTTCGTCTGGCGATTATCTGCCCTCGTTACGGTCTCGTTACCGACGTGAAACGCCGGACGGCGGTCCTGCGAGGGACCGTCGGGGCCACCGGTTGCCGAGGGGCAACCCGGGATGGCACGACCGAGAGAGAGAGAGCATCTGCTAGTCGGATCCTGCGAGCGGGCCGGGTGCTTCCCGCCGTGGCCGTGGCCACGACCATCGCCATCACGTCGATGGCCACGGCGGCCGGAGCGGTCAAGCTCCCCAAGAGCGGCGTCGAGACCCCGCCGTCGACCAAGCTGTCCGAGACCGGGAGCACCCTGCTCTACCCGCTCTTCAACCTGTGGGCGGCCGGCTACAACCAGCAGTACCCCCAGGTGTCCATCACCACGGCCGGCACCGGCTCGGGGACGGGCATCGCCGACGCGACCAACGGCACCGTCGACATCGGCGCCTCCGACGCCTACCTGTCGCCGTCGCAGGTCACGGCGGACCCGCACCTGCTCAACATCCGCTGGCCATCTCGTCGCAGATCGTGACCTACAACGTGCCCGGCCTCTCGACCACCCACCTGAAGCTGTCGGGCAAGGTGCTTTCGGCGATCTACCAGGGCAAGATCACCACCTGGAACGACGCCCAGATCGCCTCGGCCAACCCGGGCGTGACGCTGCCCAGCACGCCGATCGTGACCCTGCACCGCTCCGACGGCTCGGGTGACACTTTCCTCTTCACCCAGTTCCTGTCCAAGTCCGACGCCAGCGGCTGGGGCTCGACCGTCTCCTACGGCACGACGGTCCAGTGGCCCAACGCCCCCGGCGCCCTCGGCGAGCAGGGGAACTCGGGCATGGTGACGGGCTGCAAGGCCACGCCGGGCTGCGTCGCCTACGTCGGGATCAGCTACGAGACCCAGGCCCTGCCGGCCTCTCTCGGGTACGCCCAGCTGCAGAACGCCTCGGGCAGCTACGAGCTCCCGACCCAGGCGGCCGTGGCCTCTGAGGCGGCGGCCTTCGTCAAGGCCACGCCGGCCAACGGGACGATCTCGCTCATCTACGGCAAGGCCAAGGACGGTTACCCGATCGTCAACTACGAGTACGCCATCGTGTCGACCAGCCAGACGAGCTCGACCCAGGCCAAGGCCATCCGGTCGTTCCTCGAGTGGTCCATCAACGCCAAGTACGGGAACTCGCCGACCTACCTGGCCCAGGTGAACTTCCAGCCGCTGCCGACCAAGATCGTGGCCCAGTCGGTGAAGCAGATCCTCAAGGTGCAGTGACCCGGCCCCCGGGCGCCTGACGCCCGGGCCGGAGATCGCCTCGGAGGGGCGGGCCCACGGCCCGCCCCTCCTGGCGTTCAGCCTTCGTCCAGCTCCTCGAGCACCTTGTCGGCGTGGCCGTCGGCCTTGACGGAGTACCAGGCCCGGCGATCTTCCCGTCCGCCGATGAGGAACGTCGAGCGGATCACGCCCACCGTCTTCTTGCCGTAGAGCGTCTTCTCGCCCCACGCGCCGTACTTCTCCATCACCGCGTGGGTCGGGTCCGAGAGGAGCGGGAACGTGAGCCCGTACTTGGTCGCGGAACTTCGCGTGCTTCTCCGCCCCGTCGGGCGAGATGCCGAGTACGGCGACCTCGGCCCGGCTGAAGGCGCGCAGGTTGTCGTTGAACTGGCACGCCTCCTTGGTGCACCCCGGCGTGTCGTCGGCCGGGTAGAAGTAGACGACGACCTTGCGCGCCGGCGAAGTCCTTGAGCGCGACCACCTTCCCGTCCGCGTCGGGGAGCGTGAACGCGGGCGCCTTGTCGCCGGCGTCGAGTCTGGCCATCGTGCTCCTCCTGGGCGTCCTGGCCGACGATGGCGCAGCTTGCGCCGCCGAGCTGCCTGCGCACGTGCCGGCCGCCGGGGCCGCGACCGGGCGGCCCGCTACGCCGGTGCGGTCGTGGCGCTGCGTGCGCCGGGGTCTGCGCACGTGGCCTTCGCCGCTGAGCCGCCGTTCGGAGCCCCAGCACCTGACCCGGCGGCGCGGGCCCTCGACACCTCAGTCAGCAGGGCCCAACGAGACCCCCGAACTGAGTGTGAAGATGACAGAGGCCCTCGAGGTGCCTGCAAGTGCCGATGCCGTCCGGAGCCCGTACTCGACGGCGCTGACCTTCGAGTCCCTGGGGGTGGCCGAGACGCTGTGCAAGGCCCTCGCCGACCAGGGCATCACGACCGCCTTCCCGATCCAGGCGCTGACCATCGCCGACGCGCTCGCGGGCCGTGACGTCTGCGGCAAGGCGAAGACCGGGTCGGGCAAGACCCTCGCCTTCGGCCTCCCCCTGCTCCAGCGGCTCGCCGCGGGCTGCGGGCGCCGACGGCGCGCGTCGCCCGCCGGGCCACCCCGCCGGCCGCGGGCGCTCGTGCTCCTGCCGACCCGGGAGCTCGCCGTCCAGGTGCACGAGGTGCTCGCCCCGCTGGCCGAGCGGCATCGGGCTGCGCATCGTCGCCGTCTACGGCGGCGCCGACATCGAGCGCCAGGTCACGCAAGCTCCGCAAGGGCGTCGACGTCGATCATCGCCACGCCGGGCCGGCTGATCGACCTCGGCGACCGGGGCGAGCTCTCGGTCGCCGACCTCGAGGTGCTCGTCCTCGACGAGGCCGACCGGATGGCCGACATGGGCTTCATGCCCCAGGTCGAGTGGGTGCTGCGCCGGCGTCGAGCAGCCCGCACCAGACGCTGCTGTTCTCCGCCACCCTCGACGGCGCCGTCGACCGGCTCGTCCAGCCGCTACCTGACCGACCCGGTCGTTCCACGAGGTGGCCTCGAGCCCGACGCAGACCGTGACCGCGATGGAGCACCGCTTCTTCCAGGTCCACCAGATGGACAAGGTCAAGGTCGCCGCGGCCATCTGCCGGGCGAACGACAAGGTCGCTCGTCTTCGTCCGGACCAAGCGCGGCGCCGACCGCCTCGTCGAGCACCTCGGCAAGGAGGGCGTCCGGCGCCGGCGCCATCCACGGCGACCTCCGCCAGTCCCAGCCGCGAGCGGGCCCTCGCCGACTTCACCGCCGGCAAGCTCCCGGTGCTCGTGGCCACCGACGTCGCCGCCCGCGGGCTCGACATCGACGCCGTCGACGTCGTCGTCCACTACGACCCGCCCGAGGACCACAAGGCCTACCTGCACCGCTCGGGCCGCACGGCGCGGGCCGGCGAGGCGGGCGTCGTGGTCACCCTGGCTGCTGTGGAACCAGGTGCGTCGAGGCCGAGGTCATCGATGCAAGCGGCTCGGGCTCGCGGCTGCCCGATCGTCGAGGTGTTCTCGAACGACCCCGCGCCTGGCCGACCTCGCGGCCTGGCGCCCGACCCCGCGACGAGGGCGTCCTCTGAGCCGGCCGCCCGGGCCGCCGGTCGCCGTGACCGACAGGCCCGCCGCCCGAGTCGCCCGCGCTGGGCGCCCGGCGACGGGGTCAGCCGGGTGCTCGTCGATCGACGCGCCCACCCCGACGACGTCGACTTCGGGATGGCCGGGCACGATCGCCACGCTCACCGTCGCCGGGCGTCGAGGTGACCTACTGCATCGTCACCGACGGCGACGCCGGCGGGCGACCGCTCGGTCATGCCGCGCGAGGAGCTGCGCCGAAGCTCCGCCGAGGACGAGCAGCGGGCCGCGGCGGCCGCGGTCGGGCGTGCACGACGTCACCTTCCTCGGCTACCCCGACGGCCGGGTCGAGCCGCACGCTCGACGCTGCGCCGCGACCTCACCCGGGTGATCCGCCGCGTCCGGCCCCAACGGGTGCTCACCCAGTCGCCCGAGCGGAACTAGGACCGGATCTACGCCAGCCACCCCGACCACCTCGCGGCGGGCGAGGCCGCGCGTGCGCGCCGTCTACCCCGACGCCCGCAACCCCCACGCCTTCCCCGCGCTCGCGACGACGAGGGCCTCGAGCCGCACACCGTCGCCCGAGCTCTGGATCGTGCGGGCACCGAGCCCAACATCGTCGTCGACACGACCGCGACGATCGACACGCAAGGTCGAGGCGCTGCAAGTGCCACAAGAGCCAGGTCGGCGACGGCGCGCGACATCGACGCGATGCTGCGCGAGTGGGGCGGGATCGATCGCCGACGAGCGCCGGGCTGCCCGAAGGGCCGGCTCGCCGAGGCGTTCCGGGTCATCGCCACCGCCTAGCGGCCGCCGCGCGGCGCCTCGAGGCGGCGGATCGCCGGCGAGCGGGCGCAGCACGTAGTGCAGGATGCCCGCCGTGGCGGTAGTACTCGGCCTCCATCGGGGTGTCGATGCGCACCCGGGCCGTCGAACTCGCGCGACCGCGCCGTCGTCGCCGCGCGCGCACCGGCGACCTCCTTGGGGACCTCGCCGCCGTTGAGCGCCTCGAGGCCCGACGACGTCGAAGCGCCTCCTCGCCGGTCGAGCCCGAGCGACGCGAGCCGACTCGCCCGGCGGGAACTGCAGCGGGCAGCGACGCCCATGCCGACCAGGTTGGAGCGGTGGATCCGCTCGTAGCTCTCGGCGATCACGGCGCGCACGCCGAGCAGCAGCGTGCCCTTGGCCGCCCAGTCGCGGCTCGACCCCGACCCGTACTCCTTGCCGGCCAGGACGACGAGCGGGACGCCCTCGGCCTGGTAGCGCATCGGCCGCGTCGTAGATCGTCATCTGCTCGCCGTCGGGCAGGTGCCGCGTGACGCCGCCCTCGGTGCCCGGGCGCGAGCAGGTTGCGCAGCCGGACGTTGGCGAACGTGCCGCGCATCATGACCTCGTGGTTGCCCCGGCGCGCGCCGTAGGAGTTGAAGTCCGCGCGGCTCGACCCCGTGCTCGGTCAGGTAGCGGCCCGCCGGCGAGTCGGGCCGGATCGACCCGGCCGGGGAGATGTGGTCGGTGGTCACGCAGTCGCCGAGCACGGCCAGCACGCGCGCGCCGTGGATGTCGCTGCACCGGGTCGCGGGATCGGCGCCGAGCCCTCGAAGAACGGCGGCTCGAGCACGTAGGTGGACGCGTCGTCCCAGGCGAAGGTCTCGCCGCCGGCGACCGCGACGGCCTGCCAGCGCTCGTCGCCGTCGAAGACCGAGGCGTAGCGGCTCGCGGAACTGCTCCGAGCGTGAGCGCCGCGCGGACCGCCTCGGCCACCTCGGCGTCGGTCGGCCACAGGTCGCGCAGGTACACCGCGCGTGCCGTCGGCGTCGGTGCCGAGCGGGCTCGGTGGTGAGGTCGATGTCCATGGTGCCGGCCAGGGCGTAGGCCACGACCAGCGGCGGTGAGGCCAGGTAGTTCATGCCGCACGTCGGGGTGGATCCGGCCCTCGAAGTTGCGGTTGCCCGAGAGCACCGACGCCGACCGACAGGTCGCCGGCTCGCGACGGCCTCGGACACGCCCGGCGAGCAGCGGGCCGGAGTTGCCGATGCACGTCGTGCAGCCGAAGCCGACCAGGTCGAAGCCGAGCCCTCGAGCGGCTCGAGCAGCCCGGCGCGCTCGAGGTAGTCCATGACCACCCGCGAGCCCGGGGCGAGCGACGTCTTCACCCACGGCTTGGCCGCAGCCCCCGCTCGACCGCCTTCTGGGCCAGCAGCCCGGCGGCCACCATCACCTGGGGGTTGGAGGTGTTGGTGCAGCTGGTGATGGCGGCGATGACGACGTCGCCGTCGCGCGAGCCTCGTGGCGCCGCCCGTCGCCGGCGGCGGCGCTCCGCCGGGCGTCGCCGGCCCGAGCGGCGCCGCGCGGAAGGCCGCGCCCGGCGCCGGCGAGCGGCACGCGGTCCTGGGGGCGCGACGGGCCGGCCAGGCTCGGGCACCACCGTCGCGAGGTCGAGCTCGACGTTCTCGGAGAAGACCGGCTCGTCGCCGTCGGGCTCGTGCCAGAGGCCCTGCTCCTTGGCGTAGGCCTCGACCAGGGCCACGTGGTCCTCGTCGCGCCCGGTGAAGCGCAGGTAGTCGAGGGTGACCTCGTCGATGGGGAAGATCGCGCAGGTCGCCCCGTACTCGGGCGACATGTTGCCGATGGTGGCCCGGTTCTCGAGCGGGAGCGTCGGCCAGCCCGGGCCCGAGCACCTCGACGAACTTGCCGACCACGCCGTGGCGGCGCAGCAGCTCGGCGATGGTGAGCACCAGGTCGGTGGCCGTGGTCGCCCTCGGGCAGCTCGCCCGACGAGGCGGAGGCCGACCACCGGCGGCACGCAGCATCGTGAGGGGCTGGCCGAGCATGGCCGCCTCGGCCTCGATGCCGCCCGACGCCCCAGCCGAGCACGCCGAGCCCGTTGACCATGGTGGTGTGCGAGTCGGTGCCGACCAGCGTGTCGGGGAAGGCCCGGCCGTCGTCGGTGGCGAACACGACCCGCGACAGGTACTCGAGGTTGACCTGGTGGCAGATGCCGGTGCCCGGCGGCACGACCCGGAAGCCCGTCGAACGCGCCCTGGGCCCAGCGCAGGAGCTGGTAGCGCTCGATGTTGCGCTCGGTACTCGACGTCGACGTTGTCGGCGAAGGCGCGCGGGCGTCCCGGAGCGCTCGGCGATCACCGAGTGGTCGATGACGAGCTCGACCGGCACCAGCGGGTTGATCGCGCGCGGGTCGCCGCCCAGCGCGGCGAGGGCGTCGCGCATGGCGGCGAGGTCGACCACCGCCGGCACGCCGGTGAAGTCCTGCATGAGGACGCGCTCGGGGGTGAAGGCGATCTCGGGCGTCGTCGCCGGCGCTGGCGCCGTGGGCGCCGGCGGCTGCGGCCCAGCCGGCCACCGCCTCGATGTCGGCGGCGCGTGACCTGCAGCGCCGTCCTCGTGGCGCAGCAGGTTCTCGAGGAGCACCTTGATGCGAGTAGGGCAGCCGGGCGACGTCGAAGGCCGCGAGCGCCGGGGCTCGAGGCGGAAGATCTCGAGCGCCGGTCGCCGACGCGCCAGGGTCGACCGGGCGCCGAAGCGAGTCGGGGTGCGGTGCCGGAGTCGGTGCCATGCCGCCATTCTGCCGCGGCCGGCCCCCGGCGCGCGCCGCCCGTGCCGGGCACTGGGCCGCGGCCGTCGTGCGGCGACATCCGGCGCCGGCCGGCCGGCTCTGCACGAATCTCTCGCCATGGCGCTGGGTCGTCCATGAGGCGGCCCGCGGTGCCGGGCCGTGGCCGGGGTGGTGCTGCGCGCCTGGTCGGTCGTCGTCCGCCGGTCGGCCCGGCCGCCCCCGCCGGGGCGGTCGCGGGCCGCCGCACCGTCAGGCACCGCGCGCCGCCGTGGAACGGCCCCGGCGTCTACCCGGGGGCGGGGTGTTCCCTTCGGCGACGCCCCGGACGGCGTCTCGCCGGTCCACCACCTGCGCCGCTCAACTCCGCCGTGATCGTGTCGACTGGCTCGCCACCCCCGACGGCAACGGACTGTGGCTGGCCGGGGCCGACGGCGGCGTCTACACCTCCGGGACGCCCGCTTCTACGGCTCGGTGGGCAACCTCACCCTGCAGGGGCCGGTCGTGGGCATGGCGGCCACCCCCGACGGGCGCGGGCTACTGGCTGGTGGCCGCTCGACGGCGGCATCTTCGCCTTCGGCGACGCCGGCTTCTACGGCTCGATGGGCGGCATCGCACCTGAACCTGCCGATCGTCGGCATGGCGGCCACCCCCGACGGGGGTGGGCTACTGGCTGGTGGCCGCCGACGGCGGCATGTTCGCCTTCGGCGACGCCCGCTTCTACGGCTCGACCGGGGACCTCGCCCTCGCAGGCCACCGTGGTGTCGATGGCCGCCGACCGCCGACGGCGAGCGGATACTGGCTGGTGGCGGGCGACGGCGGCATCTTCGCCTTCGGTGACGCCCGCTTCTACGGCTCGACTGGGCGGCCAGTCGCTCAACGCCTCGTCGTCGTCGCTGGCCGCCTCGGACCGGCACGGCTACTGGCTGGTGGGATCGGACGGCGGCGGTCTTCACGTTCGGCGACGCCGCGGTCTACGGGCTCGCTGGCCGACGGCCCGGCGGCCACGCCGGTGACGCAGATCGTGCCCACGTCCGACGGCCAAGGGCTACTGGCTGCTCGACCCCGACGGCTGGAACTACAGCTTCGCCAACCCGCCGCCCAACGGCACCTTCCCCGGCTCGGCGGCCATCGTGGCCGCCGCCGCCTCCCAGGTGCAGCCCGACCCGGTCACCGGCTACTTCTGCAACCCCTACGGGCCGTGCGAGGCGTGGTGCTCGCTCTTCGCCACCTGGGCCTGGCAGCAGGGTGGGTACGACATCCCGAGCTACGCCTTCACCGGGGACATGTACTACTGGGCCGCGGCGAACGGTCTGGTCCTGCCCGCCGACGCCACCCCGGTCCCCGGCGACGTCGTGCTCTACGGGACCGGGCCCTGGCGACGTCGACACCTCGGTGCACGTCGGGGTGGTGGCCCAGGTGTGGCCGGACGGCGAGATCCTGACCATCGAGGGCGACGCCGGGCCGAGCGCCACCGGCTCGCTGGCCGTGGTGGTGAACGGCCCCTACCTGCCCCAGGACTCGGGGATCTACAACGGCGTCGACATCTACGCCGTCGCCCAGCCGTAGGCGCCGGTAGCATCGCGGCCGTGCCCATCTACGAGTACCGCTGCCGCACCTGTGACGCCGTCTACGAGGAGCGCCGCCCCATGGCCGCCGCCGACGAGCCGGCCTCGTGCCCGGCGGGCCACGTGGGGGCCAGGCGGCTGCTGCCGGTGTTCGCCACCACCGGGGGATCCTCGGCCGCCGAGCCGGCCGGGATGTGCGGGGCCCCCGTGGCCGGCGGCTGCGGCGGCGGCTGCGCCTGCCACTGAGCGGACGCCGACCCCGCTGACCGCGGCACGCGCCATCCACCTCTCCGGGAGCCCACGGTGAGCCTGTCGGCGTTCGACGACTACCCGGTGCACCAGGTCGCCGAGTCGTGCGGCTCCTGGCGACCAGCGACCGCAACTTCTACGACCGCTACTACTTCAACCTCCACCACTGCAGCGACGACTACTTCGTCATCGTCGGCCTCGGCCAGTACCCCAACCTGGGCGTGGTCGACGGCTTCGTCGCCGTGCGCCGGGGTGACATCCAGCACGTGCTGCGGGCCTCGCGCCCTCGCGGCCGACCGGGTCGACACGACCGTCGGCCCGCTGCCGGTCGAGGTCGTCGAGCGCCTGCGCCGCCTGCGGCTTCTCGGTGGCCGACGGGGACTGCCGGTGGCCCTCGACGTGATCTGGGAGGGCACGATCCCGCGGCAGCCGAGCCCCGCCACTTCCTGCGCTCGGCCGGCCGGGTGGTCTTCGACACCCCGCGCCTGGCCCAGACCGGCACCTGGGAGGGGTGGCTGCGGGTGGGCGACGAGACCCTCGACGTGACGACCCGAGCGGTGCTGGGGCGACGCGGGACCGCTCCTGGGGCGTCCGTCCGGTCGGCGAGCCCGAGGGCGACGGCATCCGCAAGGGCCGCGCCGTGCTGGGCGGGATGTGGAACTACTTCCCCATGCAGTTCGACGACCACGCCGTCCTGTTCATCTGCCACGAGCGCGACGACGGCACCCGGCCGCTCGAGCAGGCCGAGCGGGTGTGGTCGGACCCCGGCCGCCCGGCCGAGGACCTCGGCCGGGTGGTCCACGACCACCACTTCGAGCCCGGCACCCGGGTCCTCACCGGGTCGACCCTGCACTTCCCCGACGCCGGGCTCGAGATCTCGGTCGAGCCCCTGCTGGCCAACTTCGTCTCGATCGGCACCGGTTACGGGATCGACGCCGACTGGCGCCACGGGATGTACCAGGGTCCCGAGCCGGTGGTCCAGGGCCTCGTCCTCCAGGTGCCCGAGATCCGGGGCGTGGCCCAGTACGGGATCGTCGACCAAGTGGCCCGGTTCACCTACGACGGCCAAGTCGGCTACGGCCTCTACGAGCACGGATTCTTCGGGCCGTTCCACCGCTACGGCATGACCGACGGGGGCATGGGGGCACCCGGCGACTGACCGGCGCCGGCCCGGAACCCCCGTCCGGTCTGGGAAGATGACGCCCGTGCCCGACGCCCGGACCCTTCTCGAGGAACGCCTGCAGGCCGCCTTCGGGACCGTGGCGCCGGGCGCCGACCCGGTGCTGCGGGCGTCGGACCACGCCGACTTCCAGGCCAACGGGGCGCTGGCGCTGGCCAAGCGCGCTGGGCCGCCCGCCCCGGGAGGTGGCCGAGCCGGTGGTGGCCGCCGCCGACCTCGACCGGCGTGTGCGCGACGGTCGAGGTCAGCGGGCCCGGGGTTCATCAACCTCACCCTGGCCGACGGCTTCGTCGCCGGCCAGGTGCTCGGCCATGGCCGCCGACGACCGCCTCGGGGTCGCGTCGGCCGCCGCAGCCCGAGCACGGTGGTCGTCGACTACTCGGCGCCCAACGTGGCCAAGGAGATGCACGTCGGCCACCTGCGCACCACGATCATCGGCGACGCCCTCGTGCCGGATGCTCGACGTTCGTCGGCCACCGGGTCGTCCGGGAGAACCACGTCGGGCGACTGGGGCACGCCCTTCGGCATGCTGATCGAGCACCTGGTCGACCTGGGCGAGGAGGCAGGCGGCCCACGAGCTGTCGGTCGGGCGACCTCGACACCTTCTACCGCCAGGCCCGCGCCTCCTTCGACGCCGACCCGAGGCTTCCGCGAGCGCAGCCGCCGGCGGGTGGTGCTGCTGCAGTCGGGCGACGCCGAGACCCTGCGGCTGTGGCGGGTGCTGGTCGCCGAGAGCGTCGCGCTACTTCGACGAGGTCTACGCCAAGCTCGGCGTGCTCCTGCACCGACGACGACGTGGTCGGGCGAGAGCTTCTACAACCCGATGCTCGCCGACGTGGTGGCCGACCTCGACGCCCAGGGCCTGCTGGTCGAGAGCGACGGGGCCCGCTGCGTGTTCCCGCCCGGGTTCACCAACCGGGACGGGCGAGCCGCTGCCGCTGATCGTCCAGAAGTCCGACGAGGGCTACGGCTACGCCGCCACCGACCTGGCCGCCATCCGGGACCGGGTCGGCCGTCTCGGGGCCGACCTGATCCTCTACGTGGTCGGCGCGCCCCAGGCCCAGCACTTCGCGATGTGCTTCGCCGTGGCCGCGCATGGCCGGCTGGCTCCCGCGCCGGCGACGCAGGCCGTCGCACGTCGCCTTCGGCAGCGTGCTCGGCGCCGGACCGCAAGATGTTCCAGACCCGCGCCGGCGACACGGTCAAGCTGGTCGAGCTGCTCGACGAGGCGGTGGCCGCGGGCCGACGCGGCCATCGCCGAGCAGAGACCCGGATCTGACCGAGGCCGAGCGGCCGCCGGTGGCCCGGATGCTCGGCATCGGCGCGGTCAAGTACGCCGACCTGTCCACCGACCGGATCCGGGACTACGTCTTCGACTGGGACCGCATGCTGGCCTTCGAGGGCAACACCGGGCCCTACCTGCAGTACGCCCACGCCCGGATCCGCTCCATCTTCCGCCGGGGCGACGGTCGACGCCGGCCCGACGCCGGGCGCCGCCCGATCGCTGACCGAGCCCCGGCCGAGCGGGCCCTGGCCCTCGCCCTGCTCGGCTTCGCCGACGCGCGTCGGCCGCGACCCTGGCGGCGTGGAGCCCCGCAGCCGGCTGTGCGCGTACCTCTTCGACCTGGCCACGGCCTTCACCACCTTCTACGAGACGTGCCCGGTGCTGCAGGCCCCCGACGACGAGACCGCGGCGCAGCCGGCTGCTGCTGGCCGATCTCACCGCCCGGGTGCTGGCCCTCGGGCTCGGCCTGCTCGGCATCGAGGCGCCCGAGCGCATGTGACGCCCGGACCGGGCGCCTTGTCGGGCCCTGAGGCCGGGACCATACTGGCCTTCGGTCCGGATCCCGGGGGAGGTGGCCATGACCCGAGCCGCAGTGTGCAGCGGCCTTCACGAGCCGTGGAAGGTCGAGGAGGTCGACATCGACCCGCCCCACGCCCACGAGGTGCGGGTGAAGATGTCCTACGCCGGCATGTGCCACTCCGACGAGCACCTGCGCACCGGGGACATGGCCGCCCCGCCCGAGCTCTTGGACCTGCTGGGCCTGGAGTCCATGTTCCCGTGCATCGGTGGACACGAGGGCTCGGGCGTGGTGGTCGAGGTGGGCGAGGGGGTCGAACGGGTGGCCGTCGGCGACCACGTGGCCGCCTCGTTCATCCCGTCGTGCGGCACCTGCTTCTGGTGCTCCACCGGGCGCCAGAACCTGTGCGACCTGGGCATGTTCACCCTCCTCGGGCCGATGATCAGCGACGGCACCTGGCGGCACCACCTCGACGGCAAGCCGGTCAACCGCATGACCCAACTCGGGACCTTCGCCGAGGAGATGGTGGTCAACGAGTTCTCGCTGGTGAAGATCTCCGAAAGCGCGTCGCTCCGGGCCGCCGCCCTCATCAGCTGTGGCATCGCCACCGGCTACGGCTCGGCTGTCGAGCGGGCCAAGGTCCGTCCCGGCGAGGTGGTGGTCGTGATCGGCGCCGGCGGGGTGGGCAGCGGCGCCATCCAGGGCGCCCGGCTCGCCGGAGCCCGGGCCATCGTCGCCGTCGACCCGGTGCCCTTCAAGACCGAGAGCACGCTGGCCATCGGGGCCACCCACACGGCCTCGAGCATCATCGAGGCCAACCTGATGCTGCCCGAGCTGACCGAGGGCCGGATGGCCGACGTGGTCATCCTCACCCCCGGTGTGCTCACCGGCGACCTGCTGGGGCCGGCGTGCGGCCTGGCCTCCAAGGACGGCCGCATCGTGGTGACGGCCATCGCCCCCTTCTTCCAAAAGGAGGTCCGGCTCAGCCTGTTCAACATGGCCATGTACAACCAGGCCATCCTGGGCACGGTCTTCGGGTCGGCCAGCCCCCGGGTGCAGATCCCCAACCTGCTCCGCCTGTACGAGAAGGGCGACCTCAAGATCGACGAGCTGATCACCCGGGAGTACGCCCTCGACGAGGTCCAGACGGGCTACGACGACCTGGCCGCCGGGGTCAACATCCGGGGCGTGGTCGCCTTCGACTGACGGCCCGGGGCCCGGTCCGGGGCCGTCCCCCGGTTGCCGCCCCGGGGCCCCCGGCCCGTAGTGTGACGAGGTGGTGACCGCCACGCCCCGCCTCACCGAGCCCCTGGACCTGGGGCCCCGACGCGCCCCCAACCGGGTCCTTTTCGGCCCGCACGAGACCAACCTCGGCCGGGGCCGGGCGGTGTCGGACCGCCACGTCGCCTACTACGCGCCGCGCGGGCGGCCGGTGGCTGCGGCACCGTCGTGGTCGAGGACCGCCTCGGTCGCACGCCGTCGGACTGGCCCTACGAGCGGGCCCCGCTGGTCGCCGAGTGCGGCCGAGGGCTGGCAGGCGGTCGCCGACGCCTGCCACGAGCGACGGCGCCGCTGGTGCTGGCCTCGCTCGGCCACGCCGGCGGCCAGGGCTCGAGCGCCTACAGCCAGCGGGCCCTGTGGGCACCGTCGCGCGTCGCCGACCGGTCACCCGGGAGGTCCCCCAGGAGATGGAGGACGACGACATCGCCGCGTTGGTCGTCGCGGCTTCGAGGCCGCGGCCGCCCGCGGCCGTGGCGGCCGGGCTGGACGGCGTCGAGGTCAACGCCGGGCAGCTCTCGCTTGGTCCGCCAGTTCCTTTCCGGCCTCACCAACCACCGCGACGACGAGTACGGCGACCGACCGGTCGCGCTTCGCCCGCGAGGTGCTGGCCGCCGTCCGCGCCGGGGCCTGGGTCCGGGCCGGGTGCTCGGGCTGCGGCTGTCGTGCGACGAGCTGGCCCCGTGGGCCGGGATCACCCCCGAGACCGCGCGTCGAGCTGGCCGCGCGAGCTCGGGCCGGGCGGTCGACTACGTGGTCGTCGTGCGCGGCCCGATCTTCACCGTGGGCGGCGACCCGGCCCGACGGCCACACCGAGCCGGGCTTCGACCGTGCCGCTGGCCGACGCCGTCCGTGCGCGGCCGTCCCGCGCCGAGGTCGCCGGTGGTCGCCCAGGGATCGATCGTCGACGCCGACCAGGCCGAGGCGGTCGTCGGCGACGGCTCGGCCGACGCGGTCGAGATGACCCGGGCCCAGATCGCCGACCCCGACCTCGGTCGCCAAGGTGGCGCGCCGGCGCGCCCGACCAGGTCCGCCCGTGCGTGCTGTGCAACCAGCGCTGCCAGGTGCGCGACGCCCGCAACCCGATCGTGAGCTGCATCGTCGAGCCGTCGTCGGGCCACGAGTCCGAGGACCCCGACTGGGCGTCGACGGCGGCCCGGCGCCGGTCCGCCGGGTCGGCGGTGCTGGTCGTCGGCGGCGGGCCCGGCGGGCCTCGAGGCGGCCCGCGTGGCCGCCGCTCCGGGGCCACCCGGTGCGCCTCGTCGAGCGCGCGACCGCGCCGGGCGGGATGCTGCGCGGCCGTGGCTCGCCGGGCCGGGCCGCGAGCGCCTGGGCGAGCTCGCCGACTGGCTCGAGGCCGAGTGCCGGCGGCTCGGGGTCGAGGTGCTCGACCGGCGCGTCGCGACGGCCGACGACGTGGTCGCCGACCCGCGGACGGCGCGTCGTGGTCGTGCTCGGGCTCGGGCCCGGGCCGGTCGCGCTGGGTGCGACGACGGCGCCGGTGGCCCGACCGGTCGGCCGCCGACCTCCTGGCCCTCGGCTCGCCGACGGCGCGCCTGGGCCGAGCTGCCCGAGGGTCCGGTCGTGGTCGTCGACCCGATCGGCGGCGCCGATCGGCGTGTCGGTCGCCGAGCTCGCTGGCCGCGGCCGGCCGGTCGACGTCGTCGCTGGTCACCGCGGGACCTGGTGCGCCGGCACCCGAGCTGTCGCTGCACCGGTGACCTGGCGCCGGCCAACGCCCGGCTGGCCCGGGCCGGGGTCGAGGTGGTGAAGCGGCTCGGTCGTGACCGACGGTCGCTCGACGCGGGGCGGCCGGCTGGTCGAGGACCGCTTCACCGGCGAGCAGCGCGAGCGGGCGGCCGCGGCTCGTGGTCGACGCCGGGTACCGGCTCCCCGACGACGGCCCTCTGGCGACGGCATCCGGCGGCGGCACCAACGGGCCGGCGACGCGGTGGCGCCCCGGACCGTCTACGAGGCGGTGCTCGAGGGCCGCCGCGCCGTCGTCGCCTCGAGGGCGATCGGCACGGCGGGACCGTGGCACCGGGGGGACCGCCGTGAGCGGGGGCCGCTACCAGCTGCTGTTCACGCCGCTGCGCCTCGGGCCGGTGATGGTGCGCAACCGCATCGTCTTCAGCGCCCACCTCACCAACTACGCCGAGGACGGCCGCCCGACCGAGCAGCACGCCGCCTACTACGCGGCGCGGGCGGCGGGCGGCGCCGGGCTGATCATCACCGAGGAGCACTCGACCCACCCGACCGACTGGCCGTACGAGAAGCTGATCCACGGCTTCCACCCCGACGTGATCCCGGGCTACCGGCGGATCACCGACGCCGTGCACCGCCACGGCACGCCGATCTTCGCCCAGATCAACCACAACGGCGGCCAGGGCTCGGGCGATGTACACGCCGGCTGCCGGTGTGGGCGCCGTCGCCGGTCGCCGACCCGCTCTTCCGCGAGGTGCCCAAGGCGGTCGACCACGCGCGAGATCGCGGAGATCGTCGCCGGCTACGCCGACGGTCGCCGAGCACTGCCGCGAGGGCGGGCTTCGACGGCATCGAGCTGCAGTGCTCGCACAGCTCGATCGTGCGCGGGCTTCCTGTCGCCGGCCACGAACCTGCGCACCGACCGCTACGGCGGGTCGCTCGAGAACCGGGCCCGGCTGCTGCTCGAGCTCGTCGCCGCGGTGCGCGAGGCGATCGGCCCGGGCCTGGCCCTCGGCGTGCGGCTGTGCGGCGACGAGCTGATCGAGGGCGGGACGACGATCGACGAGGCGGTCGAGGTGGCCCGCATGGTCGAGGCGACCGGGCACGTCGACTACATCAACACGTCGATCGGGGTGGCGACGGCGACGCTCTACATGATCGAGGCGTCGATGCACGATGCCGCCCGGGCTACGCCCTGTTCATCCCGTCGGCCATCCGCAAGGCCGTCGACCTGCCGGTGGTCGGCGTCGGCCGCTTCAAGGACCCGCTGCAGGCCGACCGGGCGCTGGCCGAGGGCCACTGCGACCTGGTCGGCGTCGTCCGGGGCCAGATCGCCGACGCCGACTTCGCCGCCAAGGCCCGCGTCGGGCCACGCCGACGACGATCCGCCTGTGCCTGTCGTGCAACCAGGAGTGCGTCGGGCCGGATGGGCCTGAACCGCTGGCTCGGCTGCATCGAGAACCCCCGCACCGGCCGCGAGTCCGACGGCCCGGCGCCGGCGCGCCTGGCGCCGCGCCCGCGCGGGTCCTGGTCGTCGGCGCCGGGCCGGCCGGGCTGCAGGCCGCCATCGCCGCCGCCCGCAACGGCCACGTCGGTCACGGTGCTACGAGCGCCGAGCCCAGCGCCGGCGGGCCAGGTCCGGCTCGCGGCCACGCGTGCCGAACCGGGCCGAGTTCGGCGACCTGGTCCGCAACCAGGTGGCCGAGGCCGGCCGCCTCGGCGTGACGGTCGAGTACGGCGTCGACGTCGACGCGGCGCAGGTCCGCCGGCGTGCGGCCCGACGCTCGTCGTCGTGGCCACCGGGGCCGGTCCGGCGCGGCCGTGGTGGGCCCCGGCGGAGGCCGACCGGGTGGTCGACGTCCGCGACGTGCTCGAGGGCGAGGTCGAGCCCGAGGGGTCGGTGCTGGTGGTCGACGAGCTCGGCTTCCACCAGGCGACGTCGGTGGCCGAGCTGCTGGCCGACCGCGGCTGCACGGTCGAGGTCGTCACGCCCGGGCATGGTCGTCGGCCAGGACCTCGGCATCACGCTCGACCTGGAGAACTGGTGGATGCGCGCCGACGGCCAAGGGCATCGCCCAGACGCACCGACAGCATGGTCGACCGCGCGCCGAGGCGACGCGCACGGCGGCACGCTCGACCTGCTGCACCACCCCACGGGCGCAGATGAGCGACCGCCGCGCCGACTGGGTCGTGCTCGCGGTGCCCGCCGACGCCGGCCGACGCAGCTCTACCTCGACGCTGCGCCGAGCCGCGGGGCTGCCAGCGTGCACCGGCGTCGGCGACTGCGTGGCGCCCCGCCGGGCCCACGCCGCGGTGATCGAGGGCGAGCGGGTCGGGGCGGCGCTGTGATCGCCCGCTGCGTCGCGTCGGTCCCGCGACGGCGCGGTGCGCTCGCCGCGTCCGGTGGCGCCGACGAGCGCCGTCGGCCGAGGCCGGCGGGCGGGCCGCGGTGGCTCGGCCGGTCGAGGCCGGGACCGCGACCGACGGTCCGGGCTCGCGGCCGCGCCGGCGCGGCCGGCCACGTGCGGGGCGCCGTGCGGTCTGGGACACGCCGGGCCGTTCGCGCCCGGCGCCTGGGCGCGCGCACTGGCCCCGCTGCTCGACCGACGAGGACGTCGTCGTGCTCCCGGCCTCGCCCGACGGGCGCGACCTGGCGCCCCGGCTGGCCGCCGTGCTCGGCCGGCCGCTGCTCGCCGGGGCCGTGGAGATCGGCGCCGAGCGGGTCAGCGGTGCGTCACGCCGGGGCGGCCTGGTCATCGACGACGTCGCCGTCGACGGGCCCGTCGTCGCCACCCTCCAGCCCGGGCGTCCGCGGCGCGAGCACGCCGCGGCCGAGCGGCGCGGCCCCGGTGCGCCGCCGGTCGAGGCCTCGACCTCGAGCCGCCGGCCGGACCGCCGACGCCGACGCTGCTCGAGGTGCTCCCGCCCGACCCGGCCACCATGGACCTGGCCGAGGCGCCGACGCATCGTCGGCGGGCGGCGCCGGCCTCGGCGGCGCCCGAGCGATTCGCGCTCCTCGACCGGCGTGGCCGAGGCGCTCGGCGCCTCCATCGGGCGCCACCCGGGTCGTCACCGACGCCGGGTGGGTCGCCCACGAGCGCCAGATCGGCACCACCGGCGTCGTCGTCGACCCCGATCTCTACGTGGCGCTTCGGCATCTCCGGCGCCGTGCAGCACATCAGCGGCCTCGGCGACCCGCACCACATCGTGTCGGTCAACACTCGATCCGCACTGCCCGATGATGGCGCTGGCCGACCTGGCCGTCGTGACCGACGCCCGCGGCCCTGGTCGACGCTGCTCGGCCGCTCGACTGCGCGTGCGGTCGACGCGGGTCGGCCACGGTCGCCGAGGGAGGTGGAGCCGATGCCTGACGTTCGACGTCGTCGTGGTCGGCGCCGGCCCGGCGGGCTCGGCCGCCGCGCTGGTGCTGGCGCCGGGCCGGGCGCTCGGTCTGCCTCGTCGAGCGGGGCCCGTTCCCCGGCTCGAAGAACATGTACGGCGGGGTCGTCTACGGCCGGATCCTCGACACTCTGATCCCCGAGTGGTGGGAGGAGGCGCCCGTCCAGCGGTGGGTCACCCGCCGGCCGACCATGATCATCACCGGCGACCCAGGCGCTGACCGTCGACTTCCGCACCGAGGCCTGGGCGGGAGCCGCCCTACAACGGGGCCACCGCCTACCGCCCCGACTTCGACTCGTGGCTGGCCGACAAGGCCGTCGACGCCGGGGCCACGCTGGTCATGCGACACCACGGCGACCGGGCTGCTGCGCGAGGGCGCCGCCGGGCGCGATCGTCGGGGTGCGCACCGACCGCCCCGACGGCGACCTCGCGCGCCCGGCTCGTCATCGCCTGCGACGGCGTCAACTCGTTCCTGGCCAAGGAGGCCGGCCTCTACGGCGACGTCGATCCCGCCAACTTCACCCTCGGCGTCAAGGAGGTGCTGGCGCTGCCAAGCGAGGAGATCGACGCAGCGCTTCGACGTGCGCGACCGCGAGGGCGTCGACATCGAGATCCTCGGCTGCACGCAGCGGCATCCCCGGCGGCGGGTTCCTCTACACCAACCTCGACACCGTGGCCGTCGGGCGTGGTGCTCAAGCGTGCCGGCGCTCGCCGCGCCGAGCGCTGCGGCCCGAGGAGCTCATCGCCGGGGTGAAGGCCCATCCCGCGATCGCCCCGCTGCTGCGAGGGCGGCGAGCTCAAGGAGTACTCGCGCGCACCTCATCCCCGAGGGCGGCTACGACGTGATGCCCGGAGCTGGTCGCCGACGGCATGCTCGTCGCCGGCGACGCCGCGGCGCTCTGCCTGGCCGCCGGCATCTGGCTCGAGGGCGTCAACTTCGCCATCGGCTCCGGCATCGCCGCCGGCGAGGCCGCCGTCGAGGCCCTCGCCGCCGGCGACGTCGTCGGCCGCCGGCCTGGCCGGCTACCGCGCGCCGGCTCGACGCGAACTTCGTGCTGGCCGACCACAAGAAGCTGCGCCGGGCGGCCGACGTGCTCATGCGCGAGCGGATGCAGCAGCGCTACCCGAGATGGCGTGCGACGTGGTCGAGCGGCTGTTCACGCGTCGAGAACCCGGCTCCCAAGCCCGGGCTGCGCCGCATCGTGCCGCGCGAGGTGAAGCGCAGCGGCCTCCGGGTGCGCGACCTGGCCCGCGACGCCTCGACGGCATGAGGAGCTTCGGATGAGCGGTCGACGGGCCACCGGCGCGAAGCGCAGCCTGCGCCGGGCAAGGCCGCCGCGGACGCCGTCCACGAGCGCTGCGCACGCCGGCCGCCTCGGCCTGGCCCGAGGTCGGCTTCGAGGACCGGATGGCGACGGTCGACTTCCGCGTGGCCGCCCGACGCCCACATCGTCGTCGACGGCGACGTCTGCCGCGGCTGCACCACCAAGGCCTGCGTCACCGCCTGCCCGGCCAACCTCTTCGTGCCCGACGGCCGACGGCGGCATCCTCTTCAACTACGAGCAGTGCTTCGAGTGCGGCACCTGCTACCTGGTGTGCAACGACGGCCGGGGCGATCACCTGGAGCTACCCCCTCGGGGGATTCGGCGTCGTCCTGCGGCACTCCTGATGATCGAGGGCGGGGAGGGGGACGGCCGCCGCCGGGGCTCGGGCCACGGTCGCCGTCCTGGTCAAGCGGGTCGACCTGCGACCGACGGTCGACCCGCTGTCGGGAGCCGTCGGCCACGACCCCCACGGTGGGCTGTCGGCGGCCGACCGGGCCGCCCTCGAGCTGGCGCTCCGCCTGGCCGAGCGCGTAGGGCGCCGGGGTGCTCGCCGTCTCGGCCGGGGACGCCTCGGCCGAGGCCGTGCTCCGCCTGGCCCTCGAGGCCGGGGCGACCGAGGCGGTCCGGGTCGACCTGTCCCCCGACGCCCCGAGCGCCGTGGTGGCCCGGGCGCTCGCCGGGTCGCTGCGTGGTGCCTCGTGGATCGTGTGCGGCGACCACAGCCTGGACCGGGGCAGCGGTTCGGTGCCGGCGTTCGTGGCCGGTGAGCTGGGCCTGGCTCAGGCGCTGGGGGCCGCCGCGGTGACCCTCGAGGCGCCCGCAGCGCTCCGTGTGGAACGCCGGCTCGACGGCGGACGCCGGGAGGTCCTCTCGTTGGTGGCCCCGGCCGTGGTCTCGGTCGAGAGCGCGGTGGCCACGCTGCGGCGGCCCCCGCTGGCCGCCGCCCTGGCCGCCCGGCGGACGGCGGTCCGGGTGGTCCCGGCCCCGCCGCATCCGCCGCTCCTCGAGGCCCGGACCCGCCCCTACCGGCCCCGGCCCCGGGTCCTCGAGGGCCCCGACCCGTCGCTGGCCGCTCGGGACCGTCTGGTCGCCCTGTCCGGGGCCCTGGTCCACCACAACCCGCCCCGGGTCGTGCGGGCCACCCCCGAGGAGGCGGCCGACGAGCTCCTCGGGTTCCTGCGGGCCCGGGGCTACCTCGACGGCGACAGGGACCGGGGGGACCGGCCAGACTGAGGCCGAGGGCCCGCTCAGCCCTGCGGACCGGCGGGCCCACCACGTCCGGCCCCGGGCACCGCCCCCGGCCGAGGAGAGGAGTCGACCGATGGAAGAGCAGCGCATCGAGGGCTCGGTGGCCGTCGTCACCGGGGCCACCCGGGGCGTCGGCCGGGCCACGGCCGAGGTGCTGGGCCGGGCCGGGGCCACGGTGGTGATCGTCGGGCGCACCAGCGACGCCGAGCCCAACAAGGTCCTCCCCGGCACGTGCGAGGGGGTCGAGCGCGATCTACGCGACCTCGGCATCGAGGCCCGGTCGGTCCGGGCCGACCTGTCGGACCCCGACCAGGTCGACGCGATCGTCGCCCGGACCCTCGAGTGGTTCGGCCGCTGCGACATCCTGGTCAACAACGCCGCCTACACCTCGAACGGCCCCATCCTCGAGGTGCCGGCCCGGCGGTGGCAGCGGGCCTTCCAGGTCCAGGTCGTCTCCCCGCTCCAGCTCTGCCAGGGCTTCGTGCCGGGGATGCTCGAGCGCGGCTCGGGCCGGGTGGTCAACGTGAGCTCGGGGGCGTCCCAGGGCAGCTCGCCCAACCTCGGCCTCTACGGCGTGTCCAAGCTGGCCATGGAGCGCTGGAACGAGTACATGGAGATCGAGCTCGGCGGCCGGGGGGTGTCGTTCAACACGCTGCGCATCGACCAGATCGTGACCACCGAGGGCTGGCACTACGTCCGCGACACCCAGGGCGAGGAGATGGCCACCGGCGGCGCCGGCCTTGGCGACCTGCTGACCCCGATCGAGTGCGCCGAGGCCATCGCCTGGATGCTCCGACAGCCGGTCGACTGGTCGGGCCGGACCGTGGGCTTCGACGACATCCGGGCCTTCGGAGGGATGCCGCCTCGCTGAGCGGCGCGGCCGGCTCGCTCGGGCGTGCCCGGCGGCCGGTGACAGGATCGACCGACCCCGGGCTGCGGGGTCCGAAGGAGGCTCGGTGACACCGACGACGGGGGCCGACGACCGCCACCAGATCATCGAGGCCCTCAACCTCCTCGCCTGGATCCTCGACCACCGGGAGTGGGACCGGGTGGGCGAGGTGATGACCAAAGACGTCGAGGCCTACGGCCACTCCGGCCGACAGGCCGTGGTCGACGGCTCGCTGCGGGCCCTTCTCGGCGGGTGCGGTCCGTCACAGCACCTGCTCGGCAACTACCAGGTCGTCGTCGACGGCGACCGGGCGACGTCGGTGTGCCGGGTGCGGGTGTACCACCAGGGGGCGGGGGACCGGGCCGATCTGTTCTTCGAGGTCTTCGGCGAGTACCACGACGAGTGGGCGCGACGCCCCGGGGGCTGGCGGATGGCCCGGCGCCGGCTCGACGTGAGCATCGCCCTCGGCGACATCGAGACCCTCCAACCGGGCTGAGTCGGCGCCGGGCCGTGGTCCCGACCGCTTCAGGCGGGTTTGGCCGTCCGGGCCCCGACCCCGGCCCGTGACCACTCGGGGGCCCGGACGACGACCTCGGGGATGAGGGGTCCGAGGGTGCGGGCCCGGGCGCAGCCGATCCACAGGCCCACGCTGTAGGCGAGGTCGTCGACCACGTGGGCCGCGACCCAGCGGAGGGGGTCGAGCGGCGGGCGGTGGCGCCGCCACTCGTCGAGGGCGGGCACGACCAGCGCGGCGGCGGCCACCGGGCGGAGCCGGCGCACGGCCAGGGCGGCGACCACCGCCGGGCCCCAGGCCCGGACCAGGCCCTCGGCCGTCGGCACCGCGGCCCGCACGGTGCCTAGGCCCACGATGCGGGCGGCCACGGGGACCGGGCGCGCCACCACCCCGTCGAGGCGCCGGGCCAGCACCGCGGTGGCCACCCCGGCCACGGCCGCCGCGGCGGCCGGCCGCCGGGCCGCGGCCAGCAGCCAGGTGGCGGCCGACCAGGCCGACATCGAGGCCGGCATGAGCTGACCGGGGTGGCGGCGGGCCAGGGGGCCGGCGGTGGCGCCGTAGAAGGCGCGCCGGGCGAGCCACCGCCCGACGTCGGCCCGCTGCTCGTGGGCGACGGTCGACGTGGGGACGTAGCGGACGTCCCATCCCGCCCCGGCCAGCCGCCAGACGAAGTCGACGTCCTCGCCGCCCCGGAGGGCCTCGTCGAAGCCCACCCCCTCGAGGGCCGAGCGGCGGACGACCAGCGCCGCGCTCGGTACGAAGGGGATCCGCGACCGGGGCCGGACCGGCCCCTCCCGGGCCCCCCGGTCGAGCGGGGAGCGGGCCGTCTCGTAGCGGGTCCGCCAGTCGCCCCCCTCCTCGGGCGGGACGATCCGGGGGGCGGCCGCGGCCACCACCGGGTCGGCGAAGTGGGCGACCAGGGGGGCCAACCAGCCCGGCCGGGGCCGGCAGTCCGAGTCCACGAAGGCCACCAGCTCGGTCCGGGCCGCCGCCGCCCCGGCGTTGCGGGCGGCCGCCGGGCCCCGGTTGTGCTCCAGCGCGACCACGGTGGCCCCGGCCCCGGCCGCCACCTCGGCCGTGCGGCCGGGGTCGGCCGAGCCGTCGTCGACCACCAGCACCGGCCCGAGTCCGGGCTCGCCGGCCAGGTCGGCCAGCAGCCGGGCCAGGGCCCCGGGGCGGTCGTGGACCGGGACGACCACGGTCACCTGGTCGGACACCGGGCCGACCGGGGGCCGGGGGTGCACCACGCCGGCCCGGACGAGGCGCCGAGCCAGGAGCCCGCCCCGGCGCTCGCCCACCGGCTCGCCGGCGTTCCAGGCGGCGACCCGCCGGCCCCCCTCGGGGGTCAGGCGCAGCAGGCGCAGCGGGCTCCCGCCGAGAAGCACCCGGCCGCCGTCGAGGGCCTCGGTGTCGGGGTCGAGGGCCAGGGAGAAGTCGGCGGGCACCGGGACGGCGGCCGCCTCGGGCGCCGGGGCCGCCGCACCCGGCCGGCGCTCCCCGACCGGTCGGCTGGCCATGGCCCCATCATCGCAGGCGTGGTCCGGGCCCGGTCGAAGTGGGATACTGGGGACCCGGGCCGGGAGCGTCGCTCTTGGGCGCCCCGGATCTGGAAAGGAGCCCCATGACGCCCAACGACGCAGCCGTGCTCGACGAGACGGCCACCGCCGACGAGGCCGACGCCGCGGAGGCCGAGGTGGACGGGCTGCTGGTCGAAGAGGTCTCCATCGACGGCATGTGCGGGGTCTACTGAGCCTCGTGGACGCTCCGGCCGCCGACGGGCCGGCCGGCTTCGACCCCGCTCGGCCGTGGCGCCTACACCCGCAGGTGGCGCTGCGCGACGAGTCGTTCGGTGCCCTCGTCTACCACTTCGGCAACCGGCGGCTGACCTTCCTGAAGTCCCGCCCGCTGGTCGAGCTGGTGGCGGCCCTGGGCGACTACCCGAGTGCCGAGGCGGCGGTGGACGCCCGTGGCCCCGGGGACGAGCATGACCGGTACGTGCGGGCCCTGGCCCGCCTGGCCACCTCGGAGGTCATCGATGTCGGTTGACCTGATGGACCAGCCGTCGGCCGAGGCCGACGCGCCGCTGCGCCAGCGCTTCACACGCGGGCTGGACGCGCCGATCTGCCTCACCTGGGAGCTGACCTACGCCTGCAACCTGGCCTGCGTCCACTGCCTCAGCTCCTCGGGACGGCGTGACCCCCGGGAGCTGACCACGGCCGGAGGCCCGGGCCGTCGTCGACGAGCTGGCCGCCATGCAGGTCTTCTACGTCAACATCGGCGGGGGCGAGCCCATGCTCCGGCCCGACTTCTTCGACCTCGTGGACTACGCCGTCGAGCACCAGGTCGGGGTGAAGTTCTCGACCAACGGCACCCGGCTCACCCGGGCCCGGGCCGAGGAGCTGGCGGCCATGGACTACGTCGACGTCCAGATCTCGATCGACGGGGCCGACGCCGCCACCAACGACGCGGTCCGGGGCGAGGGGTCCTTCGCCGCAGCCCGGGCGGCCATGGACAACCTGGCCGAGGCCGGCTTCGGCCAGTTCAAGATCAGCGTCGTCGTCACCCGCCACAACGTGACGCAGCTCGACGCGCTGAAGGACCTGGCCGACGGGTACGGGGCCCAGCTCCGGCTGACCCGGCTGCGTCCCTCGGGCCGGGGGGCCGACTCCTGGGACGAGCTCCACCCGACCGCTGCCCACCAGCGAGCCCTCTACCGCTGGCTGATCGACCGTCCCGGCGTGCTCACCGGGGACTCCTTCTTCCACCTCTCGGCCCTCGGCGAGCCCCTCGAGGGCCTCAACCTCTGCGGGGCCGGCCGGGTGGTCTGCCTGATCGACCCGGTGGGCGACGTCTACGCCTGCCCGTTCGTGATCCACGACGAGTTCCTGGCCGGGAACGTCCGCGACCGGGGCGGCTTCGCCGGGGTGTGGCGCGAGTCGGCGCTCTTCACCGAGCTGCGCCGGCCCCAGAGCGCCGGGGCCTGCGCCTCGTGCGGCTCCTACGACGCCTGCCGGGGCGGGTGCATGGCCGCCAAGTTCTACACCGGCCTCCCGCTCGACGGACCGGACCCCGAGTGCGTCTTCGGCCACGGCGAGGCCGCCCTGGCCGAGCGGTCACCCGAGGCGGTCCACCACCCGGGCACGGGCCACTCCAAGGTCGACCGCCACGGGGTCCCGGTCCCGGTGCCCATGCCGGTCCGCCTGCGGTCGGCGTCCCGGGACTGACGGTCGCCGCCGTGGCCGACGAGGGGCGGCGCCACCTCGGGTCCATGCGCTGGCCCGAGGTCGACAGCGCTGGCCCGGTCGGCCGTGCTGGCCCTGCCCGTGGGATCGCTCGAGCAGCACGGGCCCCACCTCCCGCTCGACACCGACACCCGGGTCGCCGTGGCCCTGGCCGAGGCCCTGGCCGACCGCCGCCCCGGGGTGGTGGTCGCGCCGGCGCTCTCCTACGGGGCGAGCGGCGAGCACGCCGACTTCCCCGGGACGCTCTCGGTGGACCACCCGGTCGTGACCTCGCTCCTGGTCGAGCTGGTGCGCTCGGCCCGGGCCGCCTTCGCCGGGGTGGTCATCGTCTCGGGCCACTCGGGCAACTCCGCCGCCCTCAGCCGGGCCGCCGCCCGCAGCCGCTTCGAGGGCGACCGGGTGCTCCTCTGGTCGCCCAACGTCCCCGGCGGCGACGCCCACGCCGGCCGGACCGAGACCTCGCTCATGCTCGCCCTCGACCCCTCGGCCGTCGACCTGGCGGCGGCGTCGGCCGGGGTCACGGCCCCGCTCAGCGAGGTGCTGCCCGCGCTCCGCCAGATCGGGGTTCGGGCCGTCTCGCCCAACGGCGTGCTCGGGGATCCGGCGGGGGCGTCGGCCGCCGAGGGCCGGGCGGTCCTCGACACCCTGGCCGACGACCTGGCGGCCCACGTGGCCGGGTGGTGGCCCCCGGCCGAGCGGTCGGCCGCCCCGTGAGCGGCGGCCGGGTGGCGGTGGTCACCGGGGCCGCCCGGGGGATCGGGGCGGCCACCGTCGAACTGCTGGTGGCCGACGGCTGGTCGGTGGTCGCCGTCGACCGGGCCGAGGACGACCCCGCCCTCCCCTACGCCCTCGGCCGCCCCGAGGACCTCGAGAAGCTGGCCGCCGCCGCCCCGGGCCAGGTGGTGGCCCTGCGGGGCGACGTGCGGGTGCAGGCCGACATGGACGCCGCGGTGGCCCGGGCCCTCGAGTCCTTCGGCCGGCTCGACGCCGCGGTGGCCGCGGCCGGGGTCATCGCCGGGGGGGTGCCCCTCTGGGAGACCGGGGAGGTCCCCTGGGAGGTGCTCTTCGAGGTCAACGTGGTCGGCGTGCGGCGACTGGCCGACGCCGCCGTGCCCGTTCTCCTGGCCGCCGAGCGCCCCCGCCACGGCCGGGTGGTGGCCGTGGCCTCGGCCGCCGGCGTGCTCGGTCTGCGCCGGCTGGCCGCCTACACCGCCTCCAAGCACGCGGTCATCGGCCTCATGAAGGGCCTGGCCGCCGATCTGGCCGGGACCGGGGTGACGGCCAACGCCGTCTGCCCGGGCTCGACCCGCACGCCGATGCTCGACGAGTCGGCCCGGCTCTACGGGTTGGCCTCGGCCGAGGAGTTCGCCGGCCAGCAGCTGATCGAGCGCCTGCTCGAGCCCGAAGAGCCGGCCGCCCTGATCGCCTGGCTCTGCTCGCCCTGCTGACCCTGGCCGCCCGGCTGGCGAGCCGCGGCCTGGCCTGGAACCCGGCCGGAGACGTCCTGGCTGGGCGAGCCGCTGGCGCCCGAACCGGTGGGCAACAGCCGCCGAACTGCTCGCCCGCGGCCGGGTCCTCGCAGTGAAGGGGCTGGGCGGCTACCACCTGGCCGCCGACGCCGCCTGCGAGGAGGCCGTCGCGCTGCTGCGGGCGCGCAAGCACCGCGAGGACAAGCCGTTCGCGGTCATGGTCGCGGACCTGGCCGCGGCGAGGCCGCCTGGCCGAGGTCCTACACCGTGGCCGCCGACCTGCTCGACCAGCCCGGCCAGGCCGATCGTGCTGCTGCCGCGCCGGATGCAGGCGGCCGTCGCCGCGGCGACGGCTCCGGGGAACCGCCAGCTCGGGATCATGCTGCCCGACACCCCGCTGCACCACCTGCTGCTCGCCGCCCTGGCCGGGCAGGACGGGCAGGGCTGTCCCGGCCCATGGTGCTGACCAGCGGAAACGTTCCGCATGAGCCGATCGTCTACCGCGACGAGGAGGCGCTGAGAAGGCTGGCGCGGGATCGCCGACGCGTTCCTCACCCACGACCGGGCCATTCACATCAGGACCGACGACTGGTTGCCCGCGCCTTCCGCGGACGGCCGAGCGTCCTCCTCCGGCGCTCCCGCGCGCATGGTGCCGGAACCCGTCGCGGCGGCGGTGAATTTTGCGCGACGTGCTGGCCTGCGGCGCCGAGCTGAAGAATACGTTCTGCCTGGCCGGGGGCGCCACGTCTTCGTCTCGCACCACATCGGGATCTGAAGAACGCCTAAGACCTGTCTTCACCGAGGGTATCGAGCATTTCCGCCGGCTGTTCCATGTCGAGCCACAGGTCGTGGCGCACGACCTGCATCCGGAGTACCTGTCCACCAAGTACGCGGTCGAGGTGGACGGAGTCGACCTGCAGGGGGTGCAGCACCACCACGCGCACATCGCCTCCTGCTGGCGGACAACGGCGCGGCTGGCAACGGGGCGGTCGGCAACGGGGTGGACGGCCGCGGTGATCGGGGTGGCCTTCGACGGGACCGGCGACCGCACCGACGGCACGATCTGGGGCGGTGAGTTCCTGGCCGCCCACCTGGCCACCTTCGAGCGCGGCGGCATCTCGCCCCGGTGCCCATGCCGGGCGGTGCGCGGCCGCCATCCTGAGCCGTGCGCAATGGCAGCGGCCTACCTGGGCGCGGCCCACCTGGTGCTCTACCTGGGCGCGGCGGACCTCGCCGTGGCGCGGCGACGCCTCAGCCTTGCCCGCGGTGGTGGCCATGGCCCAGCGCGCGACTCCGCCACCTCGAGCGCGGGGGCCTTTCCACGCCGCCGCGGCGCTCCTCGGCGTCCGGGACGTGGACCGGTACGACGAGGGCCAGGCGGCGGTAGAGCTGGAGCAGCTGGCCGACCCCGCGGAGACCGGCGCCTACCCGGCGGCCCTGGAGGCGGCTGTTCCGGGTCCGCGGCGCTGATCTCCTGCACGGACGAGAATCGACGACCGAACGGCCCAGGTTCCCCGCCCGCGTCATCGCGGCTCGCTTCCACCACGGCGTCGCCGCGCTGATCGAGGCGGGCTGCTGGGCGACGCGCGCCCCGGTACGGGCTGGGCACGGTGGCGCTGTCCGGCGGCGTGTTCCAGAACCTCCTGCTGCTGCACGCGACGGTCAGCCGGTGGTAGGGGGCCGGGTTCCGTGTCTGGTGGCACCCGCGCGTCCCGTGCAACGACGGCGGGATCAGCCTCGGCCAGGCGGTGGCGGCCGCTGCCGAATACGATGGGGACGACCTCCCAGACCCCCCCGCTCCTGGGGGGTAAGCTTTTCCCCCAGACCCCCTCGGGGGGGATAAATCCCCATACCCCCGCTCAGCAGATCCGCGGCAGGGGGTCCCCGACCAGGAGGTCGACGATCCGGGTGCCGCCGAACTAGGTCTTCAGCTGGACGATTCCCGGCTGCTCGCCCCGCACGTGGCCGATGACCGCCGCCTGCCTGCGCGAGCGGGTGCGCGCGCGCAGCGCGGCGACCGCGCGGTCGGCCTGCTCGCTGCCCGTAATCACCGCCACCGAGGTGGCCCTCGCAGGCGACGTACATGGGGTCGATCCCCAGCAGCTCGGAGGCGCCGCGGACTTCCGCGCGGACCGTGGTATCTCGTCCTCGACGGCCAGCACCCCGACGTTGGCCGCCTTGGCGATCTCGTTGAGGATGGTCGCCACCCTGCTCGGGTCCGGCGCTGCGCATGGCCGGTTTCCGGGCACCGCGTTAGCAACCCGGCCACCAGCCCGTTCAGCGGGGCGGTGTCGGAGCAGATCCGCCTCGATGTCGCTGGCCGCGGGCCAGCATGATGGTGATGCCGTGGTCGCCGATCGGCCCGGACACGATGATGGCGTCGCCCGGCTGCGCCTGCGCCACGCCGAGGTTCACGTCCCGCTCGAGGAGGCCCACTCCGGCGGTGTTGATGTAGCAGCCGTCGGCCTTGCCCTTCTCGACCACCTCGGTGTTACCGGCGGCGATCTGCACCCCGGCCGCGGCGGCCGCACTTGTCACGGACCGAACCACCCGGTTCAGGTCGGCGACCGGGAAGCCTTCCGCCATGAACCCGGCCGACAGGAAGAGCGGCGTGGCCCCGGATACCGACAGGTCGTTGACGGTGCCGTTGACGGCCAGGTCGCCCAGCGTCGCCGCCGGGGAAGAACAGCGGGCTCGACCACGTAGGAGTCCGTGGTGAGCGCCACCCGGGACCCGCCCAGGAGCAGCTGGGCGGCGTCCTCGAGCGGCTCGAGGAGCGGGTTGCGGAACGCGTCGAGGAAGACCGCCTCGATCAGGGTCTGGGTCGCCTTGCCGCCCGCGCCGTGCGACATCGTGATGCGTTCTTCCCTGACCCGCGGGCGCCTGCGCCTGGCGTGGTCGATGCGGTCCAGGACCTGCTGCTCCCGATCGGCCAGCGGCAGCTGGCGCCTGGCCGCGTCCAGCTCCTCGTGCTGGGTGTGCTCGCGGAGGGCCTCGTCGATCCAGCCCGGCTGGCCCTGACTCACCTGGCCCTGCTACGTAGGTGCTCACCTCGGCCACCCGGGTGCGGTTCTCGACGATCCCGTCGAAGTTGTAGTAGGCGGCGCAGTAGGCTTCTGGGACACGATGCAGGTCCCGATCGGGGTCTCCGGGGTGCAGGCGTGCCGAAGCACCTTCATTCCCACGGCTTCAGCACGCCCTTGAGCACCTCGCCGCACTGGCAGGCCTTCGGGTCGGCGACCCGCATGCCGGGCACCTGGAACAGCAGTTCCGCGTCCATGGCCGCGTACTGTTCGCGGACCTTGAGGGCCGAGTGCGAGACGGGGCCGAAGGCTGCGCCACTGGAAGTAGGCCGCAGCTCCATCGTCTGCCGATGGCCTTCAGCGCCGCCAGGTCGCCGTTCCACGGCACCACGCGCGAGTACTGGTTCTCGACCTCGGTACCGGCCTGGGACAGCTGCACCATGAGCATGTAGATGGACTGCAGGACGTCCAGCGGCTCTGAAACCGGCCACCACCACGGGCTTGCCGTACTCGGCGGCGATGAACTCGTACGGCTGGTAGCTGATCACCGTGGACACGTGCCCCGGGCCGATGAAGCCGTCGAGCTGGAGGTCCCGGCGCAGCGAGGATGGCCTTGATGGCCGGGATGATCGTGACGTGGTTGCAGAACACCGAGAAGTTCTTCAGCCCCTCGCGCGCGGCGCGCAGCATGGTCATCGCGGTGGACGGCGCGGTCGTCTCGAACCCGATCGCCATGAACACGACCTGCTTGTCGCGTTTCTGCCGGGCGATCTTCAGCGAGTCAAGCGGCGAGTACACCATCCGGATGTTGGTGCCCTCGGCGTTGGCGTCGAAGACGATCTGCCGCTGCCCGGCACCCGCATCATGTCGCCGAACGACGTCATGATCACGTCCGGCTGCGAGGCCAGGTGGATCGGCGTCGTCCACCCGCCCCATCGGGATCACGCAGACCTGGTACCGGGGCCTGGTGCACCAGGGTGATCGATCCTCGGGCAGGAGTCCTCGAGGCCGTGCTTGTAGATCGTGTGGGTGTGCCTGCTGCACACCTCCATCAGCTTGGTACTGGCGGCCGGGCTCGCACAGCGCCGCGATCTTCGCGGCCAGCGCATGGGCCTTGTCGGCGTCACGGAATTGATCGACGAAACCGCATTCTCCGTCCGCGTCTCTTGCCTTTCCGGCTGGATCAGTCGATCAGGGATTCCGCAGCGCCGCGATCTCGTCCTCGTAGGCCTTCCCGATGCCCTCGAGGAACTCCATGGCCGCCGCGGCCGCTGGTTTTCGTCGATCTTCGACAAGGCGAAGCCGACGCGGGATCAGCACCCATTCGCCGGGCACGGGCGGATCGTCGGTGAGCAGGCCAATGTTGATCATCCGCCGGAACCCCGTCACGTCCACCTTGGCCAGATCGGGTTGCTCCGGGTGAAGCTCGATGACCTCACCGGGTATGCCGAGGCACATCCTACACTCTTTTCTCTGGGTTATCTACGGGCTCGCTCGCGGCCGCCGCGGCCACAACCTTGGCCGTGTGAGCTTCCTCGACAGCACCTGGTAGATCGTCTGTGCCTCCTGGATCCGGTGCACGGACGACGAACGGCACCACGAACAGGTAGTCGATGCTGTCCAGCTCGGCGATCTTCCCGCTCGTCGTAGCCGAGGCCGACGGGCAGCACGCCCCTGCCGCTCGCCCTCGTCGAAGGCCCGCAGCAGGTTGCCGGAGTTGCCGCTGGTCGACAGGCCGACCGCGATGTCGTCCCGGCCGCCGAAGGCGGCGAGCTGCCGGGCGAACACGACGTCCACGCCGACGTCGTTGCCCAGCGCGGTGATCACGGCGGTGTCGTTGGCCAGCCCGAACGCGGGCAGCGCGAGCGTCCCCGCCCGGGTTCAGGAACAGGGTGGCGAGCTGGGCGGTGGTCGGTGGCGCTGCCGCCGTTGCCGAAGGCGCAGCTGGGCTCGCCCGCGGCGAACCTGGCCGTGGGGGCCCGCCGCGTGGCTCCAGCCATCCGGGCTCCATCCCGCGCGCGCCGACGGCGCGGCGCAGCTCGATGATCTCCTGGGTCTCGGCCACGGTCGAGGCGCGGACCTGCGCAAGCACGGCGGACAGGTCCGTTCGGCCGGAGAACAGGAACGGGTAGAGCGATTCCATCCCGGAATTCGCAGAGTTCCCAGTTGCCAGAAATCGCCCCCGCGGTTTCCTGCGCCATGACCAGGTCAGCTCCCGATCACGGCGATGGCTTCGCTGGCGTGCACCAGGATCGTATCGCCCACGCCCGCGTCCACCAGGGCCACGCTGACGGTCTCCTCGCCCGCGCCGACCTGGACCACGGCCATCTCGTCGGCCAGCAGCCGCACCACCGTGACCTGCACGGCGGGTACCCAGAGGTGACGCAGGTATCGCCGCCTGCAGTATTCCTCGCCCATCATGCGACCACCCCCGGAGCGAGCACTCCCGGCTGCTCGAGAATACGCGCACACGAGCTCCCAGAGTACGTGGTAGGCGGTCACGTGCAGCTCCTTGACCACCCGGGGGTTGGCCGAGGCCGCGACCAGGAGGTGATCATCCGCCTTGCTGGCCGCGATCTGGCCGCCGTCCCTCGCCAGGGCGTCGTCAGCAGGCCGAAGTCCGCGGCCGCCTCGAGCCCGCCCAGCACGCTGGCGCAGTTGCCGTCGGCGGAGATGCCGAGGGCGATATCCGCGGGATCGGCGAGGAAGCGGATCTGGTGGGCGAAGATCGGCGGCGACGCCGTCCCGTTCGGCTATCCCGGTGACCGTGGCCACGTCGCAGGTGAGCGAGATGGCGGGCAGCGCGCGCTTGCCGACGGTTACCGGGTGGACGAAGTCCTGACCGCGACGTGCTGCGCATCCTGGTGCTGGCGCCGCCGGTGCCGAACACCACGAGCTTGCCGCCCCGGTGGAACCGCACGGCCATGGCGTGACGCCGGCGGCCACCGCGTCCGCCTGCCCGGCGAGGTCGTGCGTGCGCGCGTTCCGCAGCTCGAACAGGCGGCGGGTCTGTTCGCCGTCGCTCTGCTGGCCGTCGCTGGGCTGGC
>CAVXDE010000019.1:0-203530 GCA_963760435.1 uncultured Alphaproteobacteria bacterium
AGAATTAGGCACCGCAGCGTCCGAGTTCACTTCGAGGTTCGTTGAGCGGGAATATTGAACGTTAAGCGAACAACTCCACTTAGTGTCGTCGCGGCTCGCTCAGACAGGAGAACTCAGTGGCCGCCGATCCATACGAGACACTGGGGGTCAAAAAAGACGCGTCGCAGAAGGATATCCAGAAAGCCTATCGCCGGCTCGCCAAGAAACTGCATCCCGACCTCAACCCGGGAAACAAGAAGGCCGAGGAGGAATTCAAAACCGTCTCTGCAGCCTACGATCTGCTTGGAGACGCGGACAAGCGCGCGCGGTTCGACCGCGGGGAGATCGATGCTTCGGGCGCCGAGCGCGCCCCTCAGGGCTTCTACCGCGACCACGCCGAGCGCCAGGGCGCGCCCAACCCCTACGCCAGCTATGCCGGGTTCGCCGATCTGGGGGATGGGGACGCGTTTGCGCAGTCCTTCGGTCGCGAGGGGCGCACGCAGTTTCGCATGCGCGGGCAGGACGTGTTTTATCGGCTTGAGATCGATTTTCTCGACGCAATAAACGGCGGCAAACGGCAGGTCACCTTGCCAGACGGTTCGGTCTTGGATGTCACGATCCCGCCGGGGACGCGCGACGGTCAGATCCTTCGTCTGCGTGGCAAGGGTGGGTCAGGCATCGGCGGTGGTCCCTCCGGGGACGCGCTGGTCGAGGTCACGGTGCGGCCGCATCCGGCGTTCACCCGCAGAGGCGACGATATTCACGTCGAGCTGCCAGTATCGCTCAAAGAAGCTGTGCTTGGGGGCAAAGCAAACGTTCCGACGCCGTCGGGGCCCGTGACCGTGACCATTCCGAAATGGTCCAGCACCGGCAGAATCCTTCGGTTGCGCGGCAAGGGCGTAGCTCGCGCCGACGGCAGCCATGGTGATGAGTACGTCACGCTCAGCATCATGCTGCCGCAAGACCCTGATCCGAGCCTCGAGCAGTTTGCCGAACAGTGGCAGCCGGCTTCAGCGCCTCGTCAGACAACGGAGGCGTGATGGATACCCACGAATTCCTCGCAAGAGCGAAGCTCAAAGTGGAAACTTTGGATGCCTTCATCGAAGCCGGCTGGCTGTTGTCCGGTGACGATCGTGAGCAGCGCGAGTTCAACGAACTTGACGTCGCCAGGGTGCAATTGATTCACGATCTCAGATTGAGCTTCGGCGTGAACGATGAAGGGGTCGCGATCGTGCTGCACCTGATCGATCAGCTGCACGGGATGCGACAGTTGTTGCGCAATATGCTTGCCGCGGGAGGTCCTCGATCTGCTGAAGCTCTTTCCGCAGTCGACCCGAATGAGTAGCAGCAGCGTCGAGTACCTACCGTTCCTACACCGTCGCGATGTGGCAAAGCGCAGAAGCTAATTCGCAGCGTGAACGTAGAAGGAGGTCCGTTGCGAATCGTCATGTCACTCGGTCTTGTCAACCAGGGAAATCCGGAGCTATCGTCTCCGAACCGCTAGCGAGCATTTGGAAGGGCTATTATTCGCCATGGACGTGCCCGACCCATACACTGAGCGAAACCACTTCAATCTCGCGCGCCTTACTCGAACTAGGCACTGTCCGCGATGAGTACGCGCGATACGAGCACTTCCACTTGAGAGGCTGTTCATGCAAATACCGTTACAGATCAGTTTCGAAAATACGGAACCGTCAGACGCCGTCCGTGCAGCAATTGGACGCGAGGTGGAGCGGCTAGAGAAATACCAACACCACATTACCGGGTGTCGTGTTGCCGTCATTGCGCCGAGTACGAAGCACCGCCACGGTTCCGTCTATCGTATCAACATTTGGGTGACTATTCCGCCCCACGAGAACGTCGTGGTGAGCCACCAACCTTCCGATGACCGGAGCCACGTGCACGTCGAGGTCGCGATCAAGGATGCGTTCGCTGCCGCCCGGCATCAAATCGAGGCTCTCACTCAACGAGCTAACGGCGATATCAAGCTTCACGAGGTTGAACCTCATGGGCGAGTTTCAAAGATCTCTGAAGACTATGGGTTTATCGCGACATCGGATGGACGCGAGATCTACTTCCATCGTAACAGCGTGATCGATAATGCATTCGACCGATTGAGCGTCGGGTCGGAAGTGCGATTCGCGGAAGAGCTCGGTGAAAAGGGAGCGCAAGCGAGTACGGTACACCTAATCGGCAAACATCATCTGAGCGAACAGAACCACAGAAGATGATGAAGGAAAGGCGCGATAATCGAGCTAAGGTCACGTCAAAACACTCCTGCCTAGCCGTAATTGACTCATTGCGACTGCTTGCAAGGCGAGTGAATGAAAGCATTCGTCTCCTATTTGGCACATCGCAGTGTGGACGTACGGTCTGTGGTCGACAGCAGACGACCTGGGATCGTTCTTTTTAGAACTATCATGGTTCCATCATCATTACTTAGGGCAAAGACGGTGCCCTGAGTTCCCGATGTTTGAATAGCTGGATCGAGCGGCGAGCAACACTCAGATAAAGCCCCTCTAAGGGCGATCACGGATGTCCTGCCAGCCAAATTGGGGATCAGTGACTCGGGTACGTTTTCCAAAAGCTCGCTGAGCCAGATGTCGGCACTGGCATCTGAAGGGGCCCCGCCAGTCGCCGCGCGGCGAGAGCGAGCCTCCCGATGTTTCTCCCGTCCGCAAGCTCGCATCAATCCAGCCCAAGTTCCTACCTTAGGGCGGCCAGAAATTGGATTAGACTGTCCGGGTTGATTTCAATCAAAGGCTCGGGGGTGCAGGCATGCTGGATACGCGAGTGCGGGACGGTGTTCCCCGCACTCCCAAAGGAGACATGATATGGCAGAAGCCGCGACCAAGGTACCTCTGGAAGTAAAGAAGGCTGAACGCCCGGCACCAGTGCCAGCGGAATGGCACCCGTTCGAAACTCTGAGGCGGGAAATCGATCATCTGTTTGACGATTTCGGCGTCGGCAGATGGCGCTCTCCACTCCGCGCGCGCTCATCCGAGACCGAACCGTTTTGGCGTACCGAGATCAGTTGGTCCAAAGCGCCGGCGGTCGATGTTGCCGAGACGGACAAAGCCTACGAAGTGACGGCTGAGTTGCCCGGCATGGATGAAAGCAACATCGAGGTCAAATTGGCCGACGACTTGCTCACCATCAAGGGCGAGAAGAAGGAGGAAAAGGAGGAGAGGAAGAAGGACTATTACGTCTCCGAGCGTCGATTCGGCTCGTTCCAGCGCTCCTTTACGGTGCCGGCCGGCGTCGATGCCAGCAAGATCGAGGCGAATTTCAAGAACGGCGTCCTCATCGTCACATTGCCGAAGAGTGCGCAGGCGCAGAAGAGCGAAAAGAAAATCGAGATCAAGAAGGCGGCCTAGGGCGGAAACCTCTGCTGCTCTTGCAGCCGAGATCTCAGACAAATTGCCCGGTACTGTCTACCGGGCATTTTGACCTAAGTCCGGTGCGACCACACATAGCGAATATGCTTTCCTATGCCGAATGCGGGTGACCATCCACTTGCCACCTTAGGCCTGCTATGGCCGACGATCGTGGCGGAGGAGGTAAGCGAGTTTTCCGCAGCCGTGGCACGCGGCCTCACTTACCTTGCGTGTGATCTGCCGGCGGCGATCACCGCAACGGAACCATGTTGGGTCACGCCAAACGAGATTGTTCTTGAACTTGAAAGTGTCCGCCTGCGTTGTTTTGGACAGCCTGGTAAGACCCAGCCCGTCCTAGTGTGCGCGCCATTCGCACTACACGCTGCCACGATCACCGATCTCGCCCCCGGCTACAGTCTGATTGAATCCCTCCAGACTTCAACTCAAGCGGCCGTGTACGTGACCGACTGGCGATCTGCCAATCTCGATAGAGGCTCGCGCGGAATAGACGACTATTTGGCCGATCTCAATGTGCTCGTTGACGAGCTCGGCGGAAGAAGCGATCTCGTTGGGCTTTGTCAGGGCGGTTGGATGGGGCTTGCCTACGCGGCGCGGTTTCCGCGAAAGGTGAGCAAGCTGGTCTTGGCGGGTGCCCCGATCGATATTGCTGTCGAAGACAGCTTATTGTCTCGAACTCGCGCACTCGACTCCGATGGCGGTGTTCAAGGAAATGGTAACTCTCGGCGGGGGTCTGATGCTGGGCCGCCGCCTTTTCCAATTTTGGCAGCCGCAGTCGCTGGATACCGCGGTGATCCGCTCGACGTTGCAAGTTGAGAACTCGATCGGAACGGACAGTTTCCGTCATCTCGAGGCCCGGTTTCGCGAATGGTACGCGTGGACGTTTGACTTGCCGGGCCGCTTCTACCTGGAGGCCGTGGAGCGAATCTACTTGAAGAACGAGCTTGCGACGGGGAGCTTCACAGGGCTCGGGCAGAGGATCGACCTCGCCCGTGTGCAGGTGCCAGTTTTTCTCCTCGCCGCCCGCGATGACCAAGTGGTCGCAGCGGCTCAAACCTTAGCTGTTCAGCACTTGGTCGGGACGCCGCCAGCGGCAATCCGCTGCGCTGTGGCGGCGGGCGAGCATCTGGGACTCTTTATGGGGCGGCAAACGTTAGCCAATGAATGGCGCGATGTCGGGCATTGGCTGCGGGACGCCAACGCGGCACTTTCGGATGCAGCGCGTTTTACCGAAGGGAAACTCACCCCGCTTCACCCGCCGATCGTCTCCGGATCGTAAGCCTGACGGTCAAGCTGCGTGTCGCTGTGGCGGACCACGTGAGCCGCCCATCAGGAATGGCTGCTTTGACACGGTGAGTTTTGGGACCAGCAGACATTCAGCAGAAACCGCCGAAGGGACGAGACACGGCATCATGCTTTTCGTTCCAGGGCGGACAAATGGAGTTGGTGACGATCCCGGAAGCCCGAGATCCGCTCAAGCTTTATGATCCAATTTGATGTCTTCCATCCGTTTCGCTGCAACCACTTCCCGCTCTGCAAATTTCAAATAATGGTTTGCAAGTGCAATGTGACGCGCTCGATTGGAAAGGCTAACTGTTCCTTCAGCAAGCCTAATTTGTTTCTCGGCCCATTCGGAATAACTTCGTGCTCTGACTTTAGGATCTCGGAATTTTAACATTTTGGTCGCTCTTATCGTTCACTTGTTAGCCCCATATCGCATGGCGCAAGTCTGCCAGCATGCGTGGCGGGGCTACCACAACGAGCGCCGTCGTCTTCCGTTCACGCACCAGCTTTTCCAATGCACCAGCCACGCGCCCGACGAAACGGTGTTCTTCGAGATCATGCCAGTCGGTCGTCGCTACCTCGCCGCTACGATTGGTGCCAGCGCGTTTGAATGCCCGGCCGGGCCGGTCAGTGCCCTGCTCGTGAGTTGGCGGGTTTTCATCAACAAAAAACGCGTTCAGTTTTCAAGTTTGGGTATTTTTCGCCTCCGGCATTGCGGAGAGACAAGGCCTCGCGGCCATCACCGATGAAGACGAAAGCGTCGTGAGGAATTTCATGCTTACTCATGTCAACCTTTCGAACTGTGCTTTGATACCGCAGACCGAATGCGCGAGCTTGATCCTGGTCAAATCTTCCTCGGTAAGCAGCTGTTATTTTCCTGCCTACTTTCTCGGAGAACGATCATGAGCCGCCCGACCCCGGGCACCCAAGCGAAAGCCAAAAGCGAACCTGCGCTGCGCGACGTACGAATCCCCCCGATTGACCTGCCAGGCACATTACAAGTGCCGCAAGACGCGGTAGGCGTTGTCGTCTTTGCTCACGGTAGCGGTTCCAGCCGCTTCAGTCCCCGCAACATGGCCGTTGCAGAAGCGCTAAACAGGCAGGGATTTTCCACCCTGCTGTTCGACCTTCTGACCTCGGATGAAGAGACCGATCGGGCGAACGTGTTCAACATTGAGTTGCTTGCGGATCGACTTGTCGAAGCTGTTCGCTGGCTTGATGGCGACTTTCAAACACGTGGATGCGCACTTGGTTTGTTCGGAGCAAGCACGGGAGCAGCTGCAGCTCTCGCTGCGGCCGCAAGACTTGGTGATCGGGTCGGCGCCGTCGTGTCGCGGGGAGGACGTCCCGATCTTGCGCGCGATCTCCTGGATCTGATCCACACGCCGACACTGCTGATCGTTGGCGGGGTAGACTACGAGGTCATAAAGCTTAACGAGCATGCACTGGCCCGACTGAAGGGCCCAAAGGCGTTGGAGATCGTTCCTGGCGCGAGCCACCTCTTTCCAGAGCCTGGGACCTTGGAGGCAGTCATTGGTCACGCGTCCCGATGGTTCACAAGTTATCTTGCGTCGCCACAGTAATGGCTGGCCGTGTTCATTGCTGATCCCAATGATGTAGGCGCGGGGACAGCTGCTTCCAACCTTATCACCCCTTGATACAGATCAGCGGCCGCAGGCGCGCCACCCGGCGCGCGAGGCCAGCGTGCTCGGCGGCAGCGACGACCGCGCCCACGTCTTTGTAGGCACCGGGCGCTTCTTCGGCGATCCCACGCATCGAAGGGCTTCTGATAAGAATACCCCGTCCAGCAAGCTCATCCACGATCTTGCGGCCGCTCCAATGCTTTGAGGCCGCATGCCGGGACATGGCGCGACCCGCTCCGTGACATGCGGACGCGAAGGCACGCTCCTCGGCGGAAGGCAGGCCTGCCAGGATGTACGAGCCCGTTCCCATGCTGCCGCCGATGAGCACCGGCTGCCCGACCGGGCGCAAGGCGTCGGGCAGGCTCGGGTGTCCCGGCCCGAATGCGCGGGTCGCGCCCTTGCGGTGGACGAAGAGATCCCGGCGCTTTTTGCCGACGGCGTGCGTTTCGACTTTGCAGGTATTGTGGGAAACGTCAAACAGAAGGCACAGATCGTGCCCTGGGAAGAAATGGGCGAAAACACGCCGGGCGTAGTGTCCGAGAATCTCACGATTGGCGAGCGCGCAATTGATGCCGGCCCGCATGGCGCCGAGATAGCGCTGTCCCACCTCCGAGTTGATCGGTGCACAGGCGAGTTCGCGATCAGGCAGCGTGATGCCTGTCTGCCCCGCGGATATGACCATTTCCTTCAAGAATTCGGTTCCAATTTGATGGCCCAATCCGCGCGAGCCGCAATGGATGGTGACGACGACGTCATCTGGGGCGAGCTCGAAGACTTGAGCGGCGTTTGGATCGTAGATTTCCGTGACCGCTTGCACCTCGAGATAGTGGTTGCCGGAGCCGAGCGTTCCCATCTCCCGGCACTGGCGCTCCTTGGCACGCTCGGAGACGTGCTCGGGCTGTGCCCCGGCCATAACGCCTCGCTCTTCGATCCGCTCAAGATCGCGCGCCTCACCCCATCCCTGTTGAATGGCCCAGCGAGCACCACCTTCGAGCATGGCATTCATCTCGATGGCGTCGAGGGTGATCGCACCCGTGCTGCCGAGACCCGCGGGGATTTGCCGGTAGAGTGATTCAGCAAGACTCTCCTGCACGGGCGTAATGTCGTGAGCCGAGAGGCCGGTCAGCATCGTGCGCACGCCGCAGGAAATATCGAATCCGACGCCGCCCGCCGATACGACGCCGCCTTCGTCCGCATCGAATGCCGCCACGCCGCCAATGGGAAATCCGTAGCCCCAGTGCGCATCCGGCATCGCGTAGGATGCCTGCACGATGCCCGGCAGAGTGGCCACGTTGACGGCCTGGTCGTAGACCTTGTCGTCCATGTCGCGGATCAACGCTTCGTCCGCATAGATGATCGCCGGCACGCGCATCGCCCCGTGTGGCTCAACCCGCCACGTCGTCGCATCGACTTGGGTGAAGCGGGAGGGATCCATCGCCAACTTCCCTCAAACATCCACGACGCAGGCCGCGGACCACCGGCCGTCGGGATCCTGCGACACCTGCAGCGCCGTGTAAGTCGCGCCTTTCGGCTCACACGCGGGCGCGTGTCGCATAACGTCGACTGGTTCGCCCCACAGCGTTGCGGCGAGACGGCCGTCGTCGATTCGGACCGCAAAGCGGCCGAACAACATCTTGCGGACCGCCATCTCGTAGATCACGGCGTTGAGCCATTCAACAAAGAGGAGCTCGATATCAGGCGCCTCACATGTGACGTCGACGGATTGACGCGGCGCGACCGTTGCATGGGTCACCACAGCCGTCAGAGCAAGTGCAGCCTGCTCGAACGCCTCCGCCGCGCTCATGCCCCAGCCGCGAATGCCGACATCGGCATCATGTGGAAAGTGCTCCCAGCCGCACAGACCCGCTGCGTCGAGAGCTTCCTGCATCAGTGCGACATGAGGCAGCAGATCGGAGAATTTGCGAGCAGGTCACGCGTCACACCGCCGAACACCCATTCTCCCAGGCGGCTGTGCCCATATGCGCCGGTGACAAGCAAGTCGGCACCTTCCTCTTGCGCAAGTGTGATCAGCTGATCCGCGCCGGATCCTTCCTGGTGCATGATCACGCGTGGACCACCCTTGATGCGATGCCGAGCCAAGTATGTGGCCACGTCATCCAGGCGTGCCTCCGCTCGCTCCTCGTCGCCCACTTCGCAAATCTCTGCAACCGTGACCTGTGCGGCCTCGTGCAACAGCGGAAGCGCATCCTGAACGGCGCGACGCGCCTCGCGCACATCCTTCCAGGCGATCACCACATGCTCCGCCCGCAACATGCTGACGTTTCCCGGAACGAAGAGCGCCGGACGGCCGAGCCGGAGAATTGCTTCGCCGGGATCGAACGAGACATAAGCATCTCCGGCGCTGGACATTGGTCCGATCACAATCAGGTCAGCGCTGCGCGCCTCCCGCGCAACCGCATCGACCGGGAAATCGATGACTGGCCGCCACAGAAGCTTCGGCCGATCAGCGACGGCGACGAGATGAAACCATTTCGCTTTCTCGATGAGCTTCGCCTCGATCGCCGGAACAGTGGCCTCGGGCAGTACGGTTGCCAGGATTTCGTCGCCCGTGATCGGTGGTCGCATTGCTTGCGCCGAGATCCCGATCAGAGTCGCGTTGAATTTGCGTGCCAGATCCGCCGATATCCGCACGCGCTCGCGTGGCGTGCCTTCGGCCTCCACATAGACCATGATTGTCGTATATGACACTGAACTCTCCGCTTGCTCACCTGCTGAGACCTGGTGTTCAGCCGCCGTGGCTCAGCTCACGTCGGCGATGCCACGTGTCCCGAACCCAATTTTCAACGGCATGCGGGGTCGCAGCTGCTGCCGCAGGATAGGTGTCGTTCAACCACTGCAAGAGCTGGCGCGCGAACGCATCGAGCGTGGCTGGAGCTTCGCCGCGTAAAATACGACGGTACGCCTCGGCCTCCACGAGATGCTGCGAGCTCTTATGGCCAGGTGCGGTTGCCGCTTGTCGAAGCGACTGCGCAGTCGAGACGCGAGCTCGACATCCTCCTGGCAGGCTTGTCCGAAAGGCATGGAGACGGCCTCGTTATGAATTGGCGAGCTTGCAGGAAGCACAGAGTTCTTGCCAAAGTGTCCTAACGGAGAGGCCTTTTTAGCTTTAGAGCTGCCGGGTTCGGATATGGCGCGTCCGACTGCGCAGGATTTGCAACGTCGAAAGATCAGGGATTGGCTTTTGGCCCTCCTGCGCTTTTCCGTCACGCTTGAACCCGGCGACAGAGCAGCCGTGTTGGCAATGGCCGACGAAATGGACCGGCTCGGCTTTGTGGCCAAGAAGCCGGAGTTTTCGTTCTTTCTGCGGACGACCACTGAGGTCTGTAATGCGGTTGCTGATCGGGAGCACGCTGGCAGAAATCAGATCTTGCGCGAGCACCTCGCGCGAGTAGATGACCCGCGTTTGCGCCGCGCTTTTCAAGCCGTGTTCAACATTGAAGAGCAAGACGTTGAGCCAGCACAGCAAGATAGGCGCGCTACCTCAATGAAATCCGTTCAGGGCAAAATGCGCGGATGACGGGATCCGGCCGCGTTGTCGCGTTACGACCGTGAAGTTGGAGACGTTCATGGATTGGGGGCTCGGCCAAGTTGAGCAAGTGATCGACGGGAGCGGCACCCCCCGCTCATGGGGATTCGAGAATTCCTGGATAGGCGGCGTCGACCACTTGTGCTGTTTAGCTATGCGAGCGAGCATGAAGCCCTGATTGCTCGCCGTCTCGTACTTATCGCGCTCGAAAAGGCGGAGTTTATCGGTGCACCGAATAGCTAGAACCTATCTCAAAATTGCGAGTCATCGCGGACGAGCTATAAGTGTTGAATGATTCGGCTGACCGATTCGGATTGGGAGCGTATCCGGCACCATTTTCCGGAAGAGAACATTTCTGAGGGACGCCCTGGTCGGAAACCGGTTCCGTCGCGGAAAATCCTTGAAGCGACGTTGTGGATTTTGAACACCGGGGCGCAGTGGCACCTGCTGCCGCAGTGTTATCCGAATTACAAAACGGTGCATCGCCGGTTTCAGACTTGGTGTCAGAGCGAAACGAGGAAAAGGCCTGAAAATCATGGCGATTGTGGATCGTCATGGTTTGCCGCTCTCGGTCAGTACGCATGCAGCGAACCACCACGAAGTACGCTTGGTTCAATTGTGCTTCGAATTCTACATGATCGAAGCCAAGCCCGAAAATCTGATTGGAGATCGCGCCTATGACAGCGATCCGTTGGATGAGGAGTTGCGACGAGACGGCATCGAGATGATCGCACCGCACCGATCCAATCGCAGCAGGCCTGCCACCCGAAGATGGACGCAGGCTGAGGCGATACGCAAGGCGGTGGGTGGTCGAGCGCTTCTTCGCATGGGTTCAATGGCAGCGTCGCATCCTCATCCGATGGGAGTATTACCCACAAAACTTCCTCGGCTTCGTTCAACTCGCTTGCTTGCTAATCCTCTTCAAGCGATTTTGAGATAGGTTTTAGGCAGTAAGGCCTTACGCTCAATGCCGATAATTAGGTCTCTTGCTCCTCTGACGTCGTATACTATGGGAAAAACCTACCAGCCTTCCGTTCGCCGGCTACGTGCTGAGCAGAAGCGTGCCCAAGGCACGCGCCAGGCTCTCCTCGATGCAGCGCTGCGCGAATTTGCTGAATTTGGCCTTGCGGGTGCTCGTGTGGACGCAATCGCGGAGACCGCCGGCGTCAACAAACAGGCGCTTTACTACCACTTCGGCAACAAGGAGGAGCTTTTCCAGGCCGCTTTGGCTTCGGTATACGACCACTTTCTGTCCGAACAAGGCGGGTGGACCGATCCGGATAAATCAGCGATAGAGGCGATGCGAGAGCTCATCGGCGCGATATTTGACCACCTCCAGACTCATGGCGACGGGACCGCCGTTATCGCGGATGAAAACCGGCACCGCGGCAGCCATATCACGGCAGATCTTCAACGTCGCATGCAGAGCGGCGTCGCGCCCATGATTGCCGCGATTGACAATGTGCTGAAGCGCGGGCAGTCACAAGGTGTGTTGAGCAAAGCTGCAGATGTCACTCAACTCTATATGACGATCATTGCGCTCTGCATGTTTTATTTCACCAATGCCTACACCATGTCGGCCATCCTCGGGCGAGAGCTCCTGACGAAATCGCTGATCCAGCAGTGGCGCCGGCACGTGATCGATTTTATCATGGCGGCGCTCGAAACCCCGAAATCCCGGAAACGCACATAAGGGTGCTGCCGCCTCTGGTAGCGACCGGCGTTGCTCTTTCCCGGGGGCTGAACTGTGCTCGAATTAAATCAACTGTTCGGTTGATTTTGGTCGGGAACGTTGTTATTGAGACTGTCGCGAACGCCGGTAACAGGCGCGCCTATCGGGAGGAGGGTACATGAAGCTCGCGACATTGCGCACGGACAAACCGGACGGCGAACTGGTTGTCGTGTCACGCGACCTCACAGGCATGCGCCGGGTGCGCGACATTGTCCCGACGCTTCAGGCCGCGCTCGATGACTGGGCGCGCGTGCGGCCGCTGCTCGATGCCCGCTATCGCGCGCTGGTGGAAGCCGAAAGACTCCGCAGCGGAAGCGTTTGATCCAGCGCGGGCGCATTCGCCGCTGCCGCGTGCCTATCAGTGGTGCGATGGAAGCGTGTTCTCAGCCCACATGGAGCGGATGGCGAAATGGATCAACAAGCCGATCGATCCGCTCTATTACCAGGAACCGTGGATGTACCAGGGCGCGTCCGACGCGTTCCTGGCACCGACCGATCCGATTCCCGGTGTTTCAGAAGATTGGGGCATCGATTACGAAGCCGAGGTCGTGGTAGTCACCGACGCGGTTCCCTACGGCGTGAAGGAGAAGGCCGCCGGCGCGCATATCGCGCTGGTGATGCTGGCGAACGATGTGTCGCTGCGCAACCTCATTCCTCCGGAGTTGAACAAAGGTTTCGGCTTCGTGCAGTCGAAGCCGGCCAGCGCATTCTCGCCGATCGCCGTGACGCCCGACGAGCTCGGCAGCGCCTGGCGCGATTGCCGTCTGCATTTGCGATTGCGGTCGTTCGTCAACGGCGCGCATGTTCGGCGATCCCGACGCCGGCGAGATGATCCACGGGTTCGACAAGCTGATTGCGCTATGTGGCGAAGACCCGCCCGCTCGCCCCAGGGTCGATCATCGGCAGCGGGACCGTCGCCAATTCGGATCCAGCGCGCGGCACGAGCTGCATTACCGAGCGCCGCGTTGTCGAGACGCTGGAGCATGGCAAACCCAAGACGCCGTTCCTGCGCTTCGGCGACCGCGTCAAACTCGAGATGCTCGACTCGGATGGGCACTCGATCTTCGGTGCCATCGAGCAAGAGGTCGTCCGCGTGCATCAATAACTGACGGGCAAAAGTCCGCCGCATTCGGGAGGAAAACCGAGATGGCCGCATCTTTCCAACTTGCCGACGAGGCTGCGCTGCAACCGGCCTCGACCAAGCTTCTCGACCGGATGGAACGGTTGCCGATGTCGCGGTGGCATCTGAAGGCACGCGCCATCATCGGAACGGCGACCTTCTTCGACGGGTTCGAACTCGCTGGCGATCGGGATGGTTCTGCCGGTGATCGCGGCAGCCTGGAAGATGACGCCAGGCGAGGTCGGCTGGCTGATTTCCGGCGGGTTCCTCGGCCAGATGATCGGGGCGATCGGCTTCGGCCAACTGGCCGAGCGCGTTGGGCGGATCCCGGCGATCATGATCACCACGGCGGTGTTCGCGCTCGGCGGCATCGCGTCGGCGTTTGCCTGGGGCTTTCTCTCGATGCAGGTGATCCGGTTCGTGCAGGGCCTGGGTCTGGGCGCCGAAGTGCCGATCGCCGCGGCCTATATCAACGAGATCGCGCCGGCCGAACGGCGCGGCCGCTTCGTTCTGCTGTACGAGATCCTGTTTGCCATCGGCTTGCTGCTCGCCGGTGTCATCGGGCGCTGGATCATTCCGGTATGGGGCTGGCAATCGCTGTTTCTCATCGGCAGCGTGCCGCCGCTGATCGCCGTGTTGTTGATCCCGACGCTGCCGGAATCGCCCCGCTGGCTGATCGGCCGCGGCCGGCTCGACGCCGCATCCAACGCCGTGGACCGGATCGAAAACGCCATCATCGCCGAGGGCCGGACATTGCCGCCGCCGGAGCAGAAGGCTCGCCCGGCTGTCAGCCGTCCCGGCCACTGGCGCGAGTTGTTCAGCCCGCAATACCGGACCCGCACCCTGGTCATGTGGGCGATCTGGCTGACGGTCGGCTTCATCTCCTGGCCGCTGACGATCTGGCTGCCGACGATCTACGCCAGGGTGTTTCACGTGCCGCTCGAAACCGCCCTGAGCTTCGGCATGTACAACAACTTCATCATCATCGCCGGCGCGATTGCCTGCGCCTTGCTGATCGATTTCACCGGGCGACGGGTGTGGTTCGCCGGGGCCTTGTTCATCGCCAGTCTCGCGCTCATCGTCCTGGGCGTCCTGGGGGCGAGCACGGTCCCTAGCGTCTTCCTCCTGACCTCGATCACCTTGTTCTGCATCACCTCGCTCAATCTGGCGATCTACCTGTATACGCCGGAGGTGTTTCCCACGCGCCTGCGCGCCGTCGCCTGCGGTATCAGCCTCGCGTGGGCCCGGGTCGGCGCAATGATCGCGCCGCCGGTGATCGGCTGGGCCATGGCCGGCAATCAACTCGGCAACGTCTTCCTCGGGCTCGGCGTGATTGCGCTCTGCACCGGGGTGATCACCGCCATCTTCGCGGTCGAGACCCGCAAGCGGGTGCTCGAAGAAGTCTCTCCCTGATACGCAGGACATCACACGTGCGATTTGTCGGCACCGATATCGGCGGCACCTTCACGGATCTGGTCGGCTTCGATGCGGGCTCGGGTCAGCTCTTCTTCGGCAAGACGCTCACCGACTACGACGATTTCGTCGCCGGGGTGATGCGCTGCTTTGCCGAGGTGAAGCTTGCCCCGGCGGCGATCGAAATCCTGAAGCATGGCACGACCCAGATCATCAACACGCTGCTGGAACGCCGTGGCGCCAGAACCGCGATCGTCACCACGGCCGGCTTTCGCGATGTGCTGGGGATCGGCCGCGCCTCGCGGCCAATCCCGTTCGACCTCGACTATGCACGCAATCCGCCGCTAGTTCCGCGCCATCTTCGGTTCGAGGTCAAGGAGCGGATCGATGCGCACGGCAATGTGCTGATCGCGCCTGATCCGGGCGAGGTCGAAGCACTTGCGGCCCGTCTGGCGCAGCTCGGCGTGGAAGCGGTCGCCGTCACGTTCATCAACGCCTATCGCAATCCGGCGCACGAGCAGCGGGTCGCGGAGCTGCTCCGGTCCCGGCTTCCCGGCGTCTATGTCACCACCGGATCGGAGCTGTCGCGGGAATGGTTCGAGTTTGAACGCAGCGCGACCGCCGCCGCAAACGCCTATGTGGGCCCGCGCGCGCACCGCTATATCGACCGGTTCGCGGGCGCGATGAGCGACGCCGGCTTCACCGGCAAGTTTCTGTTCATGGGATCCAATGGGGGCGTGCTCGCGCCCGCGCGCGCCAAGCAGCAACCGATCGCGCTGGTGGAATCCGGCCCGATCGGCGGCTGTATCGGCGCGGCGGCTTATGCGCGGCAGCTTGGCGACGAGAAGCTGATTGCCTTCGACATGGGCGGCACCACGGCAAAGTGCGCGCTGATCGAGCGAAACGCCTTCGACGTGCACAGCACCTATCACGTCGGCGGCTATGAATACGGATTCCCGATTCAAACACCGGTGCTCGATATTGTTGAAGTCGGCACCGGCGGCGGCTCGATCGCCTCGGTCGACCATCATGGCAAGCTTCACGTCGGCCCGCGCAGCGCCGGATCAACACCGGGACCGGCCGCGTTCGGGCGGGGCGGAGACGAGCCCACCGTGACCGATGCCAATCTTGTCCTGCGCCGGATCGGCGGACAGACGTTTCTCAACGGCGCGCTGCCGCTCGATGAACAACTCGCGCGCAATGCGTTGATGCAGCGCGTCGCGCAGCCGTTGGGGTATGCGGATTCCGATGCTGCGCGCGTGGTGGCGAACGGCATCGTCGGTCTCGCCGATATGCAGATGGCGATGGCGATCAAGGAAATCACGATCGAACGCGGCAAGGACGTGCGCGACTTCACGCTGTTCGCCTTTGGCGGCGGCGGCCCGCTGCATGCGATCAGCCTGGCGCGCGAGCTCAAGATCGAGCGGGTCATCGTCCCGCCGGAGCCAGGCAATTTCTCCGCGCTGGGCATGCTGCTGGCGGACGCCCGCGTCGATGAAACCCGCAGCTTCCTGCTCGATGTCGACGATGCCGCGATCCCGATCTTGCGCGCACAGGTCGCCGAGCTCAGCGAAGCGGTTGCCAGCGTGCTGGCGCGCGATTTTGCCGGCGCCGAGGTCAGCCGTCACTGCCATGTGGAGATGCGCTACAAGGGCCAGCGTCATCCGATCCGGGTCGACATCACGGGCACCGAAACGCAGGACGCGCTGCGCGCCCTGTTTCTCAATGCCTACAGAACCCGCTACGGCCGGGCGGATGAGGCGGGTGCGATCGAGTTGACCAGCCTGCATGTGGTCGGATTTGCGCACACCGAGCAGCCCGATCTCACGCGCCTGCACCGCGCCGGGATGGATCAGGCTCCCACCCTCACCGGCACCCGGCAGATCTGGTTCGGGAACGAGTCTCGTTCCGCGCCGATCTACGTGCGCGACCGGCTGCGGATCGGCGCGGAGATCGAAGGGCCGGCTGTCATCGAGGAATTCGGATCGACCACCATCATCGGCCCGGGTGATCGCCTGCGCGTGGGCGCGCTCGGCGAATTCCACATCGCGATTGGTTGAAGACATTGCCATGAACATAGTCCATGCTCCGCGCCTCGTGTCCGGCGGTGTCGATCCGATCACCGCGGAAATGATCGTCCATTGCCTGTGCGCCATTCCAAACCTCGTCGACAAGGATGTGACGCGAACGGCGTTCAGCTTCCTGATCTCGGAATACAAGGACTACGCGACCGGTATCGTTGACGCGGACGGCCGCCTGATCGCCCAGTGCAAAGGCGGGTTGCCGATCTTCTGCGCCAATGCGCTGTGCGCCGCCGTCAGGGATGGGTTGAAAATCTATGGCAAGTCGCGCCTGCAGCACGGTGACGTCGTCATCACCAATGCGGCGGCGACGATGGGACAGCATCTCAACAACGTGGTGATGTACACGCCGATCCGGACCAGCGCCGAAGACGATGGTTTGATCGGCTTCATGGTTGTGGTGATGCATTGGGTCGACGTCGGCGGCATCACGGTCGGCTCGTGCCAGTCGCCGCGTACGACCGATGTGTTTCAGGAAGGAATCCAGTTTCCCACCGTCAAGCTGCTGTCCGGCGGCAGTCGCATCGAGGAAGTGTATCGGATAATCGAGTCCAACACCCGGTTCCCGCGCCTGGTGCTTGGAGACCTGGAGTCGCAGGTGGCCGGCTGTCTCAATGGGCGCGACATGGTGCTCGAGGTCGCGAGCCGTTACGGGGTCGATGCTCTGCGCCAGGCGGTCGAGCGCTACTGGGCGCGCAGCGAGGTCGCGACGCGCGCCGCCATCGCGAGCATCCCGGATGGCACCTACCGGGCGAACTCGTTCCTGGATGACGACGGCATCAATCGGGAGCGCCCCGTTCCGATTGATATCGAGGTCCGCATTGCCGGTGATGAGATTACCATCGATTTCAGCGGCGTTGCCGATCAGCTGCAGGGGCCGCTCAACGCCGGCTATGAAGGCGGAGCCGTCGCGGCGGCGCGGATCGCATGCAAGTATGTGTTCTCGCCGAATGAGCCCGCCAATGACGGCGCATTCCGTCCAATCAGGGTCGAATGTCCGAAGGGAAAGTTTCTCAACGCCAGTGCGACCGCGCCGATCGGCGGCTCCGGATTCACCATCCCGACGGTAGTCGACACTATTCTGCGCGCGCTTGGCCAGGCTGTTCCCGGCCGCATTCCGGCCGCCCATCATGGCACCTACGGGATTCATGTTGTTGATGGCCGCCTGCCCGAGGGCGGCTGGTTTCAGAATATCGAGAGCTCGGCTGGCGGCTGGGGCGCTGCGGCACATCGCGACGGCACCGGGCCGTTTCGGTCCAATTGCCATGGCGACACTAAAGAAGTGCCGGTGGAAATGCAGGAGGCCGCATACCCTTACATCTTTGAATGGGTGCGGCTACGCGAGGATTCCGGCGGGGCCGGTTTGCATCGCGGCGGCCTGGGGATTGAGAAATCCTATCGCCTGCTGGCGCCCTCGCGCCTGACAACCTCCATGGAGCGAACCAAATGTCCGCCCTGGGGGTTGAGCGGTGGAAAGGATGGAACGGTCGGGCGGATCGAAATTCACCGGGATGGAGGTGACCCTGTCGTGGTTCTCAAAGGAGAAACTCAACTCGCCCCAAACGACAGCGTGCGCGTCTTCACCGCGGGCGGAGGAGGCTACGGAAATCCGAAAGACCGGCCTGTGGAAGAGGTCGCCGCTGATCTACGCGACGGCTTGATCTCGCGCGCGGCGGCGCGATCGGACTATGGCGTGGTATTTGATGACGACCTCCGGGTGGATCGTGCAGCAACCGCGGCGCTGCGCGCGCGCGAAGGTGGGTCTCACGATGGCCTTCCATCCGAGTCAAGCGCCGGTTATCCTCAGCATAAGGCCTGAACGTCTCCAAGGGAGGAAACGCATGAGCATTACCGGCAATCTCACCCGCTTTCGGGGACACACGTCGGTCCAGGACAGCGTTTCGGCCGCCGAGTGGCAAGTGCGCGTCGAACTTGCTGCCGCCCATCGCTACGCCGAACACCGCCAATGGACAGACCTGATCTTCAATCATTTCACCGTGCGCGTTCCCGGTGAACCAAATCACTTCCTGGTCAAGCAGCATGAACTGATGTTCGAGGAGGTGACTGCTTCTAATCTGCTGAAGATCAACATGGACGGAAAACCGGTCGGAACCGACGCGCACGTCAACGCGGCGGCCTATACGATCCATACGGCGATCTTCGAAGCGCGTCCGGATATTTCAGCAATCGCCCATATCCACAGCACGGCGGGCATGGTGCTGGCCGCGCACGCCCGGGGGCTGCGCTATCTCTGCCAGGACGCGATGATGTTCTACAATCGCGTCGGCTATCATGATTTCGAAGGCATTGCCGTTGACTTGGACGAGCGCGAGCGTCTTGGTCGCAACCTTGGCCGGCACAACGTTCTCATCCTGCGCAATCACGGGCTCCTGACGTGCGGTCAGTCGATTGGCCAAGCCGTCGTGCTGATGCACAATCTGGTCGGCGTGGCTGAAGTGCAGGCCCGCATGGAGGCGACCAGCCAGGAAATGTGCGAGCCGCTGCCGGAGGTGTGCGAAAAGACCGCACAGCAATTCGAGCGCTTCATGCAGCGCGACCATTGCGAGCCCCAATGGCAGGCCATCATCCGCTGGCTTGATCGACGTGATACTTCGTTCCGGGATTAACGGGGTGCCCCATACAGCTCGCGGCTGTATGGGAGGGAGAAATTGGTCGTTTCCAATAAATCGACGAGGGGAACGACGCCGGGTCCGAACGGCGCGACAGGGAACGCCGCCTAACACCCCGTGCAAATGCTTGGGATTTAAATACCGAGCACTTGGTGTGGGGCAGTGATAAGCGCGCCGGCATCTGGCATCGGCGCAGCACGTAGTGCAGCAAACAGCCTGCTCGACGACCGCTTAACGGCCCAGCGTCCGTCTGACAGCTGCGACGATTTTGGAAGCGTCCGGCGTCACAGCAGCTTCGAGGGGCGGGCTGTAAGGGACTGGTACCTGAGCGCGGGTCACGCGTGACACCGGTGCTTTCAGCAGATCGAAGCCAGCCTCAGCTACCACCGCCGCGACCTCGGAGGCGATGCCGCAACGCAGCGGGCACTCGTCAACCACGACAAGGCGACCGGTGCGTGCGACCGAAGAGAGGATCGTGTCTTCATCGAGCGGGGAGAGTGTCCGTAAGTCCACCACTTCCGCTTCGATACCCTCTTGCGCGAGTGCGGCCGCGGCCATGAGGCTCACCTGTGTCATGAACGAGTTGGCAACGATGGTCGCGTCGCGACCGCTGCGCTTGATATCGGCGCGACCGAATGGGATCGGCTGCTTTTGCGCCGGAACCTCAGAACTCGATGCCGAGCAGCTTGGCGTGGCTGACGACCACCGTGGGATTCTGACTCTGCAAGGCGGTACGCACTAGTCCGTACACGTCGGCCGCGCTCGCGGGCGCGACGATCTCAAGCCCTGGCGCGTTGCACAGCATCGATTGTGGGCTGTGGCTGTGCTGCGGTGCGCCCGCGCCGCGGACGCCGTGTAGGAGATGAAAGGTAATCGGCACAGGAATCCGTCCGTCCGACATGTAATAGCTGACGGCTGCTTCATTGACGATCTGCGACCAGGCGAGATACGAGAAGCTGCCCGTCCCGAGATCGACGAACGGTCGCACTCCGGCCATTGCAGCACCGATCCCCGTCGCGGCGGCGCCAGCTTCCGCGGTGGGTGGATCGACGATGCGATCATGGAACTCCTTGCGTATACGGTCCATCAAGTGGCGCTGCGGGCCGAGGCCAAGCACGTAGCTGCCGATCAGGCTTACGCGCGAATCTACGGCGAGGCTGTCGTAGAGGGCATCAACCAACGCCTCTGCATAGCTTTGCATGGGCACGATCGCGACCTCCTTTATGCGAACACGCGTTCGTACGCGGTTTCGACTGCGGGAAAGGGGCTCGCTAGGGCGAATTTGACTGCATCATCGATGCGGTTGCGCACGGCGGCGTCGAGCGAGAAGAGACGCGCGGCGGCACCATCGGCTGATGCGAGTCTGCCAGCAAGCCTTAGCACCGGATCGTGGTTCAAGAGCCAGTCGGCGTGCTCGCCGGCCGGTGCAATCTCGCCGGTCGCCGTGCGCAGGTCGGTCATACCCGTCACCGGTTCAGGCCATAGCGGGTTGCTGCCGGGCCAGCGCTTGGTGACCGCCTCAAGAAAGACCGGACCTTCGCCGGCGCGGCAAAGCGCGATGGCCTCTGTCGCGACGGAGTGCACAGCGAAAACGTCGGCACCATCGACCCGCATAGTCGCAATGTTGACGGACTTTGCGATGTTGCAGAGATCGCTGCTCGCGTGCACGAGGGTCGGATAGCCCTGGCCTGGCGCCCACGAGCCTATACTGTTGTTCTCGCAAATGAACAGGACGGGTAGGCGCCAGAGTGAGGCAATGTTGAGCGCTTCGAAGCTGATGCCTTCCTCCAGGGCGCCATCGCCAAAGAACACTGCGGAAATTGCGCCTTGACCGAGTTGGCGGCAAGCATAGCCGGCGCCAACCCCGAGCGAAATGCAGCCGCCGACGATCCCGGATGTCGAGATGAATCCGAGATCAGGATCGCCCAGATGAATGGTGCCGCCGCGCCCGCCGTAGAGACCGGACGCACGTCCCAGGATCTCCGCCATGGCGCGGCCGGGATCGGCGCCGCGCGCTAGCACGTGACCGTGGTTGCGGTGTGTCGTGGCAAGGCGGTCGCGCGGCTCGAGCAGCGATATGAGCGCGCTGCCAGTCGCTTCCTGACCGATATAAAGGTGATAGTGGCCGATGAACTGGTTCTCGTTCGAGAGCCGCAGCACGGCCTCCTCGAACCTGCGGATCAGCAGCATCTTTTCGAGCAATGGCCAAGCAAGCTCTTCGTGCAGCGTTTCGGACATGACAATGCCCCTAGTGTCCCTGTTCCCTTGGTTCGGCTTCCCTGATATGCGCCTGAACATTCCCTGTTACGGCGCCTAGGGAATTCGGGCTTAAGCATCTGAAATGCTGTGCTATTTAGAAACGAAAATCATCGCTGACGGGCGGAAAATGACGAAATTCCCTGTTAATTTCCCTGTTAGCAGGGAATTCGCTCCTGAGACCGGTTCGACAATCGACTGGGACGTCAGCCAGGAAGGACAACACACACACAACACACATTCTTAAATGACAGAGGCTTGGCGAGGCTGGGACGGTTCTCATTTTTTCATTCTGAATGCGATTCTGCACGTCATTCTGAATATTTGTTCCTGTCGCGTTCGCGAGCAGATGAGCGTGGCGTTTCCGGGTAGCGGCAAGCGCGCGCGTGAGGCCGCTTCGCACAGCCTACCACGATCGTTTCATCAGTTAGAGCTAGCCAGAGCGCCTTGACCAGCACTGAAGGCTGCTGTTTTCCTGGAAGCCATTTCGAATTGCGAACAGTATTACCTCACCTCAGTGGATAGGCGGCGTTATCGTAAAGGTAGCGAATTTCCCGCGACCCGAACCGCATTTCATCGATCTCGAGGCAGGCCCCGGGGAGCGCTGATGCCGCCATTTGTTCAACGGCGAATTGAAGCGCTTCAGCGGCGGTATCAAACCGCCGGTATTTAACCTTCCCGCGATCCTTCATCGTGCGGCCCGGGAACAATTCAGCCGGCGCATCGTAGTTGAACCCGATAAGATCCAGCGCCTGCTTGCGCGCCTGCTCGCGCACGCGCTCGTTCGCCTTGATGTCGTTGGTCATTGTTTTCTCCTAACAGAACGGGACGTTGACGATGGCCACCCGCCAGCGATCCGGATCGAACCTATTCGCGGCGCGGGCTGCCTGGTCGTTGACGGTCCCGAAATCGCGGCAAGGGCTTATGCGATCTTGAGTGTTCCCACAGCGGTTTTGCCGTCGTGCGGATCGATCATCTTTTCAAACTCAACTTGCTGACCCTCCGTGAGGCTGCTGATACCGGCCTGCTGGAGCGCGGCGGCACGCACGAGGATCTCCTTTTCGAAGTGATCGGGCTGAATGAAACCAAAGCCTTTTTTGACATTGTAAAACAACACAGTACCCGTGATCATCAAAGTCCTTTCAGTGACACAATCTCAACAAGAACCATGGCGCACGTTGATTCTGCGCCACATCCCAGTCGTCGATTTCGGAATAGGTCCAACGCGGCCACGCTTTACGATGACACATGGCGCTAAAGAACTAAGTGGGCTATCTAGGAACGAGGTTGCGGTAATTCAAGAGACCGTGGCTCATCCCGGCCGATTTGCTGCTGGCTGAGCGCTTGGCTAAGCACTGCAGTTTTATGCCCTGGTTTCGATCCCCCAAAGACCGGACGGGGCCGTCCATTTCAAGCCCGGATCGCCGGGTTGAACGTCGTAGCAGTTGCTACGCTCTCATCAGTTTCGAGGATTGCAGGATCCAGCCCGTTCTCCCGACAGGCCTTCCTATCGATCGTCAAAGAGGCGTGGGTCAGGACCGGGCCGCGAAAACCGTCGCGAATTACGTGTTGCTCGGTAGCGGCCCGTTAAGCATCCGTGCCAACGCTGGGTCGAGATTGTCAGTGCGCCGTCGCAGTCGTCGTTTCGTACACGCGGTTAAGTGCTTCCGGCCGCGGCGCGCACACTGATCCCACTGACTGGGTCCGCTGTGAGCGCGCTGTTTGGAGCAAGTAACGACTGTGTTTGTTTATCTGGAGCCCCGAGGGACAGGGTGCCGGCCCGGCCACAGAGCTGCCGCCTGTAACGTGAGGTGCAGCAACCTGTTCATTCTAGTTGCCGGCCCAGGACGGGCATACTAGTACCCAAGTGCATAGGGCAATTGTGTATGGCGAGGTCATCTCGGTCGCTGCGGCGCTTTCCAAGACTTCGTCGGAGACTTCGAAGCTAAGAATTTCTTCTTCTTTTTGATCCATTTGCACAGTGGTGGGGTTCATGGGGTCATTCCTTTCGCAAGATCTTGCCTTTCGCAAGATTTTGAGGCGTGAGCCAGGGGGCATGACTTCTCCCACAGGCCGTGGGGCTTTTTCACGTTTCCAGTCCCAACTCACGCCTCAACTGATCGCGGTGCTCGACGAGGAGTGTTTGGCTCTGGTGCAATGTATTGAGGAGCTCAGTCGCCGCCTGAATATCAAAGCGCTCTCGGGTTAATTCAGCGATTAACTGCATCTGTTTGGCAATTTCCTCGCGCCCCTGCGCAATAGCGGCATCAGCTTCGAGCAGGTTCTGCTCGGCGATTTTACGTTCCGCCTCGTCCATCACCTCTTCACCGCATGTTTAGTCTCACGCGAACGCGCGGGCGGCGTCTATTGTGAGACAATCCGATATGTCGGTTTTGAGCATACAGCTAGTCACTCTACCCCAGGCCGTTCGAGTAATCGAGGGTAGCTTGGAGTAGACGGTTGCATCGAAGCCTTTACCGGCGTTTTAGGTTTGGCAACAGCGGAGGAAATCCAAATGCCGAACGTCTATACCGAGGCCCGTCCGAAAGGCCGCCCCGAGGGGAGCCCGATCGAGGATTATGTGGTCGAAGACCACGCGGATCATGCGCTTTCGGCCCACAAAACGCAGGAGCAAGCGATAGCCTGGGCTAAAAAGCAGTGTAAAATAGTAATTGGGGTCAGAGTAGTCTTTCTCCCAGTCCAGTGTGACCTATCTATCAAGTCACCTTCAATCATTCCGCTTTCATGTAGAGGGCATGGCAACCGTCGCAGGTCGAGCGGAGCTCGGCCACCTTGCCCTTGAACTCTACCATTTTGGTGGTCCGGCTCGCGTCGAGGGCGGCTTTCGAGCCCGTCATTGCACGCGCATAGAAATCAGGAAAATTGCTCCAAATGGCGGGTGCCGCGAAGGTGTCGTAGGCAGGATCGCGGCTGGCTCCCGCTTGCCATTGATTGGTCGCGGCGGGAAACAGATGTGGGAAGGCCTGCAGCAAGACGGAAATTGCATCGAGATGCTCGCGCGCGTCGGCCACGTCGAGCTTGCCGCCTGGCTCCAGCATCTCCTCGAGCTGATCCATGTTGGAGCCGATCGTATCCATCACTGTCTTGCGGGCGAAGATGGTATCCTTGGCAGGCGGCGCGTCGCCGCCCTGAGCACGGCCAGCGGCGGTTGGGAGTACAGCCACCACGACGACCGCGGCGCTCACGATAGATCGACCAAAACGCCGTCGTTGTGCCGGCTGTGCCATGCGCCGCTTACCTTTTAGACGCCGAGCAGCTACTCCAAGCCTGGCATCTCCTGTGCGCGCAGGTTCGCGGTGTAGATCTTCCCGGTCGCTGCCACGGTGACCTTCTTCAGGGCACCGCCGAGAATCTTGGGATCGCGGTTGGGGCTGAAGTCGACCACCACGTCATCGCCGACCTTGACCACGTTACGGCTCCATCCGCCGGCTCGAACGAGATTGCCGGGCGATGTCATCTCCATCACCCATTCTTCCTCGACCTTGCTGTCGCCAACATAGCCTTTCACGGTGAGGCTGACGTGCGGGTTGACCCACCGGAACTCGGTGACCTTGCCCTTGATCGTTAGCGTCTTCTCGTGCTCGAACATCGAGGCGGAGTGGTGAGCACCGGCCGGAGGCACGCCAGGCGCCAGCACGGCCATCGCAGCAGCAGCCGCCATAGTTAGGACCAATCGCTTCATCATCGCCTCCACATTTCGAGTGTCATCAGGTATCGCGCGGACTATTCCCGCCGGGGCGCGTAGATGTTGCCCATCGCCTCACGCTTGATCTCGACGAAAACGTGATTGCCCTCGTTGTCGACGCGCTCCGTGTAGTTGCCCTCGAGGCAAACGCCCTCGACAATGTCGAACTTCCGGGCGCGCTGCCTGAAGAAAATTCGTGTCGTCTTCCACGGCTTTTCAAGCACCGCCGGCGCCTCGATTTCGAGATCGTCGTGCAGCACGTCCGGCTCCGCCAGATGGATGCGCTCTATGATCCTCATGCCGCCGTTGTTCGGAACGCCAGCCGCCTCGCTCACCGCCAGCATGGTCTGCGGCTTGACGTTGACGGTCTCGACCACCAGCGTGTCGCCTTCCCAATGCCCGATCGAGTGACCGTGGAAGGTTTCTTCACCGTCCTCAGGATGGCCGCGGCCGTCCGTATAGATCCGGCGCAATCGATTGCCGTCGGATTCGCCGAGCATCGTCACCCGCCCGGGCGTGAACAGGATCTCCATCGCATTGTGGGTGATCAGCATCCACGCCGGCATCGCCTCGGGCAGGCAGCTCACGACGATCGGAGCAGGTCGGCCGGCCTTCTCTTCCGCTAACTGCTGCTTGATGATCGTCGCATACTGTCGGCTTCCACGGCGGCATATTGGTCTGGACCTGCTTGTCCTGGTCCGTGATTTTAGGATTCCACACGCCGCTCCAGTCGGGCAGCTTGGCGATGTCGGCCCAGTCTTTCGCCGTTGGCGGCGGATTTTGTAGGGGCTTTTCCTTGGTCGCGCCCTCGGCGGTAACTTGTGCCGAGGCCGGCAACGCGGCGAGCGCGAGCATCGACAAAACGATGGCAGTGATCGTCACGGCGGCGCGCTGCATTGCGATCTCCTTGCTTGGAGGCCCGATAAGCCTACATTCCTCACGCCCATCAGTGCAACGTGAAGCCGACCCACCGGCCACACGCTACGATGCCGAACCACAGAGCCATCGACGTGAAGCCTGCGACTTTAGCCGCCAGCGGTGGAGCCGTCCCAGCGCTCGATACTGCAATGTCGCGGCCGGTAACCAGGTGGAACACCAGCATATTGATCCCTGCCAATGCCAACAGCACCATCTTGCGCAAGAAAAATGCGTTGTGGCCGTACGTGACAGCCTTCGATGCGAACAACAGAAGGCCGGAGCAGGCGGCGACCGCGAATGCGCTCCAGGTCAACGGCAACACCTCGCCGAGGACGCGCTCCACCCTCCGTCCGTTCGATGCCAACCCGACCAGCCGCAAGTCTACGATCAGGATCGAGCCGACCACCATCGTGATCGCCAGCACATGGATCGCTTCCAGCAGTGGGAAGAGCGTATCGCCCTCGCTGATTGCGACCGCGATGGGTGTCGACTCGAGCCATTGCAGGATCCCGTCGAAACTCATGCACCGCCTCTTCTGCGCGTTGCTATCGTCGGCCGAACACCGGTTGGCCGTTCAGAAGTAGGCGATCCAGCGCCCGGCGAAAATGATGGTAACCCAAATCAAGAGGGTGGCCGTAGCCACCGCTCGCAGTGATGGAGCCGCGGCGAGGCCTGCTCCTGCTGGACTGCCCGGTTGTCTGGCCGAGGCCGTCTCGTCGTTCAGCGAAACCGTCAGCCAGCGCGTTGCGGCAATCGCCAGCAGCAACAGGACCATCTTTGCTTGAAATATTGGATTGAGAAGCTCGCGCCCGGGCTCTCCGACGATCAGCACGAGACCCGAGCCCGCGAGCGCGATGAGCGGCCACCAGATGAAGGGCACGAAACGCGCAACGACACGGCGTGGCGTCTCGTCCAGAGCGATCAGTCCGGCGAGCCGCAGCGCGATCATAGTCGCGGAAGCCAGCACCATGGCGACGGCGAGGATATGCACCGTCTGTACCAGCGGCACGATCCAGCCGGCCGCCTGTATCCATTGGCTGAGCGGTGTCTGGTCGATCCACGCGCAGAACTGAAACAGCCAATGAAAACGCATGCGAGACCTTCCACAGAAAGCGTCGAGCGGAGCCCGATGGCTTAACAGCGGGCGCAGGAACGTTCAACGCCGTCTGAACGGTCGGAAGTCCATCGTGTCGACGTTCGCAATTGATGCGCGCACAGACGGCCCGATCGTCAGCACCGTAGGGATGACAGTGGAATCCCGACCACGGTCAGACGCCAACTACGAATTGCCACGAAGCGCTGACCGTCATTCGGGAAGCGCTGCTGAAAATAGTCGGCGCCGAGTTGCTTGCTAATGAGCTCGTACATGCGGTCGTTCCCCAGCGTGCCGCTTTCATTCCTCGAAATCGGCTAAACGTCTAAGTTACTTGGCCAGCGGCGTCCCGGAAACGAGAGTCCCCGGTAGGCTTCGGTACGTTCAGGTGCCGTAAGCATGTGGCTATCACGGGATAATAACGGCAAAATGCGACAACCCTTTCGTCCGACTGCCTCGGTGACTGCAAGATATTGCTCGTAGGCCAGGTGATCCATGGAAGAAATGGGTCGGAGTAGATTTTCGCACACGGCGTGGCTGCTACTCCGCGGCGGCGAGCTTGTCGCCCGCCGCCTGTTCCTCGCTCATGAGGCGCTTGAGGATGCGGCGCGCCGACTGGTCGGCGCGGTCGAATGGGAAATTGGCGAATGGCACGTTGCCCGCGTCGGCGCTGATCAGACGCTGCTGCGCCTCGACGATCGCCTTGTCCTCGTTGAACGCGACCTCGATCATCGAGTGGTAGAGCTCGTCGTCCTTCCTGTCGCCGAGGCCCAAGGCGGCGTGGTCGACCAGAAATAATGGATGTGGGTCGCGCGTTACGGGGCTAGCCCGTTGAGCACCATCTGCACCGGCTCGCCGAGCGGCGTGCTCGCGCCGGCTTCACGCGCGGCTGAGCGTGATCTTGACGTAGCAGGGCGGGGCCGCCTCGAAGATAAAGGTGAGCGCCACAATGCGTTCAGGGCCAATCGTGTATCCGGGTCTCGAGCGGAAAGTCAGTGTCGACTAACTTCCACCGAACCAGTTGTAGCCTTGGTCTTCCCAGTAGCCGCCGCGGTTTTCGTTGGTCACGGCCATGGCGATGACGTGCTTGGGATTCTTGTAGCCGAGCTTGGTCGGCATGCGAATTTTCATCGGGTAGCCGTAGCTGCGCGGCAAAATCTCGTTGCCGAACTTGAACACCATCTGCGTCTGCGGGTGCAGCGCGGTCGGCATGTCGATGGTGTTGGAATAACCTTCCTTGCAGATGAAATAGACGTACTTCGCGCTCAGGTCCGCGCCGACGCGCTTGAGGAAATCCGAGAGCCTGGTGCCGGTCCAGTCGCCAATGGCGCTCCAGCCTTCGACGCAGATGTGGCGCGTGATCTGGCGCTCCTGCGGCAGCGCGTAGAGTTCGGGCAGGGTCCAGGATTTCTTGTTCTCGACCAGGCCGGCGACCTCGAGCTTATAGGTGTCACCATCGACTTCCGGCGCTTCGTCTTCGCTGTAGTAGGCGTTGAACCGAAACGGCTTGGTGACCATGCTTTCCGGATAGACCGGCGCGAGCTTTTGCGGCTGGAAGATCGCGGCCTGCACACGGTCGTTGAACGTCGAGACGTAGCGCAGAACCTTCTCGGCCGAGTCCTCATCGACGATGTCGCAGCCGGTCAGGAAGGTGAGGGCGCCGAGGCTCGCCGCGCCGCGCAGGAACAGGCGCCGTGACGGATCAGGCAGGAGTTTTGCCGCGTCCTTGATGAGCAGTTTCTGATCGACGCCGGGAATGGTGACGCGCTTCTTCATGTGCCGCTCCTATTTGCCGACGACCATGGCTTTGATCGTCTTCGGCACCAGGATCGCGAGTGCGACATGGACGACCAGGAAGCCGACGATGCATGCCATCGCCGCGAAGTGGGCGTAACGGGCAAAATCGTAACCGCCGAACAGCGCGGTCAACTCCTGAAACTGCACGGGCTTCCAGATCGAAATGCCCGACGCGACAGCGACGGCGCCGGCGAGCAGCACGCCAGCATAGAGAAGTTTCTGCACCGAATTATAAACCGAGATGTCGTCATGCGAGAGCTTGCCGGTGAGCGCTGCGCCGACGTCGTGAAGGAGGTCGCCAGGATAGATCGGCAGGAGCTTGCGGCGGAAGCGTCCAGTGACGACGCCGAGCGTCACATAGACGACGCCATTGACGACCAGCAGCCACATCGCCGCGAAGTGCCACATGAGCGCGCCGCCGAGCCATTCGCCCAGCGTGATCGCGCGCGGAAAGGTGAAGGCAAACAGCGGCGACGCGTTGTAGATCTGCCAGCCCGAACCGATCATCACGATCATTGCGATGGCGTTGATCCAATGGCCGACGCGCACCCATCCGGGGTGGATGGCGGCGCCGTCGTGCACCGGTATGGTCAGTGTCGAGGTTGTTTGGATCGTCATTGGTTTCGGCGTGTTTGCGCAGTCAGTATAATTGCCGTCGGTGGACGGTCATGTGGCCGCCGGACGGGGACATCGGGCGGCCACATGGGGAGCCGCTATTTCTTCATCGTGTCCTTGGACATGGTGTCCTTCGACATCGTGTCCTTGCCCATCGCATCCTTCGCCATGCCGTCGGACTTGCCCATGGTGTCGTGCCCCATGGCATCCTTACCCATCGTGTCCTTCTTCATGGTGTCGGTCTTGCCCATGGTGTCCTTCTTCATGCCGTCACCGGCAGTCTGGGCGTAGGCGGCCGGTGCCAGCGCGAGCGCGGCAGTAAGCGTCGTGGCGGAAACGAGAACGGCGAGGCGGGAGCGAGTGGTCATGAGATACTCCTGAAGGTTCCGAGGCGGGTTTCTCCCGCTACCCTCAAATTCGTACCGGTGCGCCGGAAGGTTACGCGCGCGCAGAATTATTTTTCGGCGGCAAAATACGGCCGCCGAAATAGCGGACGCAGGCCACGACGATGACGACGGCAACGCCATGGGCGATCAGGTCGCTGGCGGTGGCATCGAACGGGTGGAAGAACATCAAGAGCGTTGCCGAGGCTGCGGCTGCTGCAAGACCGGCAGTCAATGTGGTCAAGCCGGGGAGCAGCGTATGTCCCTTGCGCAGCATGACAAGCAGCAGCAGCGAAAGCGGGATCGACAGCGCGATGATGATGAGCAGGCAGTCGCGCTCGTCGCCGGCAGTCGGCGGACGTGTACCGGCGATCCGCAGCACGCGCAGGCAGCCGGCGCCGCTGGCGGCGATCCACAGCAACGCGGGCGGGAGCGGCAACAGCGCCCAGTAGCTCGAGCGGTCCGGCAGACAGAGCTGAAAAGCCGCATATGCCGCCAGCATGGCCGTGAGGGTCGAGCCAACGACCGCAAGCCACATGTCCGGCTCCGCCATCAAGCGATGCGCGATTGTCTGGCGGTCGGTTGCCATGGCGGCGACGAACGCGATCGCGGCTACGACCGCGATCCATATGAGGGCGCGCCGGAACGGCGGCGCCAGCGGCTTCACCGGCGCAAGATCGCCGGTGAGCTGCTGGATCAGCGCGTCGTGATCTTGCCTGTCGACAGGGGCGCTCATTGCGGTTCTCGCTCGATCTTAAGCCGCAAGGCGCGCAACGCGCGATGGAGGCTGACCTTGATCGATCCTTCGCTTTGGCCGGTGATGGCCGATGTTTCCTTCAGGCTGCGTTCGCTCAGGACAACGTGTTGTACCGCCTCGCGCTGCCGTTGCGGCAGTGTTTCCACGGCCTGGCGCACCTGTTTTGCGGTTTCGGTCCGCTCTTGCGGCGTAGTGGGGTCGGCATCAAGGTCGGGGTGTTGCTCGTATTGCAGCGGCGCGTGGACTTCGCGTGAATTGTCGCGGACCACGCGGCGCATCAGGTCGACGGCGCGACGGTCCGAGATAACGGAGAGCCAGGCTGTGAACGAACGCGACGGATCGTAGGTGTGGCGGGCATTGTGCAGCGTCAGCAATACGTCCTGCACCACATCGTCGATGCGATCAGCCGGCGCGCGCCGTGTTGCGACCCGGCGGATGACCGGCACGCATCCGCGCAGCAGCGCCGCATAGGCCGCGCGGTCGCCGGCCTGGGCGGAGGTCATCAATGCCGATAGTCGAGCATCGCTGGAATCGTCGGCCACCCGTCGCTCCGGCCAAACGGCGGTTGATCCGTAGGGCCCGCCTATACAGCCGCCAAACAGCCCATAATTCAAGGTGGCCAGGCCGCCTTGGCGGAGGGTGGAGACATAGGTCATCTCCTACTTTCGCCCCGAGCAGCTCAAAGGTTACGGTCGGGCCGAACTTTTGCACTGCCAGACAGATATGAGCATCAAGTTAGAGGAGTCGGGCCGCCGCCGAAGCAGAAGCGGTCAGGCATGGCGGCTGTCCATTTGTCGCGAAGGTGACCGGCGTCTCGGCCTCGTGCCTAACCAGGTTGACGGTTCGCGGTCTGTATGTCATTGTCATACAACCAATCGATCCACCTTGCCACATCATCATGTCGTCTTCAGTTCTGAGTGTCCGATTAAACGACGAGGAGCGCGCCCTGTTGGAGGCGGCGTCCTCACAAGCGCGCACCAACGTAAGCGATTTCGTGCGGCGCAAGGCGCTCGAAGCCGCCGAGACCGACGTGTTGGAGCGCCGGATCATTACGATTCCAGCGAAGGACTGGGAGCGGTTCGAGGCCTGGGCCGCAAAGCCCGCGCGCAAAGTCGCGGGGCTCAGCGAGCTTGCCCGCAGGCCGCCCACATGGCGGAAGTAGGGCCACCGCGTCCACTCTCGCAAGACGACGATCGCAGCCAGTTCAATTGTGGGCGGGACTCGCTCGATGCTTGGTTCCGACGCCACGCTTGGCACAATCACGTCTCCAGCATTTCCCGCACAACCGTCATCTATGACGCAGATGCGGGATCGATCGTGGGCTATGTGACGTTGAGCGCAGCTCAGATTGAGCGCGAATTCCTTGCCGAGGCGCATCAGCGCAACAAACCCGACCCGGTACCCGTGACGCTACTCGGGCAGCTTGCCGTAGACCAAGCCCATCAAGGTCAAGGTCACGCACGATCGCTGCTTCTGTTTGCGTTGACGACGGCGTTGCATGCGTCGCGCGATGTGGGAAGCTTCGGTGTGATCACGCATCCTCTCGATGAGCACGTTCGCCAATTCTATCGGCGTTGGGGATTTGAAGATGTGCCCTTTGATCCAAAGCGATCAATGATCGTTCGCATGGTGGATCTCGAGAAGAGCGGATTTAGGTAACGGGATAGCTCGGAGTGCAATTTCATGCTTCGCTTTCTGAAGACCCCGCTTGCACGACGCGACGGACTTTCGTCCTCCACGTCGTGGTACCGATATCGGCCGGTGACGCCTATTTTGCCACCCCTTCCGCGGCCCTGGCGCGCCGCGGGAGGCATCAATAGTGCTATTCCGCGGCGGCGAGCTTGCCGCCCGCGGTCTGCTCCTTGCTCATGAGACGCTTGAGGATGCGGCGGGCGGACTGGCCTGCGCGGTCGAACGGGAAATTGACGAACAGCAGGTTGCCCGCGTCGGCGCTGATCAGGCGCTGCTGCGCTTCGACGATCGTCTTGTCCTCGTTGAACGCGACCTCGATCATCGAGCGGTAGAGCTCGTCGACCTTCTTGTCGCCGAGCCCCCAAGGCCGCGCGGTCGACCAGAAATAATGGGTGCGGGTCGCGCTCTCCGGGGTCAAGCCGTTGAGCACCATGTGCACCGGCTCGCCGAGCGGCGTCGTCGCGCCGGCTTCACGCGCGCCGAGCGTGATCTTGATGTAGCAGGGCGGGGTCGCCTCGAAGATCTGCCAGCGGTCGATCTTGCCGGCGAGCCCGCGCGCGGCACGGAAGATCGGGGCGGTGTCGACGTTGAACATCATGCGCTGCGCCGATACGCGGTCGCCGTCGACGCGCACCTCGAGCGGCGTCTCGGTGACGCCGCCGCCGGCGAGCGTCGTCTTGTGCACGAACACGACATGGGTGAGGTCGAGCAGGTTGTCGACCATGAGCTGATAGTTGCAAGCGAGGTTGAGATAGCCCGGCACCGGCGCCCAGCCAGGGTCGGCATTCTCATGGAAGTCGGGAATGAGCGCGGGATCGGCTGCCTGCTCGCCCATCCAGATCCAGATGAAACCGTGGCGTTCCAGCGCCGGATAGTGCTTGGCCTTGAAATCATGCGGGACCGGCAGGCCGCCGGGAATGTGGGTGCATAACCCGTCGCGATCGAAGCGGATGCCGTGGTAACCGCATTGAATTGCGTTGCCGCAGACCTCGCCGGTGGAGAGCGGCGCGAACCGATGCGGGCAGCGGTCGCCCAGGATGCCGACCTCGCCATCCTCGCCGCGGAAGATCACCACCGCCTGATCGCAGATCGTGCGTGCGATCGGCTTTGCGCCGGTGAGCTCGAACGCGTGGGCGGCCACATACCAGTGGTTACGCAGATAGTATGGCGTGCTCATGCATTCCTCCCGCTCTTGTTTGTTGGCGAGTATACGCGAGCGCCGCGGTCCTTCAAGGATGCGGGCGGCCGCAAGGCGACCGCAAGCTCGACACATTCAACTCGACAATGCTAGAGCGGCCCTAGCGCCAAGTCTCACTGCCGCTGCAGTCCTGAGCCGGAGAAAGCCCTCATGAAACTGAAATTCTCTGTCGGTGACCTCACGATCCATCGCATCATCGAGCAGGAAACCACGTTCCTGAAGGCGCAGGACATGCTGCCGGATCTGACGCCGGACCTGCTCGCCGAAAATCGCGCCTGGATGAAGCAGGCCGGTGCGATGGACGACACCGACACGCTGATCCTGTGCTTCCAGTCCTACATCGTGCAGACGCCGCATCATACGGTGCTGATCGACAGCTGCATCGGTAACGACAAGCCGCGGCCTGGGCGTCCGCACTGGAACATGAAGATGGACGACACCTATATGCGCGCGCTCGCGGCGTCGGGCTTCTCGGTCGCCGACATCGACTTCGTGATGTGCACCCACCTGCATGTCGATCACGTCGGCTGGAATACGCGGCTGGACAACGGACGCTGGGCGCCGACATTCCCCAAGGCCCGCTATGTGTTCGCGAAGACCGAGTACGACTATTGGGTCGATATGAACAAGAAGACCGAAGTGCCGCCGTTCGTCGACAGCGTCTTGCCAGTGGTCGAGGCCAAAAAGGCGGACATTGTGGCCAACGATTTCGTGCTGGGTGATCACGCACGAATTCTGCCGACGCCGGGCCATACGCCGGGCCATGTCGCGTTCACCTTCGGCCGCGGCAAGGATGATGTTGTGTTCGCCGGCGATCTCATGCACACGCCGCTGCAGACGCGCTATCCGGAACTGTCGCCGAAATTCGACGTCGATCCGAAGCTCGCGGGGGCGACGCGCCGCGATTTCCTGCAGCGCTATTGCGAGACCGACACGTTGTGCTGCACCGCGCATTTCCCCTCACCGTCGGCCGGCAAGATCCGCCAGTGGGGCAATGGGTTTCGCTGCGAGATGGTGTGACCGACAGCTGCAAGCACATCGTGTCTGCGCATCGTAAGCCGGGTTGACGGCATCAATCGCCATTGACAACGGTCTTCACGCCACACCGTCCAAGACATACTTATGATATGTCTTGGCCCTCTGGAGCGAGAGGTTGTCCGATGACGATTACCCTCAACCACACGATCGTGCCCGCCCGCGACAAGAAGGCGGCGGCGCGATTTTTTGCACGCATTTTTGGCCTCCAGGCCGCTCGAAAAGACGGCCATTTTGCGCCGGTCCGTATCAATGACACGCTCACGCTCCTTTTCGACGACACCGAGGAATTCGAGAGCCACCATTACGCGTTCCACGTCAACGATGCCGAATTCGATGCGATCTTTCAGCGCGTTCGCAAGGCGAAGCTCGCCTATGGCAGCGCCCCGTGGAGCCTCGACGATGGCAAGCTCAACGACTGGAACGGCGGCCGCGGCGTCTATTTTCGTGACCCCGATGGCCATGTCCTCGAGCTGATGACCATACCGCAGTGAAGTCTTGGGGGCGCCCAGTCTTCTAAATCGGTTGGCGTTGCATTGATCAATGCATCGTCGGTGGGGACGGCTTGGGTCGCGCGACCTCGGCGTAGCCGACGTGCATCGTCTTTGCCGATTCGAATCATCACATGGGCGGCGAATTGATCGGCGTCATCCTCCGGACGCCCAAACAACGGCACGTCCGACAGATCAAACACCGCGTGGCCCATCTCATGCGACACCACCGCGTGTTTGATAGTCTGCATTCCTCGGTCTTCACCGTCAGCTCGAGCGGCAATCGCAGTGGACTAAAGATCTCCCGGATCTTTTGCAAAGGGTAGCGGCGCATCATCAATTTGTACACGGGTTGCAGCTCTTCACTGTGCGGTTCCTCACACTCGATACGAATCCGGTTTGGTTGCAGGTCAGGTTGGTTGGTGCCAAGAAACGTTGACCAAGCTTCGTCTGGAGTTTTGGCGTGGAGGTAAAGGGCGGGACCCGGCGGTGGCGACGATCAAAACGACGGCAACACCCAATGGAAAACTCATAAGTTTCATCATGGGCACCTCGATTTTGCCCACGTGCTCGGCCGATGTCTGAGCAATCGGCGGCTCGCCGATCCATCAGAAGACCCTCCAAGTGTTCTTCAGATAACGTGACTTGGCCCGCTTTGGATCCTGCTGCGACGGGCTTTTCGCTGTCGATCATCTCGACCAGGCGAACGGGAAGAGTTACGCTCCCCTCCATCAACGCATCGGAGAATGCCTGCCCAAAGAGACGTAATCACCTTCCGGGAGGACAATATGGCTATCTCGCAAGGCCCCTGGTCGCTCGATCGCCGGACCGTGCTCAAATCCGGCGCGGCAATTGCCGCAGCTCAATTTACGTCTCCCTTCATCATCAAGGCACGTGGTGAGGCGCCGATACGGATCGGAATGGTCGATCCGTTGACGGGCGTCTATGCCGCAATCGCGCAGGGCGAGGTGGTGGGAGCCAAGTTCGCGGTCGAGGAGATCAACAACAAAGGCGGCATTCTCGGCAGGCCGATCGAACTTCTGATCGAGGACTCCGCCAATGATGTCGGCACCGGTGTGCAGAAGACGCGCAAGCTGATCGATCGCGATCAGGTGAGCTTCATCATCGGCGACGTCAACTCCGGCATCGCCATCGCGATGACACAGGTCACGAGCGAGAAGAAGGTGCTCCACATCGTCTCAGGCGGACATACCGATCCGATCACCGGGACGAGTTGCTCATGGAACGTGTTCCGTGTCTGCAATTCCACCGCCATGGATGCTAACGCCATCGCCACGACGCTGATCGATAAGTTCGGCAAGAAATGGTATTTTCTCACGCCCGACTATGCCTATGGCCACTCGGTCCAGGCCGCCTTGGAGAAAATCCTCAAAGCGGCGGGGGGCACGTCGGCGGGCTCGCTGGTCCCTCTGGGCACACCTGATTATTCATCCTACCTGATCCAGGCCAAGGCCTTCAATCCGCTGGTGCTGATCAACGTAATGGGCGGCGGCGATCAGGTCGCAAGCCTCAAACAGTTCGTGCAGTTCGGCCTCGACAAGCAGATGGCCGTCGGCGGAACGCTGTTCGAACTCGAAAGCATCCGCTCGGTGCCGGACGCCGCGCGCATCGGCTGGTGGACCATGGAGTGGTGGTGGGACCAGCCGGGCGTGCCGCACGTCGCGGAATTCAACGCCGGGATCAAGAAGATGACTGGGGCCGCGGCCACCGCCCGCAACTGGTTCGGCTATGCGTCGGTGCAAACGCTGGCCTTGATCGCCAACCAGGAGAAGACGCTCGACGCTCCGAAGCTGGCGCGGGCGCTGGCCGGCTTCAAGCTGCCGCCGGAGGTCGCGCTGCAGCCGGGCTCGCCGTCCTACCGGGCCGGCGATCACCAGCTGATGAGCACCGTGTTCGTCGGCGAGGCGCATCCGCCGCAAGGCGATGCCGACAACATGTTCACGGTGAAGAATCCGGTGCCCGGGGAGAAAGCCGCAGGCCCCGTGGAGGACACTGGCTGCAAGATGCAATGGCCAGCCTAGGCCCCGGCAACGATAGTGCTCACTTCGATACCGGATGCTCGGCACGCCCAGTTTGCGCATGCTGGCTCTTATTGATTTGTTGAGCCGCATCCCACCGTTGTTGCTTTAGTTGACGCTTATGCTTCCGTTTGATGTGGTTGCGTTGACCGCCATACACTCTCATCTTCATCTCCTATTTATGTGACTAGCTGGTCTGACCATGGATCTGATTGCCTATTGGCGGCAGTGCTGGTAACGGCATTCGCCGCCGGCCTCGATTTGGCAACGAACAAGGGACGCGAAGCTCTATCATGAAATTTTGCATGCATCTCAGTACGCGCATCCAGGATAAGCGCAACGAACTTCCCCTTCTCAACACCATGACCGATCTCGCGCTGGATGCCGATGTCAGCGGATTCAGCGCGATCTCCCTCACGGAGCATCATCTCCACGAAAACCAAGGCTATCAGAATTCGCTTTTGTTCGCTTGCGCCCTGGCGCCGCGGCTGACGCAAGCAACCCTCGTCCTTGCCACCGTGAACCCGGCGCTGCATCACCCGGTGCGACTGGTCGAGTCGTGCAACCTGATCGACCAGCTGAATGCCGGGCGGCTGGTGGTTGTTTTTGGCTCGGGGTTCAAGGACACCGACCTGGTGGCATTTGGGCGCGACCTCGCCGAGCGCCATACGCTGTTCGACCAAGGGATGCGCACGGTCCTGGACATCTGGGGCTACGACGGCAGCGGTGGACCGCTCGAGTTTGCCGTCGGCGCAGACCGTGGAAGGCTCGACGTTGCCGTAAACCCGTCGTCGTTCCGCAAACCGCGCCCGATCCTGGCCCGCGGAACCCTAAATCCGGCAGCGATTGCCGATGCTGCCGCGCGCGGCTGGCCGGTGTTCACCGCCATGAAAGACCCGGCGCACGCGCGGGAGCAGATGGCCGGCTATCACGCGGCACTATCGGCGCACGGCCACGATCGGGAGACAATCAGGCTCGCCAAGGAATGGTCATCGCTCGGCAAGGCGGTGCATGTGGCGGAGACTGATCAACAGGCGAGGGCGGAGGCCGAGGCTTTTTTCATCAAGAATCCGAGCGGGGCGATCGCCCGCAACCCCGACGACATGATTTGCGGCAGTCCGGCGACCGTTACGCGCGCAATGCGGGCTTTTGCAGCGTCCGGCGTCGGATTGATGATATGCGGATTTCTGATCGACGTCGAGGACCCCTCGAAGCTGCATCGCAGCGTCCGCCTGTTCAAGGAAGAGGTCATCCCGAATGTGGCGGTCATGGAAGCGGCCTTGTAGCGGCCTGAGCCCTGACGCACGATGGAAGCTGATCGCGACCTGTAGAGCGTGGCTTGCGGAACTCGTCATTGCGAGCGAAGCGAAGCAATCCAGGCCACAACGCTCGGCTCTGGATTGCTTCGGCGCTGTGCGCCTCGCAATGACGAGCCAGAAACCTGCTCGAACTTGATTTCATTAACTCTAGGATAACCGGGGTCCGTCCTTGATTTCCCGGAAAACTCGCTCTTAACGCCTCCGCCCCGGATGAGGATGCAGTTCGCGATAGCGCGCGAGCAGACGCTCGAAGCTCGTGTGCAGCGCCGTCTCGATCTCCGGCTTCCCTTCGAGCCGCGCCAGCAGCATCGCGGCTGCTTCGAGGGTCGAGAGCCCGTCGCTGCGCGGCTCGCGCCGCAACCTGCCGTAGCGCGATGGACGCTTAGGTCCGAGCACGATCCGCTTGCATTTGAGCATCCATCCATTGCGCCACCACAACGCCTTGGCCTGGCTCCAGGTGCCGTCCAGTACGACGACGCCTTCGATCTCACTTAATGCGGAATCCTGATGATCGACAGCGGTGCCCTTCTTGTTGACGACCACGACGTCGCGATCGGGTAGCACCGCCGCAGCCTTGACCGAACCGAGATAGAGGACGGCCCACCGCTGCGGGTCGGCCGGGCGGCCGAGGATACGCGTGAGGCTCGGCCAGGACAGGCCGATCTTGAGCAGCGCGTCCTTGAAGTGCAGCACGGTGAGCCGCGCGGTGCCGAGCTCGCGATCCTGCTCCTGCGGATGCTGCAGGATCAGCAGCGACACCTTGTTGTCGATCGGCGCGATCCCCTCGCACACGCACAGAGCCTGCGGCTTGAGGCAGCGCGGACAGTCGGCGTTTGGGTCAGCCGGAGACGCCTGCGACGCTCCGACGGCGGGCTCTTCGCTCATTGGCGCCATATACGCCCTCGCCCAGGGACGGACAATGCGCAACGCTCCTGCTGCTCGTCCGGCGGCTGCGCCGCGTGCCCACCGCAGTCGCGGCAGCGCCCGCTCAAATTGGGCAATAGCGCGCTATTTTCGTTAGGCGCATAATCAACACAAAAGCCAACCGGCAGCGACCAGGGAGGATCGATCATGGCAACGGGTCAGACCGTCGACGTGACGCAGGTCATCGATGGTGGACGTTTTGGCAAATCCCAATGGATGGTGGCGATCTGGTGCTTTGTGCTCGTCACCCTCGACGGTTTCGACAATGGCGCGATCAATTTCGCCGCGCCCGTCATCGTGAAGGAATGGGGCATTGCGATGCCGACCTTCACCTCCGTTTTCGTCGCAGGTCTCGTCGGGCTGATGATCGGCGCGCTCTGCTCGGGGCCGCTCGCTGACCGGTTCGGGCGCAAGCTCGTCCTGCTCACCTCGACGTTGATCTTGTCGGTCTTCGCGCTCGCGACGGCGCTGGCGCATTCGATCGACCAGCTATGGGTGCTGCGCTTCCTCACCGGCATCGGTGTCGGCGGCTTGATGCCGAATTCGATCGCGCTGACGGCCGAATACGCGCCACGACGCATCCGCGCGACGGCCGTGGCGGTCATGTTCCTCGGCTTTCCCCTGGGCGCGGGCGCTCCCGGCTGGCTCGGCCCGGCGCTCATTTCGAGCTTCGGCTGGCAAGGATTCTTCATTCTCGGCGGCGTGCTGCCGCTGATCCTGCTGCCGATCGCGATTTTCGTGCTGCCGGAATCGATCCGCTATCTCGTCAATCGCGGCGATCGGCCGAACACGGTCGCGGCGCTGCTCAATCGCCTCACTGGCCAGCGCCAATTCGACGGTACCCAGCAATTCACGATGCCGGCGGACCGGCATCTTCCCGGGTTCGCGGTCAAGCATCTGCTCACCGAAGGCCGCGCCTTCAACACCGTGCTGCTGTGGGTTACCTTCTTCTGCAACCTGCTTGTCATCTACTATCTCGCAAGCTGGCTGCCGCTGGTGCTGCGCAATTCAGGCGTGCCGCTCGACGATGCGCTTCGCCTCGGCGGCATCACCCCCTGGGCCGGCATCGTCAGCACCCTGGTGCTCGGCCCGGTGGTCGACCGGATCGGCGCGACGCGCGTCGTGACCGTGCTTTACGTCCTGGCGGCGGCTTTCGTGTTTGCCATCGGCCTCGCGGGGGCGAACATCGCGATGCTCTCGATCACGATTTTCGGGGCCGGCATGTGCATCATCGGCGGGCAGAGCTTCATCAACGTGCTCTCGGCGACCATCTATCCGACCGCCGTGCGCTCCACCGGGGTTGGGTGGGCGCTGGGCGTCGGCCGCGTCGGCGCGATCATCGGCCCGGCCGTCGGCGGCATGCTGCTCGGCGCGCACATCCCGGCGCGCACGCTGTTCTTCATGATCGCGGTGCCGGCGCTCGTCGCCGCACTGTCGATGTTCGTCCTCAGCCGCCGGCTGCGGGGCGTCGAGACAGTCTCAGCCGCCGAGCCGGTGATCGCGCATTAGCAATTCGCTTTCCGAAATCCGGCGAGTGAAGTAATTGGGGCCAGGTATTCTCAGATGCCGCGGGGAGGATCAACAATGACGAAAGCAATCCAAATGCTACTCGCTGGTGCCTGGCTCGCGGCATTGTGCGCGAGCGCCTACGCACAGCCGGCGCAGACCGTGCGCCTGCGCGGGACGATCGACAACGTGGAAGGCAACGCACTCAGCTTGAAGGGGACCGACGGCGCCGCGGTCAGACTCACATTGACCAATGACGCGTCGGTGGTTGCGGTCGTGAAGGCATCAATAGCGGACATCAAGGAAAATACCTTCCTCGGCACCGCCGCGATGCCGCAAACCGACGGCACCCAGAAGGCGCTCGAAGTACACATTTTTCCCGAGCAGATGCGCGGCACGGGCGAAGGCCACCGGCCCTATGCGGCAGTACCTAACAGTACCATGACCAATGGTACGGCCTCCGGCGCGACAGTCACCAGCGTCGAAGGCTCCACCATCACGCTCAAATACAAGGGGGGCGAGAAGAAGATCATTGTTCCCGCGGGGACCCCGATCGTGCGCTACGAGATCGGGAGCCGCAGCGACCTCAAACCGGGGGCGCATGTCACTGTGCTGGCCGCGACTAAAAAACCAGACGGCACATTCGAGGCAAACCGGATCAACGTTGGACGCGAGGGCGTCGTGCCGCAATAGCGGCTCAACGCACTGACGTGTTCATCATGCTTCGGGCGTTCTGCCCCTCCAACTCAATTGCTTTCGCGCGGGTCACATCTCATGTTCGGCGGGAACATCCTGGCAGGGGCGGGGGTTGTTGCCGTGGCACGTTTTGCTTTGGGAAGCACCATGGCCACTCCACAAGCGTTCTTGGAAAACTGGGTCCGCGAAAGCGTCCGAGCGACCCCGTATCGAAACAAGGCGGAGGCGAGACGGCTTGCTTACGAATGTCGGAAAGCCGCCGAGAGGGCCGATCTGAGCTGGTTTGCGGTTGTCATGGCGGCCGGTGGTGATGTGCAGGACTACATCCTGACCGAATTGAATCAGCAGCAGACCGAGCCCGCATCCTGACTGCTCGAGGCGCTCCGCCTCTCACTTGCCAGGCACATGGTTGAGGAAATGCAGCACATTGAAATTGAACTGCTCGGGATCCTGCAGAAACGCGAAATGGCTCACATCGGGTTCAATGAGTAGTCCACTGTCGGGGATGTGATCAGCCATGAAGAGTGTGTTCTCGCGCTTGATCGCCTCGTCATGATCCGCATCCACGATCCACGTCGGCACCTTGATGCCGGCGAGATCGTCAGCGGTCCAGTTCGGCTGGGTCTCCCACATCCGCGTGATCGCGGCGAGAAATGAATCGTATTGCGTTGGTGTCGGCGACAGCTGTTCGTATTCGGTCCTTGCCCGAGCGATGAACGACGTGAAGACTGGACTTTGATTGACATCCTTGACCCCGCTCGGGTCGGAATTCGCCGCGAAGGCAAAAAGCTTCGATAGCCGCTCGGGGTGGTGGATGGCGATGTCGAGCCCGATGATGGCCCCATCGCTCCAGCCGACGATCATGGCCTTCTCGATTTTGAGAAAATCCATCAGCGCAAGCACGTCGGAAGCCATCAGATCATAGCCGTAGGGCTGCGCATCACGTGAACTGCGCCCATGACCACGGCTGTCCATGACAATGGTCCGGTAATGCGGCGCTAGGGCCGGGACCAGGTCGCCCCAATAATTCGAATTGGCAAGGCCGCCGTGCAGCAGAATGACGGGGCGACCGCTGCCGAAGCTAGCGTACCAGATTTTGATGCCGTTGACCGGCGCGTAGCCGCTCTCGACGGCCGTTGGCAATTTTGGCGTCGGCGGCAGGGTGAGCCATTGCGGCTCCTCTGGCGCCGCGGTGGCCGAAGTGATGAGCAACAGGCAGAGGGCAAAGATGGAGGGTCGCATGGCGGAGGAATCGCTCGGCTACTTGCTGAAACTGTTCGCGGAACGGTCGAATTTAGCCTCGTTTTCGGGAGTCGCAATCGGAGATTATTGCGATCATTGAACGCCGTGCCCCACGTCGCAGTCCTCGGGGCGTCAGCCGAGAGGGCTTTCGTCCGGCACGAGCTTGAAAACAAGCTCACCATCAGTCGCGAGCCAAGCCCAATCGCTCTCCTAATAGCACCTTCGGATGGTATCTATTAGGGTTTTTGCGGCGGGGCTGCTTTCGTTGGATCTATGCATGAACACATAGTCCACTTTGGGGGTGGCCCGCGGGGGTAGTCTTTTAAATACGACATTCGGCGGCTTGCTGGCCGCCATTGGCTCTGTAACTGGAGCAATGCCGTAGCCTGCGGAGACATATGACAAAACGGTCGTCAGGTCGTTCGCTCGCTTGCTGATCTTCGGTGTGAAGTGACCGAGTTTGGCGATTGAAGCAGCGGTCGCTTTGAATGCGAGGTCGTAGCTTATGCTCGTGCTGACAAAAAATTCGTTGGCCAGTTCGGCCAGCTCGATCGGCCCGCGTCTTTTGGCCAGACGATGTTCAGCGGGAAGCGCCAGGACGATGGCCGCTCGATGAACTGGAAATCCTGTCACACCGGATGGATACCGGTCCGGGCAGCGAGCAAACCCGGCATCCAGTGTCTTCGACAAGATGCCCTCGATGAGTCCAAGGGTTGAAACTTCCTGCATTCGGACGTCTACGGCAGGCTGCTTCTGTCGGAAGAGGCCGATGAGGCGGTGGATCAACCCGGTGTAAACCGTGGGATACGTGTACCCGAATTCGAGCGTGCCGATCTCGCCTCGCGCAGCACTGCGTGCGGTCTCCTCAGCCTCCTTGGCGTGATGCAATACGCCGCGTGCTCCTTCCAGGAAGCGATTTCCCGCCTCGGTGATCCTGAATCTGGTTTTTCCGCTGCGTATGAGCAGCAGTGCTCCAACCTGCGCTTCGAGCTTTTTGATCTGATGCGTGAGAGTCGGCGGCGTTATACCGAGACGCTCCGCCGCGCGCGCAAAGTTCTCCTCTTCGCATGTCACCACGAAGTACTGAAACAGGCGTGTCTCAATCTAACTCATCGGCGCGGTCTCCGGTCAGCTGTCGGTAACCTTATGCGTTTCATTAGATGGTATCGAACATAACCAGCGGACAACTTTAATGACAGCGCGATGACGCTGTGAATGAATGTCCCGCAATGGCGCGGCGTCCGGAGCGGGCTGTCAACGTTCCGTAGTCGCGAACAAGGAATTGGACATGAGGGAACTCGGGAAACGCTTCGCACGCCGCACGGTGTTGAAAGGCGCCTGTATTGCACCGGCGGTTGTCTGTTCGACCGCGGCGCTCGCGCAGGAGGCTCAAGATCGCAGGACTTATGTTCTGGTCCACGGGGCGTGGCATGGCGGGTGGTGCTGGAGAAGGGTGGCCGATCTGCTCGAAGAAAAAGGGCACAAGGTCTACACGCCAACACTCACGGGAGTCGCTGACCGATCTCACCTGCTGAGCAAGTCAATTACGCTCGACACCCATATCCTGGATGTTGCAAACCTGATGGAATGGGAAGATCTGCAGAACGTCGTGCTGTGCGGTCATTCGTACGGCGGATGGCCGATTTCGGGCGTCGCGGAGAAACAGGAAAAGCGCATCGGGACCATTGTCTATCTGGACGCGTTCCTTCCCAACAACGGGCAGAGAGTTCTCGATACCAACTCCCCCGATCGCAAAAAAAGCGTCCTCGAGGGCATCGAAAAAGGTGAGCTAGCGCGGCCCGGGCCGTCGGCGGCCGCCTTCTTTGTCAATGACAAGGACCAGGCCTGGGTGAATGCGAAAATGACCCCTCAGCCGACCGGCGTCTCGACGCAGCCCATCATTCTTACGGGTGCGCGCGATCGAATCGCAAAGAAGGCTTACGTGCGCGCGCGAAAGTATCCGCAGCCAGACTTTGATCGTTGGTACGAGCAGTGCAAAGCAGACTCGTCATGGAAGGTCTTCGACCTGAATTGTGGTCATGACGCAATGATTGACGCTCCTTCTGACGTGGTCGACATCCTAACGCAAATGTCGTGAGGAATTCGGGGCCAGGCTGATTCAACTTCGGAACCGCCTTCCGCAACAGGAGAATGCATGTACTACGAAATCGCCGACAATAATCATGGACTGCCTTACAACCCGCTCAAAGGCTGCGTTGTCCCACGTCCGATTGCCTGGATTTCGACCTTGAGCAAAACTGGGCGGATTAATCTCGCGCCTTTCAGCTTCTTCAACATGTTCAGCTATGATCCGCCTTACATCGCCTTTTCCGGCGCGGGCCATGTCATCGACCAGAAGACCAAAGATACAGTCGTCAATGTCGAAGAAACCGGCGAATTTGTCTACAATCTGGCAACGTTTGCTCAAAAGGAAGCCGTCACCAAAAGCGCGCTCATCACAGATCGCTCGGTCGATGAACTCGCCGCCGCCGGGCTTCAAACATTGCCGTCTCGGTTGGTAAAGCCGCCCCGCGTCAAGGGGGCGCCGGTGCATTTCGAATGCCGCTATCACCGGACTGTAGAACTCAAGGGAAACCGTCCCGTATCGGCCCACAAGGTGGTCTTCGGCGAAGTCATCGCGGTTCACATCGATGATGGCGTCATTGATGAGAACGGCATCGTCGATATTCTGCGCATGCGCCCGCTGTCGCGCCTCGGATATCGCGATTACACCTCGGTTGAATCGACATTTCGGATGGACAAGCACACGCCCGAAGAAGCCACGACCAAAAAGCCCGCCGCAAAGTACAGCCACGTTCTCGAATCGTAGAACAATGCCGCCAAAAATTGCAACGGTGCTCGCTCGCCGGATGGCAGGGCTTGCCATATTGGTCGTCATGTCTTCGCCAACGACGGTGTTGGCGCAGTCCTTGGGGAAGGATCAACTTAAGATCATCGTCCCGTTTGCCGCCGGTGGAGCCGTTGACCACATAGCTCGGATTCTCGCGAATAATCTTCCCGATAACATTATCCCGGTGGTTGAAAATCGCAGCGGAGCCGGCGGCGATATCGGCGCCAGCATGGTCGCCAATACGCAACCGGACGGTGGGACGGTTTTACTGCATACCAGTTCGCTGGTCATAAATGCCGTAGCACGTGGAAAGGCCCGCGAAGTCGAGAAGCAGTTCGAGCCTTTGGCGAGGGTTGGGGAGGTTAAATTTGTTCTCGTTGTCAGAAGTAGTTTGCCGCCGAAAACATTCGAAGAGTTTGTCTCCTATCTCCGCGCCGGTCATCAATTGAGCTTTGGCTCGACTGGGCCTGGTACGACGCTTCACATCGCTGGTGAAATGCTCAATGACGCCCTTGGGCTCAAAACCGTTCACGTCCCATATCGTGGGTTGAGCCCGGCCTTTACCGACCTGATTTCCGGAAACATTGACTTCATGGTCACGTCGCTGACGGGCATCTTGCCATACGTCCAAGACGGCCAGATGCGGGCGCTTGCGGTCTTTAGCAACGAGCGTGCCGAACAGCTTCCGAGTGTTCCGAATACGACAGAGTTAGGACTCCCCGCACTTAATATCTCCAATTGGTACGGCCTGTTTTCGTCTTCCCAGGTGCCGGCAGAGCGGCGGCAACTGCTGGAGATTATGTTCTTGAAGACGCTGGCTCGAGCTGACGTTCAACAGGGCCTGGGTGCGGAGGGTGTGAGCGGAATTCAGGATGCCGCCACCTTCAAGAAAGCGCTTACAAAAGAGTGGGAGGAAACGCCTCAGATCCTGGCACGCCTGAGGATTTCAAATTCAGGATTATGAGCATTATTCTCCCTGAAACATATAATACTGCGCCCAGCGTAAGAGCGGCTCGTCGGACATCGAGAATATCTGGGCGTCCTCGTCGATCTGGTGCTCGATCCACCGCCAGGTCGGCGCGACGAAGATATCGCCAAAACCCCACTCGATCTTCTCGCCATCGATCAAGGAGACGCCGCGACCACCCATGATGCAGAAGGAGGTGTTGGCATTGGTCCGCCAACGACGCGTCTTCTGCCCCGCTTCCAGACGCGCAATCGTCAATCCGAGCGTCGGCATCGTTGGCGCTTCGAGGCGAATGCGCTTGCCGAAATACCCCTCGGGATCTTGTGACGCCTGGTCAAGCCGGCGCTGGATCGTCGCGTGGGAAAAACGCATCGGCGTGTCTTCGACGACCGCCTTCACGTCTTCGTAGCGGTTGGGGTGCGGCTCCCAAGTCGGGATCTGCAGGGCGCTGACCAGCGGGACGTCCAGCCCATCGATCCAGCATGCTGTTTGGTCGCCGTCGTGAATGTGGCTATGCCACATCCCGCCAGGAGTCAGGACAACATCGCCGGTTTCCATCAAGGTCTTCTCGCCATTGACGACCGAATACATCTTGCGGCCGTCGAGAATGACGCGCAGTGCGTGGGCAGTATGGCGATGCGATGGCGCGGTCTCGCCGGGAAGCACAAGTTGGTAGGCGTGAAGCAGGGTACGCGCCGCGCCGAGCGTATTTCCCGGCGTCGGATTGCGAAAGTTGAGGATGCGCCGACCCGCCTGTTCCGAACTGATCAACTTCGAAGCCGCTTCAAGCGCGGCGCGGCACTCTTTGTAGCGCCAAACATAAGTCAGATACGGCGAGTGCGGCTCGGCCGAGCGCGTATGGGGACCGTGCCCCCAGCCGGTCACCACATTGAGCGGCTCGATCAGACGCTGCAATTCATCGAGCGTTTTCGCCCGGGCGAAGTGCGCGGCGTAATCCGGTGCGTCAAGTTCAACGAAATCAGCCATGGTCGTTTCCTCCGATGATGGGCCGAGGCTGAAAGGCCATTTATCCTTCTATGTCTGTCCAGCCCGGACCCTGCGTTTCACATTTCCATGAAACAATCGGGCTCAGAATACTTTATTAACATGACGGCAGCAGCCGTGGTACCGACGATAGAATATCGCAGTCCATTGGCACGATATCGAAATCGGCGCGCGGGCCCGTGTTCACAGGTTCGGGTGGCCTTGAACGTTCTTGCGTTCGCCGTCAAAATCGAGTGGTCTCGCATGTCCTCCTGCTTTTGCGTGATCGCCGTGAGCAAGCCAGAACAGATCTCAATCGACCGAATTTACGTCCCGGTAAAGCGGCGAAAAGCCCTTGATGCCGCAGTGGTGAAAGGCATCGCTGAGAGCATTCTCGAGGCGGGCCAGGAGACGCCAATATTGGTCCGTCCCGATGAGGATCAGCACCGATACGTTCTGCTTGACGGGTTGCACCGCCTAGAGGCCTGCAAAGCTCTGGGCGAGACCACGATATTGGCGTTGGTCGGAGCGGCAGACGATCGTGCAGACGACAAGCCAACTTATGAACTGGCTGCCGAAATGCAGCGCCAGACGATGGAGCGGCTTAGAAGGCTCCGCCTGGAGCAGGAAGCCGCGCGGAAAGCGGAAGCCGCCGCGCAACCAACTCATTCCGCTGAGCGCACAAGTTCACGGGCCCGAAACAAGGGATCAGATTCCAAACGTAAGAGTTTGTCGGAATGGATTGAGAGACAAGAGCGCTCGGGAGGTCGTTATTAGTCGATTGCGTGCCCGCTGACGTTGACGGACGGCGGTGAGGGCATATCTCCGCATGGCTGCCGGTCGGGCTTGACGGCTGGTTGATCGGCGGCGTAGGCGATAGAAGTAGTCGAACGACAACGCGCTCTGATATCTTTCGGGAGGCGACCGTGGCGGAAAAGCTGACCGTCTTCAATCCAACCGGATACCCGCCCAAGGTGGTCGGCAAGCGGCTGGCGCCGCGTCCGCAAAGCCTGGACGGGAAGACGCTCTATCTCGTTGATTGCCTGTTCGATAACTCGGAAGCGTTCATGGATCAGCTGCGGCGCTGGTTCGCCGAGCACCTGCCGACCGTCAACACCCGCATGATCAAGCCACGCGAAAGCTGGGTCGACGATCCGGACATGCGGGCGAAAGTCGCTGCCGATGGCGATGCGGCCATATTGGGTGTCGGACTTTGAAGCACCTGTAGCCCCACGGTCGTGGGGCTGGCCATGGAGCTGGAACAGGCCGGCGTCCCGTCGGTCGCGCTCCATACCCATGTATTTGCACGTCTCGCGCAATCGGTGGCGCGCGCCAACGGCATGCCGCGCACCCGGCAAGCCTATGTGCCGCAGCCGATCGTCGATCTCTCGCCCGATCAGCTGCGCGGCTATATCGACGGCACCGATCCGGTCTCACGGCGGCCGTTCATGCAGGGCGTGATCGAGGCGCTGACGCGGCCGCTCGATGAGGATGATCTCAAGGGCCTGACGTTTGAACGCTCGACCCCACGGCTGCTTGAGCCCGATACGGAGGACAATCTCCAGCAGCTGTTCATCAGCAACAACTGGACCGATTTCCTGCCCATCATCCTTCCGACGGAAGAGCGCGTGGCGGCCATGCTCAAGGGCACCAGCCACCCGCCCGATAAGGTGGTTGGTCGTCTGCGGCCGACGTCGTTTCGCGAATTCTGGGAGCTCACGGTCGAGAAGGTCGCGGTCAACGCCGTCATGGCTGGAGCAAAGCCGGAATATCTGCCGGTTATTCTTGCTCACGCCGCCAGCGGGGTCACGGCGCGCTCGAGCAGCACGACCTCGCTGGCGATGATCTCCGTGGTCAATGGGCCGATCCGCGACGAGATCGGCATGAGCTCCGGGATCGGTGCTCTGGGCCCCTACAACCACGCCAACGTCACCATCGGCCGCGCCTACAATCTCCTGTCAATCAACGGCCAGGGCGGGTCGGTGCCGGGCGACACCTACATGGGCACGCTCGGCAATGCTTACAACTACAGCGCCACCTTCGCCGAAGCCGAAGAACGCAGTCCGTGGCAACCCTTCCACGTGCAGAAGGGCTTCAAGCCGAGCGACAGCACGGTCAGCATCTTCTTTGGCGGCCGCTACACGGCCTCCGGCTTCGGGCCGCGCGCGACCTGGAAGGAGAAGATGATCCGCTGCCTGACCTCGATCGATCACAATCAAGGGCCATTGCTGGTGATGGATCCGATCGTCGCCCGGCTGTTCGTCGATCTCGGGTTCGACAGCAAAGAAAAGCTGATCGACTGGTGCGCCGAGAATGCGCAAATGCCCGCCCGTGATTATTGGGACGACCAGTGGGTGCAAACGCTCACACATCCATTGGCGGTCGCCGGCGTGGAGCCGTTCGCCAGCAAGCTGAAGGCCAAACCTGACGAGATGGTAAAGCTGTTTGAGCCCAGTGACATCAGCATCGTGGTCGCCGGGGGCGAGACCCAAGGGGCGTGGCGGATGATCGGCGGCGCCTACCGCAACAAAGCAACGGTATCAGTCGACGCCTGGCGGTGAAACGCTTGCTGCGACGTCTTGGCGCTGCGGGCGCTGATGGTGATCGCCAGTGGGCGATGCAGCCGCATCCTCACGCGCATCCTCGACATCATCACAAAGGTGCGGATTCCGCAGTTTGAAGGTTGCGATCATCTGCGCCACAGCTTCGGGTGCAAGCGGTTTGCTGTTCGAGGTGATGAACGTGCGCATGACTCTCCTTCCTTGATGGGAAAGGATATGTGGCATTTGAGCCACACCGTGATAATTATACCGCAGTATAGGCGCTTTACACCATTCGTGCGGAAGTTAACCCATTCCGCTCAATTTGATTGCGTAAAGCACCAGACCGATTAGGCTTTCCGTTCCGAGCAAACTCCCCGACGGCTGGACGGGATGTGTTCGAAGCTGTTGCGTTTGGTAATTGTCGCGATGCTTGCGACGGTTTTCGCGGCGGGCAGCAGCATTGGGTTCGCCAGGTCGCTCAAGACGACCGCGCAAAGCCGTGAGTCCGGCGACCAAAATATCAACATCAAATCGACGCGCCGAAAAGCTCAGAAAGGAAATTCGAGCGCTCAGTACAATCTGGGCGTGGCGTATCACCGTGGTCAACACGTACGCCAGGACTTTCACGAGGCCGCCAAATGGTTTCGGTTGGCTGCTGAAAACGGACTCGTTGACGCGCAGTACAATCTTGGACTCATGCTCGCGCTCGGACAGGGGGGTCGTCAGGATGCCGCGGAAGCGGCCAAGTGGTGGAAGCTCGCCGCGAACAAAGGGGAGGCGCGCGCGCAGTACAATCTCGCGCTGCTGTACAAGAACGGACGTGGGGTCGAGCAAAGCCCTGAGTTGGCGGCCAAATGGTTTCGGTCAGCTGCGGGTCAAGGTATCCCCCAAGCGCAATACGAGATCGGCGTGATCTATTTTGATGGGATTGGCGTTGACCAGGATTTTAAGGAGGCTGCGAAATGGCTTCGCCTAGCAGCACCGAAAGGTGTTGCGGACGCACAGTACAGACTTGGCATCCTGTACAAAGAGGGCCGCGGCGTGGATCAGAACTTCGGCGAAGCCGAGAAGTGGCTCCGGTCGGCCGCGGTGCAGGGCCTGGAAAAGGCGCAAACTGAATTGGGCCCTCTGCTTCTGAAGAAGGCTATTCTAGATCAGGCTCATTCGGCTGCCGCCCAGTGATGACCCCCAGAGTTATTTCACGTCGCATTGAAGGAACGGATACGCGGCAAAACCTCCCGCCCAAACAGCTCGATTGAGCGTCGTTCATCCGCAGCAGCGATTTGTGCCGAACTGAACACAAGGTCGACCACACCGACACCGGTGAGCGACTGGAAGGCGCGCAGGCGCGCGACGACGGTGTCCGGGCTGCCCGCAAAAAGCATGCGGCCCATGCCGAATGGCGTCGCATCCGCAAGCTGGCGCTCGTCCGGAATCACGATCTTTTTGGGGCTGCTCGCTGACGGGCCCGGCACCGGCCCATGGAGCAGAAAGCGTTGATGGGGCGGCAGGAATGTGGGTTCGAGCTCGCCTGCCCGCGTATCGGTGTCGGCGACCAGGCCGAAACCTCGGTAGACAATCTGATCGGACGTGGGCTCCCAACCGCAGCGTCGGGCCTCAGTGCGGTAGTGTGCGACAATGTTGGCCACGGCTTCCGGACGATGAAATGAAATGCACAATCCAAGCCGTTCTTGTGCCGCGAATTCCGCCGAGTTCAAGCTATTGCCCGAGAAGTACATGGGCGGCAGCGGTTGCTGGAGCGGGCGAGGCCAGATCGCGATATTCGGATAGTCGAAGAACTCATCCTTCCATGCGAACGGCGTGGTATCGGTCAGGGCCTTGCGCACCAGCCGCGTAGCAGCCTGGGTCTTCGGCTGGGTCAGCGCCGCGTCGACTGGCTCGTAGGCCTTGAATTCGCTCGGCGTCCCGCGCAGCAAAAGAACAATAAGCCGGCCTTGGCTGAGCTGGTCCAGCATCGCGATCTCCTCCGCGACACGGACCGGGTTGTTGATGGAGACGAGCGGACCCAGTAGCGCAATGCGGGCGCGTTGCACGATACGCGTCAAAGCGCCGGCCAACGGCCCCGTCGATGGCACCAGGATGAGCGGTGAGGAATGATGCTCGGAGACGCTGACCCAGTCGAACCCGAGCTCGTCGGCCATGGCGGCGTAGCCGAGCCAGCGCTCAAAGCTCTCGTGCGCGACATGCGGATCGCATTCGTTCGGCAAGACCCCGGGCCGGTGAGCACTGGCGCCAGCGTAATGAGCGCCGCAGAGGATCGAGGCTTTCATGCGAAGGATTCCACCGTAAGGTTGCCGAAACTAAGCGGTCGATCTTTCGTCCAGCTCATTGAGCCTGAGCAGGAGAGCCGTAAGCTCATCCCGCAGCAGCGTGACGTGTCGCCTGATGTCCATCCGATCGGCTGGGCTTAGAATTTTTTGACTCAAGCTCCACCCAATCGAGCCGGATCGATCTATTCAAACCGTCCATATCACGCTTGAGTTTTTCACGGTCGGCCATGGTGTCCTGTCTCGGTTCGGAGATTTACGCGACCACTGCGATCATCTCGATCTCGACCAGTGCCTCTGGCTGTGCGAGGCCGCCGATCTGGATCGTCGTGCTGGTGGGACTGGCGACCCCGAAGTATCGCATGCGCACGTCGGCGCACTTGGAGAACGCCTGGTAGTCCGTGACGAAGGTGTTGGTCTTCACAACATCGGCCCAAGTTGCGCCGGCGGCCTTGAGGCACGCGTCCAGGTTCTTGAAGGTCTGCTCGACCTGCGCCCGCATGTCGCCCGGGCCGACGATGTTGCCCTCTCCATCGCGTGCCAGCTGGCCGGCGATGTAGATGGTCTTGCCCGGACCTGTGACGGTGACGACGTGCGAGTAGGCGGGCTTGCCCTGCTGGATGCGGACATTCATGCCCGCCGGCTGAATCCGGTCGATCTTCATGGGCATGCTCTTCCCCCCGTGGCGGATGTTCATCAGCCCAGCATGCCGCTGCGATCGGGCTATTGCAATTGGGGGGTATTCCGTATTCGGCGCTCAATCGAGAGCCGGCAATATTGGGCTCACCGTTTGGCCAAATCCGCGTTGCTTGGATGTGCCTGCGTCTCGGACACGGCATCAGGGCGAGGTCGGACAAAGACGAAGCGAACCGTCCCCGCCAAAATGAGATCAGGCCGCGCGTCGCCAGCAAGAACCAAGAGCGACACTCCGTCATTGCCGACCGTAAAATCAACAAGTGCACCGCTGTAGAGCGTGGCCGGTTTCATCGCGATGTGCAGAAACTCGCCGCGCGGCTGGTTCAGATAGCTCAGGCGCAACGCGAGACCGAGGTCGGGCGGACAAAGCTCGAGTCCCAGAGAGCGAGCCCGCGCGTAAATGGCATTGATTGATGCGCCGTCCTGCGGGAACCCGAGGTCGGCGACCGAGATCACGATGAGATCACGTCCGATTTTGGTCTTGGTGAACGGAAAGGAGGGACGACCGATTGCCTCGTCAACCGAATCGCTCATTGCGAGGTGACAGTGTGAATCATCGAATGCGGCGCGTACGGATTTGACATCCCGATACTCGCCGAGCTTGATCGTTCTCCAGATGGGGAAATCAGCGGCGGAATGCGCGTCCGACGCCAGTGCTGGCGCTGCACCCGCATCCACGGGTAGGGAACACTCAGTTCGAGAGTGTCCGCTGGCCGCGGTCAATGACAGCGCGAGCAGGCCTAAAGCAGCGCCTGGCCCGAAAGGCCAGAGCGATCCAGCCATCACTTTTTTTCGACAAAGAGCGATTCACAATCGGCCGGACCAATGTTCTCCGCGGAGTGTGATTGGATGATCGGCACTGCCTGAGCGGTTCCAGCCTTTGAGGTGCCCTCTACGGTTCTGCCATCCGGAAAGTACTGCCGGGTTGGACAATCGGTAAGGAAATAGATCACCGAATGAAGCGGATGCGCGTGTGGTTTGTCGTGTTCGCCTTTCTTGCGTACCGACTTGATGACACGGAAGTTCTCGTCCTCAAAGATCACTTTGTAGACATCGGGATCGGCTTGGTAGGAAGGTGCTGAAGTCTGCGCCACGGCGGCGGTGGGTAGGCAAGGAATCAGACCTGCGGAGACGAGGCCGATTGCGACCGGCAACATGTAAAGCGGTTTCATGCGGAAAGTCCGTGTGCGAGGTGTTGATCGAAAGAGCCGGCTACCGAGCCGCGGCGAGCGGGGTCAACGGCTTTGCCGTAGAGGCCTCATGGTCGAGACACTCGGATGCCGTCGGCATCAGTCCCAGAAGGGAGTCGAATTGGTGCGGGTCTGCTGCTGCGAACTGCCCGGAGAATCCCGCGATGATTACGCAAACGGCTAAAGCTCCGATAATTCCAAGAACGACGTCATTTGTCTTCATAGATCGCATCCATGTGCGCGGCAGCCGCGTGACTGCGGGCGCTCGCGTCGCGCTCTGCGAAACCAATCTCAATTTGGCGGAGTTATTGTTGGAGTTATTTTTGGAACGTCGCCGACAAGTACGCTTGCACATCGGCGGGCTCAGTCGATGTGACCTATGTCACACCGACAAGATTGATGGTTGGACAACTTTGCGCCAATCCGCCTTATACCCGTTTGAATTAGATAAACCGATCTTATTGGCGCTCGCTACCGCGGCGGCCGCGGCATCGTCCTCGCAGTATCACGCAAGTCTTGCGTGTAGTGACGTTGGGTTGTGCGCGAGGCGAAAATTTTTCAGACGGGGGTTACGATCATGGGCCCGCTGCCCGAGCACAGTGTGATCGAGTTTCGCCGCTACCGAGGTGCCCAGGGAGATAACTTTCACGATCGAATGCTCCGTCCGCTCGGCGTGGGAAGCGATCTCCGTCCTGCTCAAGCGCGGCCCGCCGCCGCCGCCCGTTTATCAGGGTCAGTACGATCCGAAGGCGCTGCTTGATCTACTGAAAGTCTTGTCTTTGGGTGATCCGGCCGTCCGGCGACGGGCGATCCATTTTCCCGTCCCGAACCCCTGTCCGGCATCATTTACGGGCCACCGGCCGGGCTTTGCCCTAGGAAAGCCATCGACGACACGCATTCAGACAGCGGTTGCAGATCGGGGGTATGGGGATGCTCCGCGCCACGGTTGTCCGTGCGCTTGTGTTCGCGGCGGCTTTTGCCGCGACATCGATTCCGGTCACGTGCCTTGGCCAAGCCAGCAGTCAGTCGCCGGCTCCGGCACCTGCGTTGCCGGCGAAGGCGACACAGGAGTTGCCACGCGAGCTGCTCGCGCTGTTCCGACAAAAAAAGATGCCGAAGACTTCGCCGATCATCCTGCGCATTTTCAAGGAAGAGGCGGAGATCGAAGTCTGGAAGCAGGACGTCACCGGCCATTTCCAGATCATCAAGACCTACCCGATCTGCCGGTGGTCGGGCGATCTTGGACCGAAGCTGCACGAGGGGGACCGTCAAACTCCGGAGGGGTTCTATACGATTACGCCCAATTTGATGAATCCGAATTCTAACTGGTATCTTGCGATCAACACCGGTTTCCCCAACAGCTTTGATAAAGCCAACAACCGCAACGGCACGTTTCTGATGATTCACGGCGACTGCTCGTCGAGCGGTTGCTTTGCCATGACGGACGAACAGATCAGCGAGATCTATGGCATGGCGCGCGACGCGCTCGTCGGTCGGCCGTCATTTCAGGTCCAGGCCTATCCGTTCCGCCTGACGCCGGCGAACCTGGCGCGGCATCGCACCAATCCGAACCTGGCGTTCTGGAAGATGCTAAAGATCGGCAACGATCACTTCGAGACGACGCATCTCGAACCCAAGGTCGAGGTGTGTGATCGCCAGTATGTGTTCGATGCGCAGGCCCCGCCGCATTCGCCGACGCCGCTTGTGTTCAATTCCACCGGTAAATGCCCGGCTTTCGTGGTGAACCCGAAGATCGCGGGGCCGGCGCAGGAGAAACAACGCGCCGACGACCTCGAATACTCGCAATTGGTGGAAGACGACGTCCCAGTCGCCCCGATCTACACCGGCCTGGACGGCGGAATGAACCAAGCCTTCCTAGCCGAGTATCCGGGCCGAGTGATGCTTGCCAAAGCGATGCCGTACGCGCTTTACCCGCCGACGCAACTGCCACCGCTCGCCTGGATCGACAACGATGGTTCGGTGACGCACAAGTTGTTCGGCACCTGGTTCTGATCGACAGGCGCGTTAGGAAACGGTGTCCTGACACGGGACGATCTTCGGCGCTTCGGACAATTGCTCGAAACTCCGTTTCATTCTTGGTCGCGTCTGTGGTCGGACACCATCGACCGGCATTTCCAAAGCGCTGTTCAAGCTCGTCAGTAGAACCCCGATCTCGTGGCGCGTGGTTTGAAGCTTCCCGAACTGTTCCGTCAGGCGGCCGATCCGATCTTGAAGCTCTTCCTTTGCCGTCGTGAAATCCTGAACTCGTTCACCCAGGCTGCGATCGCCATTGCGCTCCAGTTGATCGACAGCCGCTGAAAAGCGGTCTCGGAGCGCATCCAACTCGGTTGCCAAGTTTTCCAGCAGGCTCCTGTTCGCTTGCAGAGGAGTGAGGCGCATCTCGATCTCGCCAAATTCGCCTCTCAGCGCGGCGAGGCGCGCGCCCAATCGATCGATATCATCGAAGCGAAATTGAGCGGTTTTGACGAACTCTGTCAGGCGAACAAGGCGCGTCTCCACTTCGTCCGCGTGCTCCTTCTTTTCGACTTCCGAGAGCGCGCGCTCGATCAGATACTGCCGATGATTAAGATCCATGAACACGGCATCGAGTGCCTGCCGCTTCTCCACGAGGGCCGCAATCCGATCTCGCAGTGGTTGCTGGCGCTGCCGGACGTCGGCGATCCGGTTGTCCAGATCGACTGCGGAGTAATAGGTGATCTGTGCGAGCGCTCTGTGCTCACCGTCGGCCAGCTGCTGGGCAAGCCCGTCCACAACGCTTTCAGAACTGTTTGTCACCAGATGCTGCACCGCCTGATCGACTTGCTGCTGCGCGAGCGAAAGCGCATCGACTTTCTCATGCAAGCTTTGAAAGCGTTTCGCCGATGCATCCACTGTCTTGGCTTGGACGGCGAGCTGGTGACTTTGCCAAATGGTTCCGGCGACCAGGCAAAACGAGGAAAGCGCGACAACCAACCAGGCAAGCCGCTGCCAGATGGGGAGCTTCAAAAACGCAGCCACTGCCGCGAGCGAGTCAAATTCGCTCAAATTGAGCCCGAATACCAAACCGATGATGATCAATCCGATGGAGACACCAACGAGGATGCTTGGATCGGTCCCCCGCCAAGCCCTTATCGCGAGTTTGTCCCGACCTAAGGTCCAGCGGGCTGGACGATCCTGCCCGGCATTCGCGTGAGACTGAATTGCCATGTGCGGCCTCCCGTGCCTGCAGCGGCTAGGGATGGTCTTCGCGCGGTTGCTGCCATCGGTCGCCCACGCAGCCGCGTGAGACCTTCCTGATCGCGGGCCGTCTCAACTTGTGGGCGAGGCACAAAACTCGTCCCCCGCAAGGGGAATTGCCGTCCGCTGCCTCACAATGGTCTCAATTGGGCAGGGGTGCAACCATACTTTCGTTTGGTAGCTGACATGTGATGCACAGCAGATCCAACCAAGAGCACTGATCATCGCACCATGATTTCCTCTCGAACGCGAAGCACGCGCATGCCCGTCGGCGACGTCAAATTCCGTCGCGTCTGCTTTGGCGGGCAGCTGCTCGCGATGTCGGCGGCCGCCGGCATCGCTGCGAGTGCAGCGCTCGCGCAGCCGGCCGATCGGACGAACCAAGGCGGCGTGTTTCTGCGCTACCTGAATGCCCCGGAGGCGGGCCGCGAACTGCGGCGCGCACCGAATCTGTGGCTTTCGTTCGGCGGGGCGCGCCAGCCCGCCGTGATGGATACTGGCTCGACCGGCGTCGTCGCACCCGCAACGTCGATCCCCAACGTCGATCAACTCCCCCGGCGCGGGCCCGGGACCATGACCTATGCCTCGGGCCGCATCTTGCGCGGCGACTGGGTGCTTGTGCCTGTGACGATCGCCGGCGCCGATGGGGTAAGTCTGACCACCATGCCGATTCCGGTGCTCGCCGTTCGCACCGCCGATTGCGTGGAGAACGCGCCAGGTTGTACGCCCGGCCTAGAGGCCGGCCATCCCGTGATCGGCGTCGGGTTTGGCCGTAGAGGCCGTCCAGGAAATGACAGCGGGCCGAGCAAGAACCCGTTTCTCAATGGGTCCGAGATGGACGCCGGACACAACGGGCTGCGGCGCGGATACGTGGTGACCCGGGACGGCGTGCGCGTGGGGCTCACGGGCCCGAACTCGCCAGCCGGCTACGTGACCGTGCGCCTGCGCCACGATGATGAACGTGAGGATTGGACGCCCGCGCCGGCGTGCATTTCGGTCAACGGGCACACGCCCGCGGCATGCGGCACGGTTCTGCCGGATACCGGCTCGACGGTCATGTTTCTCACGGTGCCGCCCGATCAGCAGCAAGGGATCGTGCTCACCGGCGCCCCGCGGCCCGACCGCCGGATCGTAGGGCCCGGAACAAAGGTGACGATTTCGCTCGTTCCTGACGCGCAGGCGCGGGGCGCGGTGTCCGACTACACGTTTACGGTGGGCGACACGGCTGACTCAATGGCGCCGGGCCGGGTGATCTTGCTTGAACGCGGCGACCAACCGACCTTCGTGAACACCAGCCTGCGGCTGCTCAACGGGTTCGACTACCTGTTTGATGCCGAGAACGGCATTGTCGGCTATCGCTGGACCGGCCGCCCTCCGGCCGGGTTGTCGAATGGGCAGTCGCGCCGGTTTTGACCGGTCAGGAAGCGCCGGGCGAAACTTCAGGCCGCGATCTCGTTCTTGGTCTCGAAGTTAAGCTCGATCTCCACATTGTTGGGGTCGTGGAAGAAAATCTGCCAGCGGGTGCTGTTGGGGACCTGGTTCACCCGGTAGCGAATGCCTTTGCCGGTGAGGTGCTTCTTCATCGCTTCGAAGCCGCGGCTGCCAAAGGCGACGTGATCGATCACCCCTGTATCGGGCGGCTGCTGCTGCGCGGTCTGCGAAATGTCGTTGAGGTGCAGCACGGGTTGGCCGGAGCTGTAGAGCCAGGCGCCGGGAAAATCGAACTCCGGACGTGGACCATTCACGAACCCAAGCACGTCCTCATAAAACTGCACGGTCTCTTTCAGTTTGCGTGTCGACACGTTGTAGTGATCGAGCACACCGACGCTCATCTCCATCGGGCTTCCTCCAGCTTGGAGTTGCGGAGCATAGCCCGAATGTAGTCCCGGGCGAAGATGTGAGTTTTGCGAACCCACCCGGCTGGAGATACTGTGTCGATCCCATGCGTACGCGATTGGTCAGCCTTGTCCTCGCTGCCGCCATGGCCGCCGCCGCTGGCAACGGAGGCCACGCGGCCGCGCCTGTTGCAACGGCCGACGGCCAGGCAGCAACTCTCCGGATCGGCGATCGCGTGCGCATCGCGGCCACAGCCGCATGCCCCACGCCGGAAGACCTCGCGCGAGTCCAGAATCTCATCCAACAAAAGGATCTCGTTGGGGCCGAGGCGTACATTGCTCAAACATGCCTCGACCTTCCGGCCGGAACGGAATTCACCATTCAGTCAATCAGGTCTGGCGCATTTTGCGGGCGACCCCAGGGCGCCAGCGACTGCCTCTGGATGCGTCAAAGCGCCATTCTGGAGCCCGACGCGGATTCGCACTGAGTGCTCCGCTTTCAAGGCGCATCAACGGAAATCCGCGGATTGCTTGACATCCAAACGCGCAGCGTCAGCCCTTGCGACAGTGACCGCTGCAAGATTTGTGGATTGCCAGTTGATTAGGAACGCGCGCTACCACCACGCGCCGGGATTTGTCGTATAGGAGCCGCTGCGCCGATAAGATGCCGCTCGAACCTGGCGGTGCTGCGAATTGCTCGCTGCATGCGCAACCGGATGCAGGCGCCGGGGCGCCGGCGTGCCCTGGTCAACGATGATCGGCGTCGGCGCTGGGATGGTTGCCTCGATCGCATCCACCGAACTCGACGGTCTGGCGGCTGACGGCGGCGGTTCAGGCACCGGGTAAAAGCGCTCGGTTTCGATCGCTGCGACAACCGCGGGCGCCGAATGCTGTGGGAAGATCCCGGTCTCAGGCCAAGCTTTGACGACCGCGAAGCCGGAGATCACGCCCGCCACAAGGGTGCCGGCAACCCCGACCAGACTGAGTCGAGTTGGCGAAAAATAGAGATACTCCGGCCGACTGTGTCTCACGAAGGGGTCCCTGGGAATTGCGAGCGCGCCGCAGCATCGATGAGAGGGCGACGGATGCCAAGTTATACGTTGGTTAGGGATGACGGCCTGTCAGGCGATGATTGTGGTAATTTATTGCTGTTTTTCGACTTTTACGAGCATGACGGTTGTGGCTGGCATCCCAGATAGCAATACGGAGACGATCGACGTAGCTTTGTTAATGTTGAGTCGATCCTCGGGCTGCCTGGGTGAAGTCCACCTGCTTCACCGCTAGCCTTAACCCTTCCGAGAGCGAACAATCATGAATGCCATCATCGGAATTCTGATCACATTCCTGGTGATCATTCTGGTTCTCTATCTCATCAATATGTTGCCGATTGACGGTCGTGCGAAACAGATCGTGCGCGTGATCGTGATCGTCATCGGCATTATTTCGTTGCTCAAATACCTTGCCGTCTTCTGATCTCAGGATACATCCTGGCAGGATGTCGTCGACGCTGCAGTGATTGATCCAGCGTTGCGCACTCTCGCGCCGTCAGAGCGTCAGGCCAGCATCGACGACGATGGTCTCGCCGGTAATAAAGTCAGTACCGAACGCGAGAAACAGAATGACGTCGGCGTAGTCCGACGGCTTGCCGATCTTCTTGAGCAGCGATTTTTCCACCTGCGATTTGCGCTGCTGTTCGGTCCAGTCCAGCCAAGGGCTATCGACCGCGCCGGGCGCGATGGCATTGACGCGCACCTCCGGCGCCAGGGCGCGGGCCAGGTTGCGGGTCAGGTTCACGACCCCAGCCTTGGAGGCCGAGTAGGCCATGCTGCTACCGGCGAGCCCGAGCGCAGCGATCGAGGCGGTGTTGACGACGGCGCCGCGCGACGCTTTGAGCGATGGCGCGGCTGTCTTGGTACAGCGAAACATACCAACGAGGTTGGTCGCCAGGATCTGATCCCACATCTCGTCCGTGACGAGGTCGAGGCGATCGATGGGGACCGTCGCCTTGACTGCCGGCGTGCCCGCATTGTTGACGAGCAGGTCAAGCCCGCCAAGGTCGGCAATCGCTGTTTCAACCATCTTTTCCGTTTCGCCTGGAACGCCCACGCGTCCTGGGGCGGAGATGACATCGAAGCCTTGCGCGTTGAGCTCTCGCACCCCCTCCGGACCTCGTGGATCATCGGGCAAATGATTGATGGCGACTTTGGCGCCAGCTTGAGCCAATGCGGTCGCAGTCCCTAGTCCGATCCCCGAGGCGGCGCCGGTGACCAGTGCCATCCTTCCAGTGAGATCGTAACGGACGTATTTGGTCATGTTCTTTAACCCAACTATTTCGAGGGATATCGTCGTTGCGCTGTCTTGAACTATTTTTTCCGCGGGGACCAGCCATACGCCTTGGCGCAGGCGCCGCCCATCAACATGGCACGCTCGCTGTCGCTCAGACGATCGGTCTCAACGAAGGGATTTGTGGCCTGCTCGTAATTGACCACCGCAAATGCACGCGTCCAGTCCGTGCCCCACAGGCAGCGCTCGAAACTCCACGCATCAAACACGCGCGCCAATGGGTCCCAAATGTCCGGGAACGGGTAGGGTTCGCGGGAGAGCGTGCAGGCGCCGCTGACTTTGATCATCACGTTCGGAAACTTGGCGAGCTCGAGCACCTTGGGGAGGTCGGCCCAGGGCTGCGGCGGCGCCGGCGGCACCCGCGGCTGCATGAGACCCAGATGGTCGATAATGAAGCGCGTGTCGGGATGGCGCGCCATGAGCGCGGCCCCAAGGTCCAAGCTGCCCCAGCACAGGATGTTGACAGGAAAATCGTAGCGCACGGCCGCGCGTAAGATCCTGTCGAGACCGGGGTCGTCCGGCGCGCGCCCGGCTTCCTCAGTGAGCATGATGCGGATTGCGACCGCGCCCGGCGTGTTCCTCCACTCGGCGACGACTTCGGCCACCGCCGGATCATCCGGGTCGACCGGCTTGATGATGGCGAACCGGTCGGGATGGGCGCGTTGTACCTCGACCGCGTAGCTCCCGTCGTAGCGGTACAGGGAAAACGGAGAGATGAAGATCGCGCCGTCCACGCCGACCTTGTCCATCGCCGCCACCATCTCGTCGCCGGTGACGTGATCAGGCCAATTCGGCACATTGTGCCAGGGTCGCCGGGGTGTGTTTGCCTCGTAGGCATGGACCTGGGAATCGATGATCAGCATCGGAGAAACTCCTTGAACGTCGCCAGTCTTGTTATCGCAGAAAATTCCTGTCCAGGGGTGCGCTCTGGTCGTTGTGGACGAATGGTTCGGCTGATCCGTCCCGCCGAGCCCATGACCCATCGCGGCCCGCGTATTAAAGCGAAGCCGGATAAAGCCGTTTCAGAGCAATTCTACAATTGCACGTTGGAATCTGATTGACATCACGTCGTCTGATCGTGCCGATATCCGACCCGTGGTGAAATCCTCACGCCGTGTCGACATGCCCGATAAATTCATCCTCGGCCAAGGCGTCGTCGCATTGGAGATTTCAATGTTTGAACGCCTGCGCTGGTTGCTGGTCGCCGCAATTGTGATGGCGCCCGTGACGGTCGATCTTCGCCAGGGCTTCGCTTGGTCACAAGCATCCGCCCAATATCTGCAGTGTGACCCTGTCGTCTTGAACTATTTTCGTTCGAACCAGTATACCGGGTCACAGATCATTCCCCGATCTCCCCCGCCATCCTGTGTCACGCCGACCTGTGTCCTGCGGGGAGCGTGCATCTACGAGATCAGGCTCGAGTATGGCCTGCAAACGCAAAGCAAACTCAGCCCCAACGGCTGCCTTTTGCGAATCTGCACCAGGCCTGGCGTCTTGGGGGCCGTTCGCTAAGCAACTCAGTCCGGATCAAACCCGTCCGCTCACATAAACAATGTGAATGCGTTTAGCTGCGACGGGCTCCGCGTGACGCCCCCTGTTCCGGCGCGCGTCGGGGCCAGCGTGGGGAAAAGCGGCCATGCTCGCGTCCAAACAGAAGAGCGCCGGCGTAGCCGTGGGTCACGCAAAGACGAAAAGGGCTGTACCGGCAGCGATCACGATCGGCAGGATCGCGATGGCGACGGCGGTGCGGCGCCAGCGCAGCCACAGGAACGGCCACGGCAACAGCGCGCAGATCAACGCCAGAACCGGGAACAGCATGATGCTCACGGCCGCGGCCACCAGACCCTTGTCCTGCGTGTTCCCCGAATCGAACAGCATCGGCGTCCACAATGCGAGCCACGCGCCGAATAACACCAAGGCAAGGTTGACGAGCGACAAGATGACGAAGGCAACCTTTGTTCGCCATCCCATACGAGCCACCTGTTGGTTCACGGCAAGCCGTATCCTGTCGTCCAGCCATGCAGAATACGTGCCTGCAGATCGGAAGGATAGACGTGCTCGAAACGTTCGCGCCGCCGGTCCGCCGAGTCCCATGGCCGGCGTGCGCTTGGCAAACGGCAATCCAACTGGAGTCAGATCTTCCGCACCGGCAGGGCGGGAGGCGGTGACGAGCGTACAGAAGAATGATGATGAGCGATCAGCCAATCATTGCCTTGCTTGACGAAAATCATGCTGAACCCAGCTTTGGATTTTTTAAGTTCGCCCTCTCGCATGGCGCTGAATTCATAGAAACCGGTTGCATACGCGATGTTGTCTCCGAGGCTGACGATCTTTCGGTCCTCGATCACGACTTTGTCACCACTGTGCGCCAAGCGGGCGAAATAGCCCCGGATGGCGTCGCGACCTTCGTGGCGGGCTAGGCCTGTCGATCCGACCAGGATTGCGTCCGGTGTATAGAGATTGATCAGCGCATCGACGTCATTGGCATTGAAGGCCGTCGACCATCTATCGACAACCGCACTGACTTCATCGGCGGGGTCGGCGAAGGCGGAATGGACGCCAGACGCGAACGCCAGCAGCACGAGAACCAGAACGAATCGATAGGTCCGCATTGATTCCTCCCTTCGTCTCGCACGCCCGGCTGATCTCAAAGCAACGCGCGGCGCTTCGGTTTCGCATATCGTAGCACCATGCCTTGTTGCTGACACGGTTGCCCCCAAGGGTGATGGCGCAAACATGGGGGATTGCATGACAACCATCACCTTGGCAAAGGCCGCGCCCAATCCGCAATTGGCTTTTCAATTCGCGGTTGAGCGCGCGATCGACCAGGCCGAAGGCACGTCACCGGCCGACTACGCCGTGATCCTGGAGATCCTTGACCGACTGGCGGACGGTTCGGACATGCCCGAGGATCGCGACCGGTTGGTCGCGCTCGTCGAGAAGTACAATTAACCCAGAGCCTTCGACCCGGCCTCTGCGATCTGCTCGTCTTCGTGCGATTGCACGCCGGAAACGCCGATCGCACCCACGCATTCATTCTCGTGGGTGAGCGGGATGCCGCCCTGAATCAGGATGCCGGCCGGGAAATTGGCGAAGGCCGGACGCTCCTTCACGCGGTCCTCAAAAAACTTGCTCGGCCGTTTGGTCATTGCTGACGTGCGGGCCTTGCCGGTTGCGACTTCAGCCGAAATCGGCGGCGCGCCGTCCATGCGCAGGAAGCCGAGTGGGAAGCCGCTATCATCCACGATCGAAATTGAGACCGCCCACTTGTTCTTGGCGGCCTCCGCCTCGCACGCAGCCAGCATTTTCTTCACATCGGACGCGGTGAGGCATGGCTTGGTACGCATCAGCGTTCCTCCAATTGAATTTGCAGAAGATGAGACGTGTTAGGTAAAACGCCCGGGAGAGGAACGCAATCATATCCCTAGCGATGCGTTGAGGCGACAACCTCAATCCAGTTCGCAACGTAGGCCCCGGCGAATGGATGACAAACCGTAAGTGCGGCGCACACCGCAATCAGCACACGGGAACCACCGTAGATTTTGAAGATCGCGCCCATGACACCCCCCCACCCGTTCGCGATGGTGGGATTAAAGCGCAAGCCGCGAATTTTGAAAATTCAGATGATCTGCGTACGGGAATCCCCGTAGGCTCCATACCGTCGCCGCGATGATCGGAGCCGGAAATGAAACACATCGTTAACCATAACGCGTTGCGCGGCGGCATCTTACTCCGCACCGCGCTTCTCGGAGCGGCCTTGGGGGCAATTTGTGCAGGCGCGGCACACGCCGAGACGCCCACGGTCTCGCCGCAAGATGCCTGCGCGAAGCTCGCGGGCAGCTTCATTGCGCCGGCGGCGATCGGGCTGCCCACGTCGGGAGCCGTGGTGCAATCTGCCCGCCTCGTTCCGGCCGACGCGCCCGAGAACCCGAATGGCGAATACTGCGCCGTGCGCGGCGTGATCGTGCCGGTCTCGGCCGCAGCGCCCAACATGGAGTTCGAGGTCAATCTGCCGACCAACTGGAACAACAAGGTGCTGCAGCTCGGCGGCGGCGGTTTTGACGGCGTGCTCATCACTGGCCTTGGACCCGCGGGGTTGCAGCCGGCGAGCGTGCCTAATCCGCTCAAGCAGGGATATGCGACCGCCGGCGGCGATGGGGGGCATAAGGGCTCGGCACCGTTTGACGGCTCCTTCGGCATGAACGACGAGGCGCTCGCCAATTACGGCAAGCAGTCGGTCAAGAAGGTGCACGACGTTGCGATCGCGCTGGTCAAGGCACGCTACGGCGGCGCGCCGCGCCGCTTCTACTTCATCGGCAATTCGCAAGGAGGTCACGAGGCGCTCGATGCAGCGGCTCGCTACCCAGCCGACTACGACGGTGTTGTTGCGAACTACCCGGCCTACAACGTCACCATGCTGCACCTCGGCTCGCTCAACGTCGGCAAAGCCGTCTATGAAAACGGTGGCGTGGGATGGCTCAACGCGGCAAAAACGCGGCTCCTGACCGACGCCGTGTTCAGTGCCTGCGACGCGCTCGATGGGCTGAGCGACGGCATCATCGGCAACGTCGCGGCCTGCAACGCCAAGTTCAACATCGACACGGTAAAGAGCGCGCTGCGCTGCGCCGGGGGCGGCGAGGGTGGTGACGCGTGCCTGTCAGATGCGCAGATCGCGGCCGTGGGGCGCATCACCTCGCCTTATCGGCCGGGCTTCGCCGTTGCCGGGAACGATGCGTTCCCACCGTGGGCGCTGTTGGAAGGCGCGCGCTTCGAGGGCCGCTCGACGTTCGGCACCAGGCCGGTGCCGGCAAACCCGCCGACCAACGACGACGCGCTGCTCTATAATGCGGGCGCCGCGACGACCAAATATATCATCACCCGTAAACCGGAGTTTGACGCACTCAAGCTCGAGCCGAAGGACTGGCAGGAGCGGGTGCAGGAGGTCGGCACGACCATGGACGTGAGCGACGTCGATCTGACGCCGTTCCGCGCCAAGGGCGGCAAGATCATTCTGGTGCACGGCACGGTCGACGACTTCATCACGCCGCACAACAGCATCGCCTACTACAAATACCACTTGGCACGGCAGGGCCAGGCGAACATGGATTCGTTCGTTCGCTTCTATCTGATCCCTGGTCTGAGCCACGGCTTCGGGCCGTTCAACGCGAAATATGACGGGCTTGGTGTGCTTGATCGCTGGGTTGAGTCAGGCAGCGCGCCCGGCACGTTGGTCGCGAACGATGGTAACCCGGGCGCTGCCCGCACGCGGCCGATGTGTCTTTATCCAGCGTGGCCGCGATACAGCGGCTCGGGTGCGGAGAATGACGCCGCGAGCTTCCGCTGCGCCCAGGAGTGAGCACCCTGTCCGGGTAAGCACGCCGCGTTTCAGCCACTCCAATTGTGCGCCGCACCGTGCGCGCTTGCAGCGCAAGGTCGAGGCAGGCGAGCCTCCAACGTCAGGAACCAAGCGCAGAGCGGGACGTTGCGATTGCGGAGTTCGCAGGAGGAGAAACGAGATGCGGAAGTTTTATATCAATGTTGCGCTGCTCGGGGCCGTGCTGATTTCGCCGACGATCGCGATGGCGCAGGATCCAGCAGGTGGTGCAGCAGCGGGAGCCGCGGGTGGCGCGGCTGCGGGCGCGGCGGTCGGGGGGCCTGCCGGCGCGGCGGTGGGCGCCGGTGTTGGCGCGGCTGCTGGCGCGGGCGCCGGTGCGGCAGGGCCGGCGCGGGAGCACGTCTATGTGGCACCCCGGCCGGAGGTGAGCGATCGGACCTGTGTCACGGACGCGGCCGGCAATCGGTCCTGCACTGAAGTTCGGCACTGACCTTATCGTGCCGACCGATCTGCCTCAGAAATACGTTCCAGCGGAGCAGCAGCAACCGCGGGCAGCTTCGAGGCAGAAGCAGTATCAAGCTGTGAAACGGCGCCGGGACCGGCTTGATCGCCTGTGCAGGGACTATATCCCGGTTCTCGGCGCCGTCGCTGTCCTGCTCTCCTTGTTGGTGTTGGGCGGCATTTTGTACACCTATTCGGGTGATCGGGGGTCTCCAAGCATCGGGTCGCTGACGGCGGACAGTTCTCACCCAAGCGCACGCTGACATACCTGCGGCATTTCAAGAGCTCGCTTATCGACCAGGCAGGGCTCGGAACCGAAATCCTGTGAATGGGTTGTTTGCGGGTCGATGAAACGATTTGCGGCTGCCGCATGGACCGAGATGCTTGCAACTTGTTCGGACAATCGCGCGCACTCCGCGCAGGTTTCAGGGTCATCCAAGGAGCAGTTGCCCTGCCTCACCGCCCTGCGTGGAATCGCAGCCCTTTGGGTGGTGATTTACCACTATAGCGTTCAGTGCTTTCCCAATCTCGATGTCAGGCCGCACACTTACCTGATCCACAAAGGCTATCTCGCGGTCGACATGTTCTTCATGCTCAGCGGCTTTGTGCTCGCGCATGTCTATCATCGCCCGTTTTCGGAAAGCGTCACGGGCCGGAATTATTGGAAATTTATCGCGGCACGCATCGCACGCATCTATCCGCTGCATCTGCTTGTGCTTCTCTTGTTTGTTGCGACGGCGCTCACATCACACCTGATGAGCGGGGAAACGAGTTGCGTAGTGCGCGACGTTCCCTTGCAGGGGCCGCAATCCGTCGAAGCGTTTTTCGCGAACCTGCTGATGCTGCAGGGGCTGAGAGCCGGCAGGCTGAGTTGGAACTATCCGGCGTGGTCGATCAGCGTCGAGTTCATGGCTTATCTGTTGTTCCCGTTCCTCCTGCCCGGGATCTGGCGCACGTCCGCGCGCATCAAGCTCTTCCTCGCTGTCCTTCTCTTTGCCTTGTTGGTGCTGCTCGCCTATTTGCGCAACGGCAATTTCGACCAATGGGATGGTCCGATCACGCTGCTGCGCTGCCTTCCGGAATTCATGCTCGGAACGTTGCTCTATTGTGCGTTTCGTGTCGCGCCTGGAAATGTTTGGCTGAATCGAGACGCGGCTGCGTTCGGCATCGTCGCGCTCATCCTTGTTGCTCTTCATGTCAATGCAGCCGACCTCCTCATGATCTGTTTGTTCGCGGCTTTGATCTTGGCCGCGGTCCTCAACAACGGCCTGTTCGCGCGATGGGCAAATGCCCCGCCGCTACTCTGGCTCGGTGACATTTCGTACTCGCTTTACTTGCTTCACGGCCTTGTCCAGTACGGCGCCGGTCTGCTGTTGGCACGCCTTGGCGTTCATGATGCCACCTACCTGTCGATCCCGCGCTCTCTCGGGTGGATGCTCGCGATGGTCGCCCTGTGCCTGCTCGCCGCCTACTTCAGTTACTGGGGTTTCGAAATTGCATCCCGGCGATATCTGCGCAAACTGTTGGACATTCGCGACAAGCGGCGCGTGGCGGCCGGCGTCCGTCCCGGCACTGCTAATGCCCAGCCCTGAGTCCAGTCGGCAATGGCTGGGTCGCCAGTCGAGAACGCGGAGCTTGTTGAATGGAGCGGATCCGTGCAGGCCGCTTGCTAAGTCCTTGCGGCGAGCCAGGCCGCGGCACCCATCATTATGCCTGCTGACCCACGGTGCACCCAGCGGACCGCACGCGGGCTATTGAAGAATGACCGCACGCGACCGGCAAGGACGATATAGCAGCCCAGGACAAGTGCGAGAACCGCAACAGTAACCAGGACCAACTCAAGGTAACCAAGCACGCCGACGTGCCGGACGTCGACGATGACTGGTAGCAGCGCAAGATAAAACAACATCACCTTCGGATTACTCAACGCCAGAGTAAAGCCTGCGAGAAACATGCTGGTGTGGTTTCGCGCTCGTGTCGCATCAGGAGCTTGCTGTGCGATCGCCGGAGCAGTCCACATTTTCCACCCGAGGTAGACGAGGTACCCCGCGCCGATCCATCGGACGGCGACAAACAGCGCGTGAAAGGTCTGTGCGAGGACGGCGAGCCCGGCGATCGAGAGGGTAAGCCAAATCACGTCACCAATGGCCAGCGCGACCGCGAAAGCGAGTACATCCCTTGTCCCACCGGCGAGAACGCGTGCGACCACAGCGATAATGCCTGGTCCTGGCGAAGCAGCCGCGACGAGCAAAGCAATCGAGAAAACGAGAAGATTGGCGGGGTCCATTGCTACCATGCGCTTCCGATGGCCGGTGGTTCGCAAGCTTGGACTGACGCCAATGCTTACCATCCGCGACCGGCACTAAAACATATGGATTTTGTCTTTTTGGCGGATCGGAGAGGATGAAGTAGAAGGCAGCTTCCTGCATCCCTGGCTTCGGAGTTTCTCAATGCATGCCTTGTCCGAGTTTCCGATTACCAAGCGCTGGCCAGCCGAATTTCCCGACCGGCTGCAGCTCTATTCGCTGCCGACGCCCAACGGGGTGAAAGTGTCGATCATGCTGGAAGAGATCGGCCTGCCATACGAGCCTCATCTCGTCGATTTCGGGAAGGATGATCAAAAGACCCCGGAGTTTCTATCGCTCAATCCGAACGGCAAGATCCCAGCCATCCTCGATCCGGACGGTCCGGGCGGAAAGCCGCTGCCGCTGTTCGAGTCCGGCGCAATCCTGCAGTACCTGGGCGAGAAAACCGGCAAGCTTCTCGCGACCGATCCGGCGCGGCGCTGGGAGACAATCCAGTGGGTTCACTTCCAGATGGGCGGCATCGGACCGATGTTTGGCCAGGTCGGGTTCTTCCACAAGTTCGCCGGCAAGGACTACGATGACAAGCGGCCGCGCGACCGCTACGTCAACGAATCGAAGCGCCTGCTTGGCGTGATGGAGAGCCACCTCGCCAGCCGGCAATGGTTCGTCGGCGACGAATTCAGCATCGCCGACATTTCGATGCTCGGGTGGGTGCGCAACCTGGTCGGTTTCTATGGCGCGCGCGAACTGGTTGATTTCGATTCGTTCAAGCACGTTCCCGTCTGGCTCGAGCGCGGACTCGCACGGCCGGCGGTGCAGCGCGGGCTCAACATTCCCAGGCGAGATTAGCTCGCCCGACGCAGAGGAAGTTCGCGCATCTGCGTCATGTTGGAATTGGATGCCGGCGTGTCGTCGCGCCATTCAAACCGGAACACCGGCATTCGTTCGGCGAAGCCTTTCAGCCTCCGCACGCCCAGACCTACGAAGCGCACGGCGTCCTGACCGCACAAGTCGCGCACGGTTCCCGAGACTAGGATTCCATCGGCCTCAGCTTCGCCGCACAGGCGAAAAGCGAGGTGAACCGTGGCGCCGAACAGGTCGTTGTGTTCAGCCACCGGATCGCCGGCGTCGATCCCGATCCGGACCCTGAGATCCTCGGTCGCTTCGGCGTTGTAGGCGGAGAACCGCCGCTGAATATCAGCGGCGGCACGGACCGCGTGTGCCACCTCGTCGAACACCGCCATGATGCCGTCGCCCGTGTGCTTCACCTCGCGCCCGCCATGCGTGGCAAGCCCGCGGCGTACGAGGCAATCATGCACCCGCACGAGCTCAAGTGCGGCGACGTCGCCGAGACGGGTCGTCAACTCGGTCGAACCGACGATGTCGGTGACCAGGATGGCGCGCAGTCCTGCATCCACGTCTGGCGCCGCGGGTTCTGCCGCGTGCCGCGGATCGCTGATGCGCCCGAGGAACGCCTCCACAGTCGCGAGATCGACGCCAATGATCTCAGAGGCGATCTCGCCGTGCGCTTCGCGATGGACCTGCTCCGCGGTGGCCGCGTCGGGTGCCTCGACCAGGCAGAAGCCCGTACAGCGTTCCGAGTCGTACCAGTAGGTGAGGTACTTGACTCCGTACTTGTCCTGAATTTCCAGGTCCTTCCGGTGCGCTTCCGCGACATGTTCGGGCGTCATTCCGTGCAGGTAATGGCGGTCCATGAAGATCGGCATGATGGCTCCGATGTCCGCGCCCTCAGGGCGCTGGTCTGATGTTCTGGTTGAGACGAAACAGGTTGTGCGGGTCATAACGGCGTTTGATTTGAGCGAGACGCTGATAGTTCGCGCCATATGCGTTTTCGACCCGATTATGTTCGTCATCGGGCATGAAGTTGATGTAGACACTGCCCGATGCGAAGGGTGCGGTGACTTCAGACAGCTGGCGAGCCCAAGCAATGCAGGCCGCGTCCTGAGCCTTGTCGCGCCAGCGCGTATGCGCATTCATGATGAAATGCGCCTCCCGGTTCGGCCATGCGGTGGCGTTCGCAGGAACGCGCGCCATGGCACCGCCGACATGCGCAATGAACACCTCGCATTCGGGCGAGGGCAGCGTGCTCACCGCATTGAGAATGGCCTTGATCGCCGCGTCCGGAAGGTCCGCGAAATCATGGCTCTTCCAGTAGTTGCGCGCGCCCGGCGTCAACAGGGGATCGAACGCGGTCTGCCAACCTGTGAACGGGTGGGGTGAGATCACATCGACAAGCGGTTTGCCGAGAGCGCGCAGAGCTCTGACGGCTTTTTCGCCGTCCTGCATATCGCCGCTGTAGCAGGCCGCAAAGATGAAGACCTCCTTGCCATGCCATTCGGTCGGCAAAAACGGAAGCGGCGGTGCCTTGCGCATGACGACCCATGTCGTGAGCTCCTCGGGAGCTTCCTTGGCGATGCGGCGGAACTCAGTCAGCAGATGACTGGCATCCTCGAACGGATGCACCACGAGCCCGGACAGCACTTCGGGGCCAAGCGGGTGTAGCTTGAACTCGAACGAGGTCACAACTCCGAAATTGCCGCCGCCTCCGCGCAGCGCCCAGAACAGATCAGGGTGCTCCGTCGGGCTGGCGCGCACCAGCTTCGCATCCGCGGTGACGACGTCGGCTGACAACAGGTTATCGACGGTGAGCCCGAATTTTCGTGTGGTCCACCCAAAGCCGCCGCCGAGCGTGAGGCCGGCGACGCCGGTCGTCGAGTTGATGCCGAGCGGGGTGGCAAGCCCAAATGCCTGTGCCTCCTTGTCGAAGTCCGACAGCAAAGCACCGGCTTCGACGCGAGCTGTCCTCGCGGCGGCATCGACATGCACGGACTTCATCAGAGATAGATCGATCAGCAGCCCGCCATCACACACCGCGTTGCCGGCGATGTTGTGACCGCCGCCACGCACGGCAACGAGGAGTTTTTCGTCGCGTGCGAGCTTGACCGCATTCATTACATCGGTAGCGCCCAGGCAGCGCACCACAAGCGCCGGCTTGCGGTCGATCATCGCGTTCCAGATCGTCCGGGCGGCCTCGTATCCGTCCTCTCCGGGCAGCGCGACTGTCCCCCGCAGCTTGGAGCGCAAGGCGGTCACGATGTCGTGAGAGATGCGCTTGCTCGCTCCATCAAGTGTGCGAATGGCTAAGCCAGTATCGCGTGTGCGGACGGCCAAGTCTGTCATGTTCGCCTCCAAAAGCCAAATTCAACGGGTGGCGGGCCTGGGCCGATCGGCGTCATGCGATCTGTTGTCGATCGAGGTACCCTGGCCGAGCCACTGCATATCCGCACTTCTCACGGCGATCCGCCGAGGCGCTAGTTCACGAACTGAATCCCGGTGGTATAGATTCTGAACTAGTTAGGTCGTGCTTATCTGGGTAGTCTCGTGGCTCCGCCCGGTTGGCGATAGGCGTTCAGGAGCCCCCATGGCCGACAGCAGCTACAACCAGTTTTGCCCCGTCGCGATGGCAGCTGAGAATTCTTGGAACTCGGTGGACCCTGGTCCTTTTGCGCGAATTCGTCGCCGGCTCGAACTCGCTTCAACGACTTGCGACGCGGTCTGCCACGAATGTCGCCTGCGCTTCTGTCGAAACGGCTGAAGGAACTCGAACTGGCTGGAGTGGTGACCCGTTCGCCGGTGGCCGGGGAGCCGGATGTATACGAATATCGGTTGACCCAGGCGGGACGCGATCTGAAGCCCGTCATCGAAGCCGTCGGCATCTGGGGACAGAGGTGGATCGAGACCGATGTCTCGTTGGAGAACCTCGATCCCGATTTGCTGATGTGGGATATGCGGCGCAACATCGACCCGAAACCGATGCCGCAACGTCGCAACGTGATTCAGGTCATCTTGACGGATCAGAAAGAGGCGCGACGGAACTGGTGGTTGATCGTCGAGCCCGAGCATGGAGCGGATCTGTGCTCCGTTGATCCGGGTTTCGATGTTGATCTCTACTTGACGACGGACTTGCGGACCATGACCAGGATCTGGATGGGTTACATCACGATCGCGCGGGCCAAGGAACAGGAACTCCTGATTATTACGGGCAGCAAACAGCTCGAGGCCAACTTGGGATCCTGGTTGTTGTTGAGCTCATTTGCAAAGGTCGAAAAGCTGGTCGCGTAAATCGCGACCAGATCTCGGAATGGACTCGGACAACTCGCTTAAACCGCCAGTTCGGCCGTTTTCACGTGCGCAGCGAGCAACTCCGGCAGCCGCGCCGGATCGCCGCGCGCCATGCCGCACTCGGTCGCCACTCCATCAACGCGCGCATGATGCCGGGCGGCCGCGAGTCGCGCCGCATTGCCGGCCGCATCATTGTGGTGGACGAGCCCGAGATAGAGCTCGGTCCCGGGCCTGAGCTTCAGTCCCGCGAGCGGCATGTAAAACGCGTCATCGGTGCGGCCCTTCGGGACCGGGAGATGGAAGAATTGGATCGGCCGTTTCACGCGGGCGACGATGGCGTTGACCATGTCGACCATGAGGCCGGCGTCCTTCGGTTGCACCAGGTGCTCGTCAGCCGGGCTGCCGTAACAAAGGTGATAACCGAGCTCGACCGCCGCCGGAACCGCATCGCCAACCTTGACGAGAACATCGAGGGTTTCGGTGCGGAAATCGACCGGTCCCTGATCGTAATAACCTTCCCAGGCCAGCACTTCCTGACAGACGTCCCATTGGATGGAAAGTTTGTCGTGGGGGACCGCGGCGGCGATTTTCGCAACCTCGCCAGCGAAATGTTCGGTCAACGGCAGCAGCACCGCTTGCCGATCCTCCGGCACGATGTTGTTGTAGGTCGGCGCGATTGGAGTTGGCAAACAGACCTGAAACTTCACACCGGCGGGAATCGTGCCGGCCTTCTGCATCCGCTCGAATACCGCCCAGGAATCGATCGCCATGTCGGCGTAGCCGGTTTTGAATCCACCGGCGTCAACCTTGGCGCCGGGCTTGATGCGCAGACGTGGAATCTCACGCACCACTTTGCCGTCCCACTGCACAAAACGAAACGGCGGAACGTTGGCACGCTCGATCGCCGGATGCTCTGCGAGCACGTCCTGCAGAAAGCGGATCCAGCTTTTGCGGATTCCGGTCTCGCCGTCCGGAAGCCGGGCAAGATGCGGTCCCGCTGCTGCCGACAAAGTCCGGAACACGGTCTCGGTGTCCGGCAGCGGAATGCTGCCGACGAAATGCACGATTGGATGCGCCTTGTCCTTTGCGCTCATAAGTGGCTCCTCCCGCTTGGATGTTTTTCGGGCGCACCCTAGCACGCGGCCTTTGGCCGCCAATTCACCAAGACGCGGGGCTGCCTTGCGGCCGTTTGCCCTCTCGCTCACTCCGCCGGGACAGCGACGCCATTTTCGAGACGCCCCATAGCCAGCGAACGGAAGTCCTGGCCGGTGTGGTCCTGCGCTGTGTAGGTCACCGGGCCATTGATGGCGGGAAGGTCCTTGAGTTTCTCGAGCGCGTCGCGAATGCCCTGCCGTGATCCGTCCGAGTTCTTTACCCCCGCCTCCGTGATCAGGCCGGCGTCGTAGCCAAAGATCATGAAGAATGTGGGCGTACGGCCGAGGGCGGTCTTGAGCTGATCGTAGAGGCGGGCGGTGTCGCCGCCGGCCTTGTCGCCAAACACGCCACGCTGCGTCGGGATGAGCAAGCCGTCGGCGTTCTTGGCGCCGCCGATTGCCTCATAGAACGATGCCGTCGGCGCCGCCTGCGTCATTACCAAGGGGGTCGTGATCCCGAACTGCTTGAATTGCTTGAACACCAGAATCGCGGCGCGACCGGCGGCGCTTGAATAGATCAGGTCTGGATTGGCGGCGCGGATGCGCGCGAGCTGGGCGTTGAAATTTGTATCGTCGATGGCAAAACTTTCGGCCGCTACCAGCGTGACGCCGAACTTGGGCGCCAGATCCTTGATTGCTTTGTCGTCGTACTGGCCGTAGGCGTCGGTGCCATAGAGATGGGCAATTTTCTTCATCCCTTTCTTCTGCATGTATTGCAAAACAACGGTCATCGCGTCGCGTCCGGATGGTGCGACCTTGAACATCCAGGGGTCGGGTGGAAAGCCAAGCGCGTCCGCGCCGCCACCGGTGATGATCGGGATCTTGAACTCCGAGGCGAACGCCTTGGCGGCGAGCGCCGAGCTTGAGTTGATGTTGAGAAAGATGATGTTCGTCTGCGGGTCGCCGGCGAGCTTGCGAAACGCGTTCGACGCGCTGACCGGGTTGGTCTCGTCATCAAGCGTGTCGATCACGATCTTCTTGCCGGGTAGGCCGCGGCCCTTCACCCAGGCGTCGAAGCCATCGACCGTGTCCTTGGACGGACCGTTGAAGGCGCCGGTCAGCGATGCCACCACGCCGATGTGAAACTCCTGCGGGATGGTCTGCGCGCCGGCGGGCGCGGCGAAGATGCAGGAGGCGGCCGTGGCCACCCCCGCCCAGATTTGGGTTCGCATGTTTAGTCCTCCCTTTGGCGTGTTTTTCGATCGCGGCGCAGTCTGCGTTTTGACCCGGTATCTCACGTCGGTGGCGCCGGTAATTGGTGATCGGCTGCGACGGTCCCAAAGCGTACCAAGATTGCGGGATGCTGGGGAGCTTTCGTTCTGGCTGGCCGCGAGCCGCGCAGGCGCTCGAATTCAAAGTGTCGCTGAACTAAACTAACACGCGAACTCGACCGTAAAGATCGAACCCCGGGAGGACCTGCATGACGTCACGCGATGCAATCGAGTCGATGGTGATCGAGCGCGACCTGCCGATCACGATGGACGACGGACTGATCCTGCGCGCCGACGTGTATCGGCCGAACACCGACGACCCGGTGCCGGTGATCATGACGTCCGGTCCCTACGGCAAAGGCGTGATGTATCAGGACCACTACAAGGTGATGTGGGACTGGCTGATCGGCCAGCATCCCGACCTGCTGCCCGGCTCGACGCGCTCGTTCCTCACTTGGGAGACCGTCGATCCGGAGATCTGGGTGCCGTGGGGTTATGCGGTGGTGCGCGTTGATTCGCGCGGTGCGTGCCGCTCGCCGGGCGTGCTCGATATCTTTTCGCCACGCGAGACCCGCGACTACTACGAGGCCATCGAATGGGCCGGCACGCGATCATGGTCGAACGGCAAGGTCGGCCTCAACGGCATCTCATATTACGCCATCAATCAATGGCACGTGGCGCGGCTGCAGCCACCGCATCTGACCGCCATGGTTCCCTGGGAAGGCGCGGCCGACGCGTACCGCGACTGGTACAGGCATGGCGGCATTCTTTCCAACAAATTCATGGAGGTCTGGTATCCGCGACAGGTGCAACAGGTGCAGCACGGTAACCCGAACGCGCCGAAGGACCATTGGCTGCACGAGTCGGCGGCGGGCCCGGAGCAACTGTCGCCCGAGGAGCTTGCCGCCAACCGCGTTGATAACCTCGCCAACGCACGCGCCCGCGAGATGGATGACGACTGGTACCGCAACCAATCTCCCGACTGGTCGAAGGTGACGGTGCCGTTTTTGAGCGCCGGCAACTGGGCCGGCTTCGGCCTGCACCCGCGCGGCAATTTCGAGGCTTTCACGCAAGCGGCGTCAAAACACAAGTGGCTGGAGGGGCATCCTGGCCGCCATGAGGAATGGTTCTACTTGCCCTATGGCATGGCGCTGCAGAAGCGCTTCTTCGATTATTTCCTCAAGGGCGAGCGGAACGGATGGGAACAGGAACCGCGCGTCTGGCTCAACCTGCGCCGGCCGTTTCGCAAGGAGTTCGAGCTGCGAAAGGAGGATGAGTGGCCGCTCGCAGGAACGCGCTGGGCCAAGCTCTTCCTCGACGCCACACAAGGCAGTCTCGATTGGCGCGCGCCCGCCGCAGCAGGGGAGGCGACCTTTGCGGCGCAGAGCGCCGGGGTGACGTGGATGTCGCCGCCGCTCGAGCGGGAAACCGAAATTACCGGCCCGGTGGCGCTGAAGCTCTATGTTTCATCATCGAGCGTGGATGCAGACCTGTTTGTTACCGTCCAGGCATTTTCACCCGACGGCCTCGAGGTCGACTTCCAAGGCACCATCGATCCGCATACGCCGCTGGCACAAGGCTGGTTGCGCGCGTCGCACCGGAAGCTTGATAAGGCGCGCTCGCGACCCTACCGGCCCTATCATCCGCACGATGAGAAGCAGCCGCTGACACCGGGGCAGGTCTACGAACTCGATATCGAGATATGGCCGACGTGCATCGTGCTCCCAGCGGGCTTTCGTCTCGCGATCAACATCGCCGGCCGAGACTTTGAGCGGCCGGGCACGGACGATCCCAAGTCGCCATTTCCGGCGCGCGGCTCGGGCCCGTGGTTGCACAATGATCGTTACGATCGGCCATCCGACATCTTCGGCGCCAACACGACCCTGCACACGGGACCGGGCCGCGAAGCCTATCTGCTGCTGCCGATCATTCCGCCGGTGCGTCCCGGCGTCGGCACGGCCGGGCTGGTTCGCCACGACGGCAACGATTGGCAGGTGGCTGGCTGAACTCCACTTGCGTCACGCACGGAGCCGGGACGGCCGTTCCCGGAACTCTTCCCGGCTATTATGATAGGGGTCGACGTTCCCAACAAACAAAACGCACCCGAGGAAACGCGAAATGAAAATCCGACGCCGCACTGCTTTGCAACTTATGTTGGCCGCGACGAGCTCGATTGCGGCCCCCGCCGTGCTGCGCGCGCAGAACACGCCATTCCGGCTTGGGCTGCTCACGGTCAAGACCGGTCCGCTCGCGCAAGGTGGTATCCAGATGGAACAGGGGACCATGACCTATCTGAAGCAGAAGGACTCCACGTTTGCGGGTCGCAAGGTGGAGTTGTTCTCCGCCGACACAGGCGGCAATCCAGCTGGCGCGCGTACCAAGGCGCAGGAGCTGATCGAGCGCGACAATGTCGATCTCATCCTCGGACCGCTCGCCGCCTTCGAGCTGCTAGCGATTACTGATTATATCCGTGACCACAAGACCCCGATGCTGAGTCTTGCGGCCGCCGACGACATGACTCAGCGCCGTCCCAATCCCTACTTTCTGCGCGCCTCGGCTACGTCCTCGCAGGCAATGCATCCGATGGGGCATTACGCGGCGACAGAGATGAAGCTCAAGCGCGTCATCACCATCGTCGAAGACTTTGCCTTCGGATACGAGCAGATGGGCGGGTTTCAGGCGGCGTTCCAACAGGATGGCGGTTGTATCGTCAACAAAATCTGGACCCCGATCGTGACACCCGACTACACCCCGTTCCTGTCGCAGCTCACCGATTGCGACGGCGTGTGCCAAGGCTTTGCCGGATCAAACCCGCTGCGCTTCATGAAGCAATACAAGGATCTGGCGTTGAACTATCCGGTTTGCGCCGGTGAGACCGGCGGTGATGACGCGTTGCTGCACAGTTTTGGCGATGAAGCGGTAGGGCTGATCAGTTGCTGCCCTTATACGGCGGACCTCGACAACGAGAGCAACAAGCGCTTCGTCGCGGACATGGAAAAGAACTACAATGTTCTGCCCGGCTTCTATGCGGCGGGTCTCTATGTGAATTGCGCCGTGGTCGAAGCGGGTCTCGAAAAGACGGGCGGCAAGACCGACGACAAGGAGGCGTTCATGGCCGCGCTCAAATCCGTATCGCTGACCGATACGCCGCGTGGGCCAATCAAGTTCGACCATTTGGGCAACGTCGTCGGCAATTTCTATATCCGGCGCGTCGAGAAGGCGAACGGCAAGCTGATCAACAAGACCATCAAGACATATGATAACGTGAGCCAGTTCTGGACGTTCGACGAGAAGGCGTTCCTCGCGCATCCAGTCTATTCGCGCGATTATCCGCCGTTGACGAAGTGCTGAGTAGTGCGAGGTTTCGCACAGAAACGTCATTGCGAGCGAAGCGAAGCAATCCAGAGCCCCAGTGTCGTGGCCCCTGGATTGCTTCGCTTTGCTCGCAATGACGGTGTGTTTGGCTGGTGTCGCTCATCAAGTCGTCACCAACTCCGCGGTCGTGCTGACCTGGGGATGGCGAATACGTCCATAGGCGAGCTCCGCCGTGATGAGCGCCAGCGCGATGATCGATGCGCCGATGAAGCCGAGGTCGTGCGTGCACACGAACGTGATGCCAACGGCTCCAATCGCGCCCGACGCGGAGGCGCCGAGATAAACGGCGGCAGAATTGAGCCCCATCAGCAACGGCGCCGCGCTTGGCGCGACGCCGATGAGCCGATGTTGTTGCGGGACCAGCAAACCCCATCCGCACAGACCCCAGATGATGAGCGCGACGACGGCGGTCGCCAAGTGCGCACTCGACCAGGGAATGAGCGCGAAGTCGATCGCGGCCAAAGCGATCGCGCTGTTGATGATACGCCGGCTGCCAAAGTGATCAGTCAGATACCCGGCAATCAGGTTTCCGGCCGTCGCAGCCAAGCCCCACACACACAGGAGTGCCGCAAGCACCGTACCATTGCCGCCGGTCGCCCGATCAAATGTCACGCCGATATAGGTGTAGACCACGAACAGCCCCCCATAGGCAGCAAGCGTCGTCAGCAGCGTCAAGACGATCCGCGCGTCGGCAAGCGGCGCAAGCCGTTCGCGTAAGCTGACGGGCGGCGGGAGCGGCACGGCGGCGAGCAGCCGCCAAACACCGATCGTCGCAGCTGCGCCGAGCGCGGCGACAAACCACAGGGTGAAACGCCAGCCCGCAAGGTCGCCCAAGAGCGAGCCAATCGGCGCGCCGAGCGCAGTGGCCGTCGAGATGCCGGCAATGACGATGGCCAGTGCGCGGCCGCGCTGCTGCGGTGGCACGATCGAGGCGGCTGTCGCGCTTGCGGTCGGGCTGAACATCGCCGCGCCGAGCCCGGCAAGCATGCGGCTTGCGAGCACCAAGCCAATACTCGGCGCAATGGCCGTCAAGATATTCGCAATGACGAACACACCGAGGCCGCACAGGAGCAGGCGTTTGCGCGGCCACCGGGCGGCAACCGCGGCCACGACAGGCGAGAGGCAGGCATAGGACAGCGCATAAAGCGTGACCATCTGGCCGGCCAGCGCGATCGGCACATCGAGTGCGCGCGAGACCTGCGGCAGGATCCCGGCGACGACGAAACTGTCGGTACCGATGGCGAACATGCCCAATGCGAGAACGAGCAGGCGGCGATCCATGATGCAAGCTCCTGGCATGAGTCCGGTCGCGGGAGATCGACCAGGTGAAGTTTCGTGACGAAACTATGTAGCCGGCCTAGTTGCGTGACGCAACTAGCCAGGATAGAATGAATGCATGTATCGAAAGACCTTTGAGGGAATGAATTGCTCCATCGCGCGCGCGCTCGATCAGATCGGCGAGTGGTGGAGCCTGCTGATCATCCGGGAGTGCACGCTGGGAACGACGCGGTTTGATGACTTTCAGCGACGGCTAGGCATCGCACGCAACGTATTGACCAATCGGCTGAACCATCTGGTCGAGCAGGATATCCTGGAAAAAAGCCCAACCGACGCGAATTCCCGGTTCTTCGAGTATCGGCTGACGCGCAAAGGCGAGGAGCTCTATCCTGTACTGATCGCGCTGCTGCAATGGGCCGACCGCTGGATCAGTCTGAAGTCGGGCCCGCCGGTGCGACTGATCGAAGAGCAGACTGGAAAATCCATCGAGCCGGTGGCCGTTCGCGCAGCGGGCGGGCCCGCGCTCAGCTTTCGTGAGATCAGGCTCGAGGCCGGTCCCGGCGCGACCGAGACGACCCGCGCCAGAATTGTCACGCGCAATCAGGCGATCCTGGGCGACGCCGCGAAGGACGGGCGAAAGCGCGCGACCAAATAGCCGTTAGCCGCGCTTCTTCAATTCGAGTTTGTTGATCTTGCCGACGCCGGACCGGGGCAACGCGTCGACGAATTCCACCCGGGTCGGCACTTTGTACTTGACGAGCGATGCGCGGCAGTAGTCCTGCAGCTCATCGACCGTAAGGCTGGCGCCGGGGCGCAGCACCACGAATGACTTTACGGCCTCGCCGCTGAACGAGTCCGCGATACCCACGGTGGCTGCTTCGAGGATAGCCGGGTGCTTGAACAACAACTCGTCGATCTCACGCGGATAAACGTTGTAGCCGCCGACGATGATCATCTCCTTCTTGCGATCGACCAGAAATAAATAGCCATCGGCGTCGTAGTAGCCGATGTCGCCGGTGTAAAACCAGCCGTTGCGGATCGCCCGCGCGTTCTCCTCCGGGCGGTTGCGATAGCCTTTCGTGAATTGCGCGCCGCGCACGCGGATCTCGCCGCGCTCGCCGACCGGCATGACGGTCTCGCCGGTCTCGAGATCAACCACTTGCACTTCGGTGTTCGGCGGAACGAGACCGACTGAGCCGATCTTGCGCACCCCGTGGAGCGGATTGGAGTTGATGGGAGCGCCTTCCGACATGCCCCAGCCCTCGAGCAGGACGCAGCCGGTATCCTTTTCCCAGCTGCGCAAGAGCTCCTCGGGGCAGGGGGCGCCTCCGGAGAGGCAAATCTTCAGACTGGAGAAATCGGTTTTGGCAAAATTCTCATTCGCGCGCAGCCCGAGATAAAGCGCGGCGGGGCCGCCGGCGAACACGGTGATTTTGCGCTTCTGGAATTCGTCGAGCACCAGCGCCGGCTTGTAAGCCGGCATGATATCCATGAAGGCGCGGATATAGACCGGCATCACGAGGGTGAAGCAAAAGCCCCAGATGTGGAACAGCGGCGCGACGTTGAGGATGCGCTCCGCGTCAAGTGGAAATGGCCAGAGCGCGACAACGCCGTAGCAATACGCCATCAGACTCTGATGTGTGTGGTTGGCCCCTTTGGGGATCCCGGTGGTGCCGCCGGTGAAGAACAGGGCGGAGAGATCTTCCGCGCGCGGAAGCGGCAGCGCACGCTGCGGCATCGCGAGCAGGGCATCAATCGATACCCCGCCGGGTCCAAGCTCGATGACTTGGGCGATGCCAAGCCGCTGCGCCAGCGCGCGAGCCTTTGCGGAGGACCCCGCATCGCACACGAGGAGGCGTGGCTCCACGTCGCGTAGCAGCGGTTCGAGCTCGGGCTCCGTGTAGTTTGGATTGAGCGGCGAGACCTGCGCGCCCGCCGCCATGCCGGCCAGAAGGCCGACACTCGCTTCGAGCCCGTTGCTCATCATGAAGGCGATGCGCTCGTGTGCCAGGCCGAGCCGCGCAAACTCATGCGCGAGTGCAGCCACGACGTGTGCGTAAGCCTCGTAGGTGAGTTCGCGCTCCTCGCAGGCGATGCCCGGCGCGGCCGGCTTGAGTTCCGCCGCCCTGGCGAGCGCATGAATGATGGTCGGGTATCTCGGATAAGCCGGCAGAGCGGCCGGTGCGTGCGCAACGGAGGTCATCGCCGCATTATAGCAATAAAGCCGAACGGCGGCGGCTGTGGCCTTACTGTCACACGTGAGCTGATGCGTACCGCAAGGTACTTACGGTGCGCACCGCATTGTTGTTACAGTGGGGTGAGGAGAGTGGCGCGTGCGCACCGCAGGAAGCATCGTCCGACGTCGTTCTTGGATCGCGCTTGCGACGGTCTATGCGTTGGTATTGCAGGTCCTGTTGAGCGGCTTGCTCATTGGGCAGCTTGGGGCCGCTTCGACCGCCTCCGATGGGCTTTCGGCGATCTGCGCCGCGCACAGCGGTTCAGCCGATACCGACGGCACCGGCCAGGGCCAGCCGGGTTCGGAACATGCTCCGATTTGCGTTTTTTGCACCGCTGCGGGGAGCCCCGCAGTGTTGCCACATCTGAACCTCGTTGTGGCCGTTGCGTTTGCGGTCGGTTCGAGTCTGCAGCCACGCGCACGCGACATGATCGTCGCGTTCGCATCGCCAACGGGTCATTACCAACGCGGGCCACCGGAAGGCGCGGCTTTCGCCGGCTGATCCGCTGTCGTTTTCGTCACCAGTCTGATCGGCCGGGCTAGGTCGCATTCCGAGCAACGCATCGGCATGCGCTCATTCATCCGCCACGCCCTCCAGAATCGGTCGGACCCATGTTGCGCTTCACCTCATCGCTCGCCGCTGGGCTGCTGTTGTCAACGGCGTTGTTCACGCCGGGACGCGGTCAGCCCGCAGAGGACAAACCAGCCGAAACGGCTGAACCCGCCAAGCCCGTGCAGGGCACGCCGCCACCCGCGGCACCTACGGAGCCGTCCGGCACGCCCGCCGCTGGAACAACGGCGCCGGCAGCCGCACCCAGCGCGGGGCCGACAACCCCAGGCGCAATACCACTCCCAGAGATCAAGGTGACGATTCCCCAGGAGCGCCATGCCGATCCGAAGCGCGCGGCCAAACCGCGCGTCGCTGCATCGGGCGAAGCTACGGCACGGCCGGAACAAATCGCGCCCCGTCGCGCGCAGAGAGCCGCCGGCACAGGCCAGGTGACTGCGCATCGGGATCGCGCCGCCGCCCAATCTGTACCCGCAGTTGCGGCTTCACCCGCGGAGCCGGGCGCGCCGAACATGCTGCAGCAACCTGGAGGCCAGCCCGAAACGACGGTGACGCAGGAGCGTGTCAAAGCTTCGCCTGCGATGGCTGTGGATGACCTCGTGCTCGGAAGCCCGGGCGTCACCGTCAAGCTCGGCAACGGCCCGCGCGACTACGGCATTTCCATCCGTGGCTCCAATGCGCGCAATGGCTTCGGGGTGCGGAACATCGTCATGATGGAGGACGGGTTTCCGGTGACGCAGCCCGACGGACTGTCGCGCACAGATCTGATCGATCCGCACGCATACAGCGGGGTCGATGTCTGGCGCGGCCCGTCCTCGGCTTTGTTTGGCGATTATGCGACCGGCGGGGCGATCAATTTTCGATTGCGCCGGGGCAGCGACATCAACGGTTTCATCACCGGCAGCGAAGGTGGAAGCTTCGGCTACCTGAATAATTATTTTTTGATGGGCGGAACGAACAAGGGCGATAACGGCCAAAAGTTCGAAGGCTCCCTGTTCGCAAGCGACGTCCGGGGCGATGGCTATATCAGCCACTTTTCGTTCAATACCCAGACTGTAAATTCGCTCTCGACCTATTCGCCGACACCTGACGATCGCATCACGTTCAAGTTCATCAATAATCTTCTCTACACCAACTTACCGATCAGGCTTTCGCTCAACCAGTTCCAGACCAATCCGTTTCAGAGCGGCTGCACGGCGGCCATCGGAGCCGCGCCCGGGTGCGCGACCATCAATCTGTTCGCCAATGGGGTTACGGGTTCTCAGATTGCGCAGACCGCGCAACAGGCTGGCCTCGACCGCAACGATCGTCGCACCATCGGCGGTCTGCGCTGGGAGCACGATCTCGACAATGCGACGACGTGGCGTTCGCAGATCGTTCTCGATGACCGCAACATCAACCAGCCGACCGGAACGACCGCGGCGGTGGGTGATTTCCCATCCTACAACATAATCAGCGATCTCACCAAAAAGACCACGCTTCTGGGCACGGACGCGACGCACTACCTCGGTGTCTACTACAATGCCGAACAGTCCTATAATTACACCTATAACGTCGCGCTTGGCGGCAATGCCACGCTCGGCGCAGTTACTGCATACCAGGCCGGGCTGCAGGAAAATTGGGGCGCGCGGGTCCGCGAAGAGGTCAAGTTCAACGAATATTGGACCGGTCTCCTTGGGTTTGCGGTCGAGCGCGGCGACATCCGCGGGCTCAACACGAACTACATCTACAGCTCTCCGTCATTGGCGGTGACGCAGGTGCCGATCAACGCCAACCGCAATTTTCTGAATATGGCCCCCGAGGCCTGGCTGGGCTACCAGATGACCCCCGAATGGCGCCTGCGCGGGCGTGTTGCCACCGGCTACGGCACGCCCAATCTCGGTCAACTGTTTGTGACGCCCGCCGGCGTGCCCGGTAACAACACGCAATTGCAGACGCAAACCAATCTAGGTTACGACGTAGGAGTGGATTGGACGCCCAATTCTGCCACCAAGGTCATCGTCACCGGCTTCTACGAGCTGTTCAATAATGAACAGATCACGCAGTCCCCAGGCGCCGGGCTGATGGCTTTCACCTTTAATGTCCCGCATTCGACGCACCGGGGCATTGAAGTTGCGGTCGATTGGAAGCCTCTCCCAGGTTGGCAATTCATCATGGCTTACACTTACGACAATCAGTATTATACGCAGTTTGTTGAACAGTTCGCCGCCGGCGCCAGGACCGTGTCCTTCAATCGCGCTGGCAACTTGATCCCCGGTGTTCCTCCCAACGAGCTGGTCACGCGGCTTGGCTATGATCAGCCAACGGGTCCTTGGAAGGGAGTCGGTGGTTTCATTGAGTTCCAGTGGAACGACAGCTTCTACATGGACAACGCTAACCTCCTCAAGGCTCCGGGCTATGAAATCGTCAACCTCAATTTGCACTACGACAAGCAGGTGACCGATAGCTACATCAAAGACGCCATATTCTTCTTCGAGATCAAAAATCTGTTTGATCGGACCTACGTGGCCTCGGCCAACAACATTTCGGACTCCGTCAACGCGACTACAGGACTTCAGACTCCTGGCAGCGTGCTTGCTAACACGGGTGGTTCAATTTACGCGGGCACTCCACGGGCATTTATCGGCGGCATGAAGCTGGCCTTCCAATGAGACGACCGCAATGCGATCTGAAACAGAGACAGGGTTGCGATGATGAACAGATATAGCTGGTTGGGCGCCTACGCTCTGCTGCTGTCGTCCGGTCTGCTGGCCAATGCGCAGATGTCGCATGAACATGGGAGTCATCCGGCCTGCCAGGGCGCCTCGCTCGCCTGTGCCGCCAAGGCGACACCCACATTTGCGCCGGATGGGACGCTGTGGCTTGCGTGGGATGCCGGCGGGTTTGTGTCGGTTGCGCAATCGCATGATCTCGGCCGCACGTTCTCGCCGGCGGTCGCGGTCAATCCACAGCCGCTGACGCTTGACTGGGGTCCCGATGCGCGCCCCGCCATCGCGGTCGATCGGCAAGGGCGCATCGCCGTTGTCTTCGATATTTTCAAGGACAAGGAGTTCAATGGCCAGGTCCTCTACACGCGCTCGGAGGATGGCGGCCAGAGCTTCGCACCACCGAAGCCGATTACGGCCGATGCCGAGAGTCAGCGCTTTCAGGCCGTTGCCTTCGATCCGGACGGCGCCTTGTTTGCGGCCTGGCTCGACAAGCGCAATCGCGCGCCCGCGCGCGCGCGTGGCGAGAAATATCCGGGCGCTGCGCTGGCGTTTGCGTGGTCGAATGATCAGGGTGCGACGTTCTCAGCGACCCGTCTCGCTCAGGACAACACCTGTGAATGTTGTCGGCTCGGCGTCGCGTTTGCAGGGCCTGGCCGGCCCGTCGTGTTGTTCCGCAACATATTCGAGGGTTCGGTCCGCGATCACGCGATCACGACCTTCGTCGATCCGGTGACGCCCGGTCCAGTCTACCGCGTAAGTGTCGACAACTGGCGGATCGAGGCCTGCCCGCATCATGGGCCGAGCCTCGCCATCGCGCCGAATGGCGACTATCACGCGACTTGGTTCACCAGCGGCAACGCACGTAAGGGGCTCTTCTACGCGCACTCGAGCGATGGTGGGCGTAGCTTCTCCACACCGATGCCGATCGGCAATCCGGACCGCGCTCCCAGCCGACCGTCGGTGCTCGCGACCGCGGACGCCGTGTGGCTCGCCTGGAAGGAATTCGACGGGACCAACACCGTCGTCCAGATCATGACCTCGCACGATGGCGGCAACCACTGGAGTTCTCCTAAAGCGGTCGCCCAGACCGGCGATGCGTCCGATCACCCTCTGCTGATCGCCAATGGGGCGCATGCGTTTCTCTCGTGGCTGACCCGCCGCGAAGGATATCGGCTGATGGCAATCGAGGATCTGTCATGAGGAAATTGGCGCAGCTTGTTCTCTCGCTCCTGGTTCTCGCGGCAACGAGCGCCGATTCGGCAACGATCGACAATCTGCGCGAATTCCAGCGCGGGAGCTGGAAAGAAATCCGACAGTCTCATCACGGCAAACCGGTGGTCGTTCACATCTGGGGCGTCACCTGCGGACCATGCCGGACCGAGATGCCGGAGTGGGGCGCGTTCGTGCGCGAACGCCCGGATATGAAGCTCGTGTTGATCGATGCTGATCTCGTTCCCAACGAAGCCGGGGCGGTCGCTACGATGCTCGATCAGGCCGGTCTCGGCCGGGCTGAGAACTGGGTCTTTGGCGACGATTTTGTCGAACCGCTGCGCTACGAAGTCGATCCGCAATGGCGCGGAGAAATTCCGCGCACCATCCTCATTGGCGCGGATGGTGCGACGACAGTCATGGAAGGAGTCGTCGACTTTGCGGCAGTCCGCAGGTGGCTCGACGCGCAGCAGACGCAGGGCGAGAAATAGCGCACGAGGCGAAGCTTTTCTCGCCCGGTTTGATCGATTGTATTGACAACTCAATTAGCAAAATAATGAGTGGATCCGGGTTCCGCGCCTTGCAAACGGGCTCGGGGCCCGGTTTGCCCCGGGTCGGGTACGACGCATGTCCGCGTCGGGCTGTTTGATAGTCGAAGCAAAATTTGCGGCCGTCCTTCGAGACGCTCATGCGCTATCGCGCCTGAGCTCCTCAGGACGAGGGCTGAGATTGTTGAAGCCCCGCAACTAACCGCAGCCCTCATCCTGAGGAGCATGCGAGCGCAAGCTCGCGTGCGTCTCGAAGGATGGCCGCACACGTCATGTATGGCGGGCCACGTCATCTATGCGCGCGGCTGTCATCTATGCGAGTGCGGTCATCTATGCGGTGATGCCGCGACGACATGTTTGCGCCGCCACAAGCAAAGGCCGGAATGCGCGGGCAGACTCCAATCGCGATGCGGGAGTTGTGGAACGGCCGCCCCTGGATTTCAGGGTCCGCCGTGCGAGCGTGCGGCGCGCCCTCCATCCGGCTACCAGAGGTCATCAATGGAGATAAACGTCATCTATGCGAACGATGTCATCTATGCGGCGCAAGCAAAAGCGGAATGCGGGGGCAGACTCCAGTCCCGATGCAAGTGTGTACGGAACGGCCGCCTGCGGATTTCGGGTTCCCCTGTGAGGGTGCGGCGCCTCTCCGTCGGGACTACAATACGTCATCAATGTCATCTATGCGGGCGAGGTCATCTATGCGGCGGCGTGCGCGGCGACTCACACCGCTTGAACGATGGTCGACGCCCCGAACCTAGTCCAGTGGCGCAAAGCTAACGGCCGGAACTTTGCATCTTTGCGTTGGCCCAGTGCTTGATATCGGCGACGGTGAAATCGGCCAGAAACGGGTTGGCGGCAACGAGCTTGGCCCGGGTCAGATGTCCTGAGGCGTCGGCTTTGGCCATGATGGTTGCAGCGTGCTCATTGTCAGGCCGTGACAGAATGGCGATTGCCCCGGCGACGCCGGCGAAATGGGTCAGGTACAGCGTGCCAGGAGTGACCGGCAGGTTTCGCCTGCGCAGGATTTTGGCGTTTCGTTGCATGAAGCGCGTGGTCATTTCTCGGGACAGGTCCGGGTCACGGCGTAGTGCCAGGATCTCCTTCTGACTGTGTCCGGCCGCCAGGGTCGGGCGGTAAGCGTTGATCATCTCCAGCCACGTGTCGTCCAGGAATTGTGCCGGACCGGTGGCGCTGGACTTCTTGTTCTTGTCGCGCGGATTACCATTCGACTCCGCGGTGATGATCAGCTCCGCAAGCGCCGTGAAATCGTCGATCGTGGTTAATTCTGAATTTGCGGAATCGACCAGGCGGTACACGATTGATCCGGTAATCAATCCGATGAAAAGCATCACCAACAGCACACCGATGATAAGTCCCGAGCGCGAAATTGTGGGAACGACGTCCGTTACGGCGGCTTTTGCGGGCGCTTTGGCGGCCGTTGCCGCAGGGGCCGTACGAGGTTCTCGGGTCCGGGCTTTGCTGGGTGGTGCAGCCCCTGGGCCGTCCGGAGGCGTCCGCTTTCGTTCGAATACAGTCTGCTGATGGCCCATGCCATACCCACTGCCGCTGCAAGCTGCGGAGCGGATGGTTGGGCCGAGAGTTGAAGGAAGAATTAACGGCAGGCGGCCCTTCGATAGCCGCAGCGCTCACGATTTTGAAAGATCTTGGCGCCTCGCCAATCGAGCGATTGCGTTATTTGTGCTTCATTGCCTTGAGCAGCGTGTCGCGTTCTTTTGTCAGCCGTTCGAGCTCCTCGCTCTGTTGGGCGATGCGATCGGCATTGCGATCTTCGTCGCCCGCCCCCGAGGATGCGGCGGCTTGTTCGATCAATTGCCGAATGTTCTCGCGAACCATCGCGATATGCTGCTCCAGTTCCTGGAGCGACAGGGGAGGGGCGTTGCTCATGTCATGACCCGGGCAAGCAGAAGCGCTCACGATAAGGGACGGTCCGGTACCTGTAAAGCAGCATGGCTGCGCCCGTGGGCAGCGGCCTTCCAGGACGGCATCCTCCCGCGTATTCTAACGACACCATAACGCTGAGAACGAGACAAGGTTGGGGAGCCGGTGCGATGCCGATCAAATTCAATCACCTGCATCTGAAAGCGAGCGATCCGGAGCAAACCGCCGCCTGGTATGGGCGGGCTTTCGGCCTCACCGTTACCGACAAAATCAAACGGCCCGCCGGCGACCTGTTTTTGACCTGTAAAATGATCGATGGCACGATGGTGATCATCTCAGGCGAAAAGACCGGCGAGACGCTCAAGTCCGGCGACGCCGGACCGCATTTGGGGCTTGAGCACTTCGCGGTGGCCACCGAAGACTTCGATCGCGACTTGGCGCATTTGCAGTCGCTCGGCGCGTCGGTCTTGGACGGGCCCTTCACGACGCCAACAGGCATTCGCATCGCCTTTATCAAGGCCCCCGATGACGTCCGCATCGAGCTAATGTACTTCCCGCCTGGGGCCTGATAGCGCTGCCGCTTCTTTGTTTGCGAAGTTTGTGTGAGGACGCCGGCAAATAGGCCGGCGTCAGAGTCCGATAAGAGCGCTCTCAGTTTAGCCGGCGAAGTTCGCGGCGATGCGCTGCTGCAGATAGTCGTGCGCGGTGATCGGTGCATAGCGCTTGCCCGGACCTTGAATCACCGCATCGGTGTTGGCTTGGCAGAAGAAGGCCATCGAATATCGCGGACCGAGATATTCACCGGGCTTGGGCATGCGTACCCGATGCAGCGTGGAGAGGAGCTTGTCGTCGCTCCAGCGCATCAGCATGTCGCCGATGTTGCACGTCACGACGCCTGGCAGTGGCTCGACATCGGTCCAGGCCAACTCTTCGGATTCCTTGCCAGGGCAGAGCTGCAATCCGCCCTGGCCGGTGCGCTGGTGCAGCAACGTCAGGCAATCGTAATCGGTATGGGCGCCCGCACGCCAACCCTCGAAATCTCCGGGTTTGGCGTTCAACATCGGCAAGTAATGGAGAAGCCGCAGCGTGCTTTGATACGTGCCTGCCAGCGGATCATGCAACTCGGTGAAAAAATCCGTCGCAAAGCCGAGCCTGAGTGCAAAGCATGACAACACCTTCATGCCGAGCGCCCAGTTGACGCGCTCGAACGCGAGCATGGCGGCCTTGAAGCCGGGGAGCTCATCGCCGGTCGGCCACAACCCCGCCATACGCAGCGTCGTAATCTGATAGGACTCTTTCTCGTCTGCGGTTCCGGTGGAAGGCCGCACCTGGCTCCTGTATTCCCAGCCCGCATTGGTGCCTTTGCGCATCGGAAACTGCGCCTTGGTGTCCTGCGGCAGGGCAAAGAAGCGCTCCGTCATCAAGAACGCTTCGTCGATTTGTTGCTGCGGAATTCCGTGGTTGATGAGCTGGAAAAATCCGATCTCGGTTGAGGCCTGCCAAAGCTGATCAGCGATCTCTCGCTTGCGGGCGGCGAAATCGCTCATATCGATCTGCGGGATCGCCCGGCTTTTGGTTCGGCCAGCACCGCCAAAGGTGGTCTCCTTGTTGAGCTCATCAAGCGCATAGACTTGGCTGGAAGCCGCCATTGTCATCTCCATGGATCTGGGATTCTGCCGGGCTCGAGCACGCGCCGGCAAGCCCGGTCAATGAACCGAGCGCCTGCTTCTGGACGGGACTTGGGGATCTGGGAGAGAAGAAGCATGTTCGGGCTCCGTCGAAAACGGCTGCCGAGCAATGTCCCGGGCCGTAGCCCTGACCGCTTCTACTCGATTTTCCCTTACAAACAGATGCCCGATCCGCCCGCAAGCCCTAAAATTAGGCAGGGTCGACCTCATCGTGTGCAATGCGGGCGCCCAACGCAACACAAGATCGGCACCATCAGGCGCGACTCGGCGGTGATCGCGCGCGAATAGGAGCTAGCGCTTTGGCTTCTGCTCCCGTGGTTGCTCCGGCGCGGGGGCGTGCGCGTGCGGCTCGCCGATCATGTCACCGCAGCCGGCGCGGTTCGCCCAATATTCCCAGGCGCGCCACGTTTCCGGCGTATGCGGCTTATACCCCGCGGCGCGCGCCGCGATTTCGCCCTTCGAGAGTTTCACCGGCTTGCCAAGCTGCATCGCGGCGAGCTGCACACGTGCGTTGCGCGGCAGATAGACTGAGAGCCGCACCACCTCGATGATCGAGCGGGCGGCCGAGGCAAAGCCGTGGCCGCGCATCAGCGCCACATTGCCTTTGCCCAGGCATTTGGCGAGGTCGCGGCCTTGCGCCATGTTGGTGACCAGCAGATTGGTGTCGCCAAATTTCTTGGCAATGTCCCAGACCGGCACCTTGCCACCGATGAAGCTGCCGGAGTGGATGACTGGTTGCAGCGGCGTCTTGACCAGGCCGAAGGGCAGGACGTCTTCGGCATGCGCGTGCACAACGGCGGTGACGTCGGGCCGCGCCTCGAAGATCGCCGCATGGATAAAGCGTTCGAGATAGGGCTGGCGCTTATCGTTGATCGGCTCGCCTTCCTGGTCCAACTCGATCAGGTCGTGACGCTCGACCAATTCCGGCGCGCGTGAGCGCGACATGAAGAAGCGCTTCGGATTGTCCGGGTGGCGCACGCTGATATGGCCATAGGCATCGACGACGTCCTCGTTCGACAGAATACGGTTGGCCACTACGAGGTCGCGCAAAAGGTCGTCAAGCTGGCTCATATCATGCGATCCCTCTAGCTGAGTGCACGAAGTTACCTAAGTGGGTAAGGCGAGTCGAGTTAGCGTTCTCGGAGGCTCGGCCATGTCGCGTGCTGTGCCTTGGATCATTTCCCGTCGGTGCAACGAGGCGATCGTTTATGTCGGACATATCGGAAGGCAATTGGCTCGATCGGGAGGTCGACGCAACATCGGATCATGTTCTCGGCCCACCCGGCGCCGATATCACGCTGGTGGAATATGGTAGCTACGCGTGTCCCTATTGCCGGGCGGCCAATGAGCGTATCGCCGAGGTCCGCGATCAATTCGGCGACCGTCTGCGTTACGTCTTCCGTCATCGGCCGCTGACCGGGAATGATCTCGCACGCCGGGCAGCCGAACTGGTCGAGCTCGCGGACAGCCCCGAGCGCTTCTGGGACGCGCATGTCAAGTTGATGACACGGTCGGGAACGCTGACCGAAGAGGATCTCCAGGTCGTAGCCCGCGACCTGGGTGCGGAAGATGCGATCTCGGAAGACGCAGCACTCGGCGCAAGAGCGCGTGTCGAAGCTGATGAGGCAAGCTCGCGGGCGAGCGGCGTGCGGATCACCCCGACCTTTTTCATCAACAGCCGTCGTTATGATGGACCGTGGGATGAAAGCTCGCTGTCGGACGCCATGCTCGGCACCCTGGGGCACCGCGTGCGATCGGCCGCGCTTGATTTTGCCAGTTGGGGACCGTCGGCCGGGACCTTGCTTCTGTTGGCGACGGTGCTCGCGATTGCTCTGACCAATTCGGCGGCCGGGCCGGCCTTCGATGCGTTCTGGGAGCAGGACTTCGGCTTTGCGCTCGACAGTTCCAGCTTTCACATGTCGCTGCGGCACTGGATCAACGATGGGCTGCTGACGTTTTTCTTCCTCGTGGTCGGGCTCGAGATCAAGCGCGAATTCACTGTCGGCCATCTGGCGGGTTGGCGGTCCGCGGCATTGCCCATCGCCGGCGCGGTTGGCGGAATGGTGGTGCCGGCGCTTTTATATCTCCTCGTTATCCCGGCAGGGCCGTGGTCGCGCGGGTGGGGTGTGCCGATGTCGACGGATACCGCTTTCGCGGTTGCGCTCATCGTCATGATGGGACGCCGCGTTCCGGTGGCGCTGCGGATATTCCTGACCGCGGCGGCGATCGTCGATGATATCGGCGCAATTCTCGCCGTGGCCATTTTCTATTCCGGCGAATTGCACGCTGTCTATTTTGGCCTGGCAGTCGCCGTGATTGTGTTGTTGGCGCTGCTGAACCGCTCGCGCATCTATGTGCTGACACCCTATGCAGTCCTTGGCGTGCTCCTCTGGGCGTGCATTCTGGCGTCTGGCCTCCACCCCACTTTGGCGGGTGTGGTCCTCGCATTGTTCATTCCCACCCGCGCGCCGCCGAACCTCAAAGCCCTGATGACGCAGGCAGAGGTGATCATCTCGTCAGAAGCGCAGCATGACCGCGAGGTCCTGCGCCACGGACCGTCGACGCCAGCATTGCGGGCACTGGATGCAATTCATGACCGTATTGAATCGCCGGCGGATCGTTTGCTGCGGCACGCCGGATCCCGCTCGAGTTATCTGGTGCTCCCGCTGTTCGCGCTCGCCAACGCAGGTGTCGTTCTATCGATCGCTACGATCGGCGGGCGTGAGCCTCTCATGCTTGCGGTCGTGATCGGGCTGGTGGTGGGCAAGCCGCTCGGGTTCCTGCTGGCCTGTGGGGCTGCGGTCATGGCCGGTGTGGCCACCAAGCCGAACGAATACTCGTGGGCACAGCTCGGCGCTGCTGGCGTCTTGGCCGGCATCGGCTTCACCATGTCGCTGTTCATTGCCGGTCAGGCATTCCCGCTGGAAGCCGATTTCGAGGCCGCCAAGATTGCCGTGTTCATGGCATCGTTGCTGGCCTCGATCCTTGGCATCGCGGCGCTGTGGGGCGCGGCGTGCGGCTCCAGCGCCAGGACCGAAGATTTCGCACGTACTGGAGCGCGCGGCTCGGCCCTTTAGAGCGCTGACGGCTCGCGCCTATTTCGCTGCGGCCGGAAAGGCCGGCAGCTTTTCCACATCGCGAGCGTCGTGCTGGATGATCACGGTGGCGTTGAGATTCGCGGCGATTTTCTTGAGCCGTGCCAGCGATGCCAGCGTCTGGGCGCGATCGTAGTTGAACGAGGGCGCGCCGTCCGTGTCGTAGTTTTCGCGAAAATGCACCGCATCGCCGGTGATCAGCACGGCCCCTTTCTGGGGCAGCTTGACGAGCAGGCTGCGGTGGCCCGGCGTGTGCCCAGGGGTCGCGAGGATGATCACGCTGCCGTCACCGAACACATCCTTGTCGTTGGGAAGCGGTTCCACCTTGCTCTCGCCTTTGAGCCAAGTCTCGAACGGTTTGAAGTTTACGCCTTCGGCCGGTTTCGGACTGGAGATTGCATCCCATTCGCGTTGGCCAATCAACAACGTTGCTTTCGGAAAGGAGTTCACCTGTCCGGTGTGATCTCCATGATAATGGCTGATGCCGACATACTTGATGTCGTCGGGCTTGAGCTCAAGCCTCGCCAGCAGATCGACCAGACTTACTTTCGGTGCGACGTTGGGCGTGGTCATGGCGTGTCCGGTATCCCAAAGGAGATACTCGTCGCCATGTTTGATGAGGTAACAGCTGTACACGAACTGCAGCTTCAGATCGCCATAAGCGAAGGTGTCGGAAAAGCGCGGGTTGACCGGGACGGGCGCTTGCGGCGTGCCGCACTCGAAACGGGTGAGGGACATGTCCGGGGCGGCCTGAGCAGGGATCATGAGACCGGCGAGGGCAAGCGCGCCCGCGCCAACGGCGAGAAGGGTCCTTGTCCGATTCATTATTGGCCTCTCATAAACTAATCTTGGGGGCGTTCTTCGGATCTGCAGCGCGGGTGGGGGATGGCGTCCCACCGCCTTGCCATCCGTGATCACCATACATATGGTTGAACTGACAGGGAATGTCCCGTCATGCGGTTGGCGGCCCTCAGGCGCAAGCGACGCTGTTGCGCCGGTGTGGAACCCGACAATAGTTTCGAAAATGTGAGCTGCGGGACAGGTATCCCTCGCCACGTCGCCGTTGGCGTGTCCCGCGGAACCATATTTATCCACAAGAACGCACACGAACGCGTCACGAACAAATCGGCCCCTACCTTTTATTTGACACCGTTTGTTGCTGATCCGTTTCCTCAGTGCCCGGTTTTCGAAGTTCGTGATAAGTCGTGGCCCTGGGCCCCGTTATGTCCGTTTGTCTTCTGTCCCATCTGCTCGGCAAGCAACAGCCATTGCTCCGCGATCTCTTCATAGAGGCGCCGCTGATCGAGGTAGAGCGCGTCTCTGGCAGCGTCCAGACAATCAGCTGCCTTGGCGCGACATTGGTCGGCGTTCAATACCATTGTTGGGTCAAACCTCGGCTGTGCTTTCCCACACCAGAACCCGGCCAGAAAGGCGGCGTTAAGGTCGCGCTGCCCTCATAGCTGCGCTTCTGAAAATTAATGCCGACGTTCGGCGTAACTGCGGCAGCGGGTGGCCTTATATGATTCTCATGGGGTCAATTGGCGCTTCGAGATAACGAGCCTGCGCGCAATACTTGTCAGGTACCTGGGTGCAGGCCATGGTGCGGTTGGCTCGCGGGGAGCGTACGCCCATGCCGCAGAACAATCCGCCATTCCGCGCCGACGTCGTGGGCAGCCTGCTGCGGCCACCGGTGCTGATCGATGCCCGGCGGAGCTATCGCGAGCGCGCGATCGAACGCGATGAGCTCATCCAGATCGAAGATATGGCAATCCGCGATGTGGTCGCGCTTCAGGAGGCGGTCGGCCTCAACGTCGTAACCGACGGCGAATTCCGCCGGCAAAACTACATCATCGATTTCTATTTCAAGGTGTTCGGCCGGGGTGGCGTCGGCTTTGAGCCGGGGCTGTTCTTTCATCGCAACGACAAGGGCGACAAGCTGCCGGCCGAACGCATGGTCGTGAAGGCCAAGGCGCAATGGCCGGGCCCGATATTTGCGCAGCAGTTTGCGTTCCTGCGGGCGGCGACACAGCGGACGGCGAAAGTGACCATCCCATCGCCTGTGATCCTGCACTTTCTCGGCGGCGACGACGCGATCCTGCGCGATGCCTACGCATCGCTCGACGCCTATTGGTCCGACATGATCGACGTCTACCGGCGCGAGATCGCTGCCCTTTACGACGCGGGCTGCCGCTATCTCCAGATCGACGAGACGTCGCTGGTCAAGTTCGGTGATCCGGAGATTCGCGCGGTGCTCACGGAGCGTGGCGATGATTGGCGTGCGCTTGCCGATGCCTATGTCGAGGTCCTCAATGCGGTTCTGGCAGGAGCTCCGGCCGATATGACGGTCGCGCTTCATATCTGTCGCGGCAATCGTTTAGGATTCTGGCAAGCGGATACGGGATACGAGTTCATGGCCGACGCGATCTTCCACAAGCTGAACGCCAAGCTTTATCTGCTCGAGTTCGACAGTCCGCGCGCCGGCTCGCTTGACGCACTAAGCCTGATCCCGGACGGGAAGGGCGTGGTGCTCGGATTGGTGACCACCAAGAGCCCGGAGCTTGAACCGCTCGAGTTGCTGTCCGCCCGGGTGGATGAGGCCGTGCGGCACATGCCGTTGGCGCACCTCGCCATCAGTCCGCAGTGCGGCTTTTCCGGCGACGTCCGCAATCGGGCGATGACAACCGAACAGCAAACGGCCAAATTGCAGCGCGTCGTCGACGCGGCGCGTGTGATCTGGGGCGAGGCATGACGCCGAGACAACCAGGCTGAAAAAGCCGGGCAGATCGGATCGATAAGGGAGGAACACGATGCGCATGCTGGTGGCGCTGGCGCTTGCAGGCTTGGTTTGCGGTACGGCCCGCGGCGAAGACTTAAACTGCACGCAGATCAAGCTGGTGGCGCCGTTTGGTGCCGGCGGCTCTGCCGATGTGGCAACGCGCTTCATCGCCCAGCGGCTCGAGGGCGTGCTGCACAAGGCCACGTTGATCGAGAACCGGCCGGGCGCGACGGGGAATATCGGCACTGTCGCGGTCGCTAGCGCGCCCCCCGACGGCTGCACGCTCCTGGTGAATGGGACGGCAATCGCGACGTTTCCTTACAGCTTCGCCAAGCTCGCTTACGACCCGTTCAAGGACATCGTGCCGGTGGGCTCGATCGGCACGACGCCCAACGTGCTGGTGACAGGGCCGGCGCTGCCCGCCAACGATGTGAATGGCCTCGTCAAGCTGGCGCGGGAACGGCAAGGAGGCATCAACTACGGGACATCGGGGTATGGGCTGCAGCAGCACCTGGTGGTCGAAGTGCTCGCCCACAAGACCGGCGCAAACTTCGTGCAGGTCTCCTACAAGTCCGCGCCGGCAGTCGTCACCGATCTCATCGGCAACCGGTTGGAATTCGGCAGCTTGCTGATTGGGACGACCAAGGCCTTGGTCGAAGATAATCAGCTTAAAGCTCTGGCGGTCGTTCAGGACACGCGCTCAAGCCTGCTTCCCGACGTCCCCTCGACCGCAGAGCAGGGTTATCCGGGAATCATTGGCGCGACGCACTTTGTGTTGTTCGCGCCAGCCGGTACGCCCAAGCCGATTGTCGCTGAGCTGGAGAGCGCGTTGCAGCAGATCGTATCCAGCCCGGACGTGAAGGCGCAATTTGCTGGAATCGGGTTCGAAGCCAAACCGATGAGCTCCGCCGAGGTCACAACCGAGATGCACCGTGTCGCCGACGCGTTCATCCCCATCATCAAGCAGCTCGATTTGAAACTCGAGTGAGCATGCGCGATGGCTGTTGAACTGCCGCTTGCCGGGGTGCGTGTTCTTGATCTGACATCGGTCGTGGTCGGACCGGCGGCCACATTGCGCCTCGCTGATTTCGGGGCGGAGATCATCAAGATCGAACCGCCCGAAGGCGATCTCATGCGCACCCTTGGCGGGCCATCCCACTCCGGGGCATTATCGGGGAAATTTCTGCATTTCAATCGCGACAAGCAATTCGTGTCCCTCAATCTACGCGTTCCCGCCGGCCTGGCAGCGCTGGGCCGGATCTTGCAGGGCTGCGATGTTCTCGTCACCAATCTTCGGCCCGACGCGCTGGGGCGCATGGGACTCGATGCGACGACATGCCGGGGGCAACGGCCCGAGTTGATTCACTGCACGATCACCGGCTTTGGTCCCGGTGGCCCGTATCGCGGCAAGCCGGCCTACGACACCGTGGTGCAGGCGGCGTCGGGTCTCGCCGGGCTCTCACTGGAACGAGATGGATCCCCGGCTTTCGCGCCGTTTCTCGCTGCCGATCACCTCATCGGCGAGATCACGGCTGGCGCCATCGCGGCCGCGCTCTATGGTCGAAGCCGCAGCGGCCGCGGTGCGACTATCGAAGTTCCCATGCTGGAAACCATGGCGGCTTTCGTGCTCAAGGAGCATCTGGGAGCCGCCACGTTCGAGCCGCCGCTTGGTCCGCCGGGGGACAAGCGCGTGCTCGATCCGCACGCGCGGCCGGTGCGCACCAAAGACGGCTGGATCGCCATCAGCGCCAATACCGATGTGCAAGCGCGCGCGTTCTTGCAGGCGATCGGGCGCAATGACCTGCTCGACGATCCACGCTTTTGCTCTGTGCCGGCTCGCGTCGCCCATTCGGGCGAATGGTTTCAATTGCGCTCCGAGAGCCTGGCAACCCAGACCACGGATCACTGGCTCGCCGTGTTTACTCGTCTCGACGTTCCGGCGATGGCTTGCCACACCTTACATACACTCACCGACGACCCGCATTTGCGAGCCGTCGCTCTCGTCGAGCACATACAGCATCCGCGCGAAGGCGAGGTGAGGGCGATTCGTCCAACCGTGATTCTGGACAACGAACGACCGCGCAGCGGCGTGCCGGCCCGCGAAATTGGAGCGGACACGTGCCAGGTTCTAGCGCGTGCCGGCTTCGCTGAAACAGAGATTGCGGATTTGTTGGAAGCAGGAGCTGCGTGCGCGCCCCGAAGTGGGGCGCGCTAAGCCAGTCAGTTACTGATCGCCAACAGCCGCAACTTGCTGCTCGCTGTCGTCGGGCAGTGAAGCCTTGATCATCTGCTTGGCCTCATCCGGCAGCCAGCCCGCCAGTTTTTGCGTCGGCGGATTTGCAAGCTTTTCCACGACAACGAGGCGGGTCACTTCGCCTTTGAGGAACGCGTCCAGGAATTCGGGATAATCCTTGAACGACACGCACCCGTTCGATGCACCCTTCGAGCCGAGCATGTAGGTGTGCGCAAGGATCCCGTCGCGCCCATGCATTCGAGCCTCGTTCACGGGGTTCAGGCGCAGCGCGCGCACCCCATGGAAGACCCGCTCACGCATGGTGAGTTTGTAGAGGTTGGTCGGCGTCGGCCCGCGCATCTTCATCCGCACGTGCTTGGGATTGTCCATGAACTCGCCCAGCCCGGAATGCGCTTCAAGGCGCTTGCCGTCGGGCAGGTAAACCATGTGCGCCGAAATATCGTAGATTGCGGTGTGGCCGTCATCCTCGGCTATCGGCGTAAGGGCCCGATGTTCATGGCCGGGACGAACGTGCGTCCTGGTGAGGCTCGCCATCGGCTTTACCTTGGCAAGCGGTGCCGCCGGCTGATCAATTGTAACCGCTTCCTGATCGGCGGGGCGCAGGTTGAGCGCAACCTTCTGCATGGCCGACCCGAATTTCTCGTTCACCGTCACCGGGCAGTCATCGACCGCGGCGAAGCGTTTGTCGAACGAGGCCGGCCGATCATCGAACGCCGCGTTTCGACAAGCTGCGGCTGCCGGATCGGCGAGCATGTCCAACCCGATCGGCGGCGCATCCGATCCCGGCGTTTCCAGGCTTGCGACGCGTACGCCCATCTCCGCAAGGCCGGAGCCGATCGGCGTGCGCAGCCGGAAAATGTCAGGATGGATTGTGCCGAAGACGGACAAGCTCGAACCGCCGAGACCGGAATCTGCCGGTATCGGACCTGCTTGCGTCCCCGCGGATTTGAGAGCGATCCCCAAGACGACCGCTGCGATCCCGAGCGGGATCGCCGGTACCCCCAATCGAACCAATATGTCCCCCACCCATTTCTGCGCTGCCTAGCCCCCACAGCTGAACGGCAACGCGCGTCCCCCGACGCAGGTGCAAAGAAAACTGGTGATTGCGGCAAAAAATCGTTCGTGTTGCTAAACTCACACGCCGACTTTCCTCTTTCACGTTCCGTTCCTGGAGTTTGTCATGACAAAATCCGCCCGCAGCCTCGAACAGCGTTTGCGCGATGTCGAAGACCGGCTGGAAATATATGATCTGATCGCCAGCCATCCGCCAAGCGCCGACACCGGTGCCGACTACTACACCAAGCTCGTGTATACCGAAGACGGCGAACTCGATCTGGGTCGTGGCGCTCCGGTCACCGGCAATGAGACAATCGCTGCAATTACAAAAACATCGGGCCATCAGGCGGCGATTGCCGGTGGCCTTGCTCACTTCGCCGGGCTACCCAAGATTGTAATCGATGGCGACAAAGCAACGGTCACTTCCTACCTACAAATCCTGACGCCGCACCCGACGGCCGCGCCCCATGAAGTCCCCAACCACGGCGTCTCCAACGGATTTCGCATCCACCGCGTGGCAGCGAACCGCTGGGATCTCGAGCGAACGTCTGATGGCTGGAAGATTCGCCGGCGGACCGTCCGCAGCATCGACGGCTCGGAGCCGCCGCGCGAAATCCTGCGGGGCGCACTCAAATCTTACCAATCTGCTAATGCGGGCTAATCTTGTATTGGCGCATGTCCTTTTCGGAAAACCGGTGTCCACTTTTCCGGGACATGCGCTAAGCAAGCATGTCGCGCACGAGCGGGATGACCTTGCGGCCGTACAGCTCGATGCTGCGCATCATGTTGTCGTGCGAAAGTGTGCCGGCGCTGTACTTCATGTCGAAACGGGCGACGCCAAGGGCCTTTGCGGTTGCGGCAATCTTGCGCGCAACGGTTTGCGGGGATCCGACATGCAGCGCGCCGTGGCCGAGCTCGCGTTCGAAATCCGCGCGTTGCATGGGAGGCCAGCCGCGTTCGCGACCGATCCGGTCGCGCATTTGTTTGTAGGCGGGCCAAAGCTCGGTTTGTGCCTGCTCGTCGGTGTCGGCCACATAGCCATGGCAGTGCACGCCGATCGGCGGCACGGGTTTACCAAGTTGCTGGAGCGCTTTCAGATAAAGGTCGACGAACGGTTGAAACCGCGCCGGCGCGCCGCCGATAATGGCGAGCATGAGCGGGAAATCGTACTGCGCCGCGCGCACAACCGATTCGGGGCTGCCGCCGACGCCGATCCAGGTCTTGAGTTTTCCACGTTCGATCGGCGGGAACACACGCTGGCCGCTGAGCGGCGGCCGCAGCTTGCCCCGCCATGTCACACTTTCCTGCGTGACCAATGCTGCGAATAGCCCGAGCTTTTCCTCGAACAGCTCCTCATACTGATCGAGATCGAAGCCGAACAGTGGAAAGGATTCGATGAACGAGCCGCGCCCAAGAATCACTTCGGCGCGTCCATTCGAGATGGCATCGAGCGTGGAAAATCGCTGGAACACGCGGATGGGATCGTCCGAGCTCAGCACCGTCACGGCAGAACCGAGATGAATCCGCTTGGTGCGCGCCGCTACGGCTGCCAGGACGACTTCGGGTGAGGAAATCGCGAAGTCGGCGCGGTGGTGCTCGCCGAGGCCGATGAAATCAATGCCAACCTCGTCAGCCAAGGTGGCTTCATCAACAACATGACGAATGACTTGTGCGTGAGACAGCGCGCGCCCATCGGGCTCGGCCGTGATATCGCCAAACGTGTCCAGTCCGAGCTCGAGTACTGGCATTCTATCTCCGGAAACGAGGTTCACGCGTTATCCACAATGGCGGGCAGGGAGGTAGGGCGGAGCGCACTCTGCCGCAAGATTGCGCGGGGGCAGGCGAAGCCATGCAGGTACTACGGCCCCTGCCGGATGCAGCTAAGCACTTGTTTTTTGAAGCCTTTTCGAAGCCTCTTGGCATCCCGGAGCATCGCCGGTAGGCTTGGCATACCGCCGAAGCCGCGGATTGAGGCGCGGCGATTTGCGCGCATCAAATCCGTGCCACTCGCTATAGGCTAGCTCTGAGCTTGACAGAGCAGAGAGCCGGGTCCCGATCGCCGCCCCCACCCAAGGAACGCGTGGCCCCCACCACGTGGGCGATCGGGACCCTCCACGCCCGCCCGCGCTGATTTCTGAATCATATTGAGGCTTTTCAGGGCCGAGAATTTGGCCCCATTATAAGTTCGCGGTGATCCTGCCTGTCATGCTCGCATGCGGGCTATGCTTAAATAACCGATGGGCTGTCTAAGACAGCATTGTCGGCCTGCAACGGATGTCTTGTCGCCGACAAACTGATTTTGCCGTACCCGCCATAACCGCCGGACATCCACTTCGATGCGCGTGTCTTCAAAACAACTCTGGTTGCTCGGTCCCGAGGCACTGGCGAGCAACGGTCGTTGGACGGGCATCGTCGTGCGCTATTCTCCGCTCCTCGTCATCGCCATTGCCTGGGAGTTGGCAGCCTGGCTACCGGTGTTGCCGGCGCGCGTGCTGCCGCCGCTCAGCGCAGTGCTCGCGTCCTGGATACGCCTTGTCGTCAGTGGCGAGCTCGTCGCCAACGGACTTGATTCGCTCTATCGCCTCGCGGTCGGCCTGTTCCTGGCGGTCTTGGTTGGCACAGCTGCGGGATTGCTCATGGCGACCTCGCGGAGCGTCAATGTCTTCCTCGGTCCGCTCGTGCGCCTCTTCTATCCCATGCCCAAATCAGCCCTGATCCCCGTCATGGTGTTGTGGCTTGGTTTCGGTGACGCCTCCAAAATCGTTCTTATCTTTCTTGGCTGCTTGCTGCCGGTCGCGATCAGCGCCTTCAACGGGGCACGCGGCGTCGAGCGTACGCTCATCTGGTCCGCCCGCAGTTTCGGGGCGGGCCGACTCGCGCTCGTGGGCGACGTGATATTGCCTGGTGCGTTGCCGGACATCTTGAGCGGCATTCGCATTGCGCTCGCCACGTCCTTCGTCTTGCTGGTGAGCTCTGAGCTGGTGGCGGCTCGCCGCGGGCTGGGATTCATGATCGGCATGCTGGGGGATGGCGGTGTCTATGACGCGATGTTCGCAACCGTGCTGAGCATTGCCGTGCTCGGGTTCCTTGCCGATCGGGCCTATCTGCTGTTCATGCGCCGGATGCTGCGATGGCGCGAATAGCGGTCGCCGAGCAACGCGCGGCGGTCCCCGTCTCACCTGCAAAGGTGATGCGGCGAGCGTTCTGGGCGGTCGCGCCCCTGATGACCCCGATCTTCATCCTGCTCTGCTGGGAATTCGCTACGCGCGCCGGCTACTTCAGCGCATTCATGCTGCCGTCGCCGGACGCCGTCGTGGCGCGTTTGACGGCGGATGTAATGTCCGGCGATTTTCTACAGAATGCGATCGCGACGCTTTATCGGACGTTCGTTGGGTTCGCGATCGCGGCGATTGCCGGGGTGTCGCTCGGGCTTGCGATGATGCGAAACGCGTGGGCGCGCTGGTTCTTTGATCCGCTCGTCTCGATCGGCTTGCCGATGCCCAAAATCGCCTTTCTACCCGTATTCATTTTGTGGTTCGGACTGTTCGATGCCTCGAAGATCACCATCATCGCCGTCACCGCCGTGTTCCCGATCATCACCGCGACCATCGCCGGATTGCAGGGCGTCGAGCGTGAGCTGATCTGGTCAGCACAGAGTTTCGGTGCCACGGACCGGCACATCGCCAGCGAAATCATGATCCCCGCGGCCATGCCGCAGATCATCACCGGGCTGCAAGTCGCCTTGCCGACGGCGCTGATTGTCGACATCGTGGCGGAAATGATGATGGGGGGTGACGGCCTCGGCGCCGCCATGCTCGAGGCCTCGCGCCAGCTCAACTCGCCCGACGTATTCGCCGGCATCATCGAAGTGATGGCCATCGGCTGGGCCGTGGTCACCACAATGGCGTGGGTGCGCCGGCGATTGCTGGTGTGGCATCAGGAGGATGCTCAACCGCCAACCCTATAAGGGCGAACGCCCAAAACAAAACACAGAGGAGGAAACATCAGAATGAAGCGCCAACTCGCCGCCTGTGCTTTGGCCATGCTGCTCGGCAGCCTCGGCGCCAACGCCGACCCGCTCAATATCCGCATTTCCTGGGTCGCGGTCCCGAACAATCTGCCGGCGCTGTTCATGGCGAAGCCGGAGATGATGCAACACGCCGGCAAAAGCTACACGGTCGACCCGATCCGGTTTCCAGGAACACCGCAGTCTGTCGCGGCACTCGCATCCGGCGATCTCGACATTGCACTGCTCACGTTTTCGTCTTTTCCGCTGGCGATCCAAAACGCCGGGCTGCAGGACCTTCGAGTCATCGGCGATGAATTCATCGATGGGTCTCCAGGCTACTACAGCGCCGAGTTCATGGTGTTGAAGGACGGTCCGGTCAAAACCATCAAAGACCTGAAGGGGCGGGTTGCCGCCATCAACGTGCGCGGCGGTGGTACCGACATGGCGCTGCGAGCGATCACCCGCAAGGACGGCCTTCAGGAAAAGCGCGACTACACCGAGCTTGAAGTCGCCTTCGCCAACATGAAGGCGGTGCTCCTCGACCATAAGGCTGACCTCATCGGGCTTGGCGTGCCGGCGATGTCAACTGATCCGGCCCTGCGCGAGGTTGCGACCGCGCTGTTCACCCAACGCGATTCGCTCGGGCCCACCGCACAGGTGATTTGGGTGGCGCGCAGCGGATTCCTGGAAAAAAACCGCGCCGCGCTGCTGGACTTCATGGAAGACGCGCTCCGCTCGCGGCGGTTCTACACCGATCCGGCCAATCACCGTGAGGTGGTGGACATCGTCGCCGGGGTGACTAAGGTGCCGGCGCAGCAGCTTGAGCCCTGGTTGTTCACCAAGAATGACTTCTATCGTGATCCAAACGGCCTTCTGGATACGGCCGTGCTGCAGGACAACATCAATAAAATGGTCGATCTCGGCTTTCTCAAGTCGGGGATCGATGTGAAGAATTACGTGGATCTGGGCCTCGTGCGCGAGGCGGGGGCGCGGTTGAAATAGCTCGCTACAGCGGGCTACGGCGCCGCGACTTGGCTCGCCAATGCTTGCGTGAACTCGTCGCGCAGCTTTCGTTTGAATATCTTGCCGGTGTCTTCACGCGGCAGCTCGTCCCGAAACACGATGGTGCGCGGGATCTTGAACCCGGCGAGGCGTGTGGCGAGAAAGGAGCGAACCTGCTCGGCGGTGAGCGAGACCTCTTCGCCGGGCTGGATCACGGCGACGAGCGCCTGACCGAACTCGGCGTCGGGCACGCCGAACACCGCGCAATCGGCAACGCCGGGCATGGTGATCAACTGGGCTTCGATCTCGGCCGGATAGATGTTGACGCCGCCCGAGAGCACCAGATCGCTGCGCCGATCGCTAACGAACAGGTAACCGTCGGCATCTACATAGCCGATGTCCCCCACGGTCAGAAAGCCATCGTGCTCCAGCGCGTCCCGATCGCTCTGGCGATTGATGTAGGTGAACGACGGCATCAGCGTCTGGCGCGCATAGATCTTGCCGACGGTGTTGTCCGGGATCTCGTGTCCCTGCTCATCGAGTATCCTGATGGTCACGCCTTCGATCGGGCGGCCGGCTGACCCGGGCTTGGCGCGCGCTTCCTTGGATGAAATCGCCGTCAGGTAGCCAAGCTCGCTCGACGCGTACGTTTCATTGATAACGTCGCCCCACCAATCAATCATGGCACGCTTGACCTCGGCCGGACACGGCGCTCCGGTCGAGGCAACGAACCGCAACGATGAGACGTCATAGCGGCTTCGCTCCGCCGCCGTGAGACGCAACAGACGTACGTACATGGTCGGCACCAGATAGGCATCAGTGATGCGGAAGCGCTCGATGGCGGCGAGCGTCTCCAATGCATCGAAGCGCGGCTCCAGTCTGAGCCAGGCGCCCTGGCGCGCTGCCAGCAACACGTAGGAAGTTGGCGCACTGTGGTAGAGCGGGGCTGAGATCAGGCAACGCGAGCCCGGCAACACGCCGAGCGCCTGCTGATACATCCGGCGCATGCGCTCAGCGACCTGCGCTGGATTGCCCTGAGGAATACGACGAACGCCCTTGGGTTGGCCCGTCGTGCCCGACGTGTAGGGAACCATGCCGCGGAACTTGTCCGAGTTGGTGCGGAGCGGCTGCGCTGTCTTCCACGGCTGCATTCCAATCGCGCGCGACGTTCCCGGCGCCTTGGCTGGGCGGCGGCGCGAGCGGTTCGACCCGATAGACCGGCATGTCCACCGGGATTCCGTCGGCAACTCCCGGCAACAGATCGCCGCCGATGATCAGAACCTTGGCGCCGCTATCGCGCAGAATGAAACTGGTCTCAGTCGCCGTGAAGTGCCAGTTCAACGGCACGAAATACGCGCCGAGTTGGCGCGCCGCGAGCATGATCTCGATGAGCGCAGGCTGATTGCGCAGCATAACCGCAAATGTATCGCCGTCTGCAAGGCCGATGGTCGCCAGAAAACCGGCGGCCTTGGCGGCCCGCGTCGCGAGTTCGGCGGGCGCAATTTCAGTATCTCCGAAAGACAGCGTCGGAAACACGCCGGCTCCTAAGACTTCAAAGAAAACGCCAGCACGATGTTCTCGGGCTCCTGTTTGAACTCCTTGCTCACCGCGGCGCGCACCAGCCCGGCCAGCTCCGGCAGCGGCCTCCTCTCATAGAGGCCGGGAAATGCGACGGTGACCGAGACGAGCCGGCCATTGGTCGAGTTGAACCCGACTTGCGGCTTCACCCCCGTCTCTTGTTCAAGATCGCCCTCGACCGCTTTGGCGTATTTGAACCCTTCGGTCATCGTGCTGAGAGCATCGCACCCTGCGAACGCGATCGTGAGAACAATAACCAGCGCAAGTCTATACATGAAATCCTCCCGCATCACACAATCGGTCGTCGACTGGACAATGTAAGCCGGCCTGAGAGACTCGATCAGGTCAGCCCCCTGGCTGCGACTTGATCTCGTTGAACTTGGCTAGCGCCCGCTCAAATTTATCATTGAAGAGCCACATGGCGTCGAGAATCTCGCGATATGTCGCCGAGGTCTTGGCCCGATCGGTCTGCCCAAAGGTGAACATGCTGTTGTTGCGCAGGTAGCCCATGATCTTTGGATCGGAAACACGATAGCTGGCAACTTTGCCGGAAGCGAGTGCAGCCCGCGTCGGCCCGGGCACAATCTGGATCAACTCGAACAACTTCATCTGGTCGATTTGATTGGGCAATGCTCTGACGATGGCCGGGATTTGCGGAAAGATCTCAGCGGCCCCGTTCAAGAGGCCGTCCCTGGCGGCCGTCCAGTGATTGTATCGGTGGTCGCCGCCGCCGACCCGCGCTTCCTCCTTGTCGTCGCGCGCGATCAACGCCGGATCAAAGGCGGCGATCGATCCCTTCATGGCTGCCCACTTTCGTCGGCCGTTTTGATCTTCCGAAACGCCGGTTTGCAGGCTGCCCTTGTATTTGTTGGAGCGCGCGTTGCCGATGTTCTGATTGCCGTTGGTTTCGGCAAAGAACAGCCCGAGGCTGAGCCGCCCGGCCGCTTGGGCCGTCGCCGCATCGAGGCCTTTGGCCCGGGCAATGGCCGTGCCGAGATCCACCACGTCCTTGAACGGGGTCGCTGAGTTTTGCGCGTTGCCGGGCGGCGCCTGCATGATGTTGAACAGCCGCGTATATTCGTCGAGCAGCGGCTCATTGTCAGCGTCGAAATAAGCCGGCGGGATGGCGAACTTGTTGGGCCGCCCGATCCGGGAGGGAACCGCGTCGGTGAGATCCTTGTAACTGCTGATCATGTTGTTGCGCGCCAGATAGACTGCCTGGCCAGGCAGGTTCGGCAGCGGCTGCCTGGCATCAATCTGGGCGCGGCGTTCGCGCAGGATCGACTTGAACTGGTTCAGGGCATCATTGTACCGGTTGAGAGCTTCGGTCTGGGCTGGCGAAAGCGCGGCGGGCTGAGCCCACGCCGTCGGGATTTGCGACAATGGACAGGCCAGCAATAGCCCGACGGCGAGGACGACGGCCCGCAATCCCCGTGCAACCCTCGTCATGCGTTCTTCGTAGCCGTCAGTCATTGAGTTTTGTATGATCAGGACGTCCCGGCCGGAGGAGGATTTCATGAGCAATACCAACCAAGCCATCGATATCGGCCACGATATTCGTGCGGCGATCCGCAAGCATTGGGTTCTGTTCCTCATTCAAGGCGTGATCATGGTGATTCTCGGGATCCTGGCGGTCGGCGAGCCGATGGTCGCCACTATCGCAGTGACCCTGTTTGCTGGCTGGCTGTTTCTGTTCAGCGGGATCGTCGGCCTTGCCGGACTGTTTACCGCGCATCGGGTGCCCGGGTTCGTCTGGGCTCTCATCACGGCTATCCTGGCGATCATCGTCGGCATTTACCTGATCTGGCGGCCGCTGTCGGGCATGGTGTCGCTCACCCTCGCGGTCGGCGCCTTTTTCGGCGCCCAGGGAATTGTTCAGATCATCACGGCGATCGAGCACCGCCGCGTGTTGCGATCATGGGGCTGGGTTGTGCTGACCGGCATCGCCAACATTATCCTGGCCCTCATCATCTGGGCCGGGTTCCCGGGCACGGCCGATTGGGTGCTCGGCCTTCTGTTCGGGATCAATCTGCTGCTGTGGGGTTTCTCATTGATCATGACGGCGATTGCGTGCCGCACCGTGGCCGACACACCGTCGCCCACCGCTCCGCTTGCGCGCTGAGCTATGGCCCAGGCTGGTTCCGCTATTGGTTAAAACGGCTCAAGGTCACGCAATGCAGGGATGACTTTCTCGCCGAACAGGCGGATCGACCGCATCAGGTCTGGCTCGGGCAGGTCGGCGAAGTTGAATTCGCCCATGAAGACATTGAACAGGCCGTCGCGCGCGGCGGTGGCGATTTGCTGGGCGACGGTTTCGGGCGAGCCGATGAACACCAGCTGGTTCTTGTGCAAATAATCGGGATTGAACAGGTTCGCCATAATCTCCGACGCGCCCGGCTCGCCACGTCCAACAAACTTGCTGGCGTGCTTGCGCACCCGGTCCTCGAACGTCTCGCCCGGTTCGGGTTTCGGCAGGAAACCCTCGTAGGCACGTGAGGCGCGCACCAGCGCCGTATCGAGCGCCTTCTCGTCGCTCTCGTCGACGTACACGACCGTGCAGTACGCGATATGCGGCTTACGGCCGGGATTGAGCTTTGCCCAGTCGGCCAGGAAAGTTCGGTAGCGCGGCGCCGCGTCGGGGCGCGGATAGACCAGAAAATAGCCTGGGTTGATTGCATTGCGGGCGCAGAATTCGAGCGTCTGCGGGTCGCGGCTCATCATCCAGAGTGGGGGATGCGGCCGTTGCAGCGGCTGCACCGAGATCTCGGCGTTGTCGGTGTGAAACTCCTCGCCATGAAAGGAGAAGGGCTGTGCTTCCCCGAAGGCGGCGCGCATGTAGTCAATGAACTCGAGCGTTGGCGATTTGCGATGGCTGTAGTCGAGCCCGAACGGGCGGAAATAATCTGCGTTGATGCCCGGGACGAGGCCGAGCTCCATGCGGCCGCCCAGCATCTGATCGACGATCGCAATCTCCTCTGCGAGCCGCAGCGGATGATAGAGCGGCACGATGTACCCCATCGGCCCGACCCGCATGCGCTTGGTGCGAGCGCCGGCGCCGACCGCGTAGAGGCTTGGCGAGGACATCCAGCTCTCGTCGGGCCGGAAATGGTGCTCGACACAGAAGCTGTAGTCGAAGCCGAGCTCATCGCAGAGCGTGAGCTCGCGCCACAGCTCCTCATAGCGCTGGTGGGGCGTCAGCCCCGGCTTGTTCCAGATGTGGGAAAAATGCGCGAACTTCATACTCAGAGACCTCTTCGAATCGGGACGCCGTGTAGACACGCATTCGCAGGCGAGCAAGCGATGGCAGCATTGCGCTAGGTCAACGCCCCACCCCGGGTGTTGCTCCAAAGCAACAGTCGAGCCTTTTGTAGCGATTGCAGGCCAAATTTGGTGCGGCCCTACCGCGGCTTCCGGCTCGGAAATGTCGGCCCGGCGCGCCTGCCATCATTCAGCCAAAGCGGGGATGTTGGATCGCCACAGGGGTAGGGGGATCTCACGTGATGGCAAAAAGCCGTTTTGCTGCTGCTGCGACCGCATTGTTATTGGTCCCGGGAGCATTTTCTGCGCTGCTGATCTCAACCGACGCACAGGCCCGGGAATCAACGGACTGCGAGGCGGCGGCTCAGGTCGCGGTCCTGCCAGCGCCGATGGCACCTTGGAAAGGCGCGCCGCTGCGCGTGATCTTTGCGGCCGAGAAGCCGATCAACGGTGAACTCGCGCTGATCGCCCCGGACGGCACTGTCGCCGCAAAATCGGGCGACCGTCAGGGTGGGCCGCCCTATTTCTGGCTCGCAGAAGTGGCCGCGCCTGCCGCGGGCACTTGGCACGCGACACTGACCCGCGCTGACAACTCGGGCGCATGCGGCACGATTACCCGCGATATTCCGGTAGCCGATCGCGAGCCGCCGCACCCGCATGGCGTGGGCGGGAGCGTCTGGCCGGTGCACGCAGAATGGAATCGCGCGACGGAAAACCTCTACTCCGCGTGGCTCCAGAAATTGTTTGATTCGCCGCTTGATGCACCGCCGTCCTGGGCGGCGTTGCACGAAGTGCTGCGCGACCGCTCACGCAACGTACTGTTCGACTATCTAGGCCTGCGCGAAGACCAGATGGGCATGATCATCCGGCCTGATTGCGCCGACCTTCCCTACTTCCTGCGTGCCTACTTCGCGTTCAAGATGGGATTGCCATTCGGCTATTCGAAATGCTCACGCGGCGGCGGCGGCAGGGCGCCGACGTGTCCTGCCTGGTTCAACATTCAGAATCAGGAGCCGCCGAAGGCGACCCCAAACTCTCAGGCGAGCCTCGCGCCGCCCGGGTTGCAGATCGCTGCGAACAGCGCCTTCGACCTGCCTCCCGAAGCGACCATCACGCGGCCGGCGAGGTCGGTGCCCTCTTCGACGAACATGACCGCTTCGTTTGGGCACTACTTGGCGGTTGTCGGCGATGGCGTGCACTCCGGTTCCGGCCGCACAGCGCTGAACGACAACAACACCGACTACTATCCGGTAGCACTCACGCAGGACGCGTTGCGTCCGGGAACGATCTACGCTGACCCGTATGGCCACGTATTGATGCTGATCCGTCGCGTGCCGCAGACGGCGGACGGCGCTGGTGTGTTCCTCGCGGTGGATGGCCAGCCGGATGGCACTGTCGCGGTCAAGCGCTTCTGGCGCGGCAATTTCCTGTTCGCTCAGGATCCCAATGTCGGTGGACCTGGGTTCAAGCGCTTCCGTCCGATCGTGCGCGAAGCCAACGGGGCACTGCGCCGGCTGACCAACGCCGAGATCGGCAAGAACGCCGATTACGGTGACTTCTCGACTGAGCAGGCAGCGCTCGGCGTCGAAGCCTTCTACGATCGCATGGACGAGGTGATGTCGCCGGCCCCGCTCGATCCGCAGCGCGCGCTGGAAGAAGTCATCACCGCACTCGATGAGCAGGTGAAGACGCGCGTCACCTCGGTCGAGAACGGACGCAAGTTCCAGGGCAGCGGCAAGGGCGATGCGCAGATGCCTGACGGCCCGTCGATCTTCGAGACCACCGGTGCGTGGGAAGACTTTGCCACCCCGTCGCGTGATCTGCGTCTGCTGATCGCAATCGACGTCGTGCGCAATTTCCCGGATCGTGTCGCGCGCCAGCCCGGCCGCTACGCGATGCCAGCTGGCAAGAGCGCCGCCGATGTGAAGGCTGAGTTGGAAGCCGTGCTCGCCAAGGAAATGGCGACGCGCAAGTTCTCCTACCTGCGCAGCGACGGCTCGACCTGGACATTGGCTCTCAAGGATGTGCTTGAGCGCGCGCCTGCGCTGGAGATGGCGTACAACGTCAACGACTGTGTCGAGTTGCGCTGGGGCGCGACGCAGGGCAGCGATGAGGCTGCAACCTGCAAGCGGCACGCACCGACTGCACAGCGCGCCAAAATGGGCACCTATCGCGCCTGGTTCCACGACCGCCGGCGGCCGACGCGCGGGGTGTAGCTCCGAGCTTTCGAGATTTGTTTCTGCTCATTGACCATCGCCGGGACTCGTCCCGGCGATGGCATTTCGAGAGTTGGGTCACTTTGGCGGCAGGGCGACGATTGCTTCTATTTCAAACAGAGCGCCAGGCCGCGCCAGCTGCGGCACGCCGATCGCCGTGCTGGCCGGCGGTGCGGACATGTTCACGAACTTGTCCCGCACCTCGCGATAGTGCGCCAGGTTGGTCCCGATATCGACGATGTAGGTGTTGAGCTTGACGATGTCGGAAAAGCTTGCGCCGACGGAATCCAGAGCGGCCTTTACGTTCTGAAAGGCAATCTCGATCTGCTCGCGTGCATCTGCTCCCATCCGGCCGGACTTGTCGATGCCGAGCTGGCCGGCGAAATAGACCGTGCGGCCTGGGCCGGTTATCTCAACAACATGACTGTATCCGGGCGGCTTTTGCATCGTCTCAGGATTGGAGAAGCGAACGTTACCGGCCATTGTCTTGCTCCCGTCGTTTGGATGCGGAAAGGCTTGCAGAGACGCTAGAGCTGATGCCTTGAGGTTAAATCGAAACACCAGCCAAATAGATCGTCATTGCGAGCGAAGCGAAGCAATCCAGGAGCCACAACACTCGGTTCTGGATTGCTTCGGCGCTGCGCGCCTCGCAATGACGAGTTCTGGAAATCTGCTCGCACTTGATTTAATTACGCTCTAGTGCTTCTCCCGGTCCACGATCAGTTGCGGATCCGTGATACGGCCGCCCTCAATGATGGTGCGCCCGTCAAGCATCACGGTGCAGTCGCGCATTGGCACGTCGTAATGGCCGCGTGTCGTGCGCTTGCCGCCGCCCTGCGAATTCGGGCCGGTCGAGAACAGGAAGTTGCCAGGAAACACGCGCGCCGCGGCACGGTTGCGTTCCGGCTCGGCGCCGTTCAGACCCATCCAGTACCAGCGCGCCTGCGGGTTCATGCCCCAGCCGAGATGAGACACCGCATAAGGGTCCTTGTCCTGTTGGCCCTCCTTGCCGTCCTCCAGCCAGTCGCGCATCAGCTTGGCGTCGAGGCCGCCCTCGATGTTGGTGACGTGGCCGTCGCGGATCTCGAGCCGCACCGGATCGGTTACGAACCGGCAATAGGGCAGGATCACGATATCGCCGGGCTGAAACACGACCGTGCCCGTCGCGCTGCCTTCATTGGGGAACGTGTGGATGTGGCCGGCACCCCAATGATCGAAGTGGCCGGGCTCATCGGCATAGCCCCATTGGGTCATGACCGGATACTCGCCGCAGCGCCAAGTCAGATCGGTGCCGGCGTCGGACACGACCCGGACCTCCTTGGTGCCGCGGTAGAGGCCTTCCGCGTACTTGCAGGCATCCTTGAGCCCCGGCGGCGACATGAGCTGCTCGAGATCGTCAGGCGCGTCGATGATCATCAGGACGCGCACCTTCTTGTCCATCACGGTCTTGAGCCAGCGGGCGAACAGCGGCACGTGGAAAATCACGATCAGGTCCGCGGAGGAGAGCGCTTCGAGCGTGCCCTTGCACTTGCCGATCGTCGGCACGCCGACCTTGGTCCAGCCGGGCATGGAGTTGACGCACATCTCATAAGCGTCAGCTCCCAACTCGTCGGCGGCCGCGAACGTCGCCTGGATATACTCGCGGCGGGTGCCGAGATCGGAGACGAGGGCGATGGTCTCGCCGGGTTTGACTTTGCAGAGCTCGAGCTCGCGCTTGTAGAGCATGGCGAGCTTGGCGGGATTGACTTCGGTCGGATGTGACGCTGCGTTGATCATGTTTGACGCCTCAAGCCGAATGGAGCGAGCGGGATAGCTTAGAGAGTATCGGCGAAGAAGTCGCGCATCAGCATGTAGGATTTGCGGCAGAGCTTCTCGTCATAGCGGGTCGGCCCGGCATTGGCCGTTGGATCGCAGAACGAATGCACGGCACCGCCGAACATCATCAGATGCCAATCGACATTGGCCTTGGTGAGTTCGTCCTCGAGCGCGTCGATCATCGGCTTGGGCGTGATCGGATCGGCTGAGCCGTGGATGGCCAGCACACGCCCCTTGATGTTGCAGGGCGTGGCGGCAACGACCGGGTTGGGATTGGTCACATGAAACACGACCACGCCCTTGAAGTCGGCTCCGGCGCGAGCCTGCTCCAGCGCAAAACCACCGCCGGCGCAGTAGCCGATTGCGGCCTTCTTGGCGGGGTTGATGAGGCCGAGCGCGTTTGCCTCCGCAAGCAGTGCATCGTGGCCCTTGCTGCCGCACGCGAGGGTGAAGGGGAGATCCTGATGCACGGCGCGCATGCCGGCGGCGAGCTCCGGCTGCGTCTTCGGTTTGTCGCCATAGCCGGCGCCGAACATGTCGATCATCAGCACGACGTAGTCTCGGCCGGCGACGGTGTGTGCCTGCTCGATCGTGTCCGGGGAAACGCCCTTCCAGTCGGGCTGCATGAAGATCGCCGGACGCTTGCCCTGCACGCTCTCGTCAAACACCAGCAGGCCCTCGAACTTCCGGCCGTTGACCTCGTAGGGCACCTTCTTCTGCGCCATCGTGCTTCTCCCCGTTGTGCTGCTCCGACGCCAAGCCCGTGCGCGAGTGCGCAGTCCCGGCCGCGACATTGTCCTCGGGAGAAGCCCTTGCTTTCAAGGGCGTTGAGCGCGGCCATGGGTTGCCGCCGGGCCAGCTTGGGCGGCAGCTAGCTGACCCGCTGCAGAAGCAGCAGCAGGCCGCCAACGATGCCGATATTAGCCAGCATCCCGTTCTGCAGACCGGTGCGCATCGGCCCTTCGACCTCCCAGAACCGCAGCAGCAGCGCGGAGGCAACGATGGTGAAGACCAGCAGCAACAGCACCCCGAACGCGGCGTGCCAGTTGAACAGAACAAGGGCGCAGCCGATGAACTCGATCGACTGGCCCACCCAGAACGTCACCCTGGGCAGCGGCGCCTTGAAGTTGGTGAGCCGCTTGACGTGATCCTCGACGTGATGCGCCTGCAGGTTCCTGATGCCGACCGACAGGAAAAACGCGATCAGCAGCAGGCGGCCAGCCGTATCGAGCCAGGATGCGTCACCAGGGTACATGGTCTCCTCCGTGTGGATTCTCCTCCACTAGGCGGCGTTGCTGGGCTTAGCCTTGGCCCAATAATCCGCTTGCGCCTTTGTGGCACTGAGGCGATTGGCATCTTCAAAACCGGGCGCCATCGAAGCCGTGGTGCCCGCCAGCACTTGATGATGCTCGATGTTGAGAAGGCGCAGCCAACTCTGCTGCCCCATGGTCAGCCCGATCATGCAGCCAAGCTCGACGAGCTCAGCCTCGTTGAATTGCCGATAAAGGCGCTCCCAGAATGCATCGTCAGTCTCGAGATGCCAGACGATCGCTTCCGCGTAGGCGAGGGCGGCTTTCTGGCGCTCGTTGTAAGCGGTGGATTTTTCGAAGTTCAGCAAATCGAGGACCTGATCCTCGATCACTGCGCCGCTCTGGGTCGCCTTCACGGAGCGCTGATTGCCACAATACTCGCAGGTCACCGAACGCGAGACGTAAAGCCGGCACAGCTCCTTGAGGCTGTGGTCGAGCACGCCGTTACGGAAAATGTTGTTCCACGAGTTGGCAAAGAACCAGAAGCAGGCTGGGACGTGGGCGCGGATCGCTGAGCTCTCCGGCCGCGGCGTGCCCTCGCGCTGACAGCGCTCCATCTCGGCCCGCATGCGGGCATCCATTTTTTCCAATGGAACGTAACTGATCCTCTGCTTGGCCATTGCTCGTTTCCCTTTAGGTTTGCGTCATTCCGCGGCCTGGACGATGGCCTGCCGGCCGCCAGCGTCCTGCGCCTTGGCGTAGTCGATGGTCGCCTTATACTCCGTCATCGTGTCCTTGGCTTCAATTCCGCACACCCTGCGGGCAAAGCCGGCCAGGGGACCGGCGCCGCTGAACTCCGCCCGCTTCATGGTGAGGGACAGCAGCGTCTGCAGGGGCGTTCCGTTGAAGTTCTCGAACATGAACAGCCGGCTACCCCAATCGGTAAGGTAGAGATCGCGGATGACCCGGGCGATCTTGAGCCGGTCATAGGCCTCGCCCGTTGCTCCCTTGTTCAGCTTTTCAAACCACGGGCCCATGGAGGGCTCGGTCCACTGGCGCTCGGTCGGGAACATGATCGCGCTGCGTCCGCACAGGTCGATCAGCTCGTTCACGATCGCCCCGTAGTTCTGCAGGAAATAGACGCGGCCCCAATTGAAGAGCTGGATGTCCGGCTTGAAGAGGCCGCCCGGTGTGTAGAAGCCCTGATCCTCGGCGGCGAGGACATGGGCGTAAGTGGTTTGCTGAAAGGCGATGATTTTGGCGAGCCGCGTCTGCACGGCTTCGATCTTGCTGGTGCCGAGGTGCTCGCACATCAGAATGGCGAGGCCGGCCAGCAACTCGGCACGGACCGCCTGCCGCACCAGCGCGTAGTAGTGGCCCCAATCGAACACGCGCTGCGGATAGAGCTTGGCATGATCCGGGTTGCCGATGTGGAAGATGTATTTCCACGGGATCAGCACGTTGTCGAAGATCACCGTGGCATCGAGCTCGTCGCCCTGCGACGCGAGCGGATGCTCGACGGGGTCGGTCTCGACCAGGCTCTCGCGGCAGACGATGGTGATGCCTTTGAGGTTTGCCGGGCAGACGCCGTAGATGATCTGGTCGCCTTTCGCGCCGGGCCGGAAGAAAACGCCGAGGTGCAAATAATCGGCGAACGGCGTCGCGGTGCCGATCGCCTTGACGCCGCGAACGATGATGCCCTTCGTCGTTGCTGGACACGATGCGCAAGGCGGGTGACGTCGCATGCGCATTGGGATCCGAGCGGTCGGCTTGCGGATCGACGAAGTGCGGTGCAACGACAAGATCGTTGTCCATGGCGAACTGCCAGAAATTGCGGATGTTATCGGCGAGCCCGCGTCCATCCGCTCCGATGGCCGCCTTCTCCCAGGGCTCGGGATCGTCGATGTAGGTCACCAACATGTAGTTCTGCGAGTCGGGCGTGCGCGGGCAGGATGCCGCCACGAAATGCTTCATGATGAATTCGAGATAGCGGCGTTTGCGGACCAGCTCGTCCTTGCTGCGGTGCTGGAACCACGCCATCGAGCGGCGTTTGCCGGTGGCATCGAGAAAGGTGAGGGTGTCCTGCAGATCGGCCCGATTGTGCAGATCGAAGAATTCGGCCGTGCGCGCCGCGTAGTCGCGGGTCAGGGGGTGCGTCGCGACGTTGTCGATTTTCTCGTTGCCGACCCAAACAACGCGACCATCGTTCAACGCGTCGAGATACTGCTTGCCAGTCCGCAGCATTGGCGTCTCTCCCAGACCTTTGCGGCGCCGCCGATCGACCGTCTGCGGCGACCTCTTGTTGAGCCTAGACTATGCCCAAACCGACAGTTCGACTATAAACTCCAGGATATGCGGACTATTCCTGGCGATTATGCAAGCGAGCCTGACCTGCACCAGTTGCGGGCCTTTGAAGTGCTGCTGCGGGAACACAGTCTTACGCGGGCGGCGCGCGAGCTCAATGTGACGCAGCCGGCGCTCAGCAAGACACTGGCGCAGCTGCGGCGCTATTTCGACGATCCGTTGTTTGTTCGCATCGCCGGCGGCATGGAGCCGACCCCCAAGGCGCTTCGGCTACAAAGCCTGGTCCGAGATATCCTGGACCGCGCGGCCTCGCTACGCAGCGAACATGTTGTGTTTGATCCGCGCACGTCGCGCCGCACGTTCAACTTCTGCGTCGTCGATGCCGGGCTGCTCAAGCTGTTGCCACCGCTCGTCGAGCGTCTGATGACGGAGGCGCCGAACGTCAAGCTGCATGTGCTGGAGCTCGAGCCGGCGCAGCTCGACCGCTGGCTCGAATCGGGCAAGCTCGACTTCGCCATGGGATCCTTTCCGGCACTGCCGAAAGGCATCCGGCGGCAGCCGTTGTGGGTCGAACGCTACGTCAGCGTCGCGCGCCGCGGTCATCCGCGCCTCACGGCTGAGCCTAATCTACGCACATTTGTGGCCGAGAAGCATGTGTTGGTCTCCATCCCGGGCAGTGGTCACGCCCACCAGATCATGCAGCGGGCACTCGAGGTGGCGATCCCGCGCGAGAACATTGTCTGCCAGATCCCGATGTTCATTGGCGCAGCGGTGCTGGCCAAACATACCGATGCGATCGCGACCTTGCCGCTTTCGATCGCGACAGTTCTAGGCGAGGACCTCGACCTCCAGATCTTCACGCCGCCGATCAAATTGCCACGCATCGATATCTTTCAATATTGGCACGACCGGTTTCATCGCGATCCCGGGAACCAGTGGATCCGGTCGGTGTTCAAGACCCTGTTCCGACGGACCTCTTCACGAGATTGAGAGCGACTATTGTCTAACGTGCTCAGCCGGCGCGATCGATGCTAATAATCGCTGGTTCGTCGGGGAGGAAGACAATGAGATCAACACGACTGTTGACCCTACTATTTGTCACGACCGCGGTTGCCATCGGCTCCGCAACGGCTTTTGAAAATGCCCGGCAGGTCCCGGCGCGCGAGATCCCGGTTCCCAGTACGGCCAGCCCCCAGCTGCAGGCTTTCATCGGTGCGCCGTTGCAGCCGGGCTGGAACACGCACCCCAAGTCGGCCGAGGAGTGGAAAGCGTTCGTCCAGCAACGCGCCGATTTCTCGCTCAAGATGCTGCCGGGCTTGCGCGAGAATTTGGGTGTCAAGGTCGAGCCGGGCGAGATCGCGGGCGTCAAGGTCTTCAAGGTGACGCCCAACGAAGTCGCTGAGGCAAACCGCAACCGGCTCCTCATCCACGTGCATGGCGGTGGCTATGTGCTTGGTCCCGGCGAGTCCGGTACCGGCGAGGCGATCCTGCTCGCCGGCCGGGGCCACTTCAACGTGATCTCCATGCAGCCTGCGTGCGCTCGGATGCGGAAGGGTGATCTGCGTGATGGCAAGTAACTTGAAAGCATGCGCGCTGCTTCACTGCAACGTGCGCAGAGGCTTTTGTATGCGTTGATTGCTGGAGCTTATGATGCGATCTGCGCAACGAGCGTGGGCACGTTGCTGGTCTGCTAGTGCAACTTTAACGACGCTATGGGTTTTCTATATAATTGAAAGCTGGGTCTGATCACGTTTTTCACTGGGAAATGTGGCTTCACTACGTTGGCGATGAGATTGCTTTTTTCAGCTAGCGGAATTTGCAAATTTAATGCGCTGATTTCAGGCTAGCGCAACTTGGTTGCGCGCTAAGGGGCTTTATATTGGGTTGGAAGGCATAATCTCTGCGATGGACATGAAGATGAAGAGCTGTGGTTGCGAGCGAGATTAAGCGTTTGCAAGGCTATCTTTATAGTGATAACAATATCACGCGAAGGGATTTTTATACTCTGGTGAAATTTATGGAAAGGGATTGGCAGCGCTTGAGCACTGCTGCTTGCACTGTTTGCTCAGGAGATTTGCAGGGATAAAATAGCGATAATTTGTGGGCGATTGCTGGGTGGTCTAGGCTAAGTGTCGGAATGGGTAAGGATGGCTCCTTCTCATTGCCACAGGCGGCGGGATCGGGAGCGACCGGTGCCGCCGTCTGTCTACTCGCGAACCTCGGACCTCAGCACTTTCCCGGTCGCCCAATTGACGAAGTGCAGCTGGGTGCACGCAAGGCAGGAGACCGAACTCGTAGTTGTTCTCACTGCTCTGTACATCGTCCGCTGACCAGCCCTGAACCAGCCGACCCGTATTCGGGCATCGAAAGAGAAATTCTACCATGTGTGATAATAAACCTGATCACTGGCGGCCTTCCTTGCGTTAACGCAAATGCGGGGGATACGCTGCGCCTCGGCAACGACTTCTTCCCGTCGGCGGGGGTTGGTGGCCCTTGTTCCCGCCGCCTGTCCGCTCTCGGACGAACGCACCGTGAATGCATACAATCCTTTAACCTGCGAGCATTTGGAACATTTCCAAAACAAAAGCCCAGAACGTTGGTCGGCGGGCGTGGGCTGAATTGGGACACGTCGAAAAAGATTAATGACCCGGGCTCGTTCAATGAGCGTAAGGTCGGCAGATGAAAACTCCACCTCCTAGAACTTCACCGGCGCGCATAGTGCGGGCAATTACCGTGCAAACAAAGCTGTGGTGGCACCGACGGGCAGCTCGCCTTTTTTTTTTTTTTTTTTTTTTTTTTTTTTTTTTTTTTTTTTTTTTTTTTTTTTTTTTTTTTTTTTTTTTTTTTTTTTTTTTTTTTTTTTTTTTTTTTTTTTTTTTTTTTTTTTTTTTTTTTTTTTTTTTTTTTTTTTTTTTTTTTTTTTTTTTTTTTTTTTTTTTTTTTTTTTTTTTTTTTTTTTTTTTTTTTTTTTTTTTTTTTTTTTTTTTTTTTTTTTTTTTTTTTTTTTTTTTTTTTTTTTTTTTTTTTTTTTTTTTTTTTTTTTTTTTTTTTTTTTTTTTTTTTTTTTTTTTTTTTTTTTTTTTTTTTTTTTTTTTTTTTTTTTTTTTTTTTTTTTTTTTTTTTTTTTTTTTTTTTTTTTTTTTTTTTTTTTTTTTTTTTTTTTTTTTTTTTTTTTTTTTTTTTTTTTTTTTTTTTTTTTTTTTTTTTTTTTTTTTTTTTTTTTTTTTTTTTTTTTTTTTTTTTTTTTTTTTTTTTTTTTTTTTTTTTTTTTTTTTTTTTTTTTTTTTTTTTTTTTTTTTTTTTTTTTTTTTTTTTTTTTTTTTTTTTTTTTTTTTTTTTTTTTTTTTTTTTTTTTTTTTTTTTTTTTTTTTTTTTTTTTTTTTTTTTTTTTTTTTTTTTTTTTTTTTTTTTTTTTTTTTTTTTTTTTTTTTTTTTTTTTTTTTTTTTTTTTTTTTTTTTTTTTTTTTTTTTTTTTTTTTTTTTTTTTTTTTTTTTTTTTTTTTTTTTTTTTTTTTTTTTTTTTTTTTTTTTTTTTTTTTTTTTTTTTTTTTTTTTTTTTTTTTTTTTTTTTTTTTTTTTTTTTTTTTTTTTTTTTTTTTTTTTTTTTTTTTTTTTTTTTTTTTTTTTTTTTTTTTTTTTTTTTTTTTTTTTTTTTTTTTTTTTTTTTTTTTTTTTTTTTTTTTTTTTTTTTTTTTTTTTTTTTTTTTTTTTTTTTTTTTTTTTTTTTTTTTTTTTTTTTTTTTTTTTTTTTTTTTTTTTTTTTTTTTTTTTTTTTTTTTTTTTTTTTTTTTTTTTTTTTTTTTTTTTTTTTTTTTTTTTTTTTTTTTTTTTTTTTTTTTTTTTTTTTTTTTTTTTTTTTTTTTTTTTTTTTTTTTTTTTTTTTTTTTTTTTTTTTTTTTTTTTTTTTTTTTTTTTTTTTTTTTTTTTTTTTTTTTTTTTTTTTTTTTTTTTTTTTTTTTTTTTTTTTTTTTTTTTTTTTTTTTTTTTTTTTTTTTTTTTTTTTTTTTTTTTTTTTTTTTTTTTTTTTTTTTTTTTTTTTTTTTTTTTTTTTTTTTTTTTTTTTTTTTTTTTTTTTTTTTTTTTTTTTTTTTTTTTTTTTTTTTTTTTTTTTTTTTTTTTTTTTTTTTTTTTTTTTTTTTTTTTTTTTTTTTTTTTTTTTTTTTTTTTTTTTTTTTTTTTTTTTTTTTTTTTTTTTTTTTTTTTTTTTTTTTTTTTTTTTTTTTTTTTTTTTTTTTTTTTTTTTTTTTTTTTTTTTTTTTTTTAACCGAACCAACGTATCTTTCGCATAAACAGGATCTTCTGCTTCCGGCTTTTCGATGCCCGGAGACCCGGTTGATCGCCTTGCGTTATTAAGTCGTGATAGCGCTGATGGTGTGCAGCATCAGTTAGTGTCAATGCAGCGCGGGCTGCAGTGGCGTACACGAGTGCATCTAAACATTCTGTTTTAGCTCCGGGAAGACTTTCAAATCGAATGACCGGCTTGCCGGAAGCGTTGCGTGTGACCTTGCGTTCGCTGGCAAGCTGTTCATAGAATACAGGCTCAAGGGTTTCGCTGAATTGGATTGAGGTGCAACGCTGAATTTGTGCGAAGATACGGATTTTGAGATTATTAACATTAACAATTTACAATTGCGCGCTATTGTGAAGCTTGGATTTGCTAGGTTTTTTTTTTTTTTTTTTTTTTTTTTTTTTTTTTTTTTTTTTTTTTTTTTTTTTTTTTTTTTTTTTTTTTTTTTTTTTTTTTTTTTTTTTTTTTTTTTTTTTTTTTTTTTTTTTTTTTTTTTTTTTTTTTTTTTTTTTTTTTTTTTTTTTTTTTTTTTTTTTTTTTTTTTTTTTTTTTTTTTTTTTTTTTTTTTTTTTTTTTTTTTTTTTTTTTTTTTTTTTTTTTTTTTTTTTTTTTTTTTTTTTTTTTTTTTTTTTTTTTTTTTTTTTTTTTTTTTTTTTTTTTTTTTTTTTTTTTTTTTTTTTTTTTTTTTTTTTTTTTTTTTTTTTTTTTTTTTTTTTTTTTTTTTTTTTTTTTTTTTTTTTTTTTTTTTTTTTTTTTTTTTTTTTTTTTTTTTTTTTTTTTTTTTTTTTTTTTTTTTTTTTTTTTTTTTTTTTTTTTTTTTTTTTTTTTTTTTTTTTTTTTTTTTTTTTTTTTTTTTTTTTTTTTTTTTTTTTTTTTTTTTTTTTTTTTTGCGACTGAAGCTTTCATCTTCTGCAGACTGCGAACGTAAGCGAGTTTGATCTCAAACTCGTTTAGCGTATCGCGCACTAATAATTTCTTGGCAATCTCGTGATTGCGCTTAAGCTTTCGGTGAGATACTTGCGAACAAGCGGATTAAACTCATTGCGCATTTCAGCTGATTAACGCTTATTATCTGTGATGTAGTTCGCTGGTTTATTGGCACGCTGGACATTTGTAGCAATTTGATTGGTGAGGTCTATGCAGCATTCAACATTACTGTTGCTGCTATTCTGCAGCATGGTATGATTGTGGATGTGCTTTTAGAACAAATAGTTGCTGAAAGAGCGCGCTGTTTGAGCATTAACGCTAACGCGCAATGATCAGTTTCATGATATGCAACAGTAGCGCTGTTCAGGTTGGCGGTGATGCTGAGGTTCGGGTTTGGTTGGGGTTTTGCGCGTGGCAGAGGATCACGCAAGAGCGCAGTTTCTCGCGCTCGCTAATGATCTTGATATGATAATCTCGCTCGCTGTTCAACGATTTTGCTGCAGCTTAGGCTCAGCAATGTTTAAGCGATTGGTTAATGTTGGCTGATGTTTAGCTTGCGAAGCTAGGGGCTGAGCTCATAGAATGATTTCAAGCTGACGCGCTGTTAAGTTATTGAGAAAATGCTCAGTTATCAGATTGCGAGGTTCGGATTATGGCGGGATTACAGTTGAGATGCTGCTGATTATATGATTAAAAATTGAGCTCATATTGAAGTATTAAAAATAAAGATTTTGATTGATGAATAGGGTGCGGTTGAGCGAAAGGAGATGCAGGAAATTTAGCTCGATTGCGAATGGTGCGTTGCGTGTATTAAGCGCGCAACGCTTTGGGTTTGTGAATAGGAAAGTTATGAGCATCGCATAACGCGAGTACTGTGCTGAGCAAGCGCGATTAACAACAGCGCTGGCTATTTGTAACTATGCGGTTTTGTGCGATATTCGCGATTGATTATATGCTTAGGATTGCTCGTGAAGGTTCGGTTAAGATGGTGGGATGTTCTCTCTTATCGATCAAATGGTATACGTTAGCAGAGAATAAATAGTGAGATGAGAAACGCCGTTCAAGACTACTTCACCAGGCGGCATGCTTGGTCTCGGCGTCAGCAACAAGATTTGGCACAGGTTGCCGCTAAGTTGCAGCCAGCGGGCGGCGTTCAACCTAGCCACGGCGCCAGAGGATGCAGACCCTGTTGCGAGCCAAGCGCAATGCGCGCTCTGTGAACTCGCGCAGGAGGCCATAAGGTGGGTTGCAGACGATATTGTCGTGCATTTCGATGCTGCACGTGAGGAAGTATTGGACCTGGAAGCCAGCACCCCGGTCAACTATGTCGGCGCCGGTTGCCTTGAGACCGTGCGCCCGAGCGGCTTTGACAATAGTGCCAACGCCGGCTGCGGGGTCGTGTATGGCGCCCTGCTTATGGAAGAACAAGGCTTCAAATAGTCTGGTTGCGGTCCAAGCTGGCTCGATGTACCAATCGTTGGCGTGCCTATCCCAGACAAAAGAATTGCGTGACTTAACCGTTTCAACATTCGTATCCATGAAGTACTCCCATTATAATTTTGAAAGAACCAGTCAAGAATAAGTAAAGAATAGGGACCTGTTGTGCTCGCCATCGCACAGGTACCTGTGCGCTTGTGCAACGATACCACCTGTGCGCCAGTGCAACAGGTCACCGCCAGTGGACAGTAACTGAAGGGCACTCATTGTCCTCTGCGGAAAATGGTCACCAGTCCGTGTTGCTGCCAACAAACCAAGCGCTCTATATTTGGCATACCTCGATATGCCCAGCCGTCCCAGGCGTTGGTTGGACAGTTTGACCGTATTGCCCCGGCCGTAATCCAGTCAACACCAGTCGGTCGAGTTCCAGCACTACGGCCCACAGTGTGGATTTGGTTGTTGGCCGCCAGTGATCTGGAACTGCTCGATGGGCAGCATCGCGAATATGCGGGCCTGCCGCTTCCGCTTGGCTTCCAACCGAGGCTTGGCCTTGGCCAACCGCTCGACTGTTTCGGGCGACAGCTTGAAACTTTCAATGTCGTCGAATGCGTTTTTCATGTAACAGGTCCTTTAAGCAACAGTCGAAGCTGCAATATTGATTTGGCTGATCAGCGAAGTAACTTCGTCCCACATCTTCACACCGCGCTTGTCCGAATACCGGTCCGGGTATCGAACAACTGCCACGTCGGTGCCAAGCTCGAAGCCTTTGAGAACAATACGTGAGGCTTCAGCCATGGCAGCCCGCATGCCGGCAATGTCGGCGTCCAGGCGGTCCAACGGTGCGCAAATCAGCACCGCATCGTGCACAGGCGCGCACACCTGAATGCCGCGCTCGGTGGCCAAGCAACACGCCAGCCGCAGCATCTCGCGCCGTTGGCCTGCATTGGGAAATTGCGCAGCGAACGCGGGTTGGCAGAAGCAATGTAGTTTCTGTCGGGCTTCTTGGGCGCATCGGCACCCACATGAACGGTCCAGCCAAACACCGTGTGCAACGCACCGTTGGCCATGGCATGATCAACAGCCGCGTCCGACCAACGCCAGAAGTCGCGGAACGCTTCCTGATGCTTGCGCAACAGGTCGCGCGCAACAACTGGCGGCTGGGCAAGGCGGGCGGCGAGTGCTTCTGCGCCCATGCGCATACTGGACGGCCAGCACGCACGCTTTGTACAGGTCGCGCTCTGCTGCGTGTGACTTCTTGGTCGCGTCCTGCGGGACAGCACCCGCCAGCTTGGCAAACGCCAGATAAGGATCGCCGGACTGGTAGGACTTCAACATGTTGGCATCGCCTGACAAGGCAGCAGCAATGCCGAACTCCTGCTGGCGACCAGTCAATATACGCCACGCCGTGACCGGGTGGTGGCTTAACCAGCCCGCGCAGCCAGACGCTAGGCCCGAAGATGAACTTCGCAGTTGCTGGGCTGGTTCCTGCCCGTGCGTGCCCGAAAGGGTGAAAGCAAGCACCGGTTACGGCCATCCCTGCCGACAGCCAAGTCATTCAACCGCAGTTCTGACAACGCGCTGCGCAGCTCGCGTAGCGGTGCCACCTCCGGGTGAGACCTTGCCTGGTCACGGAACGCATTATCGCTAAGGTCCAATGCGCCGGATTCCAGCCGCGGCCACGGAAGCCCTGTACGCTCTAGCCACGCTGCAAACTTGGTGGCCTTGAACGAACGGCCATCGAACACATCGTAGCTCGGCGTCAATGCGGGCAATCAGTGCGTCCTGAATGTCGGTCCAATGCGCGCGGAACAGCGCCAGGGTTTCCTGATCAATCGGAACTCCGGCATGTTCCATGCGCGCCACGGCCGCCATGTATCGCCCGCGCAAGCAGGGCGCGCGGCAGGTCAATCCTTGGGCGACATGGCCGGCAGCAACCGGGCCAGCGCGTCAACGTCTGATTGGCAGTAGTCGAGAATCGCGTCGCGCTCGGCGTCCGACCAAGGGCCGCCACGCAGCACCAGGTCGCGCATTTCGGTTTTTTCGACCGTGCCGATGCTGTCCAACCCGTAGGCTGTAAGCGCTCCGATCAGACCGCTACCCGCCGCTGTAGGCAGGCCATTTGTCTGGTTGCGAAATCTCAGTAAACAAGTCCAGAATGCGGGCCGGCATAGGCCAACCAAGTGCTAGGTGGCAACCAAGTTCTGCGCTGGCATAGTAAGCAACAAACAGACAATCGGCGTCGATCGGATATGGTGGAACGGGGCCAAATTGGTCCCGCCACAAACGAATTATTTTTCCGGATTTCAGTTCTCGGGCGACGAGGCACACCGGATCGGGGCGCTCGCCGGGTGGGGCGGTAAACTCGAAGTCAACCGCCCACACCTCCCGGTATAGGTCAAGCATTGCTGCTGATTAGCTCTCGCCGCGCAGCCGCTTGATTACTGGATGGTCAAGGCTATCAACCAGCCGATCCTTGAACCCGATTTTCAGCAGGTCCTTGAGCTTCGCTGTAGGCCAGATTGGATCGGGGATTGTTGAGACGGCCTCGTACATAGCGTAGGCGCCGAGTGCCATGTCAGCCTTGACGCGAATCCAGTTGCCCATGGCGCGCTCCGCAGCTTCCGCTGCAGACCGGTGCCATTCCAAGACCTTGCCGTCAGCAGCCGGCAGCTTGACCGGCCACAAGAACACAACGCCTTGCCGGTTGATGGCCGTGTAAAGAATGACCGGCGCGCACTCGCCGGGCAATTGATGCGCCACGTGCGGCAACACCAGATACACCTCGCGGTCGTCCTTCAGCTCGATGATAGCGGCAGGTAGGCGGTAGGCTTCGTCCGAATGTACACGCACGAAATCCTGATTGTTTGGCTTGCGCACCGGAACGGTAGTCAACAATTTCTTCACTCCCGACGTTTCAACAAATGATTGGTCGAGACGCAGGTTTTCCGGGTCAAACGGATCAGGCGCTGCCTGAAGTTTTGTAATAATCGCAGACATAATAAAACTCGCTATATTGGCGGCTGATATGTGGCGCCGCCACGCTCCTTGGCCGCATATCGCGGCAAACTAGGAAACTCGTATTGATTAGCTGTCCCGCCGCGTGTGCTTCGCCCAAACAGGAGGCGGCGCGGAATTGGCTTGGAATCGGGAACACGCCTGCGCAGAATGCGGCACGGAGGCGTTGATCTCGTGATTGAGTTGTCGCGCCATCTGGCATGGGCGCGGCGCGAATTCGTGTTTGTTGCCAAAGGTGCGCACCGGGTGCGCGAGACGCGCTCGCCGGGCGGGGACCAGTGAATGCAAAGGCGGCAGGTGTGGTCAGTGACGGGATCCGCCCATGAGGCTTGGCCCGCCCATGCCGATAATTCGGCGTCGTGTTTGATAGTCATTTTTGCAAAATGTCCAAAAGAAAAGGGCGCCAAGCGGCGCCCTCTAAAATATGGGTAAACGTATCGACTAAGTTGTAGCTGATCGCGTTCTTGAGATATGCCAAGAACGCGACTTGGTCGGCCGGCTCGAGCGCGTCGAACCGGGACTTCAGATTGCTTCGCGCCCATTCGGCACACAGGACATCCAGCGGGCTGTCCACATCGTCGGACGCTGTCGGCACAGTGTCGGGCCGGATCAGTCATCATGATCGAAGGGCTCTCGACAATCACGTCGGCGCCGAAGTCCGCGTTCTTCGTGACGTTGTCGAGCTGCTTCAATTCAATCCGGGCCGCCTCGGCGGGCAGCTTCTGTCTCTGCTCCTCGCGGGCGGCGATGGCTGCGAGGGCGCACGTCTGGCGCTCGATCATCTCCTCCACCTGCTTGCGGTCGGCCTTAGGCTTGGCCGCCTTCACCTTCTTGGCAGGCTGCTTGCGACCTTTGGTGTCTTTCCTCGTGTCACTGAGTGACACGTGCCGGAACTCCTGCAGCTTGACCCTGACCCGGCCTACCGTGTTGCGATTGCTTTTGGCCTCTTCCGCGACGAGCTCAACGAGCGATGGCGTCGACCACAGGCCCGGAACCTCGACCATCGTCGGCGTCGACCACTGCTTACGCGACGCGCGACGCATGGTCGCAGGATGTTCTTGGGATCCGCGATGGATATCCGCGGCGCCTTTCGCTGCAAATCGGCAGCGGGCGATCCACCGATTGAGGCGGCGCTTGAATCGCGCATTTCTGCGGATTTGTAGAGATTTGCAGTCGTGCCCTCTTCCTGGCAGCTGCGGAGTATCGACTAGTTGATACTGTTGATGGTACTGCGCGCGCAGCCATTCATCGACACGAGCGACGCGCCACGTCAGTTCGGGTGCGCCCGCGCACGTAGTGCAGGCGCACGGATTGGCGCGGAACGTCGGCGGCGTTGTTGTATTCGCCTGCAGCTTGTCGCTGCCCTTGCGCGCCTCAACGACAGATCGCGGCCCGACGCGCACATAACGTTCGCCTCGACGTTGCAGGCCGATGTCGCCGTTATCGGCGATCTCGATCTATTTGGCGCTAAAGCTGGCTGACGGTCCTGGTCCCACATCGTCATCGCGGCCGACCGTTGACGATTTCATTGCCCGGCGTGAAGACGGATTCGATCCCCAGCCAGTCCTTTGGCGGCTCGTCCCGGCAGAACATCGTTATGGATACGTCGCCGGCCTGCGCCTCAAATCTGGCTGCGTATTCGTAACTTACATCAACCTCACCGCCTGGCTGACGAAAATATGCGGAAGTGCCCGTCGAATCGGCTCTTTCGATAAGCTTGGCGTTCGGGAATTTGAGGACTTTTAGACCTTGCGTCGTCTTGATGGCGAGCCGGACGGCTGGCCTCAAAGCATCGAGCCCCGCATTTCTTACATTAATATCATAACACGTCGCAACGTACGGCTGACGATTTTGCGAGGAAGTGCTTGTGCTGTGATCGCTTATCAGCTCGATGGCGCAGCGCAATTCCTGGTCTTTTGAGCACATGTGGTCGAGCATTCGTGCTCGCGGTTCGACTACCGCATGCCCCCGGACTTCCCGTACCCGGCCGCCATGGATGATGCGATGGCCGTGTACAAGGAGATCGTGCGCACCACCGATCCGAAGAAGATTGCGATCTTCGGAACCTCGACCGGCGGCGGCATGACGCTCGCCATGGTGCTGCGCGCCAAGGCCGAAGGGTTGCCGCTGCCGGCCGCCATCGCGCCGGGAACGCCGTGGTCCGACATGACCAAGACCGGCGATACCTATTTCACCAACGACACCGTGGACAATGTTCTGGTCAGCAACGAAGGGTGGCTCGGCGACGCGGCCAAGCTCTACGCCAACGGCCATGACCTGAAGGACCCGCAGCTGTCGCCAATTTATGGTGACATGCACGGGTTCCCACCGACCATTTTGACGACGGGCACGCGTGATCTTTTTCTCAGCAATACGGTGCGGGTGCATCGCAAGCTGCGCGATGCCGGTGTCCCCGCCGACCTGCTCGTGTTCGAGGGCATGTCACACGCTCAATACAACATCGCGACCGACTCGCCAGAGAGCAAAGCGCACTTCGCCGAGGTGAGTGCATGGTTCGATAAGTACCTTGCCAAGTAAAAAGCGAGCGGTGCGGACCACGCGAGTCTCGGGCTCCGCGTCGCGTGGCAGAAAAAAAGCTGCGCCCGGTCGGCCGCTGTTGGTGATCGATGGCGACTCGTTTGCACATCGCGCCTATCACGCGTTGCCGAAAACCATTATGCGCCGCGGGCGCAAGCCCGCCGGGGCAATCCTCGGCTTCGCCAACTATTTGCTCCGCTTTTACCAGACGGAGAGGCCGCGCGCGGTGCTGGTCGGCTGGGATACGCTCACGGCATCGACTTATCGGCACGAAGGATTTGCCGCGTACCAGAGCGGTCGCGAATTCGATGAGGCGATCGTCGAGCAACTCGACGTCATCCCCCAATTCGTGACGGCGTGCGGCTTCGCCAACGCGAAGGGGGCAGGCTACGAGGCCGACGATTTTCTCGCGGCCGCGGCCACCGCCGAGGAACGGCGCGGCGGGACGGTGGTGGTGGCGAGCGGCGACCGCGATTCCTTCCAGCTCGCGTCCGATGCGACCACGATCCTCTACCCCGTTCGCGGTGGTGAGCCTGCGCGCATCGGGCCTAAGGAAGTTCAGGAACGCTACGGTGTCGACCCCAGGCAGGTCCCGGATTTCATCGCACTGCGCGGCGACCCGTCTGACAAGCTGCCTGGCGCCGCCGGTGTCGGACCGAAAGGCGCAGCCGACCTGGTGCGCCGCTACGGCAGCCTCGAGGCCGTGCTCAAGGCTGGACTTTTTCCCAAGCAGGCCGAGCAACTGCGGCTGTTTCGCGCGATTGCGACCATGAATACCAAGGCGCCATTGCCGCGGCTCTCCGACCAGACGCCAACGTGGGACAATGCCGCGGCGCTGGCGCGCGATTGGGAGCTGCAGCAACTCGCCGACCGCCTGGAGAAGCTGGCGTCAGGTTCCTAAACCCTCGAACAGCACCGTTGAGATATAGCGCTCGGCGAAATCCGGGATCACGGTGACGATCATCTTGCCGGCGCTCTCCGGCCGCCGCGCGACTTTGAAGGCTGCAGCCAAAGCGGCGCCGCTGGAAATCCCGCACGGGATGCCTTCCGCGCTTGCCAGCTTGCGCGACGTGCCGATCGCCTCGTCGTTGCTCACGGTGACGATTTCGTCGATCAGTTTGGTATCCATCACGTCGGGAATGAAGCCGGCGCCGATCCCTTGGATCGGATGCGGATGATGTGTGCCGCCCGACAGAACGGGGCTGAGCTCCGGTTCGACGGCGATCATCTTCAGCGTCGGCTTGCGCGGCTTGAGCACCTGGGACACGCCGGTAAACGTGCCGCCGGTGCCGATGCCGGAGACGATGATGTCCACGCCGCCGTCAGTATCGCGCCAGATCTCTTCCGCCGTCGTTCGACGGTGGATCTCCGGATTGGCCGGGTTGGTGAATTGCCCCGGCATCACCGAGCCGGGAATTTCCTTCAGCAACTCCTGCGCCCGCGCCATCGCGCCCTTCATGCCTTGCTCGCGCGGCGTGAGGTGGAGCTCGGCGCCGAGAAAGGCCAGCATCTTGCGGCGCTCGATCGACATCGAGTCCGGCATGGTGAGGATCACCCGATAGCCTCGGGCGACGCCGGCGAAGGCGAGTGCGATGCCGGTGTTGCCCGACGTCGGTTCGATCAACGTCGCGCCCGGCCTGATCTTGCCCTCCTTCTCCAGCGACAGGATCATGTTGACGCCGATGCGATCCTTGACGCTCGCCATCGGATTGAAGAACTCGAGCTTCAGCAATACGTCGGCCGCGATACCTTCGGCCTTGCAGAGGCGGGCAATGCGCACCAACGGCGTGTTGCCCATCGTCTCGATGATGCTGTCGTAGATGCGACCGCGTCCCGGTGCGTCGAAGCGAGGTGCTGGAGCGTGTGTGCTGTCGTTCACGGAGCTCAAGCCTGCAGCTGGCGGGCGATGAACGCCTTTACCATGGCGCGCGCTTTGTCGGTCTGCGGGCCGTCCTTTGCGACCCATTCGTGCGGGCTGTCTTCAAACACATGGAACTCGCAGATGCCGCCCGCGGCCTTGTAGGTGGCGGCAAATTTCTCCTGCACCTCGGGCAGTACGTTGTCGTCGAGCGCGCCCTGCATGATCAGCAGCGGAACCAGCGACACCTTTTCGTGCCGGTCCAGGATTTCCTGTGGGTTCGCTTCGTGAATCGTCTCCCACGGGTTGAAGTAGATCTTGTTGAACTTGACCATCTCCGCGCGATTGTGCCGCTCGGCATTCTCATAGCGGGCGAACGTGTTGCTGATCGGCGAGCGCGTTGCCACGTAAGCCACGGTCGCATCGACCTCCGGCGCTTGCGGCAACGGGATCGCGCCGTAGCGCTCGTCGTGCGGGCGCAGCGCCAGCAACTCGGCGACATGGCCGCCACTCGAGCTTCCGTACACGCCGATGTTGGACGGGCTGCCGTTCCATTTCGGCGCATTGAGCTTAAGCCAGCGCACGGCATAGTTCGCGTCCTGGACGCTGGCCGGGTAGGGCGCCTCCGAGGCCAACGTGAGGTCAACCGCGACCACCAGCACGCCGCTTGCCGCGATCGCACGATCCATCGGCTCCTCAGCGTGGCGGTCCTTGTTGTTCCAGGCGCCGCCGTGCAGGTCGAGCACCGTTGGGAATGGCCCTGAGCCCTTCGGCTGATAGATGCGGGCCATCAGCATGCGGCCGGCGGAGTTGCGTCGGAACTCGACCTCGTTCACCGACACTTCGTATTCGCCACCGGGATTGTAAGCGGGTGCATTCGCCGCGCGCGCGGCCTGCGGCCGCAGCCCAAGAACACCGGACACCCCACTGACACCGATTGCGGTCATGATCTTACAAGCGTCACGCCGATTGATACGAACCTTGGCCACGCTTGCCTCCCTGTGAAAATTGTTATCGGGCAGGATTATCCGTCAGCCGCGGGAAGCTAGGCAAGACGTTTGCTGGGCATGTCTGCCGGTACAACTGGACAACCTCCCGTGATCGGAGTCAGGTTGGGACCGATGGATAAGACAGCATTCAGTGTGCGCGAGATCCTGGCCGGCTATGCCCCCAAGGACTCACCCGTAACGGTAAAGGGCTGGGTGCGCACCCGGCGCGACTCCAAGGCCGGCATCTCGTTCGTGCACGTGTCCGACGGATCGTGCTTTCACCCGGTGCAAGTCGTGGCGCCCAACACGCTCGCGAACTACACCGACGAGATCCTCAAACTCTCGGCTGGCTGCGCGGTCGAGGCGACTGGGGCGATCGTTCCGTCGCCCGCCAAGGGCCAGCCGTTCGAGATGCAGGCGAGCGCCATCAGGGTGATCGGTTGGGTGGACGACCCGGAGACCTATCCGATCCAGCCCAAGCCGCACACGCTCGAGTTCCTGCGCGAGGTCGCGCACTTGCGCCCGCGCACGAACGTGATCGGCGCAACCACCCGCGTGCGACATACGCTCGCCAATGCGATCCATCGCTTCTTCGACGAGAACGGATTCCTCTGGGTCAATACGCCGATCATCACCTCCTCCGATGCGGAGGGGGCCGGCGCGCTGTTCCGGGTCTCGACGCTGGATCTCGCCAACCTGCCGCGCACGCAGCAGGGCGGTATCGACTTTGCCCAGGATTTTTTCGGCCGCGAAGCCTTTCTCACGGTGTCGGGCCAGCTCAACGTCGAGGCCTATTGTCTCGCGCTGACCAAGGTCTACACATTCGGGCCGACGTTCCGCGCCGAGAACTCCAACACCAGCCGGCACCTTGCCGAGTTCTGGATGATCGAGCCGGAGATCGCGTTCGCCGACTTGTCCGATGATGCGGATCTCGCCGAAGGCTTGCTCAAGTTCACGCTCAAGACATTGCTGGAGCAGCGGCCCGACGATCTCGCGTTCTTCGATGAGCGCATCGAGAAAGGTTTGGTCGCCAAGCTCGAGGGCATCGTCACTTCCGAATTCGTACGCATGGACTATTCCGAAGCGGTCTCGGTGCTCGAACGAGCCAAGGAGAAGTTCGAGTTCCCGGTGCGCTGGGGCATCGACCTGCAGTCCGAGCACGAGCGCTACCTCACCGAGAAGCACGCCAAGAAGCCGGTGATCGTCATGAACTACCCGAAGGACATCAAGGCGTTCTACATGCGGGTCAACGACGACGGCCGCACCGTCGCCGCCATGGATGTGCTCGCGCCCGGCATCGGCGAGATCATCGGCGGCAGCCAGCGCGAGGAGCGCCTCGACGTGCTCGATGCCCGCATGGCCGAGCGCAGCATCGACAAGGAGCACTACGGCTGGTACCGCGACCTGCGCCGCTACGGCACGGTCCCGCACGCCGGCTTTGGTCTCGGCTTCGAGCGCACCATGGCCTACGTCACCGGGCTCGCCAACGTGCGCGACGCGATCCCGTTCCCGCGCACGCCGGGAAACGCGCGGTATTGAGTTTGTTGTTGCTACGGACCTCGTCCTGAGGAGCCTTGGCCCTGTTGGGCCAAGGCGTCTCGAAGGACGGCGACTAGGCAAGGCTTCCGTTTTGGCCATCCTTCGAGACGCATCCGCGCTAGCGCGGATGCTCCTCAGGATGAGGGCCCGTGGAGCTACTTCATCCGGGCGTTTGCTGCGTCCACGTAGCTCAGGTCGGTGTATTTCTGCACGTCCATCGGCTGCGGGATGAACCCGAGTTTGTTGGTCTCGGTGATGTTGGCCTGCAGGGCCGCGACGTCCGGCCGGCCGGCCGGATCGTGATAGAAGTCGCTCTGTTTCTTGAACGCCCAGCTCTCGAACCGCGCCGGCGGCTGCTTGGTGAAGTCGGCCAAGAGCTTCACGGCTTCGGCGTGATTTGCCGGATCCATGAACCAGCGCACTTCGCGAATATGATCTTCAAGAAAGTCGATGATGGCCGCGCGATTTTTCTGCAACGTCGGAGCGCGGCCGGTCATGATGATCATCTGCGAGCGCCCAATCGCGTCCTGCTGCGTGAACAGCGTGCGGGCCATCGCCCGCAGCTCCGGATCGGCGCTGAACGGCCGCACGGAGGAGATCAAGGTCACCTTCTTTTCCTGCAGCTGCGCTTTCATGGTGGGGAAGGGGACCTCGATGACCGTCACGTCGCTCTTGGGGTTGATGCCGTTCTTCACCAGCATGGAGCGCATCGCGATGTCGACGGCGCTGCCGGCGCCATTGGTTGCAATCACCGTGCCTTTGAGATCCTGTAGCGTCTTGATCGGGCCGTCCTTCAGCACCATGAACTCGTTGCTGTAGTAGCCCGGAACGCCATCCTGGAACACGTCCGAGATGACCTTCAAATCATCCATGTGCCCGTTCTGCACCGCGAGCGGAAAGCTCGAGTAGGCCAAAGGCGCGAGATCGATCTCACCGGTCGCGAGCGCCGTGATCATGGTTGGCGTGCCGTTGAAGTGGATTCCTTCAATCGAGTAGGTCACGTTCTCATGCGTCGCGACACCCTTGGGCCCGAAAAGCTGGAACGGCGCGTCCGCGCCGGCGACGACCCAGCCGATGCGCAGCTTCACCGGTTCTGCGGAGGCGGGCGCAAGTCCGCACAGAACGGCCGTCACGATCAGGGCGCAGCAACTTAAGATTTTCAGCATCGTGTTCCCTCCAGGATTTGTTTTTTGTGAGTTCGACTGCAGGCGCCGCTCAAAGTCAATGGCGAATATGCACACGCCGCCCGCAGAACACCGAACGCTAGAGCTCCTTCTCGGCAAGCTCGCGGAACGCGTCCGGAACGGACCGCGACAGCCCCATTGCGACCGATCCGTAGCCGACCGCCTCCCAGCCGAACCGGTCGCGGATGCGGTCGATCGCGCGATCGGCCCGGAAGCGCGCGATCCCGCGCGTGCACCCGGCCTGCGGCCCTCATCGGCTAAGCCCGAGCGGCAGATCAAGCTGCATGTCGCTGGCCTGCGCGAGTTGCGATGCGGAGATCGCGAGCAACGAGATCGTGCGTTCCTCAGGATGCTCGCGCAGCGCCGCCCGCACCAGCTCTTCGGCAATCTCGGCGAGGATCACCGTTGCTGAGATCGGCGCATCGAGCGTGACCGAGCGGGTGACTGAACGAAGGTCAGCGAACCGCACCCGCACGGTCACCGTGCGCGCAACCCGCGACTTGGCGCGCAGCCGGCTCGCAACCCGGTCGGCCAGATGCCGCAGCGTCGGGATGAAAACGCGGGGCTGCGCCGGTTTGCGCCCGAGCGCCGACTGGGCGCCAGCGGAATGCGCGCGCCGGTGCGTCGCGATTTCTCGCGGATCGCGGTTCCACGCGAGCGCCGCGAATTTCTCCGACGCCGCGCGACCGAGCAGCCGCTCGATCGAATAGCCCGGTGTGTTGGCGAGCTGCCCGATCGTTCGCACGCCGATCTCCGCGAGCCGTGCGCGAGCGACCGGGCCCACGCCCCACATCAACTCCACCGGCAGGGCGTGCAGGAACGTGAGCTCGCTTGCGGGATCGACCACCACGAGACCGTCGGGCTTAGCCACTTGCGATGCGATCTTGGCGAGATGCTTGGTGCGCGCAACGCCGACGGAAATGGGCAGGCCGAGCTCCATGCGGACCCGCTTGCGAACGGTGGCGGCGATCTCGGCGGGCGAGCCGAACAGATGCGTGCAGCCGGCGACGTCCGCAAAGGCCTCATCAATGGAGATGCGTTCGACCAGCGGCGTGAAATCATTGAGCACGGCGATCGCCGCGTCTCCGAGGCGTTGGTAATCACCAAAGTGTCCGTCGACGAAGATCAGGTCGGGACAGAGCTCGCGCGCCCGCCACCCCGGCATCGCGCTGTGAACGCCGAATGCTTTGGCTTCGTAGGAGGCGGCGAGCACCACGCCGCCCCCGACCGCAATCGGCTTTCCACGCAGAGACGGGTCGAGCATCTGCTCAACCGACGCATAGAAAGCGTCGAGATCCGCATGCAGGATGGTGGCCGTGGTTTCCATCCTGCGCCTCGACTTGCGATCAGCCGCTCCTGTCCTGACTAGAACAAATAGAGAACATCCTGGTGCGATTGTCAACCTGCACGTTTAGGGGGCGCGCTTGAGTTGGGAGCAGCTCACCACGCTGGCCGTCGTCTTGCCTCCGGGTTGCTCGTAGCAGAACGACAGCGTGTTGGCGTCGTCCAACTGACCGTGCAGAGCGCCATCAGTGTCGACAAGAATGATCCTTTTGTAGTCGGGGCCTGCGATCTCGCCGATCATCGGTTCATCGCTGCTCATCTCTCCATTCCCGGAGAGGGTCTGGTTGCCCCAGAACCGATTGTCCTGTTGACCGGTGATTTCGATCACCAGGTCCTTTTCGAACAATCCGGGCTTGTCGAACGTACCTTTGTTCGACGGCCAATGCGCGCCGGCACCAGCCACGATGGTGTGGGTTTTTCCCACCCACTTGCCCTTCAGGTTCGGGATCTGATCAGCAGCGAAGGCTGAAGACGTAACGAGGGCAACGAGAGCTAGCCCGGCGGTGAACGCCTCTTTGGGGCATGCGGTTCGCATGATGTACCTTCTCCGATGCAGGCGAGTGTGTGGTGTCCGACGCCCCGCGAACTCTTCGCACAAAACGCGATCCGACGACATAACAAATCCGTAAAGCCCAGCGAAGCATTGTACGGGGACGTAACGATACCTCCAATTCACCGCGGGCTCATATCACGTGAAGATCGTCGTGACACTGCGGAGTGATGATGCCTCCAAGCGCATGTGCCTGCTGCGCTGCTTTGCGACGGCCATCCGCGTCGCGTTGTTCGCGGGAGCCCTGGCAATGATGGGAACCGGCGAGGCCGCACATGGTCAGATGGTGCAGCGCGTCTTTGCGCAGGAAATCGAACCACATCTTCCGCGTGACGGCATCGGTGGCGCAGCTGTCGCCGTTCGGATCGATGGGCAAACGTTATTCTTCAACTATGGCTGGGCCGATGCCGCGCAGAAGCGGCCGATCACGTCGGACTCACTGTTCAACCTCGCGTCGATCCGCAAGGTTTTCGAAGCAACGGTAGTAGCCCAGGCCTTTGCGCGAGGTGACCTCGCCCTCGACGACCCGGTCAGCAAATACGTAACCGAGCTGCAACAGGGCGGCGATATCCGGCGTGTAACCGTCGGCCAACTTGCCACGCACACGTCCGGGCTTCTCCTGCCAGCGGACCACCCGCCTTGGGTCACGCAGCCCTATACGTTGGCTGAGTTCTTTCGCATACTCAACGCGTGGAAGCCCAGCGAAGATCAGGAGCCCGGGCAGCAGCGGATTTACACGCATGCCGGTTATGTGTTGCTGCAGTTGGTGCTTGAACGCAAGTTCGGCAGGCCGATTGCTGCTCTGCTTGACGACCAGGTGATTGCCCCGCTCGGTCTCACCTCGACGACAATACCGCGGCGCGGACTCGACGGCCGCGCGGAGCTTGGCCCAGCGCTCATGCGCCGCGCGGTACAGGGCTATGCCCAAACTGGTGAGCCGGTTGGTGAACCCGGCGACCAGCAGACCTACTACGATTTTTCGGGCACCGGCCAGATGTTCTCTTCAGCCTGGGACTTGGCAAGATTGCTGGCCGCCAATCTTGGCGAACAGCCGATCGAGCCGTGGCTGCGGCGCGCAATGCAACTGACGCAGCGTGCCGTTTTCCAGGTTGATCCGCATCACGCGCAGGCTATGGCATGGGAGGTCGAGGACCACGACGGGACCGTCGTCGTGGACAAGCCCGGCGGTCTCAACAATTCGTCGACCTATATCGGGCTCGTTCCTGCTCAGAAGCTCGGTCTGGTGGTCCTGATGAATCGCGGCGACCAGTTCCCGCATGAGTTTGGTCGCCGGTTTCTGGTCGCCCTGGCGCACGCGCACGCGGACTAATCTTCGCCCCACCGCCAGCGCGGCGGTTCGCCTTTGAGCCAACAGATGCCAATCAGCAGTACGCAGAGTACGGCCACGTAAGCCAAGTAGTGCCAAATTTGCTTGCCGGGCGGAAGAACGATGGAGCCGATAATCAAAAGAACAACAAACGCGGCCAAAACCAGCCATCCCTGCCAGGTTGTCGGAATTCCCCAACCCCATCCGTATCGTTTCGCTGGAAACCAGTACGCGCGTTCAGTGGGCATCGACGTCCCTCCCGGCTTCTTATATCCGAGCTGCGCGGCCACCGGCTTTACTTTCTGACCGGCGAGGATATCACGATCAACGGTGACTTGGCGGCCGTGGTGCTGGCATCCGTCAGTGGGCACGATCGATGCAGCAAACGTCTGGGGGCGGCGTCTATTTCGCGCGCCGTGTGATTGGAATGGCTTCAACAAAACCGCACGCGCCGACCGACCCATCCGCCATCCTGTTCGAGGGCGCCGGCACCTGGGATGCCATCGCCATTGCGGTCGCCGGCATGGCGCCGACCATGGGCATGAATCTCAATCCGCAGGAACCTGCCGAGCACGTTGGCCGCGTCGTTGCGCTGGTGTTCGCGGCATCCGGCGTCATCGTGTTGCTGGTCGCCTGGTGTTTTGCGCGGCTGGCGCGCGAGCATCCGAACGCCGGCTCCGCGTATGGATTCGTGGCCGCCATCCTCGGGCCGCGCGCCGGCCTCGTTGCGGGGTGGACGCTGCTTGGCACTTATCTCTGCTTTGCCATCGGAGCAGTCGGCGGCTTCGGTCTGTTTGCCGCCAACCTGCTGACGCGGATGCATCTCTGGGACGGTGCGTCGAGCTTCACGCTCACCATGCTCGCTGTGCTGATCCTCGCTCCGCTCAGCATAATCCCGGCAAACCGCGCCGGATTTGTGCTGATCCTGTTGGAAGGCGTCGCGGTCGTCGCGATGGTGTTGCTCTCCGTGGCGGTGCTGTGGCGCGTTTTCGAAGGATATGGACCCCAGGCCGATCCGCCGATCCGCGATGTATTTGTTCCGACCGCCGGTGTCGGCGTCTCATCCATCGCGATGGGCTTGTCCTTCGGGATCCTGTCGTTTGCCGGGTTCGAGCAGGTGGCGACGCTCGGCGAAGAGGTAAAGAAATCGAGGTTCACGATTCCGCGGGTGCTGATCGGTACAGTCATCGGCGCCGGTGTCGTGTTTACACTGGTCGCCGCGGCTGAAACGCTTGGATTTGGAACCGATGCAGCCGGGGTGGCGCGCTTCACGGCCTCGACCTCGCTGCTGGCTGATCTTTCCGCGCGCTATTTCGGAGGTTGGACCGGTGATCTCTTCGACGCGCTGGCGATCGCCTCGGCGCTCGGCGGCGGGTTGGCATCGATCGTGGCATCCTCGCGCATTCTGTTTGCGCTTTGCCGCGACCTCGCGCCGGGAACCGCGCTCGGCCGCGTCTCGAAGATCAGCGGCACGCCCAGAAACGCGGCCGTTTGTGTTCTTGTAAGCGCGGTCGTGGGTTACGGCCTGATGCGCGGCGTGTTCCACGCGACCGGCTCCGACGCGTTTTTCTGGGCGTCCACGATCGGGGCGCTGGCTCTGCTTGTGGCCTATCTGCTTGTGGCCGCGAGTGCCGCCGGCACGCTGCTGCGATCCAAGCACCCGCGCGACCAGCGGATGCTCTTCATTCCCATGCTTGGGGCTATTGCGATCGGTTTCACCATGTGGGTCAACGTCTATCCACCGCAGCCCGGAGCTTATGCAGTGATGCCGTGGCTCGTCCTCGGGTGGTGCGTCGCCCCACTGCTGGCAACGATGGTGAAGCCCCGGCTTGTCGAACGCGTGAAGTCCGGGTTCCTCACCATCCGCGCGCGTGGAGCATGAGCCCGTTTACTTCGCCGCGCTCGCCAAGCCTGCGGGCTGACTGATGGCGTCGCGTACGACGAGGCCGCCCTTCATCACGAACTTGACGTGTTCCAACTCGCTCACGTTTGTTGTCGGGTTTCCGGACACCGCGATGACGTCGGCGAATTTCCCCGGCTCGAGGCTGCCGATCTGGCCGTCCCAGTCGTAGTTGAGCATGCGGGCGGCAGGAAGGTAGGCCGTCTGCAGCGCTCCCACTGGCCCGAGCCCCCACTTGTCGTAATAGGCGAACTGGTTGGCCTGCTTGCCATGCGGGATTTCGCGCGACGTGGCCCCGCTGCCAAACACGATCGGCACCCCCGCAGCGACCGCCCGGCGCACGGCCTGCTCGAGCATTTTCAGCCGCGAATTTCGCCCGCCGGTATCGCGCAGGTCGGGGGCCTCGAGCGCGATCAGATCGTCGATCGTTGGCACGAACGGAAGCTTCTTCTGTAACAGGACTTGTACGCCGGCGTCGTCGAGCTCGAGCAAATGGTTGGGCGCATCAACGCCGGCCGTCAGGCAACTGCGCATTCCTTCGCCGCCGTACGTGTGACAGGCAACCTTGAGGCCAAGCCGGTGCGCCTCGTCGACCACGGCTTCGACTTCCTCCAAGGTCAGCGATGGGCTGTTCACCAGGGTGCCATCGGGCCGCCACATGTGCATGGGACCGACAAAATCCTGGGTCGTGTAGATCTTGATGTAGTCGACGCCGTGCAGCTTGTTCTCGCGCACGGCCGCGCGCGCGAGCCAGGGCGAATTGACGTTCTTGGTTTCGGTGAAGCTGTCGTAGTAGCGCCCATACAGCGGGTCGGGATGCGCGTCGGGATAATAGTTGGTGGCGCGCTGATTGATCGACTGGCCGACCACCTGCATGCGCGGCCCTTGCACCATTCCGGAATTGATCGCGTCGCGCAGGTCGACGGTGTTGAAGCCGCCACGCGAGTCCATGTCCATCACGGTCGTAAAGCCGGCGTCGAGATCGGCCTGGGCGTTGGCGAGCGCGATCAGCGCGCGCTGCGCCGGTGTAGTGCCGCCCGTGTTGACGTGAACATGGCTGTCGATCATGCCGGGAAGGACGTACATCGCGCTCAGGTCGATCACGCGTGCCCCGGCGGGAATTTGTGCGTCCGCTCCGACCGCGCTGATACGGTCGCCCTTGATCGATATCAGCTGATTGTCGAGCATCTTGCCGGCGCGTGCATCAAACAGATGCCCGGCCCGGATGACGACGACTTGATCTTGCGGCGTGATATATTTTCGCGCGTCCTGCGCCGGGGCCGGGCTACCGGCCAGTTGCCAAATCGTGATCGCGAGCACAATGACTGTTGGGCGCTCGAAACGCATATAATCCCTCCCTCGGCGCGGCCCCGACGTTGCGGGCGCGGCAGGAGCATACAATAAATCGACGCGATGTTCTCCATTCTGTTGCCGGCGCGGCGTTGGCCTCGGTCGTGTGGCCGCGCTCCGTGTTTGCCCAGGTGGCTGGCCCCGGCGCGATCATGGAGGCGCTGAGCACCTACATGGCATCGGCCCGAACACGCCCGCTGCCGGCGGACGTTGTGGAGCATGCCAAGCATCACTTGCTCGATACGCTCGCAGCGATGCTGTCCGGTTCGCAGCTTGCTCCGGGCCAGGCTGCGGAGCGTTACGTCCGCGACTATGCCGGAACGAGCGTGGCGACGATCGCCGGCACGACGTTGACCGCGACGGCGGGCGATGCCGCGCTCGCCAATGGGGTCATGGCGCACGCCGACGAAACCGACGACTCGCACAACCCATCGCGTTCCCATCCGGGCTGCGCCGTGGTTCCCGCCGCGCTGGCGGCCGGCGAGCAATTCGCGATCGACGGGGTGCGGTTTCTCAACGCCGTGACGCTTGGCTACGACATCGGCACGCGTGTCGTCATGGCGATGGGCGGTGCCGCGTTCAGCTATGAGAGCAGTCTGAGCACCCATAGTATTGCTGGAACGTTTGGCGCTGCCGCCGCCGCGGTCTGCGCCGCCGGCCTCGATGCGCAGCAGATCCGCTGGGCCCTCGACTACGCGGCGCAGCAGTCATCCGGGATCATCGCCTGGCGGCGCGACACCGATCACATCGAGAAGGCATTCGTGTTCGCCGGCAAGCCGGCGCGCAGCGGTGTCACGTCAGCACTGGTGGTGCGCGCTGGTTGGAACGGCGTTGATGACATTTTCTCCGGCGCGGACAATTTCTTTGCCGCGTACGCACCCAAGGCGGATCCAACTCGCCTCGTGGATGCGCTCGGCCAGCGCTATGAGATCGCCGAGACCGACATCAAGAAATGGACGGTAGGCTCGCCGATTCAGGGCCCACTCGATGCCGTCGCGGCGATCCGCGCCAAACGCCCGTTCGAAGCGGACCAGGTGCAGCGAGTGACCGTGCGCCTCGCCCCGTCGGTCGCCGCCGTGGTAGACAACCGGGACATTCCTGACATCTGCCTGCAGCACATGCTCGCCGTGATGCTGCTCGACAAAACGGTGTCGTTCCAGGCGGCGCATGACAAACAGCGCATGCAGGAGGCAACTGCCTTACGTGAACGTGCTAAGATTAACTTGGTACGCGATGAGGAGTTGGCCAAGCTGCTGCCGGTGCGGGTGGCCATCGTCGAGATCGAACTCGCCGATGGCGGGCGGCTATCGCAACGCGTGACTGCGGTGCGGGGAACCCCACGCAATCCCATGTCGCGCGATGAAGTGATCGAGAAGGCGCGCGACCTCATCCTGCCGGTGATCGGACGCGACGCCTCGGAGCGGCTGATCCAATCGGTCTTGGCGATCGAAGAGGTGTCGAACATCCGCGATTTGCGGCCGCTGCTGCAGCGTGCCGATCAGTAACGGCACAGACGATATGCAAAGCCCGGCTCACCGCCGGGCTTTGCTTTGCGTACGTGCATCAGTAATCGACGTTGAAATTATCCTGGAAGTCCGGAACGCGGGGGGCGGCCGCGTGCGGTCGGTTTTCCAGCAGGAACACGCCGCCATTTTGCATAACGGGGGGATGGCCTGCCGGGCGGTTGACCAGCGCTATCGTGCGGTGCGGGTGCGTGGTCGCGGCATAGACCGGCGAAGCCAGGATCGCCACATAGGTGATCGCGGTTGCGAAGATCTTCATGGAACTCTCCTGTCGAGAACGGGAAGCCGCAAGCGGCTCATGCCACACTCGACTCCGCACCCGGCCGACCTATTCTGGGCCACACCTGCATGTGATCAGCGCGAGAGACCTCATCACGCGCGGTTGAGCGGCGGGGCTCGCGCTTAGATGACGGCGCCCGCATAGATGTCATTTCTCCCATAGATGACATAGATGACACTCGTCGCCCGAATTCATGGGTGCACGGGCGCGCGTGCCTGCGCGGGACGACCTGAAATCAGGGCAAGGCGGTTCCGCTACGCCTGGGACGAGATTCCTCCGCGCTGCATTCGATCACGCATAGATGACGTTTCGTCCATAGGTGACATAGATGACCGCTCGTCCGTCTGATGCAGGCCAGCCATTGCGGGCTCGCGCGCAAACTCCCGCTCCCGCATAGATGACGTTTCTTCCATACATGACATAGATGACCGTTTGTTCGGATTGGATGCAGGGCATGTGCGCTGGGCCAGAAAGTCGGGAACGGCCGTACACATCGGATCGGGGCTATACCGACAATACTGATTCACTTGTCAAACAGCCCGATGCGGAAGCGAAGACGGCTTCGACAGTCGGTCTCCGCGGACCGCATCCTCGCTCGGCTTCAAGATCGCCGGGGAAAACCCGTTTATAATATTTATTATTATAATTTTGTCAATACGGAAACTTGGTGAATTCGGTTCCGACGGGCGCATAATCGGGCCCTCGCAACAGCTGCCAGTAAAACCAACCGACAGAGCCGAAGGACGTCGCATGACACGTATCGCAGTTCTCGACCGCGCCGAGATGAATCCCGAACAGGGCCGCGTCTATGACACAGCCAAGCAGACGACCGGCATTGTCGGTGGCCCCTACACGGCCTACATCCGCTTGCCCAACCTGTTCGAGGCGTGCCAGAATTTGCGCTCGTGCCTCGCCGACGGGCCGCTGTCACGGCGCGAGCAGCAGATCATCAACATGGTGGTCGCCCGGCACTGGAACGCTCGCTATCCGTGGTATGCGCAGGTGCGCAACTCGCTGTCGATAGGGATCGAGCAGGGGATCATCAACGCGATCAATGCGGGTACGACGCCGGCGCTCGCGGATGCCCGCGAGCGAACCTGCTTCGTGGTGGCGAACGAGCTGCTCGCCCGCAAGGGCTTGAGCGATGAAACCTACGCGACGGCGTTGGCGGCGGTGGGGCTTGAAGACCTGGTGGCGGTGGTCGCGACCACGGGCAGCTTTTCCATGACGTGCCTGACGGCAAGCGCGTTCAGTGTGGATCCGCCGGCGAACAACCCGGTGCCGCTGGCGGAGTAGAACTCGGCACCTCGTCCTGAGGAGCCTTGGCCTGCAAGGCCAAGGCGTCTCGAAGGACGGCCACAGGCGACGCTGGTGCACTTGGCCATCCTTCGAGACGCATCCGCGCTCACGCGCGAATGCTCCTCAGGATGAGGTCCTAAGATGACCTTGCGCCTTGGCGCCTGCGCCTCACAACAGCGGCGCTACGACCTGGTTCTCCTTCGGCCACACGGTCCGCAGTTCCTGTTTGATCCACTCGCCCAGGATCTCGCGGTTGTAGGTGTTCAAGCCGTTGTCGCCGAATTTGACCTTGCCGGCCGGGAACGGAAGCTTGTCGAACTCCATCGCGGCCAGGACGTCGCGGATCTTTTTCGGGTCGCGCGATGCGGCCTTTTCCAGCGCCTGTTGCAAGACCAGCGCGGCCACATAGCCGGCGCCGAGTTGCTCGTTCGCCGGCGGATAAGGCTCGGACGGGTAGGCGGCCTTGTAGGCTGCTACGAGTTCCTTGTTGCCCGGGATCGTGAGGTCCCAGTTCCACATCAGCGGGAGCGAAGAACTTGTCGCCTGCTGCGCCGAGACCTCGGCCAACGGAATCGGTTCCGGCGGGACCGGCGCCGAAGATGGGTGCCGTGACGCCGACGCCGCGCAGCGCCTTGATGATCAGGATAATGTCGTTGGTGAATCCGCCGAGAAAGATCAGATCAGGTTTGTAGCGCAGGATCGGCGCGACCGCGACGGAAGGATCGCTCAATCCCATCTGGAATGATTGCGAGAACGGCACATCCAGGTTGAGCGTCTTTGCGTGCTCGGGCAGCTGCTTCTGCACCACCAGCCCGACCGCATCGTTGCTCATGAAGATCAGCGCCGACTTGGGCGGACTGCCTTTGGCGTCCTTCCACATCTCATAGCCGCTGGTCATCGACCAGTTCCACACGGCGCCGCCCTGAGGCGAGAGCTTGAATGTGTATTTGTAGCCGCGGTTGACGATGCCGTCCGCATAGGAGCCGGTGATGAGCGGAATCTCCGACTTCTCGGTTTCGACCTGGGCGGCGAGGGTCATGGCGCTCGCGCCGGCACCGAGGATGACGACAGCCCCATCCTGGTCGATCATCCGGCGGGTGACGCTCGCGGCCTGGGTCGGATTCTCGGAGCTGGTGTCCGCAATCACCAGTTTCAGCTTGGCGCCATTCAGCGACTTGATGCCGCCGTCCTTATTGATCTGATTGACGGCGATCTGGACGCCCCAGGCATAGCGCGTGCCGACTTCGCCGAGCCCACCGGTCAGCGAATTCGGTGCGCCAATAACAATCTCGCTCTCCTCAGCGTGAATAATCGCCGGCATGCCGATTGCGGCAGCAGCCGTTGCCAGTCCTTTTAGTCCCTCCCGACGGGTAATCCTCATTGCGTTTCCTTCAGTTGGTCAGGCCTTTGTGTGGAGTCAGGCCGGCGGGGTTGCGCGCCTTGGCCCGCTCATCTTGCTGATGTGTGCGCGAGTCGCGCATCATTTCCAGGCAGATGAGAAGCTCTACATAGCTCGGCGAGCCGCCAACCGCTACGGTACCAACGCACTGCGTGCGCTCGGGCGCCGGTACTTTTGCCCACTGCTTCTCCAAATCCTTGCGGGCCGCTTCTTCGCCCGCCATGCAGCTCTCGACCGTGCGGCCCTCGCTGCCCGCCGCCAACGTGACGGCGGCGCGGCACGTGCGGCGGATGTCATATCGTGGAACCGCGTCGGCTACCTGGACGACCAAGCCGAGGCTGGTGAGGAGCATCGCAGGCATAATCATGAAACTGACCCTTTCGCGGTTGTATTCCAGTGCTCCCGTTGTCCGGGAACGCCTCACCATAGCATCTGCCGCAATTGGCAAATACGAGGCAAAGCGCTATTGCGACACCTGGTGCAGCAATGACATCGACGGCACTCGCGGGCCGCCCGGCGAAATTGAGTTGCGGACCAAGGCATTACTTCCTAGTGTAAGGGTGGCGGCGAGCAAGAATCGGGGGAATTTCGTGCGCAACACATTGGCGTTGATTTTGTGCGGCTCCGCTTTGGCGGCTTGTTCCAATATTCCTGGATTGGGTGGCGATCAGGCCAAGGTCTCGCTCGAGTCGACGCCCACCGGCGCGAGCGCGAGCATGTCCAGCGGCGGCACCTGCAAGACCCCGTGCACACTGCAGCCTCCAGACAAGGCCGGTGACTACAGCGTGACCTTCGGCCTTACCGGATACAACTCGGTGACCGTTCCCTTCAAAGTGACGATGAAGAAAGAGAATTGGTATTCGTCGGAAAGCCCGACCATCGAGCCTAACCCGGTCACCGCGACACTGCAACAGACGCCCGCGGCGCGGCGCCGATAACGCGCTCAGTTTGAAATTTGTGAGGAGCTGCGGCGTCTCGAATTGTTGACTCGGGGCGCGCTCCGCGTATTGAACTTCCGGTCAATGCGGCACCGCGCTATCGTGCGCGCGCGTTAGGCGTTTGTCATTGGAGGAAAAGGACAGCATGGCTTACAAGAATTTGGAGGAGGCGCTTAAAGCCTCCGGCAACCCCGTCAAGATGATGCGTAACTCGCAGATCGGGGCCTATGTGTATCCGGTGGTCGCCCCCGAATTCTCCAATTGGCGCGACGAGCAGCGTGCGTGGGCAGAAAGCTGTGTGCTTTTCGATCAGTCCCACCACATGGTCAATCTGTACGTGCGTGGGCGCGATGCCCTCAAGCTGCTGTCCCACCTGGCCACCAACTCGTTCAAGAACTTCTCCGTCGACAAAGCCAAGCAATTTGCCCCGTGTAGTTACGATGGTCATGTCATCGGCGACGGGATCTTGTTCTATCTTGGCGAAAACGAACTCGTGTTTGTTGGGCGAAATCCCACCGCCAACTGGATCCAGTTCCACGCCAAGACCGGCGGCTACGACGTTGAGACGGACTACGATGACCGCTCCCCGTCGCGCCCGATGGGCAAGCCGGTCGTACGAAGCCTCTATCGCTATCAGATCCAGGGGCCGAATGCCGAGCAGGTGATCCGCAAGCTTAACGGCGGGACCATGCCGGACATCAAGTTCTTCAACATGGGCTATATCACCATCGCTGGCCGGAAGGTTCGGGCGCTGCGCCACGGCATGGCCGGCGCGCCCGGTCTCGAGGTGTGGGGGCCCTACGCCGAAGTCGACGAGATCCGCAACGCCATCCTCGAAGCCGGCAAGGATGCCGGTATCGTTGCGGTCGGCGCCCGCGCTTACGCGACCAACACGCTGGAGTCCGGCTGGATTCCGTCGCCGGTGCCGGCGGTCTATACCGGCGACAAGATGAAGGCGTACCGGGAGTGGCTGCCGGGGACCAGCTACGAAGCGAACGCCTCGCTCGGTGGCAGCTTCGTCTCCGACAAGATCGAGGACTACTACACCACGCCGCACGAGCTCGGCTACGCGTCGTTCACCAAGTTCGATCACGACTTCATCGGCAAGGAAGCGTTGCAGGCGATGGAAGGCAAGGTCCACCGTCAGAAGGTGACGTTTGCCTGGAACGATCAGGACGTGAACAAAGTGCTGCAGTCGATGTTCGCGCCTCCGGGTGAGAACTACAAATTCATCGATCTGCCGCTGTCGAACTATGCGTCGAGCTCATTCGACTCGGTCACGAAGGGCGGCAAGGTCATCGGTGCGTCGATGTTCAGTGGCTACAGCTTCAACGAACGCAAGATGCTGTCGCTCGGCTTCGTCGAAGAGCAATATGCCAAGCCCGGCACCGAGCTCACGCTGATCTGGGGCGAAGAGAACGGCGGCACCAAGAAGTCGACCGTCGAGCGCCACAAACAGATGGAGATGCGCGTCATCGTCGGGCCGACGCCCTACGGCCAGCAGGCCCGCGAAACTTATCACCAAGGTTGGCGCACGACGGCAACCGCGGGCGCGCGGTAATCCGGGCTATCTTTAGCAGCCCTCGTCCTGAGGAGCCTGGACCGCAGGTCCAGGCGTCTCGAAGGACGGCCCCAATGACGGCCTGCGTTCTTGGCTATCCTTCGAGACGCTCGCGCGCAGAGCGCGCGAGCTCCTCAGGATGAGGTTCCAGAGAAAGCTCACGCCGCGTTTTGCTGCCGCGCAGGGTAAGGATTGCGCCACGCCTCGATTGCGTTGAGCTGATCGTGCCAACGGCTCACTTCAGGAAATTCTCGCAGCGGCATGCGGCTGCCTTCCGCGAACGGCAGGACTCCCGCGACGGAGAAATCGGCGAGCGTCAATGAATCGCCGAGAAGCCAGCGTTTTCCCCGAAGATGATCGTTGAGGATGCCGGCATAGCCGCGAAAATCCTGCAACGCTCGTTCGACCTCCGCCGCATTGGGCTCGCCCAGGCGGAAACGCGCTTTCACCATGTGCTCGAAATAGAGCGCGCCACCGGCGCGATTGAAATGCTGGGAATTCCAGCTGAACCAACGGATGACGTCTATGTGACGCGCATCGTGCGGCCACAAGTCTGAATTCATCTGCGCGGCGAGGGCGCACATGATCGCGTCGGCCTCCCACAGCGTCCGCTCGCCGTCGGTCAGGGTCGGGACTTTCCCGTTGGGATTGAGTGCGAGATAACTCGGTGACCGCAGTTCGCCCTTGAGCGGATCGACGTAGACATACTCCACGGGCGCCTTGAGATACTTTGCGACAGCGCAGACCTTACGTGGCTGAAGCGTGTCGAAGTAATAAAGCTTCATCGCTCTCCTCCTCCGCGGCTGGTTCGGTGCATATAGATTGATATCAACCTAAATGGCTCGGGTCAATCCGCCGGCGACGCGCTCGTCAAGATGTGATCGGGTCGTGCCGGATGAACCTTCGGTAATAAACCGTGGCGTCCCGGTGACATGCAGGGGATTTAGTGTTCTGCGTTCGCGCGGCTTAATGCAGGAGACACATTCACGAACTATGTGGAGCGCAAGTCGGCGAGGCAGTCGGTCTTGCCAGAGGCCTCGGGCTCCCCTGTGCCCGGGGCCTCTTCCTATTCGGGGCTACTGCGGTTCAATCTTGGCGATCTTGACGTATTCGCGCCATTCCGCGGTCTCCTTGGCAATCATGTCGTCGACCAGTTGTGCAGAACCAATCAGCGGGTCGGAGCCAAGATTGGACAGGAACTTTCTCGCGTCATCGCTGGCAGCGATCTGATTGAACCAGATCGTGAGCTTGTTGACGATCGGCTGCGGGGTCTTGGCAGGCACGTGCACCGACCACCACGAGATCAAGTCCATGTTTTTGATGCCGACGTCGGCGGCGCCGGGCAGGCCGGGGAGGGCTGCCAGTGGTTGCGCGGCGGTGATGACCAGCGCCTTGAGACGGCCAGTGGCGACCATCTCCTTGATGCTGACCGGGTCCATGAACATGAAATCGAGGTTATGCGCCATCAGGTCGTTGATGCCGTCGAGCCCGACCTTGTATTTCACTTCGGTGGTATTGAGTCCGAACTGCGCCTTGAACAATTCGGCTGCAATCTGCCCCACGGTCGAGCCGTCGCCATAGAAACCGTTGTTGGGCTTTTGCTTGAGACGAGCCACCAGGTCGGGGACGGAGTTGATGCCGACATCGGGAGGCACCACCAGCACGAACGGAAGCTTGGCGAGCGTGGTGACGGACGTGAAATCCTTGATCGGGTCGTAGTTCAATTTCTTGTAGAGAAACGGCCCCGCCACCAGAATGGAGCTCGCCGGCGCGATGAAGATCGTGTAGCCGTCCGGCTTGGATTTGGCCACATATTCGGTGGCCATGTTTCCCTGCATTCCGGGCTTGTTCTCGACGACGACGGTCTGTCCGGCGACGTCTTGCAGCTTCTTGGCATAGAACCGCACGAAGATATCGGCGCCCGAACCGGGCGCGAACATGCAGATGGCCGTGATGTAGCGGCCAGCCGCGGGATAATCGGTCTCGTCGGCTTTGGCGCTTCCGGAGACGCTGATGATCAGTGACAACAACACAAAGGCGAGATGAATCGCACGCGCTTGCACGTCATCCTCCCTGGGTTTCCTCTCTGCGTGCCGCGCTTTTGGTCGGCTCTGCCGCCGGCGGCTGGCGCCATGGTAATCGCAAACAGGGGGGGATCAAGCGGTTAAGGGTTATCCTCGCCGCGCCAGAAATTTGGCCTGCAGTTGCCAGGTCTGGCCGTCATCACCCGAACGCTCACCGGTCCAACAAAATGTAGCCGGTGTGATTTCGGTGAAGCTCCAGCGGACGGTCTCACCTTTGTCGTTCTTGCCGAGCTGCACAATGTCCTTGCCGTGCGCGCGCCCGATCTGGCGCGTGTAGAATTGGCGCAACGGATCGCTCCAGAGGATGTGCCAGGCATCGAGGCCCGGGTCATAGACCCGCAACGTCGTGCCATAGAAAACGCCGGGCAGGATCCAGACATCCTGGATGGCGCGCCCTTCCAGCACCCAGCCGAAATGGATTTCGCCGGAACCACGGTGTTCCGTGCCGTCATCACGATAGACAACGGCGTCCATGGTCCAGTCGCCGATCAGCCAGCCATAGAGACTGAGCTGATCTGCCCGGTCAGGTGCCGGATCGGGGCTATGCAGGGCGGTGAGAAAAGACGTTGCGATCACCGATGAAGCTCGCCGTTGCGGGACGAGGTTCACGAAGTAGCGGCAGGTCTGCACGGGTACTTGGAGAAAATTGCGGGTCAGCCCGGAAAGAAAACGCTTCCGCGGTTGAAAGGTCGCGTATAGGGCGGCGGATTGGGGCACTGGTTCTCGGGCACCCGGCCAAGCACCTGATATCGGCCAATGACCTGGTAGCACGCCCCGACATAAGGGCAGTCAAGCCGACGGTCATTGCAAGTCGCGCTACACTCCGGGGCGCCGCGTGCCGGGAACGCGCCCGATGTCCGTATCGGTGCGCCCCCGAGCTCGCTCACGTAGATGCAGCGACACATCAGGCATTCCGCCCGCGCAGCATCGAGAACCGCGCCAGCCCCCAGGAGCGCAATCAGCGCCAACGCTGTTTTGATCATTGGATTCTCCCGCCGCACCGCCGTGGCATACCATAGCGCAGGCGCAGCGGGCGCGAAATGCGTCGCGTCGCTCGAATGAACCGCACAAGGAAAATCATGATTGCCCCGTCACCGGGTCACTCCGGCGACGGGGCTGTAAGCTGGATGACAGTGGGGAACCCGAGCTTATCTTTCCCACCAAAACCAATCAGCGTGCGCCCGGCGCCAGTCGGCGTGACGCTGGCGGTTTTCGCCGATGAGAATGCCGAATCGGACGCACGCGCGCCGGTCGCCTTGGTTGCACAGCTGGTGCAAGCCAATGACCTCGGCTTCGACGTTGCCCTGTGCGCTGGCGGATCCGGACGGAACCGAAACACAGAGCAGCGTGCCCAGAATTCCTGCCGCGGCCAAGAATGATCTTGTGATCATCGAGTTCGTCTCTCGTTACGAGCAGTCGCCCCAGGCAACACGAATAGCATTCGAAATCGTTCTGTTCTGTGAACACGACGTTCAGGATCAATTAACAAAACGGACGAGCATCCATACCAATTTACCAATCGTGGTGTGATCAAACAAACATCAGTTCGTCAATTGCTTATTCAGCCGCCGGAGCACGGCGTAGAAAACAGGGTTGACCTTGGCCGTCGTTCTCGTCAGATTGCGTCCAACAAAAACGGGAAGGGGGACTACCAATGGCCGCAACCGTCGGCGTTCTCATCGTCATCGCGTTGATTACCTCACACGTGACCTTCTGGCTGAGCTGTCGCAGGCATCGCGGATCAAGCCTGTAGGCTCACCGTGCCCGAATTCGTCATTGCTTCGCTTCGCTCGCAATGACGAATTCGGGCGGCCGCTCTGGATTGCTTCGTCGCTTCGCTTCTCGCAATGACGAGTTTGAGCCGCTTTGGGTCATCCCCAAATCTGCTGCGCGGTTTCGACCAGCACCGCGAACTTGCGCTTCTCGATATCCTCGGTCACCCACGTGTCCGCGGCGGCGCCGGAGAAGCCGCAGTTCGGACAGATGCTGAGGTTCTCAAGCGGGATGTATTTGGCCGCGCCGTCGACCCGATATTTGATCTCATCCGGCGTCTCCACGCGTGGATCGCGCGTGTTGATGATACCTAGACTGATCACCTTGCCTTTCGGCACCTGCCGCAACGCTTCGAGGCTGCCGGTGCGCTCGGAGTATTCGATCAAGAACACGTCGGCATCGAGTGCGCCAATCAGGTGACCGACGAGCGAATCGTCGTACTCGCCGGCGCCACCGAGCGGACCTTGCGGTCCCAGGATGAACGTGCCGAGACAGACGTGGACCGCGGTCGTGACATTCGGGCGCTTGGCCGCGCGCAGGCATAGGTTCTCGGCCGCGATCGCCATCTCCAATTCCTGCTTGATGTCGATGCCCAGGTCGGTCAGCTGTTTCTGACGGTCGGGAATGACAAAGCGCGTGTAGTGCGGGGCATCGAGCTGCACATAGGTGACCCCATCGTTGACGATGTCCTTGATTTCGTCGGCGACCAGGCGTGCATAGTCGTTGAACAAGTCCTGCCAGGTCGGATACACCCGGTCGCTCACACCGGGCCGATAGGATGAGCGAGACAGCGTTACCGGGCTCGGAATTGTCATCTTGAATGGGCCGGGCGCGTGCGCCTTCAGGAACTTGATCTCGTCTGCGGTGATCCGCTTTTTGCGCGCGAGCTTGCCTTTGGCGACCGGGTTGGGCGGCACATAGTAATCGGCATCTTTGATCTCCTTGTCCTTGAGATAAGGATGCCGGACGTAATCGATGCCTTCGTTATCCATTCCATCAAAGAACTCATCCGATACGGCGGAGAGCCAGAAGTCGCGCCGGAACTCACCGTCACTGAAGATGCCAAGGCCAGCATCGCGCTGCAGCTGCAAGGCGGCCAGGATGCATGCGTCCTCGATTTGGGCGAGTTGCGCTGCGCCGATGCGGCCGCGCCGATAATCGAGGCGTGCGCTGCGCAATTGCGCCGGCCGTACCAGGCTGCCGCAGTGGTCGGCGCGAAAGATGGTCTTGGCCATGGAGATTTCTCCACTGTTCCGACGCTGCAAGCCGCATCAGGTGACCAAGCTGGTGCGACCGACGCAAGCTGGTTTGTCACCCAGGATAGCGACTATTGGTCCACACATCTGCTATGCATCTGGCCGTATGCGAACCAGCACTGACCGAATCCTGACCACTCATACGGGGAGCCTGCCGCGCCCCGCGGACCTCGTAGATGCTCTCAATGCCAAGGAGCTTGGTCAGCCCTACAGCCCCGAAGCCCTGAACCAGCGCGTCTCGCGCGCGATCAACGAGATCGCGCAACGGCAGGCGCAAGTCGGGCTCGACGTGATCAATGACGGCGAGCATAGCAAAGTCAGCTGGATGGCTTATGCGCGTGCGCGGCTGTCGGGCCTCACCGAGATCGACAGTCCGGTCCGCTTCCGCGGGGCAACGCGCGACTCGCTGGCATTTCCGGCCGCCTACGAGGACATGAAAGTGATGCTGGCGGCGCGGTCCGGCATGCTCGTCGCCAAGCGGACGGTGCGGCCGAAGGCGTGGATCTGTTCCGGGCCGATCAAATACGTGGGCGAAGCGGAGTTGCAGGCCGACATCGCCAACTTCAAAGCGGCGTTGTCCGGGGTCGACGTGACCGAAGGGTTCATGACGGCGATCTCGCCGTCCAACCTGGAGCTTTATTACGAGAACCAATACTACGCGTCAGACGAGGAGTATCTCGCGGCCCTCGCCGATGCCATGCGGGTCGAGTTCAAAGCGATCGTCAATGCGGGGCTTGTGCTGCAGATTGATGATCCGCGCATGGCGACCCACTACAACCGCACGCCGGGCGCTTCGATCGAGGAGTGCCGCAAGTTCATTGCGCTGCGCGTCGAAGCGGTGAACCACGCGTTGCGGGGCATTCCTGAGGATCGGGTCCGTTTCCACACCTGTTACAGCGTCAACATCGCGCCGCGCGCATTTGATTTTGAGCTCAAGCATTTTGTCGATCTCATGCTGGCCATTCGTGCCGGTGCTTATGTGATCGAAGCTTCCAACCCGCGGCATGAGCATGAATGGCAGGTGTGGGAGGACACGCGCTTGCCCGACGGCAAGCTCCTGATCCCGGGCGTCGTGTCACACTGTATTCATCTCGTCGAGCACCCGCAGCTGGTGGCGCAGAGGCTGATCCGGTTCGCCGGTGTGGTGGGCCGCGAGCGGGTGATCGCCGGCACCGATTGTGGGTTTGGCACGTCCGGCGCTGGCGATGAAGTGCATCCTGACGTAGCTTGGGCGAAGCTCGACGCGCTGGTCGAAGGCGCGCGGCTTGCGAGCGCGCATTTGTGGGGTTGAAATAGCCACTACAGGGAGGACACACATGGTTGCACGGCTTGCCGCGATGCTCGGTTTGGCGCTCTGTGCGGCGCTCATCAACATTCCGGCGCAGGCGTTCCAGCTTGCCGTCAGCCAATACGGTCGGGTCACCGCGAGCCTGCCTTGGGCAGTAGCGATGGAGAAAGGCTATTTCGCCGATGCGGGTGTGAAGATTGACGAAATCATCGCTGGGGCAGGGGGCGGCACGACCTTGCGCAACGTGCTGGCGAGTGATCTCCCGTACGGCGAAGTGGCGACCTCAGCCGCGCTGGCCGCGGCGCGCGCGGGGCTTGACGTCGTCATCGTCAACAGCGCCAGCAGTCATATCGGCGAGATCGCGCTGGTGGCCGATCCCAAATCCGGCATCCAAACAATGGCGGATCTTGCGGGCAAGAAGGCCGGGTATACGGCGCCGAAGTCCACCAGCGAAATCCTGCTGCGGCTCGCGCTCAAGGAAACCGGTCTGACCGGCAAGGTCGAGCCGGTGGCAACGGGCGGCTTCGGGCCCGGCATCACGGCGCTGATGACCGGCGCGATCCAGGCCGCGCCGATGATCGACCCGACACTTACGCTCGACGCTTCGAAATATCGGGTGCTGCTCCCGTTCGCCAACATCATCCCGCGCATGACGTGGCTCGTCGGCATCACCACGCGTACGTTCGCCAAGAGCAACCCGGAGCTGCTGCGCAAGCTGATCGCGGTCCGCAGCCGCGGGGTCGATTTCATCTACAACAATCACGATGAGGCGATGCGGATCTACGCCAAGGTCTGGCAGCAGGAGCCTCAGCAAGTCGCGACTTATTTCCCGAAATATTTCGGCTACGAGGGCGAATGGACGCATGGTGAATTCGAGAAGATCGGCCTCGACAAGATGTCGGAAGGCCTGCAGATCGTCGGCGAGGTCGACAAACCGGTCGATTGGAAAGCACTGATCGATCAGGAATTCCTGCCGAAGGACATGCCGCGGAATTTTTGAGTCTCTAGGATCTCATCCTGAGGAGCACGCGGGCGTTGCCCGCGTGCGTCTCGAAGGACGAGGTCAGTAAGGGTGTTGCAAATATGCCGGCCCGAGCTACGGTGATCCGCATCCTGGTGGTGCTTGCGGCGTTTGCGCTGCTGGAGGCGCTTTGCCGAGCGTCCATCATCAACCGCATGACGATGATTCCGCCGACCGAAATGATTGGTGCGCTAACGCAGATTTTGCAGACCGGAAAATTCAACGCGGATATTGTCTTTACCATCGTAAACACGGCGCTGGCCGCTGTTCTGGCAATCGTAGGTGGGTTTGGCATCGGCGCTGCACTGCATGCCTTGCCGCGCCTGCGGCGCGCCGTCGAGCCGCTGCTGGCGGCTTACTACGCGGTTCCAGTCTTCGTCTTCTACCCGTTGCTGATCGTCGCGTTTGGCGTGGGTCGCGCTGCCCTGATTGCCATGGGGGTTCTGGTGGGTGTCGTGGCGATGATCGTCAATACGCTGAGCGGCCTCGATCGGGTCGCACCGGTGCTCATGAAAAGCGCGGCCGTGCTTGGACTTGGATCCGTCCGCAGCTTGGTCCTGATCAGATTGCCGGCGGCGGCGCCGCATCTGCTCACCGGGGTCAAGCTCGCCGTCGCGTACACGGTGATTGGGATCGTTGCCGGCGAGTTCATTCTGTCGACCGCCGGAATGGGTAAGCGCATCGCCTTTGGCTACCAGGATTTCGACAACCGCATCATGTACGGCATGTTGTTGCTGCTGCTTGTCCTGGTCACGCTCGTCAACGTCGCGCTGGCGAGCTGGGAAAAGCGGCTGCACCGCCGCTTCGGCGCGCAATGAGCGACCGCTTCGACCGCTATCTGCTGCTCGTGGCCCTTCTGCTCGCCTGGCAGGCCCTCTCCATGGTGGTCGGGCCCGATGTCATCCCCGCGCCGATGCAGGCGATCTCGCGGGCTTTCGTGCTGCTACAATCCGACAATTTCTGGAGGGATGCGGCCAACACCGGCAAAGCCTTTGTGCTGGCGTGCGCGATCGCGATCGTCGGCGGTGTTGTGATCGGTCTGGCGTTGGGCTTCAGCCGGCTTGCCGCGGAGGTCGCCGATCCGATCCTGGGCACGATCTATTCGATCCCGAAGATCACGCTTTATCCGATTATCCTGCTCGTGTTCGGGCTGACGCTCTCGGCCAAGGTCGCGTTCGGCGTCATCCATGGCATTTTTCCCATTGCGATCGCCACTATGGCGGCGCTGCGCAATGTGCCGGTGATCCATCGCCGCACAGCACGTGCGCTGCGCCTGTCGGGGTTCGCGACGGTGCGCACCATCTTGGCGCCAGCAGCCTTGCCGGAAATCTTCTCCGGCATCCGCATCGGCGTCGCTGTAACGCTGCTGGGCACGCTGCTCGCCGAACTGTTCGCGTCCTCCTCTGGTGTCGGTTTTGCCCTGATCCGAGCGATGGAAATCCACAACGTGGTCGACATCTTCGCTCTGACGCTGCTGATATTCCTGTTTGCCGCTGTGATAAACACGTCGCTGCATGGTCTCGAACGTAAGCTGCGTCCACATGGATGAACGAGGCGGCGCCATTGCGGCGCATGGGGTGACGAAAACGTTTGCAGGTGCCAAGAGAGGCGGCGAGGTCCACGCACTTGGTCCGCTCGACCTCGATATCAAACGCGGGGAGTTCTTTTCGATCGTCGGGCCATCGGGCTGCGGAAAAACCACGCTGCTCGATTTGTTGGCCGGCCTCGCGTCGCCGAGCGACGGAATGATCCTCTGCAACGGTGCCAAGCTCGTGGGCAGCGTGCCCGACGGCGTCGGGGTCGTGTTCCAGCAAGACGCGAGCTTTGCCTGGATGACGGTGTGGGACAACGTGGCCTTCGGGCTGCGCCGGCGCGGTTCGCCCGGCGCTGAGATGCGGCGCCGCGTCGATCAGGTCCTCGCCTTCATGGGTCTCGCGGCGTTTGCACGCGCCTATCCGGCGCAGCTTTCCGGCGGAATGCGGCAGCGCGTGTGCATCGCGCGCACGCTGGTGCTGGAGCCATCGATCCTTTTGCTGGATGAGCCCTTCGCCGCGCTCGACCAGCAGACGCGCCTGCTCATGGGCGATGAGCTGCTGCGCATCTGGCGTGAGACCGGAGCGACCGTTGTGCTGATCACGCATGCGCTCGACGAGGCGGCGATGCTGTCCGATCGCATCGGCATCATGTCGGCGCGGCCCGGGCGTTTCATCGATGTTGTCGCAACCAAATGGCCGCGCGAGCGCGACAGCCGCATCGTCTCCGACCCGCGCTTTGGCGAAATCACCGGCCGGCTGTGGACCAGTCTGCGCGAGGAGTCGCTGCGCGCGATGGGGTTGGGAAAGTAGGACGACGTCATGCCGTCTCAGCAATCACATCCAACGGCAGCACCTCGACTGTGCCGCCGCTCGCGCGTTTGGTCGCCTCGGTGTAGTGCTTGAAGAAATCGCGCTGCCCCAGCTCCTTGGCGGCTGTCTCATCCGCAGTGGTGGCGAGGTGATAGTAATCGTCGCTGTCGCGCGCCCGCAGGCATCGATAGCTGATCCGGCCTTTGAGACCGGGGTCGCTGTCGAGCGCCGCGATGAAGCGCGCAATTTCCGCATGCCAGTCCTCGCGCGACGCAGCACTGAAGCGATATTTTATGAGAAAGCGTTTCATCTATCGGTGTCCTGTTCGTGGTCGGCTTGATGTAAATGCCAGATGGGCATACAAACAAGTATGGACAAAATTGATACTATGGGCCTCTTCTATACTGCAGGATGAAAGCGAGGCATGCCGATGGCGAACCGCAAATCCGGAAACGGCGACGGGTGTCCGGTGATGGCGTTTCAGAAACTCATCAGCGGCAAGTACAAGATCCGCATCCTCTGGGATCTCAAGGACGGGCCATTGCGCTATGGCGAGATCAGGCGTGGCCTGCTGCGGGGCGGCGACGCCAGCGAGGAGGTCACGCCGCGCGTGCTCAGCCGCGAGCTCAAGGCGCTCGTGGCGGGCGGGCTCATCATCCGTAAGGATTTCGCCGTGGTGCCTCCCAAGGTGGAGTATCGGCTAACGCGCAGCGGACAGAGCTTCATCCCGGTCATCGACATGATTAGAAAATGGGGCATGCGCCACTTGCGTGGCGTCGATGAGCGGTCCGTCTTCAGTGTCGCGGCCGAATGAAGGCAGGGCGTGTTTGGACGTGCTAAGGTTGATGCTGTTGGCAATGGGTTGGGGCACGTGATGCAGCGACGGGACTTGTTACGCGTCATCGGAGCGGGATTGCTCTGGCCGCTGGCGGCGCGGGCGTCCGAGGTCGGCCACGTCGGCGTGCTCATGAACGGCGTTGCCGCCAACACGGCGGGCCAATCATACGTGCAAACTTTCGTGCAGGAATTGGCCAGGCTTGGCTGGAGCGAGGGCCGCAATCTGCAGCTCGAGATGCGCTGGAATGCCGGTGAGCCCTCGCTCGCCCGCACCTATGCGGCGGACCTGGTCGCGCTTCGGCCAAGCGTCATACTGGCATCGTCGACAGCGAACCTCGCGGCACTGATCGACGCCACACACACCATTCCAATCGTGTTCGTTGAGGTCGCCGACCCTCTGGCGCAGGGCTTTGTGTCCAACATGGAGCATCCGAGCGGAAACATTACCGGCTTCACCGGTTTTCGGGCTTCTATGGCCGGGCAGTGGCTCGATCTGCTCAAGGAAATTGCGCCAAGCACCAAGCGCGTCATGATCATCTTCAACCCGGACACCGCGCCACAGTCGAAGTTGTTTCTGAGCTCGGTCACCGACGCCGGCCGCCCGTTGGATCTGGAAGTTGTGGCGGCCCCGGTCCGGGACGCAGCCGATATCGAACGGGTGATGGAAGGCTTTTCACACCAGCCCGATGGCGCCGTGATTGTTCCGGCCGACACGTTCACCCAGATGCGGCGGGGACTGTTTGTCGAGCTCGCCGCGCGCTATCGGCTGCCCACGGTCTATTTTTCGGCTGAGTTTGTTCGCACCGGCGGGCTCATCTCCTATGGATTTGACCTCGCGGCGCAGTTTCAGCGCGCCGCCGGTTACGTCGACCGCATTCTTAAAGGCGCGCGCCCGGGCGACCTGCCGGTCGAGCAGCCGAGCAAGCTCAGTCTTGTCCTCAATTTGAAAGCCGCCAAGGCGATGGGTCTGCAAGTGCCGGCGCAACTGGTCGCGCGCGCTGACGAAGTCATCGAATAATGTATTGAACGCTCGGCGCAATTACAGGTGGAAACGCAACGTTATTGGCCAAAAACATGACCTTATTTTAATTTGACAGTGCGTCGTGTGGTAAACACCATCGCGTGTTGGCGTCAGGAGTCTGCCCTGACGTTACGCGCAATGCAAAAACGATAATGAGAACAATAGTTTACAGTGGGATGGGTAACGAGCCGCGTGCGCCGCATGCGAGCTGGTTCGGCACTGGAAGAGGAATAGCGTGGGAGCGAAGGGACGGCAGAAGGCTGGAAGAGGGCGCCGCGCCGCGCTCGCTATTGTCATTCTCGGGCTCCTGGCCGGCGGCGCCGCGTTCTACTGGGCGCGGCCGGCAACAGAACCGGCGCACGCCGCACGCCCGCCGCAACGGCCTCCCGTTCCGGTCAGCGTTGCGACCGTCGCGCGACAGGATGTGCCGATCTATCTGACCGGCCTTGGCACGGTCCAGGGCTCGTTCACGGTCGGCATCCACACGCAGGTGGATGGCAAGCTGTTGGAGGTGCTGTTCACCGAAGGGCAGCGCGTCAAACAGGGCGACGTTCTCGCCAAGATCGATCCTCGGCTCTACAAGGCCGCGCTCGATCAGGCCAAGGCGAAGAAGCAGCAAGACGAGGCTTCGCTCGAAGCCTTTCAGAAGGATTTGGCGCGCTTCAAATCGCTGGTGAAGACCGGGTTCGACACCCAGCAGAATATCGATCAGCAGCAGGCCAAGGTGGACGGCGCCAAGGCGTCGATCGCGGCCGACGATGCGATGATCGAGACGGCGCAGACGAACCTCGACTACACCAACATCGTGGCACCCAGCGACGGACGCATGGGCGTCCGCCTGGTCGACCCCGGCAATGTCGTTCACCCCTCGGACAGTGGTTCGATCGCCCTGCTGGTGCGCACCCAGCCGAGCCATGTCGTGTTCACGCTTCCGGCGCAGACGCTCGACCAGGTGCGCGATGCGATGAGCCACGGATCGGTGCAGGTTCTGGCGTACGATCGCGACAACCGCAACATGCTGAGCACCGGCACGCTGCAAACCGTCGACAACGTCATCGACACGGCGACGGGCACGTACCGGCTCAAGGCCCTGTTTGCCAACGATGACGAGCGACTATGGCCGGGAGAGTTCGTCAATGCGCGGCTGCTGTTGCAGGTCAGCAAGGACGCGCTCGTCGTTCCCAGTGTCGCCGTCCAACGCGGCCCCAATGGCCTGCTTGCCTGGGTGGTGCGGGCGAACAACACCGTGGAGGCAAAGCCGATTGAGACCGGTGCGACCGTCGGTGACCTGACCGTTGTAACCTCCGGCCTTGCCGATGGCGAGCGGGTGGTCACCGGCGGGCATTACAAACTGCGTCCGGATGCCACAGTGACCTTCTCGCCGCAGCCCATCGCGTCCAAGGACGCCTCATGAACATCTCCGAACCGTTCATCCGGCGACCCATCGCGACCACGTTGTTGATGGCGGCGATCGCGTTCGTGGGCATTGCGGCCTATCCGTTCCTGCCGGTCGCGCCGTTGCCGCAGGTCGATTTTCCCACCATCCAGGTCACAGCGACTTGGCAGGGCGCTAGCGCCGAAACCATGGCGACCTCGGTCGCCGCGCCGCTTGAGCGGCAGTTCGCGCAAATTCCGGGTGTCAGCCAGTTGACGTCGTTGAGCGCGCTCGGCGCGACCACGATCGTCATCCAGTTCGAGCTCAATCGGAATATCGATTCTGCCGCAGGGGACGTCCAAGCCGCCATCACAGTGGCAAGCCGGACCTTGCCGCAAGCGATGACGACGCCGCCGAGCTACCGCAAGGTCAACCCGGCGGATTCGCCCATCCTCCTGCTGGCGCTGCGGTCCGATACGCTGCCGCTGATCACGGTCGATGAATATGCCGACCTGTTCCTCGCGCAGCAGATCTCGCAGGTGCCCGGGGTGGCGCAGGTCGTGATCTTTGGTGATCGACCGCCGTCGATCCGCGTGCAAGTCGATCCGGCCAAGCTCGCGTCCAGCGGCATTACGCTGGAGGATATCCGCTCGACGCTGGTCAATTCGACCACCAACGCCGCCAAAGGCACGATCAACAACGACAAAAGCTCCTTCACCATCGCGGCCAACGACCAGATGGTGGAGGCCGAACCGTTCAATGACGTGATCCTGGCCTATCGCAATGGCGCGCCGATCCGCGTGCGCGATGTCGGTCAGGCCGTGGCGGACCAGCAGGATCGCAACGTTGCTGCCTATCAAAACAACAAGAACGGCATCATCCTGGCGGTGTTCAAGCAGCCGGGCGCCAACGTCATTGAGACCGTTGATCAGATCAAGGCGCAGCTGCCGCAGCTCACGGCGCGCATTCCACCGGCGATCAACGTGGAAACCATCCTCGATCGGACCACGACCATCCGCGCGTCGGTCGCGGACGTGCAGTTCACCCTGGCCCTGACGATCGGCCTGGTCATCCTGGTGATCCTGCTCTTCCTGCGCAATTTCTGGGCGACCATGATCCCGAGCGTCACCGTGCCTTTGGCGTTGGCCGGCTCGGCGGCGGCGATGTATCTACTCAACTTCAGCCTCGACAACCTGTCGCTGATGGCGCTGACGATCGCGGTCGGATTCGTCGTCGACGATGCCATCGTGGTGGTCGAGAACATCTACCGGCATGTCGAGGAAGGCATGGCGCCGCTCGAAGCCGCGATCAAGGGTTCGCGCGAAATCGGCTTTACCGTTATATCGATCTCGTTCTCGCTGATCGCCGTGTTCATCCCCCTGCTGCTGATGGGCGGCATCATCGGCCGCCTGTTCCGCGAGTTCGCGCTCACCGTGACGGCGTCGATCGCGGTCTCAGCGTTCGTATCGCTGACGCTGGCGCCGATGATGTGCTCGCGCTTCATGCGGCCGCCGACCCACAGGCACGGCGTTGTCTATCGGGTGATCGAGACTGGCTTCGACGGCCTGATATGGTTCTATCGGCGCACCCTCGATATCGTCCTTCGCCATCAGGGCGCGACGCTCTGCGTGTTTTTCGCCACCATGGCGTTGACCGTGGTGCTGGCCATTCAGATTCCCAAGGGCTTCTTTCCCATTCAGGACACCGGCGTCATCTCCGCCTTCGCCGAGAGTGCTCAGGAAGCGTCGCCTCAGGAAATGATGCGGCTCCTGCGCAAAATGGGTGACGTGATCCAGACCGATCCGGACGTTGCGGGCTTTGCCTTGTTCACCGGTAGTACCGGCGGCGCACAGACCGCCAACACCGGGCGCGGCTTTATCGCGCTCAAACCGCGCGATAAACGCGAGTTGAACGCCTCGCAGATCATCGACCGCTTGCGGCCGAAGCTGGCCAAGATCGAGGGCGCGAACTTGTTCCTGCAGCCCTCGCAGGACATCACCGTCGGCGGGCGCATCTCGCGCGCGCAGTTCCAATACACGCTGCAGGACTCCAACTTCGACGAGCTGGCCGAATGGTCGCAGAAGATGATGGAGAAGATGCAGACCTTGCCGGAGCTGACCGACGTATCTACCGATCTGCTCGGCAATGCCCCTCAGCTCAAGATTACGATCAACCGCGATCAGGCGTCGCGCTTCGGCATCTCGCCGCAGCTGATCGACGACACGCTCAACGATGCGTTCGGGCAACGGCAGATCACCCAGTATTTCACACAGCTCAAGACCTACTTCATCATTCTTGAGATATCTGCCCGACCAGCAGAAAGATATCGCAACGCTCGACCGGCTCTACATCAAGTCGCCGCTGACCGGCCAGCCAGTGCCCCTGTCCACTCTTGTTGATGTCGACAGCAACAAGGTCGGGACCACTGTCGATCGCCCACCAGGGCCAGTTCCCCGCGGTTACGCTGACCTTCAATCTGCAGCCCGGCATCGCGTTGGGGCAGGCGGTCGAGGCGATCGACAAGGTGGCGCGCGAAATCGGCATGCCGTCGTCGATCATCGGAACGTTTCAGGGCAATGCGCAGGCCTTCCAGAACTCGCTGTCGAGCGAACCGATCCTGATCGCCGCGGCGCTGATCGTCGTCTACATCATTCTCGGCATGCTCTATGAGAGCTTCATCCATCCGCTGACGATTCTGTCGACCTTGCCATCGGCCGGCGTCGGCGCGTTGCTCGCGCTCAACTTCGGCCACATGGATCTGTCGGTCATCGGCATCATCGGCATCATCCTGCTGATCGGCATCGTCAAGAAGAACGGCATCATGCTGGTCGACTTCGCGATCGCGGCGCAGCGCGACCGGGGGCATGACGGCCCATGAGGCAATTCGCCAAGCCTGCCTGCTGCGGTTCCGGCCGATCCTGATGACCACGGCGGCGGCGATGTTCGCCGGCGTTCCGCTGGCGTTCGGGACCGGCACCGGCTCCGAACTGCGCCAGCCGCTCGGCTACGCGATGGTTGGTGGCCTCGCTTTCAGCCAGGTGCTCACGCTCTACACCACGCCGGTGGTCTACCTTTATCTCGAGCGCGTGCAGAACTGGCTCTCCGGCAAGAAGAAGCAGCCGCCGCTGCACGAAGTCGAGACGCCGCCGGCCATCGCCGCGGAGTGACTGCGACACGGCAGCGGGCCATTCGCTAGGCCGCAAGCTTAAACGATCAATAGCAATCCGTCGCAAGAACAAGTCCGTTTGGACACTTACGTCTGTGGTCACCTGTGGGGCGGCACGGACGATGGAGTGGCCATGTCGGATCTATCTCGTTGCGCGGCTCCCCGTTACGCGATCGATGCTGCGGGCTCAAATCGACCGTCGCGGTCAGGGCGAGCGATGCCATACCGCCCAGTGCGCGCGGTTCGGCAGAAAATCGAAGCTCCGGCACAGTCGGATCAGAACATCGCCGGCGACAAGTTCCACAATCTTCCCAGCACGATCGTCACGCTGCTGTGCGCCGCGGCTTTGGTGGCCTTGGCCGTTGTCATAACCATGCTGCCGTTTGTGTTGCTGTAGCGCTACGGCGCAGCGCGCGAGGTGAACCCGTCGGTCAGCGTTTGCATGAAGGCCACCAGCGCACCCTCTTCAGCTTCGCTAAGGCCGAGGCGGCCAACCCGTTTGGTATTGATGTTGTCGCTCGATTCCGGCGCGGGCCAGCACGTCGTGCCCTCGCCCGGATCGTTGGCCCCGCAGCGGGGCAGCGTGTCGCGCGTGTTATAGAAATGCACGATCGACTTGAGACTCTTGAAGTAGCCGTTGTGCCCGTATGCTTTGATGAAGCCGGGGTAGGGCCGTTTGTCGACATTGCGCAAGGTCGGGACTTGAAAGCGCCCGTTGTTGTCGACCATCAGCGGCAGCCAACGTGCGTCGACGGCTGACGGGTGACTGAGCTGGTGACCGCTTGCGAGGAAATTGCCAACGCCAAGATCGACGAATGATGCGCCGGCCGGATTGGCCACATAGCCTCGCGCATCGCGTTGACCCTCCGCATAGAACGGAAGCATAGGGTTCGCCGGGATGCCGATGTTGCTGGCCGTGAAATCGGTGAACAGCGGATCCTCGCCCGGCCCGCCGTCGCGGTGACAATTGTTGCATTGCGCCTTGCCGCGGAAGAGATCGTAGCCTTGTTGCTCCCGTGCGGTGAACTGCGTCTTGCCGGCCAGCACCGCGTCGTACTTGGACGTGAAGCTTGTCACTTCGGCGGAGGACTCGTAGCCCGCGATCGACTGCGCCATCTGGTCGAAGGTTGCGACCGCACGGCCGCGATCGACCTCACTGAGATGCACCGGCATCGGATCGGCGGCGGGAGCCGGACCGGGAATGTTGCACACCGTCTCCACATTGGTCGGCCACGCGATGGCGAAGGCCTGGGCGCCCCACACCCGCTCGAACAGCTGGCGATACGGCCGCTGTGACGCCCGGTAGACCGCGCAGGCGAGATCGGGCAGCCCCATTTCGACCGGGTTCGTGGGCGGGCCCTCGGCCTGTTCGGCGGCCGGGTTGCCAAGTCGCCGGCCGGTCGCCCGCATATCCCAGAAATTACCGCCGACCAGATCACCCTGGCCGGGGTTGTAGTGCAGCACCGGCGAGAGCGGCGCATAGGCATGCGTCTGCGGCTTGCGCTGGCTGAAGCGCGTGCGCACCGAGCCCGGATAGGACCCGGTCGTCCGGTTGAGCTCAGAGACGGGACCGGTAAATCCGGTTTCCGGCGTGTGGCAGAAGGCGCATGCCTCGTTGTGATTCACGGAGAGGTGCTTGTCGTAAAGCATCAGCTTGCCGAGCAACTCGACCTGCTGCACCTGATTGTCAGGCGGGCTTGCAATCCGCGCGAGCGTTGAGTCCTCGATGCGGTCGATCGCGGCCTCGACTTGCGCGATCTCCGCCAGCGCGGCGGGCGAGAGCGATGTGCTGGCCTGCTGCGCATCTGTTTGCAGCGGACCCAGCACAGCGAGCCCGATCGCGGTTATCAGTAACTGCGTCCGACGCGTCACCGGCATGTCAGTGCTCCACCGCTCCCAGCATATACCGGTTTTCTGTTTGCTGCAGCCCGAACGCTGCCGCGATCTATTCAGCCGGAACGGCGTGCATCTGTTGCGGCTCGCGGGGCTCGCGTTTCTTGTTGCCGGAGAGCCGGTTCTGCAGCCGGTCGAGGTAGAGGTAAACGACCGGCGTGGTGAACAGCGTCAGCAGTTGAGAGAGCAGCAACCCGCCGACGATCGTGTAACCGAGAGGTTGGCGGATCTCCGCACCGGCGCCGGTGCCGAGCATCAGAGGCACGCCGCCGAGCAGCGCGGCCATCGTGGTCATGAGGATCGGGCGGAAGCGCAGGATGCAAGCCTGGTAGATCGACTTTTCCGGTGTGAGGCCGTTATTCCGTTCGGCGTGGATCGCGAAGTCGACCAGCATGATGCCGTTCTTCTTGACGATGCCGATCAGCAGAATGATGCCGAGCATGGCGATGACGCTGAGATCCATGTGCACCGCCATGAGCAGGAGCAGGGCACCGATGCCGGCCGAGGGCAGGGTGGAGAGAATCGTGATCGGATGGATCGTGCTCTCGTACAATACGCCTAGGATGATGTAGATCACGATCAGCGCCGCTGCGATCAGGATCGGCTCCCCCGAGAGCGAGGACATGAACGCACTGGCGTTGCCCTGGAAGGCAGTCGTGAGCGACAACGGTTTTCCGCTCTGCTGCTCGAGCTGGCGGATCGCGTTGACGGCGTCGCCGAGCGCTACGCCCGGCTTCAGGTTGAAGGAGATCGTGACCGACGGAAACAGGCCCTGGTGGTTGATGACGAGCGGCATGGTCGTGATCTTGCTGTTGACCAGCGTGCTCAGCGGTACCTGCTGTCCGCCCGACGAATTCACGTAGATGCGGCTCAACGTATCCGGGCTCATCTGATACTGCGGCGCGACTTCGAGGATCACCCGGTATTGGTTGAGGGTGGAGTAGATGGTCGAGGCGATGCGCTGCCCGAAGGCATCATCGAGCGTGTTGTCGATGGTCGACGGCAGTATTCCGAAGCTCGAGGCGACGTCGCGATTGACCGTGACGTTGAGCATGGGTCCGGCGCTTTCCCGGTCGGTTGCGACGTCGGTCAGTTCCGGCATGCTCTTCATCTTGTCGAGGAAGACATCGGCCCAGTGATTGAGCTCGTTCGCATCGGCATCGGTGAGCGTGTATTGATACTGCGTCTTGTTCAGGCGGCCGCCGATGGTGATGTCCTGCGCGGCCTGCAAATAAAGATGAATGCCCTCGATCCTGGCAAGTTGCGCGTTCAATCGCGCGATCACCTGATCGGCGCTGACGTTGCGCTCACTGAATGGTTTCAAAGCAATGAACAGACGCCCCTGATTGGGAGCCGCGACCGGCCCGCCGGGGCCGACTTGGTGGCCGACCGTGGCGACCGCAGGGTCTTTCAGGATGACATTGACCGCAGCGAGCTGGCGTTGAGCCATGGCTGGAAACGAGGTGTCCTGTGACCCCTCGCTGATGCCGAGGATCATGCCGGTGTCCTGCTGCGGGAAAAAGCCCTTCGGGATCTCGTAATAGAGAACGCCGGTCACGCCGATCGTTGCGAACATGACCATCAGGGTCATGAACCGGTGTCGCAACGCGACCCGCAGCCCACGCTCATAACCGGCAACCAGTCCCTCGAAGGCGCGCTCGGAAAATCGATAGAGCCAGCCGTGTTTGCCGGTTTCGGCTTTGAGCAGGCGCGAGCACAGCATCGGGGTGAGGGTGAGCGAGATCAGCAGGGAGAGAACAAGCGACACGCTGATCGCCACTGCGAACTCCTGGAACAGCTTGCCGACATAGCCGCCCATCAGGAACAACGGGATGAATACCGCGATCAGCGACAGTGTGATCGACACGATGGTGAAGCCGATCTCGCCCGCGCCTTTGAGCGCGGCCTGCATCGGCGTGAGGCCCTCCTCAAGGTGGCGCACGATGTTCTCGATGACAACCACGGCGTCGTCAACCACGAAGCCGACTCCGATCGACAGCGCCATCAGTGAGAGATTGTCGAGGCTATAACCGAGCTCGTAGAGCGCGGCGAACGTGCCGATCAGCGACAGGGGCACGGTGATCGCCGGAATGACCGTCGCCCAGAAGTTGCGCAGGAAGATGAAGATCACCATGACCACCAGGCCGACCGTGAGCACCAAGGTGAATTGCACGTCGCTCACGGAGGCGCGGATGGTCTGGGTGCGGTCGGAAATGATATCGAGCTTGATCCCGGGCGGGATCGAGGCCTGCAGTTGCGGCAGCAGTGCCTTGATGCGGTCCACGGTCTCGATCACGTTGGCGCCGGGCACACGTTGAACCGCCAGGATGATCGCGGGGCGGAGATTGGACCAGGCACCGATCAGATCGTTTTGCGGCCCCTCGATCGCCTGACCGATGTCGCGGATGCGCACCGGCGAGCCGTTGCGGTAGGCGATGATCAGGTTGTTGTAGGCGTCGGGTTTGACGAGCTGATCGTTGGTGTTGAGCGTCCAGGATTGTTGCGTGCTGTTGAGGCTGCCTTTGGGGAGATCGACATTGGCTTGCGCCAGCACATTGCGAACGTCTTCAAGGCTGATGCCGCGATTGGCCAGGGCCTGCGGATCGACCCGGACGCGAATAGCGGGGGTCTGTTGGCCGCCGACGCCGACAAGCCCGACGCCCTGAATTACCGATATTTTCGGAACCAGAATGTTTTCCGCGTACGCATCGACTGTCGTCAACGGCAGCGTGTCGGAAGTCAGCCCGAGCACCAGGATCGGGGTGTCGGCCGGGTTGACCTTGCGGATCGTCGGCGGAAACGGGATGCCCGCCGGCAGATACGGGCTCGCGGCGTTGATGGCGGCGAGTACATCGGTGGCGGCGCTGTCGACGGTGCGGCTGAGCTCGAACTGCACGGTGATCGAGGTAAAGCCGAGCGCATTCATCGAGCTCATCTGCGTGACGCCCGGGATCTGCGTGAGTTGCTGCTCGAGCGGCGTTGCGACTGTGGCGGCCATCGTCTGCGGGTCCGCGCCGGGGAATTGCGCCGTGATGGCGATGGTCGGATAGTTCACGTTCGGCAACGCGGCGACTGGCAGCAGCCGGTAGGCGACGAGCCCGCACAGCAGCAGGCCGGCCATTAGCAATCCGGTGGCGATCGGCCGCTGGATGAACGGGGCTGAAATGTTCATGGCAGGGCCTGCTCGACGGCGCTGTTGAGGCTCGGATCTTGCGCGGCTTTGCCGTGTAGCTGCTGGACCGGTGCGCCGGGCGCGAGCCGATATTGTCCGGCCGTGACCACCGTCTCGTTGGGCTTAAGCCCGGAATCGATCAGTGCCTGACCGTCGCTGATCTGGCCGACGGTGACCGGCCGGATCTGCGCGGTTCCGTCGGGTCCAATGACCCAGACGTAGGAGCCGTTCGGGCCTTGCTGGATTGCGGGTGCGGGAATCGTCAGCCCGTTGGGCCGTGTGGTCAGAAGTAGCCGCGCATTGACAAGCTCGCCTGGCCAGAGCCGACGCTGCGCATTGGGGAAGTCGGCGCGCAACTGAATCGTGCCGGTGGTCTGAATGATCTGATTGTTGATGAGGATGAGCTTGCCATCGTCGAGCTTGGTCTTGTCGTCCTGGCTGTAGGCGTAGACCGCAAGCGTGCCTTTCGCCATTTGCTCCTGGATCTCGGGGAATGTTTCCTCGGGGAGTGTGAAGATCACCGAGATCGGCTGAATCTGGGTGACATCGACAAGGCCGTTCGGATCAGTCGGATGAATGATGTTGCCGATATCGATCTGGCGAATGCCGGTAACGCCGTCGATCGGGGCAGTGAGTTGCGTGTAGCTCAGATTGACCCGGGCTGCGTCGATCAGCGCATCGTCTGATTTGATGGCGGCCTGCAGCTCTGCGAACTGAGCCTTCTGCGTTTCGATCAGCTGCGGCGTGGCGAATCCCTTGGTTCCGAGCTGGGTGTAGCGGTCGAGATTGGCCTGCGCGTTGACCAACTGGGCCTGGTCGCGATCGCGATTGGCGATCGCCTGGTCGAGCTGCGCCTGATACGGGCGCGGATCAATCTCGGCGAGCAAGTCGCCTTGGTGTACCGTCTGGCCTTGTTGGAATGAGATCTTGACGATCTGACCGGTGATCTGGCTGCGGATGATCACGTTGTTGTAGGCGATCACCGTCCCGACGCCGCGCTGGTAGATTGGAATGTTCCCGCTCACCACTTTGGTAGCGACAACCGGAACCCGGACAGTCTGCGGCGGCGTTGCCGCGGGCGCCGGTGTATCACTTTGATGGAGCACAACACCAGCGCCGACGCATGTTGCCGCAACCGCAAGCAGAACGGCAAGAAGTCGCTTCTTGCTCATGATGCCTCCTCAGCATCCAGGCGGGGATCTGCAACGGTGCGGCGTGGCAGGTAGCCGGTCGTACATGCAAGGACCCCGCTCCGGGTCGCCGCCAACGTAAGCTCGGCGGCAATGGGCGCTTGTTGCGCTTTGCTCCGTTTGTCGCGGGTTGCGCAGGGAATGCCGCCGGCCGGCTCAACAAGATGTGACCACGCGCTTGGAGCGAAGGCGCTGAGAGTTGATCCATTGTGCGCAAGAAGCACGGCAAGGCCGCAAGATCGAACAAGCGGGGCCGCGCAGATGGCCTACCTAACTAAGAGCCATGGAGGCCCTGTTGCGCGCCTTATTGACTGCTTCGATCATGTTGCTTCTGGGTTGTGCGGCGAGTTCCGCCCAGCTGGCACTGCCATCGCCGAATAGTCCAGCAATGGGGCCGACCTCACCGCTCGGAATACCTGGAGCGATGTCACCCGTTGGTCCAGTCGGTATTCCGTTCGGTGCAACTTCGCTATCTCCAAGCGGGCTCAGCCCGGCTCCATTCGACCCGACGGCGAGTAATAATCCGTGCTCGAGTGTCATCCCCTCGGGGTTGAGTTCCGGTGCAATGGGCTCGTCGGCAAGCTGCGGGTTTGCACCGACGAGCGGCACGGCGTCGGGTACCTCGTCGCCGGGTGGCGGAATTGCGGTCTCGGTCGGAAACAGCGGTATCCCGCTGGGCGCCACTGAGCTCGACAACGCCGGATTGAGCCCGATGATCGCGTCGCCTGCGCCGTCGGGCCTCCTTCTGATGCAAGCATCACCGGCCGCGTCACCGTCGATCCTTGCAACGCCCGGTCCGGTCAGTCCGACGATCCGCTTTGGCTTTAGCACGGCAGCCGGGTCCGGTGGCTCGGCGACCAGTTTCACCAATTTTCAGCCTGTTGGCACAAGCACGGCCGGCGGCGCAGGTGGCCTTGCGACCGGCTCGACCGATCGGCAGACATTTGGCTTTAGCACTGGGGCCGGCGCGGGCGGTAGGCCCACGGCACCGACCGTGCGCTGATGGTCCACGCATCCCTGAGAGCGCCATTGTGAAAGCGCTGCGTCGGGCAACCCGGCTAAAGCGTGTTTGCGCAAAACAGACAAAACATCGCAACAGACGACAAGTCGTCTCGGCGCTTCGGCACCAAATGGCCTGCATGAGCACGAGGCCCGAACCTGCAAGGAGCTAGACCCATGGCATCAAGCATAAACACAAGCACTAACAAACAAACCGATGCGACGAATATGGAATTCGTCACCATCCCGGGGACTTCGTTGAAAGTGTCCCGGATCGGTCTCGGGACTTGGGCAATCGGTGGTTGGATGTGGGGCGGCACGGACGACGCACAATCGATCCGCGCCATCCAGGTGGCGCTCGATCAGGGCGTGAACCTGATCGACACGGCACCGGTCTATGGTTTTGGTCACTCGGAAGAGATTGTCGGCAGGGCGCTATCCGCAGGCGGCCGACGCGATCGCACGGTGATCGCGACCAAGGTTGGGCTCGATTGGAAGGACGGTAAGCCATTTCGCAACGCGAGCCGTGCCCGTATCCTCAAGGAGGTTGATGATTCGCTGCGCAGGTTACGTACCGATGTGATTGATATCTATCAGGTGCATTGGCCGGATCCGAAGGTGCGAATCGAGGAAACCGCGGCCGCTATGGGTGAGCTTTACCGCGCGGGAAAAATCCGGGCCATCGGGGTCAGCAACTTTTCGCCCGCGCAGATGCAAGCGTTCGTCGCCGTGGCGCCACTGCACTCGGCGCAACCGCCCTACAACATGTTTGAACGCGAGATCGAGCGCGATGTCATGCCTTATTGCCAGGATAAGCATATCGTGATGCTGGGTTACGGCGCGCTCTGCCGCGGACTCTTGTCCGGGTCGATGAGCGCGAAAACACAATTTTCCGGCGATGATCTGCGCCGCACCGATCCAAAATTCCAGGAGCCGCGCTTCCAACAATATCTGAACGCGGTGAGCAAGCTCGATCGCTTGGCCCAGGAGCGTTACGGGACCCGCGCAATTCATCTCGCGGTGCGCTGGGTCCTGGATCGCTATAAGGGTGGGGTGGCACTCTGGGGTGCGCGCCGGCCGGATCAGCTCGAGCCCATTCAAGACGTGATGGGCTGGCAGATCGATGCCAATGCGATGGCGGAGATCGACGAAATCCTGACGCAGACCATCAAGGATCCAGTCGGTCCGGAATTCATGGCGCCGCCGCAAGCGCTCGCCGCGTGAGACATCAGCCTCGCGACCCTGTCAGCTCGTGTCGGATGAGCGCGGCGCCCTCGACCATGGCGCGCAATTTGGCAAACGCCACATCGCGCGACAGGTACTTGAGGCCGCAGTCCGGCGCGATGATCAATCGCTCCGCCGCGACGAACGGCAATGCTTTGCGGATGCGCTGTGCGACGATGTCCGGCGTCTCGACGGAGAAATCACCGAGATCAAGTACGCCCAGGATGATTTTCTTGGTGGTGATGTCGGCCAGAGCCGAGCAATCGAGTTTCGGCTGCGCGGTTTCGATGGATATCTGGTCGACCTTTGTCTCCTCGAGCTCTCGCAGGAACGAATAGCTGGACGGTTTCCGACTGACGCGGGCACCGTAGCCGAAGCACAGATGCACCGCGGTGGTCCCGTTGACACCTTCGAGCGCGCGGTTGATCGCCACGACACCGAACGTGCGGGCTTTGTCCGGCTGTGCCTCGAGGAAGGGTTCGTCGAGCTGCACGACATCGGCGCCTGCCGCAAACAATTCGCGGATTTCGTCATTCAGGGCCGCCGCGCAATCCATCGCCAGCGCCAGCTCATCCTTGTAGAACTCATCGAACAACTGCTGCGTCATCGTGAACGGCCCCGGGATGGTCACCCGGATCGGCCGGTCGGTGATGCTCCTGAGAAACGCGACGTCGTGCACCTGCACCGGGTGTTTGCGATGAAGCTTGCCGACCACGCGCGGGACGACCTGATATCGGCCGGGTGTTCGCGAAGCGATCTGCGCCGGGTTGTCGCTGTCCATGCCGTCGAGCGCAGTTGCGAACCGGTTGGAGTAGCTCTCTCGCCGGATCTCGCCGTCGGTGACGACGTCGATGCCCACGCGTTCCTGGTCGCGCACTGCCAGGATCGTGGCATCGTCCTGGGCTAGCCCGAGATGTTCGTCCCGGATGCGCCAGAGATCGCGCGCTCGCGCGCGTGGCGGAACGATATCGGCGAGGCGCTTGCGGTCGATCAGCCAGTCCGGTTGCGGATAGCTGCCGACGAGAGTCGTGGGGAGCAGGGTCACTGGAGAGCACCGATGATGTGGGTTTTTGGGGCGGGCAGTGGATTTAACCGCCGGTCAGGAACTTGGCGCGTCCGGCGCCAAGTCCATCCAGCAAATCTGGGAGTTTGTCCTGCGCGGCGTGAGAAAGTTCCTCGAACAAGCTGCGACCGTGGCTGTCGATCGCGACCACCAATGGTCCCAAGTCTTCGACACGCAGCTTCACCAGGCGATAGTGCGAGACCAGATCGTCCCACGCCACCTCGACCACGGCTTGGATCGCGTCGGTGTGAAGGGCAGCACCGCCGCCGAGGAATGACAGATAGACGCATCCGACCTCGCGCATGGCCTCGGTGCTCGCGTGGTCGAGGCCGCCCTTGCCTCCCACCAGGCGGAGATCGTAATGGCGGATGAACTCGGGCATGTAGCCGTTAAACCGCGTGCTGGTGGTCGGGTTCATGTAGAGCACGTCGAACTTGCCGTCGGTCTCGCGGCTATAGCTGCCGAGGTGAAGCAGCGAGCCGCCGGTAATATCGATCGGCAGCGGCTTGTTGGTGCGCATGTGCTCGCGAATGCGCTCATGCGTCGGCAAGCCTGCGGTGAGCACGATATCGCCGTCCAGCAGCACGAAATCACCGGCGTTGAGCTGCCGCACGTCGGCCTTGGAGAGTGGCAATTTCAGTCGGATGTCATCAGGCATCGGCATGCAGCCAGCTCATTCGAAGCGAACGATTTCGCCGTTGTTGTAAAGCCGCGCGCCGGCGCGGCGGTTGATCCAGCAATTGAAGGCGACCGCGACCGGCGTGAACCCGTGTCCCGAGGCGTACTCGATGTTGACGGCAAGTGCCGTCGTATCGCCGCCCGTTCCCATCGGACCGAAGCCGGTCTTGTTCACGGCTTGCAACAGCCGTTGTTCCATGTCGGCGATGACCGGCTCGGGGTTGTGCTGGCCGTAGGGTCGCAGGGTCGCGAGCGAGGCCAGCTTGGCGCAATACTCGAACGTGCCGCCGATGCCAACGCCGATCACCACCGGCGGACAGTGCTGCGAACCGGCCTTGAGCACGCAGTCCATCACGTATTTCTCGATCACGTCGAGCTCGGGAAAGCTGAAGATCTCCAACGCGGCCCAGCGTCCGGAGCCCAGCGCCTTGGGCGAGCAGGTGATCTCGATGTAGTCGGCGCCATCCACCAGGTCGAAGCTGACGATCGGCATGTCCTTGCCCTTGTAGCCGCGCTCGCGCGTGAGCGGGTTGGTGACATGCTTGAGGATCGGTGGATCGATGGTGGCGACGAGATGGTCGAAGCCGTCGGAAATGGCCTTGCGGATGTCGCCCTCGAGCCGCGCCGCGGTGCCGATTTTGATGAAGTAGACGGGCACGCCGGCGTCAGAGCAGACATGACGATCTGTCGTCTCGGCACGCTGGGCGCTGCGCAACATCAGCGCCAGGATTTTTTTGGCGCCGTCGTGCGTCTCCGCGTCATGCGCTTTGCGAAGAGCGTCCTTGGTATCCTCGGGAATCTTCTTCAGGCAGCTGCCGTAAAGCTCGGCCGCCGTCGCCTTGACCATCTCGTAGGTGACCGCCACGGGTCGCCTCCCTTGGTTCCGCTTTGGGACAATATACTAGCTATCTGACCTATTGTGATTTACCAAATGGCTCACCGCTGCTTTGCACAGACGCTGACAGGGAGGCGAGGGGTGGCAGACCGGCCGAAGGCGTTCGTGGTGACCACCATTCCGCCGGACCTGCGCACCGCGCTCGCACAGCGCTGCGACTTGGTCGATCGGGACGCCGCCGGCGGATGGCCAGCGCAGCCGGCGCCCGGTTTCCGGGTGGCGGCGACGACCAGCATGGCGGGTTTCGACGCGCGTATGCTGGACGCTTTGCCGGACCTTGAGATCGTCATCTGCAATGGGGCAGGGCTGGACCGCATCGATCTCGCGGCTGCGCGCGCCCGTAACGTTGCGATCTGCCACACGCCCGATGAGCTCGCCGATGATGTCGGTGAAGCGGTGATCGCATTGACCTATGCGGTCATGCGGCGCGTTGCCGAAGCAGACCGGTTCGTCCGCTCGGGCCGATGGTCCAAGGAGCGAATGACCGCCTCGACCAGGGTTTTCGGCAAGACCATGGGCATCGTCGGTTTGGGCCGGATTGGGTCCAGAGCCGCCGGACTGGCGCAAGGCATCGGCATGAAAGTGCTCTATCACGGCCGGCGGCCGCGGTCGGGTGTCTCATATCCGTTCATCGCCGATCTGTCGGACCTTGCTCGGCAAGCCGACGTGTTGGTGCTGTCCTGTCCGGCAGGCGACGCGACTCGCAACCTCGTCGGCAAAGCCGTGCTCGAACGGCTCGGCCCGGCCGGATATCTCATCAACGTGTCGCGCGGTTCCGTGGTCGATGAGCCCGGTCTGCTCGACGCATTGGAGAATCGGACAATTGCGGGGGCGGGCATGGACGTGTTCGCCTCGGAGCCCAACCTCGATCCGAGGTGGTTGCGGCTCGAGAACGTCGTGCTGCAGCCGCATTCGACGTCGATCACGCACGAAACCCGAGCTGCGATGATCGACCGCCTGACGCGTGATCTCGACGCCTACCAGAACAAACGGCCATTCCACAACGCTGCAGCGAGCTCGATGTAATTGTCAGACCTGACCGCGCATAGGGGAGATTCGATGAGCGCAAAGACCGCGCAAACCAAATCTGTCGTCGATCTCAGCCGCAGTGCGGTGTCGCGCTATATCCAGCTTGCGAGCCTGTTTCGCCGTCGCATCCAAGCCGGACAATGGCAGGTCGGCGCGCAAATCCCGACCGTCGAAGAGCTCGCGGCTGAATGCGGTGTTGCGCGCGCGACTATCCGCCAGGCGCTCGACATTCTCCAAATCGAAGGATTGATTGAGCGCTATCGCGCCAAGGGCACGTTCGTGCGCCCGCGCCCGCACGATCAGATTTGGTGCGAGGTCGCGACTGACTGGTCGGGGCTGCTGATGTCGCGCCAGGATGCGGTGATCGAAGTATTGGTAGACGAGCGCGGCAAGCAGCCGCCGCAAGTTCCCCATCCGATCGGGGGCTTATCGCCATCCTATCGCCACCTGCGCCGACGTCACTTGCGCCACGGAATGCCGTTTCTGCTCGCTGACCTCTATATTGACGAGCGGCTGAGCCGGCGCATTCCGGCCAAAGCGCTGCAGACCAAGACGGCGTTGCGCCTGATTGCCGATATTCCCGGGCTCAAGATCAAGGATGCGCGCCAGAACTCTCACCATCGGCACCGCCGATGTCGAGACTGCGCAGGCTTTGAACATTCCGCTGAACGCGCCAATCGCCTGCGTCTATCGTTCGGTCGCCGATCACGCCGGCGCTCTCGTGTTCGTGGCCGAAGGCATCTACCGCGGCGATCAGGTCAGGATTGATATGAAATTGAAGTAGCTGTTGACGCAGCGAGCGCCGGCCTGCAGGAACGTTGGCGCGTTCTTAGCGCGCCGGAGAAAGCGCTTGCCGAAGGCTCGATAGGCCTCGGTTCGGTCCCAATAGAACCGCTTGGGGCGAACTTTGGGCCGCTATTGGTCAGGCCGAACTCGTGCGCTTGCTTGATCGACGTGGAGGGCATCCTCGCCGGCAGGGAGCAAATGACCGCAACGCCGGAACTGCAAATTCCGTGCAGCGTTCATGAAAGCGAAAAGCATGTGGCCGGCTAGAAGCCCATAGACAACGCCACTGCGCTCGCCAGCGTCTTATCGCGTAAACGCTGGCGCCGGGCACGTGAGCGTGAGCGCCGTTGCAAGGGCGCGGCCAGACTGCCAGTGCAATCCGAATTCACCTGCGGCCCGCAGGCGCAACTTCCTTCTTCTCGACTGGTGGCGCACCGACCGGAGCTCGGTTGGCAGCACCTGGAGCACCGGTGGTAACTCGTTCATTTCCGACCTGAGATGTGCCAGCGTTCGGGCCAAGCTTCTGCTCCTCGTTGATTGTCGCTTGGCCTTCGGAGGTCGTATCGCGCGCGGTTTGTGCATACGAAGCTTGCGCGCCCACGACAAGGAACATGCCGGCTGCGATGATTGTGGCTTTCATTGGCTTACCTTCGTTTGAGGTTGCGTCATAACGAAAATGAACGACGCCGTTCTTCGTTCCTAATGGATTGTCAGTTTCGTCCTCGGCCATCTAACCCATAGTGTCGCGCGTGCCTGAAGTCGGCCGCGTCCTGCATTCGGCAATTGGCTGTCTGGGAACAAAACCTCTTTGGCGGGCTTCTTTTAGGTCCAGTCACAGGAGATCGGAATGGCCAAGGAGAAGATGCTGCGCGACCTGTACCACGAAGCGCTGAAAGATATCTTTTTTGCAGAGCGGAAAATATTGAGCACGCTGCCGAAGATGGCGAAGGCTGCGCAGTCATCCCAGCTCAAGGCCGCTTTTGAAAAGCATGAAGCCGAAACGGAAAAGCAGCTCGACCGATTGGAGCAGGTCTTCGAAGAGATCGGCCAGGCCCCGCGCGGCAAGACCTGCGCCGCGATCATGGGAATCGTCGAAGAGGGCCAGGAGATCATGAAGGAATTCAAGGGAATGCCGGCTCTCGACGCCGGTCTTGTCGCAGCGGCTCAAGCCGTCGAGCACTACGAGATCGCCCGTTACGGCACTTTGAGGACCTGGGCCAAGGAACTCGGATTGAACCGATCCGTGAAGCTTCTCGACGCCACATTGGCCGAAGAGAAGAAGACCGATGAGACTTTGACGAAGCTCGCGGGCGCCCAGGTCAACCAGCACGCACAGGCTGCCTAGTGCGGTACGAGCCCGGACCTGCATCGTGAGCGGTCATGTCCTCCCCATCTCTCATCCGCTGGGGAGGCGTGCCCCCGCAATCCCAAGCGGTCAGCGGTTGCTCGTGTTGACGGCCGAGAGTTGATGATGAGTGGCAAACCATTGCCGTTGCCGGTCTGGGATCGCCAAGCCCGCACACTCATCGAGGAGTTTCTCGATGATCATCCGGCAACCTATGACAGCCGACCGCGGCGCTCGCTGACCCAGTGGCTCGAATCGCGTCGCCTCTACGATTGGTTGATCGCTGCTTATCAGGACAGTCCATGGAGCATTCGCGCGATCGAACCATTCATCGCCAAGCACAAGATCGATCTATCGGAGTTCAAGCCGGTGATCTACCGCTCGTTTGCGGATTTCTTCTGTCGCGAATTTCGCCCCGGCGCTCGCGCGTTCCCGACGGAGTCACACCAGATGGGTGCGTTTGCGGAAGCGCGCTATTTCGGCTGGGTCAAACTCGATCCCGAGCAGCAGTTTCCGATCAAAGGATACTCTTTGAGCGCCGAACGGATCCTCGGCAGCCGTGAACGCGCCGAGCCGTATCGAAGCGGACCCGTCCTGCTCGCGCGGCTCTCGCCTGTGGACTATCATCACGCGCACTATCCGGACGACGGAAACACGGTCGAAGCGGATCGGCGCGGTGGGCCGTTATGGACCATCAATTGGCGCGCGCTGTTGAATCAACCTGACATCCTGTTTCGCAACCATCGGCAGATCAACATTCTGCGCACCGCGCATTTTGGCCGGCTGGCGTTCGTCGAAATCGGCGCAATGTCGGTCGGACGTATCGTCCAGGTGCACCGGCTTGATCAGCCATTCTCCCGAGGCGACGAGAAATCGATGTTCAAGTTTGGAGGCTCAGCCATTGTCGCGTTCGGAGAACCTGAAGCCTGGACCCCGTCGCAGGACATCCTCGACAACACCGCGCAAGGCATCGAAACGCTTGTCCGGCTGGGAGAGCCGGTCGCGCGGACTTCACGGGGAAACGAAACCTCGCGTGCAACGTAAGTCCGCCCGCCAGCAGCCCGGCGCGCGTGCTTCCAAGAGAGCCGGATGATCGATCATCCGGCGCCTGATCATCGCGCGCCGTCGGGGTATTTGGGGGCGATTCCTGAAGGAGCCAAACGTTTGTGAGCGCGAAGCGTTCCGCTTCAGCTGCTCCGCACGCTTCATGTCTGGGTTGCTTCACCGCACCCGCGAGGCGGCTGAAAAAGCACACAATTTCAGGAACATAGTGACCCTTTGATGCGTTAGGAGTGCTGCCAAAACGGAGTGTCATATCAAGTGTGCGGCCTATGCGGTGAAATCAGTTGGAACGGGAGCGCGGAGCTTGGCGCTCTCCAGTCGATGGCCGATTCCTTGCGGCCAAGGGGGCCGGACGCCGGGGGCTATTACCTACAGCAACAAGTCGGGTTTGGGCACCGGCGCCTGAGCATCATTGATCTTGCCGGTGCGTCGCAGCAGCCGATGATCGATCCGCACCTCGGGCTCGGTATCGTTTTCAACGGCTGCATCTACAACTATCGCGACTTGAGAAACGAGCTGAAGACCAAAGGCTACCGGTTCTTCTCAGAGGGCGACACCGAGGTCATCCTAAAGGCATACCATGCCTGGGGACTTCGCTGTGTGGAACACTTCAAAGGCATGTTTGCGTTCGCGCTTTGGGAGCGTGACAGCGGCCGCGTGATCCTGGCGCGCGACCGTTTGGGCATCAAGCCGCTCTACTGGACGAGCACGGGCCGTTCGCTGCGGTTCGCCTCGACCTTGCCGGCGCTCCTGGCCGCCGGCGACGTGAACACGCGGATCGACCCGGCTGGACTACATCATTATATGAGCTTTCACGCGGTTGTGCCCAGAGACAAAACCATCCTCGCGGGCGTGTGCCGCGTTCCCCCGCCACGTTGATGATCATCGAGCCGGACGGACGCTTTCATCAGCAACGCTACTGGCATGTGCATTTCGGGGCGCGCCAAGGTGACGAGCAGCTCGATGAACCAGAGTGGCGAACGGCGGTCCTCGAGGCAATGACGACGGCTATTCGCCGGCGTCTGGTTTCCGATGTGCCTGTGGGCGTTCTTCTGTCCGGTGGCCTAGACAGTTCGCTGATCGTCGCGCTATTGGCGCAGTTCGGTCAGGCAAACCTCAACACGTTCTCGATCGGGTTCGAAAGCGTCGATGGGGTCAAGGGCGACGAATTCCGTTATTCCGATCTGGTCGCCAAGCATTTCGGTACCGAACACCATCGGCTGCACGTTGACGGAGATCGCGCGATCGAGGCGTTGCCGGATGTGATTTCCGCAATGTCAGAGCCGATGATGAGTCACGACGCGATCGGGTTTTATCTATTGAGCGAACAGGTGTCGCAGCACATCAAGGTCGTACAATGCGGCCAAGGAGCCGATGAGATCTTGGGCGGCTATCACTGGTATCCGCCGATGATGAGTACAGATGCTCCGCTGGATGAGTACAGCCGGCTTTACTTTGACCGCACGCACGACGAAATGAAGCAGGCATTGAGCGCCGACTATGTGCAGGAGGACTATAGTCGGGACTTCGTCAGCGCGTTCTTCGAAGATTGCAGCGCGAGGGCCGCCATCGACAAGGTACTCCAGATCGACACGGAAATCATGCTCGTCGACGACCCGGTGAAGCGTGTTGACAACATGACCATGGCCTGGGGCCTGGAGGCACGCGTGCCGTTTCTTGACCATGAATTTGTTGAGCTCGCGGCATGTATTCCCGCTGATCTGAAGGTACGGGACGGTGGAAAGTACATCCTCAAGCAAGCATCCCGCGGCATCGTTCCTGATGCGATCATTGATCGCAAGAAGGGTTACTTTCCGGTACCGAGCTTGCGCTATCTGCGGGGTCCGTTTTTTGAGTATGTCCGCGACATCCTGGAATCACCGCATGCGCGCGATCGAGGCATTTTCAACAGAGGCTACGTGGACCGTCTGCTCTCCGATCCGGACGGCGAATTGACGCCCAAGGGCCATTCGAAGCTCTGGCAAGTCGCTGTCCTTGAGGCTTGGTTGCAAAGCCATGGAATTCATTGAAGCGCTCGCGGACCGATTACGATTGAAGCCGGCGCCCGGTCCGGTCGGCTTCATCATCAGCTCGAGACGTCAGCAGAGCAAACAAGAGTCTGACTTCAGCTTCGGAATCGAAGAAGAATATTTCTTGGCCGATGCGCGCACCTTTCAGGTGATCTGCGAGAGTCCAGAGGCGCTCTTTGAAGCAGCCAGCCTGCAAACGGGTAGGCTTGCCACCCGCGAATTCCTGCAAGCTCAGATCGAGGTTGGCACGAATGTGCATTCAAATATGGCCGACGCGCGAGAGGAACTCCGATTTCTTCGCCAGGAGGTGGCCAACGCCGCGCACCAGTTCGGAATGACCATATTGGCCTCAGGTACTCATCCCACCGCGGATTGGCGGGCCGTCGGCACAGCCCCGAAGCCCCGATACATCGAAATGATGGATGACCTGCAAATGGTCGGCAATCGCGACATGTTGTGCGGTATGCACGTCCATGTGCGGGTACCTGAGGCCGACAGGCGCGTCGACGTCATGACGCGACTCATTCCTTACCTTCCGCTGTTCCTTGCCCTCTCGACGTCTTCCCCATTCTGGGCCTCGCGCAAGACGGGCCTGAAGGGTTATCGGCTCACCGCTTACGACGAGCTGCCGCGCACCGGAGTGCCGCCTCTGTTCCGTACCAACGCGGCGTTTCAGCGCTACGTGGACGGTCTTGTCGCCTCCGGCGTTATGAAGGATGCCAGTTATCTTTGGTGGATGGCCAGGCCCTCGCACAAGCATCCGACCCTCGAGCTTCGCGCCACGGATTGCTGCACCAACCTTGAAGATGCCATTGCTATCGCCGCGCTTTATCGTTCATTGATCCGTCTCCTCTATGCCGAGCCTCGGCTCAATGCAGAAATCGATGAGGTCGCGCGGGCCTTCGCGGTCGAGAACAAGTGGCGGGCGTCACGCTATGGCATAGAGGCGTCATTCGCATCAGGAGAGGGTGCAATCCCAGTATCCCGAGTTCTTGATCACCTTATCGATCTCGTTGCTGTACATGCGATGCAGCTGCAATGTCTTGATGAGGTGCTCCGCTGTAAACAGATCATCGAGCGTGGGACATCGAGCGACCAGCAGCTCGAAATCTTCGAGGCGGCGAGCGGGAAGGGGCCGCACAACGAAGCGCTTCAGCAAGTATGTGCTTGGATCGTAAGGACTAGCTTGGCTTAAAGTGATCCTCCGTCACACCAGGGGGCCCGCTTTGGACAAAGTATCTTGCTCCGCTGGGAGATCACTTCGCTCTGCGCCTCGAAATTGCGGTCGCTGTTTGGATGAGCGTCGGACGACGTGGGTTTCCATGGGCGCGAAAGTTCATCTCGATCTTATCAATCAGCCGGAGGAATTCGGATGCTTCTTCGGTGCTCAATGGATCCAATATTATTTTTTCGATTGCGACTGCCTGGCGTGCGAGTGCGCTGAAGATACGGTCGCCGTACTCCGACAGCTTGACCTCCGTCATTCGCCGATCTCGCTCAAGCGGTGAGCGCGCGACAAGCTTGAGCTTGATCAGTTGCGTTAACGCACGGCTGATCGCCATGCGATCGAGCGTCATATGCAAGCCGATATCGCCTGAAGGTAGCGGACCCTTATGGGCGATCGTGGTGAGAACCTTCCATTCCGGTTCAGTAAGTCCGGGATCATCGCGGTAGATTTCGCTCAACGCCCGGCGGATGAGGGTCGCCAATATCGAGATGCGATAAGGAACGAAGTTTTCGAGATCGAGGCGGAAGGGGCCGTCGCCAGCTGGGCGAGCCGCAGGCGCATTGGCTGATTTTTTCATGTATCGCGCACTCCTCGCGGCCGTGGCCCATCGAAGCCGATCGACTCTTCCCGAGCGATATTGACACATCTGCATGGCGGCTGCTCTAATGTCGTAACAAATGTGACGATCTGTCGGCCGAGTGTCGAGGGGACGTGAATGACCAGCCTAAGTACTGTGGTGACGGGCGCTGGACGCGGTCTTGGCCGCGCCATGGCGCTCGGCCTCATCGGAGCCGGTCACAATGTCATTGCGATTGATCGCGATCCGCAAGAACTGGCGGCGCTTGAACATGTCGCTGAACGTAAAGCTGGCAAGCTCGCGTGTTTGGCTGTGGACCTCACGCTTGCGGACAGCGCCAAGTCCATTTTGGTTTTTGCGGAACATAGGTTCGGCCCGGTAGCCTGTCTCGTGAACTGCGCGGGCATCGGTCAGGAAATCATCAGCGCCAAGTTCGCCACTGAGCCGGTGAGATTTTGGACTGTCGACGAAGCTACCTGGAAGCTTATCTTTGCCGTCAACGCTGACGCTGTTTTCCGGCTATGTGTTGCTGTGACACCGGGCATGCTCGCTCGAGGCTGGGGGCGGATCGTCAACGTTACGACCAGTCTTGAAACCATGATCCGGCCCGGTATGTCGCCGTATGGACCCGCGAAGGCAGCGAATGAAGCGCTGTCCGCGATCATGGCCAAGGATCTGCAAGGCACGGGCGTAACCGTGAACGTGCTGGTTCCGGGCGGTCCGGCAGCCACACGTATGATGCCGGGGTTCGTCGATACAGCACCGGAAAAGCTGATCTCGCCGGAAGTCATGGTGCCGCCGATCGTGTGGCTATTGTCCAAAGCAAGCGATGGCGTCACGGGCCAGCGCTTCCGCGCAAACGCGTGGAAGGCCGATATGGACCCGCTCGAGGCGGCGCGCGTGTCAGGCGCACCGGCGGCATGGCCGGGCCTCGCCGGCGGTGCGGCGCAGGCTAACTATGCCCCAAAGCAATCGGCCTGACGCAGAAGGCGACAAAGTCTTGATCGAGAAAATCTCATGAGGATACAGGTCTCTGTTTTCTTTGCAGGTTTGTTGGCGATCTCGGCAGCAGGGGACGCAGCGCCTGGTTATGCTCAAGACTTTCCGGCTCATCCGATTAACGTTTACGTCGGCTTCCCGCCTGGCAGTGGCGCCGACATCCTGACGCGCTTTTATGCCGACAAGATGAGTGCGCTTCTGAAGCAGCCGGTGCTCGTACAGAACAAGCCGGGTGCCAACGGCAACATCGCAGCCGAAACCGTCGCACGGGCCAAGCCGGATGGCTATTCGCTCCTGTTTGGTCCGAGCGCAGCGATCGCCGGTGGCAAATTTCTTTACAAGAACATGCCCGTCGACTCGCTTAAGGACTACACGATGGTGGCGCCGCTCAACGAGCTTGGTTTCATGCTGGCGGTGAGCCGGAGGTCGCCGATCACCACAGTGACGGATCTCACTGCGCACCTCAAGGCTAATCCGGACCGTTCTTATGGCACGGCCAATTCGATGGGGATCGGCTCGGCGCTGCTTTATCTTAATTCGGTCGGAGCGAAGGCGACAAACGTCGGATACAAAACGACCGCTGATGGCATGCGCGATCTTGATGCAGGTTTCCTTGACTTCATGTTGGTCGACAGCGTGTTTGGAGCAACGCAAGTCAAGGAAGAACGGCTGCGCGCGCTCGCGGTGACGACAATGAAACGCTTGCCGCGGCTTGAAGACGTTCCGACCATGCAGGAGGCGGGCATCGCCAAATACGATGTCACCGGCTGGTTCATGGTGCTGGCTCCGGCCGGCACGCCCAAAGGTGTCGTCGACAAACTCAATGCCGCTGTGACCGAGATTTCAAAGACGGACGCTGCCAAGGCGTTCTTCGCCAACCTGGCATCCGTTCCGCTGGTCGATACGCCGGAAGGCGCTCGCCAAAAGCTCGTGGATGATATCGAGCAATGGCGCTTGATCGCCAAGCTCGGAAACATCGAGCCGCAATGATTACGAAGGCTCAATTGTCGGTCGCTTCCCATTGAGGGTGTTCATGCCGAATTATTCCTTATCTGCCGAACTGCGGGTTGTCGGTGCATCGACCCAGCTTGAAATTGTCGAGACTGGCCGGGGGCGGCCGATCCTGTTTCTGCATCCTGGTATCGGGCTGCGCGGGGCTGAGCCATTTCTCAAAGCACTCGGCCGCGTCGGGCGCGTGATTGCGCCGGCGCATCCAGGCTTTCACGGCTCACCGGTGGGTGGTTCCACGTCTGTAGATGATCTTTCCTATCTCTACCTGAGCTTGCTCGAAGATCTCGACGAACCTGCCCTGGTCATAGGCTCGTCGCTCGGCGGCTGGATTGCGCTCGAAACTGCTACGAAGTCGATCGCAAATATCGCGGGGCTCGTTTTGGTCGATTCCGTCGGTGTACGCTTCAACACTCGCGACAAACCCGATTTCGCTGACATGTACGCGTTGTCGCGCGCAGAACTTGACAAGCGCATGTATCACGACCCAACAGTCGCACAGATCGACTATCCGAGCACACCGCAATCCGAGCTTGAGATCATTGCGCGCAATCGGGAAGCTGAGGCGCGGTTTTCATGGTCCCCTTATCTGCATAATCCTTGTCTCAATGCGCGTCTCTACCGGGTGAGCACTGCCGCGCTCGTGGTGTGGGGTGAGGGTGATACGTTCGCGCCGCTCAGCTACGGACGGCAACTGGCAAAGGCCTTGCCCAATGCGTCCTTCGAGACCATCGGCAAAGCGGGGCATTTCCCGCATATCGAGCAGGCCAACGAGCTTGTCGCGCGCATCGAACGCTTTGCCGCCGCGTTGCGAGGTAAGGCGGCCACCCGGCAGATGGAGGTTGCACCGTGAGAATCTTTCATTTTACGGAGCAGCCTTATCCCGATGCGTGGTTGCCCGAATATCCGTCGCTGCGGGTCGATACGCCGAACCTGTTATGTGATCCAAAAGTCGCAGCGGATCTTTATGCGCGATACCAGGATGAGTGGATGCTGGCCGACGAGCTTGGCATCAACATCATGGTCAACGAACATCACAGCACGGCGACCTGCCTTTCGTCCTCGTGCATGATCTCGCTCGCGATCCTTGCGCGCATCACCAAGCGCGCGCGGCTGCTGGCTTTGGGCGTTCCGCTTGCGAACCGCAACGACCCGCTTCGTGTCGCCGAAGAATTGTCGATGATCGACGTGATCTCCCGCGGCCGCCTTGAAATGGGGTTTGTGAAGGGCGTGCCCTATGAAGTTGCCGTCGCGAATAACAGCCCAGTCGCGATGATGGATCGACTCTGGGAGGCTCATGACTTTATCCTGAAAGCAATGACGACAACTGACGGTCCGTTTAGCTGGCAGACAGAGAATATCAATTACCGTGCGGTGAACGTCTGGCCGCGTCCCTACCAGCAGCCGCATCCGCCGGTTTGGATCACAGGCGCGAGCCCGTCGAGCGCCATCGCGACTGCCGAGCGCGGTCACGTGCTGGCAACGTTCCTGGGCGGGTATGCGACGCGGAAGGTGTTTGACGTCTATCGCGATGCGTACCGGAAAACCTGGTCGCGGCCCGCGCCGGCCGACCGGTTGGCCTATCTTGCGTTGTGCGCAGTGGCCGACACGCAGGAGGAGGCGCTGAAAAGGGCCTATAAAATTGCCGGTTATCTGCGAACAATTGGCGCGGTTTCTGAAGCTTTCCGCAATCCTCCAGGCTACATGTCCGTCGCGGACAACGTCCGCGCGCTCGCCAATTTTGGCAAACCGCGGCTGGGCCTTCAGTTGTCCGACGGACGCACCGTCTACGCGGCGAGTGCGTCGTGCGAAGATCTCATTGAAGCCGGCTTGATATTCGCTGGAACGCCGGATCAGGTCAGGCAGCAAATCGATCGGTTCGCAAGCGCGATGGGCGGGCTCGGCAATTTGCTGCTGATGTTTCAGGGCGGGGATCTGGGGCACGCCGAAACCATTGACAGCTTGTCGCTTTTCGGGCGCGAGGTTCTGCCGCAGTTAAGCTCAGTGCCTGACTTGAATGAAGATCGCGCGGTGATGGCTGGTTAGTGCTTAGAGACAGGATCAGCAAGGGCAAGGGAAACGATGCACATCACTCGGAGACGATTTACGATCGGAATTTCGGCAGCTGGGCTTTTTCCGTGGCAGGCGTCCGCGCAAAGCTATCCATCGCGGGATTTGCATGTGATCTGCGCGTTTCCGCCGGGTAGTGGGGCAGACGTTATTGTTCGTTTTTTCGGCGAGCGATTGCGGCTACTGACAAAGCGCACCGTGATCGTCGACAACAAACCCGGCGCGTCCGGCAGTATTGCCACAGAGGCCATCGCGCGGGCCAAGCCGGATGGCTATACGATCATGATCCACGGTGGCACTGCGCTTTCGGCAAATATGCACCTGTTCAAGAATCCGCAGGTGGATGTTGCGAAGGCCCTGCAGATAGCCGCAACGCTCAATCGTCAGCCAACGATGCTTGTCGTCAGCGCGGAAAGACCCTGGAAGACTGCCGCGGAACTTGCGGTTGCGATGCGGGAAAAAGGGGATAAAGCCACCTACGCGATATCCAACACCGTCGGAAAAGTGATGGGCGCGACCTACAAAAAAGAAGCGGATCTCACGGCCGTCGAGGTGTCATACAAATCAACGGCTGACACTTATAACGATCTGCAGAGCGGCGCGCTCGATTATGCCTTCCAGGATAACATCTCGGCAATCGCGATGGCGCGGCAGGGAAAATTGCGCATCCTTGGAGTAAGCACAGCCGCCCGGCTGCAAGCCGCCCCCGAGTATCCAACGATGTCGGAGCAAGGCTACACCATGGATATGATCGGATGGTGGGCGGCATTCGTCCCCATGGCCACGCCACGTCCGATCGTTGATCAGATCAACGCTTGGATCGCCGACATCGTGTCAAGCAAGGAGGGGAAGGCGTTTCTCGACAGCATTGCAAGTGACCCATGGCTGAGTTCTCCCGATGAGGGACAGGCTTTCTTCCGCCAGCAGATCGACCAGTGGGGTGTTTGGATTCGTGAAGCGAACATCGAACCGTTGGGCTGACAAGCAAAGCACTTCAGTCGAACGATCATTTTACGGAAATGCTAAAGCATGAGTGAGTCATTGACGTTGTTGTCATCGGTGAGACGCTTGCGAGCTTCCGGCGGCGCGTGAACGGGGCGTCAGTGTGCCTGCTGGAGCGCGCCCCGGAGAGCGAGCGCGGTGGCAATACGCGGTTCTCCAACGGGGCGATGAGGGCGGCTTTTCCCGGGCTTGACGAAAATATCGCAATGACCTTGCCCGTGGATACATTACCATGGTAATGAGAGGTCATGGCAATTGCTCATTCCAAAGTCACAGCGCAAGGTCAGATCTCCGTACCCGCCGAGGTTCGCAAGAAGCTCGGAATTGGTCCGGGTTCCGTGCTCGAATGGGACGAACTCGATAACCAAGTGGTCGTTCGGAGGGCAGGGCGGTACACGTCACAGGACGTCCATCAGGGTCTCTTTCCCGAGGGGACACCGAAACGTAGCCGTGCCGACGTGAAGACAGGAATTCGAGCATACGTTCGCAGGCGCCATGCGCGCGATTGATACGAACGTCCTCGTTCGCCTCATCGTTCGCGACGATCCTGAACAGGTTCGCACAGCGGAAGCTTTCACTTCAGACGGCGCTTGGATTTCTCACTTGGTACTTGCAGAAACCATGTGGGTGCTCGACGCCGTTTATGACCGTAGCGCCTCACAGATCGCGACGGCCATCGAGCGTTTGCTCAGCCACAAGGATCTGTCGTTGCAGGATGCGGACGTTGTCGCAGCTGCGCTCGAACACTTTCGCAAGCGACCTGCGCTCGCCTTTTCGGATTGTCTCCTTCTCGAAATTGCACGCAAGGCAGGGCATTTGCCTCTCGGGACGTTCGACCGCGATCTCTCGCGACTGGAAGGCGCGGCGCGCCTGTCCGCGTAAAGGGCTTCCTCGAACAGCACTCGCGCTTCTGCGCATCAGTTGCTATTCCAGGGCCCATGTTGGACCGCCGCTTCGCCATCGCGCCTATGATGGATTGGACGGACCGGCACTGCCGGTTCTTCCACCGTCTGCTGACGCGCCGTGCCCTGATTTATACCGAGATGATCACCACCGGTGCGCTGATGCATGGCGATCGCGTGCGGCTGCTGCGCTTCGATGTCGCCGAACACCCGGTGGCGCTGCAAATCGGCGGCTCGGATCCCGCGGCGCTCGCGCAATGCGCGCGGATGGCCGAAGATTTCGGCTACGATGAGATCAACCTCAACGTCGGGTGTCCGTCGGATCGGGTTCAGGATGGGCGCTTCGGTGCCTGCCTGATGGCGGAGCCGGCCCTGGTCGGGAACTGCGTCGCCGCCATGAAGGCGGCGGTGCGCATCCCGGTCACGGTCAAGTGCCGGCTCGGCATCGACGAGCAGGACACCGAGGTTGCGCTCGACGACATCACCCGCGCGGTCACCGCAGCCGGTGTCGATGCACTGATCGTGCACGCTCGCAAGGCCTGGCTCGAAGGGCTCTCGCCCAAGGAAAACCGTGAAATTCCGCCGCTCGATTATGAGCGCGTGTTCCGCCTCAAGCGCGCCTATCCGGCGCTGCCGATCGCGCTCAATGGCGGGATCACGGATGTGGGGCAGGGCGCTTCCTATCTCGACAAGGTCGACGGATTGATGATGGGCCGTGCCGCTTATCGTGAGCCGTGGCGCCTGCTGGCCGTCGATCCGCTCGTGTTCGGCGCGCCCGCGCCGGCCGGCTCGGCGAAGGCTGCCGCTTACGCGCTCGTCCCTTATATCGAACGGGAGCTTGCCGTCGGCACGCGGCTCTATTCGATCGTGCGACATGTGCTCGGCCTCTTCCACGCCGTGCCGGGCGCGCGTGCGTTCCGTCGCATGCTTGCGACCGAAGCCGTGAGACCAGGGGCGGGGGTGGACGTGTTTGTTCGTGCGCTTGATCTCATCACTGAGACGCGCCTTGAGAGTGCCGCTGCATGATCTTTGGAGTTCCGGGGAGCGAGCTCGTGTTCCTCGCGGGCTTCATCATCGTCGGCGGCATTGTCACGGGAATCCTGGCCGGCCTGTTCGGCATCGGCGGCGGCGGCATTATCGTTCCGGTGCTGTTCGAAGTCTTCACCATGCTGGATGTCCCGCCGGAAGTACGCATGCAGCTCTGCGTCGGCACCTCGCTTGCCATCATTGTGCCGACCACCTTTCGCTCCTACCGGACCCACCGCGAGCGCGGCGCGGTACTCGAGGATGTCGTGCGCGCCTGGTGGCTACCGGCGGTCGTGGGTGTCGGGACCGGCGCGCTGATCGCAGCAGTCTCGCCCGGCTGGGTGTTCCAACTCACATTCGTGGTGATCGCGACCATGATCGCCGTGCGCCTCGTCATCGGACGCGACGACTGGCGTATCGCTGAAGATCTGCCGAAAGGACCTGGCCTGCTCGCCTACGGCTTCTGCGTCGGTCTCGCCTCGGCCTTGATGGGTGTGAGCGGCGGCTCGGTCTCCAACATGATCCTGACGCTGCACGGCAAGTCGATGCATCGCGCGGTCGCGACGTCCGCCGGTCTTGGCGTGCCGATCACCATTGCCGGGACGATCGGTTTCATGCTGGCCGGTTTGCCCAAGCAAGGCTTGATGCCGCCACTCTCCATCGGCTTCGTGTCGCTGATCGGGTTTGTGCTGATGGCGCCGATTTCAAGCTTCACGGCCGGCTATGGCGCCAGGCTTGCGCATGCGCTGCCGAAACGCTGGCTCGAGATCGCCTTTGCGATCTTTCTGATGGCCGTGTCGGTGCGGTTCCTGATCGCGATCCTGTACCACTGATCGCCCTACATCCCGATGATCAGCAGGATTTCGTCGATCAATCGGTGACAGTCGTCGTTGTTCTCAGCGTCGAGCTTTTTCGCTTGTGCCAATAGTGGATCGTAGCGCGCTTCCGGCAGGGGGGCGCTGGCTTGGCCGGACCGCGGCCGTTTTGATTTCGACGGTGGCGGCGGGCGCAGGAGTTCGTCGAGAACCGCAATGTCCTCGGTGCATGGCCCGGCTTGCAGCGGCGTAGTTTGCCCAGCCAATGCCACCGCCAACACAGACAAACAAATAACCTGAGCCTTCATCGCCGTCCTATCTGTTCGTGCTTGAAACGAGCCGCAGGTTACGGGTACCCGCGCAGTACGAGGCGGTCGCCGCGCACTTCCCAGCTCTGCAGGCGGTTGAGAAAGCTCATCCCGAGCAGGCTGGTCTTGAGCTGGCCAGGTTGCGCGATCAGCGCCGGCACCGCACGCTCGACGATGCTGCCGACTGCGATCTGATCGAGGGTCACCTCTGCCGCTTTGGTATGCCCGTTCGCGGTGGCGATGCCAACCGTGTATTTGATCATCTCGACCGGCAACCCGATCGCTCTAGCGTCCTCGTTGCTAAGCACGACGGCGCTGGCGCCGGTGTCGAGGATCATCGGCACGCTGCGCCCGTTCACCTGGGTGTTGACCTGAAAATCCGCCGACTGGCTGCGCGCCAGCGCCACCGTGTGTCCGCTCTCGGCGGGGTGTCCGGGCGCAAGCTCTGCCATCACATGGTCGGTGATGTCGCGCAGTTGAAAGCGATACGTGTAGCCGAGGAGGAGGAGCAGCGCGATCACGATCCAGAGCACGGCGGCTTCGATCGCCTTCATCAGGTGATCGCGGAAGATCGCGATGACGGCGCCACCGATGAGCACGAGCCAGCCGATGTTCACCAGCATCGAGGCGAAGTCGTTGGTCGAGAAATTGCCCATCGTGCCCTGGCCGCCGCCCGAGAGCAGGACCACGACACCAAGGCTCAACGCGATGAGCAGGAACCAGAGTAGTGCCCGACGCATGGGTCTCAGTAGAGCATATTTCGCAGCGAAGCCGCCATTGCCGCCCGTTACGCACGCCGGCTGCCCAAGCTGGCGACAATTCCTTAATATCGCCCTTAAATCGCGGCCGATTTTGGCCGACAACAAGGGGGACCCATGAAGCTGTACGACGGCGGCCGCGCGCCAAACCCGCGGCGTGTGCGCATCTTTCTCGCCGAAAAGGGGATCGAGATCGAAAAGCAGCAGGTCGATCTCGGCACCCTCGAGCACAGGGGTGCGGCCTACACGGCGATCAATCCGCTGCAGCAGGTGCCGGCGCTCGAGCTCGACGACGGAACCATTCTCACCGAATCCATCGCCATCTGCCGTTACTTCGAAGCGCTGCAACCGGAGCCGGCGCTGTTCGGGCGCAATGGCCGCGAAGCCGCAATTGTCGAGATGTGGAACCGGCGGATGGAGCAGCGCCTCCTGTTGGGCGTCGCTCAGGTCTTTCGACATCTGCATCCGGCGATGAAACCGATGGAGAATCCGCAGATCACGGCCTGGGGCGAAGCCAACAAGCCGCGCGTCATGGAGTTCCTGAACTTGTTGAACGGCGAACTCGCGTCGCGCGCCTACGTCGCCTCCGATGCGTTTTCGGTCGCCGATATCACTGGGTTGGTGGCGATCGATCTGATGAAGCCCGCCAAGCTCGCCATGCCCGACGAGATGAAGCACGTGAAGCGCTGGCACGCGGACGTCACGGCGCGACCGAGCGCGGCGGCGTGAGTTCTGTTCAACGCTCCAGCCGCGCGATGAGGCTCGACGTGTCCCAGCGCTTGCCGCCCATCTGCTGCACCTCGGCGTAGAACTGGTCGACCAGCGCGCTCATCGGCAACAGCGCGCCATTGCGGTTCGCTTCGGCGAGGCAGATCGCCAGGTCCTTGCGCATCCAATCGACCGCGAAGCCAAAATCGAACTTGCCGGCCACCATGGTCTTGTAGCGGTTCTCCATTTGCCAGGACTGCGCGGCGCCCTTGGAAATGGTGGCGATCAGCTTGTCGATGTCGAGGCCGGCGTGCTTGGCGAAGCTCAAGCCCTCAGCCAAGCCCTGCACGATACCGGCGATGCAGATCTGATTGACCATCTTGGCAAGCTGTCCGGAGCCCGGCGTGCCGAGCAAATTGCAGGCGCGCGCGTAGGCGGCGATCACTTTCTCGGCGCGCCCAAACGGTTCCGGATCGCCGCCGCACATCACGGTGAGCACGCCATTCTCGGCCCCGGCCTGTCCGCCTGAAACCGGCGCATCGACGAAGTCGAAGCCGCGCGTCTTGGCTTCGGCGTGGAACTCGCGCGCGATCTCAGCCGAGGCGGTCGTGTGGTCGACCAGTACCGCGCCGGCCTTGACGCCATGCATCGCCCCGTTCGCCCCGAGCATCACTTCGCGCAGGTCGTTGTCGTTGCCGACGCAGACCATCACGAAATCCTGGTCCGCGGCCGCCTCCTTGGGGGTCCTGGCGTTGCGGCCGCCATATTGGCCGACCCACTTCTCCGCCTTGGCGGCGGTGCGGTTGTAAACCGTCACGTCGTGCCCGCCCTTGGCCTTCAGGTGCCCGGCCATCGGATAGCCCATCACCCCAAGTCCCAGAAACGCTACTTTGGCCATCATCTCCTCCTTGGCGCGGCCGTAAGGTTGAACGCGGTGCGGCCCTCGTCAACCCGCTGACGGCGTATTAGATCATCGAGATCAACGCGGAGCATGCGTATGTCAGTCGACAAGAACACAATTCTCGCGGCCCTCGCGGCGGTGAAGAGTCCCGAGGGCGTCGCGTTGCCGGCGACCGGCAAGCTCTCGGATGTGATCGTGACCGACGGAAAGGTGTTCTTCTCGATCACCGTTGATGCGGCCGTGGTGCCTGCCTGGGAGCCCGTGCGCAAGACCGCCGAGATGGCGGTCCGCGCGGTGCCCGGTGTCGTTTCCGCAATGGTAGCGCTCACCGGCGAGCGCACGACCGGCGCGCGGGCCGCGCCACCGCCTGCCGGTCGTGCGGTGCCGCGACCGCCACCCGCTGGCGCCGCGCCGCCGCCGCGGCAGGCGGCTCCGCCACAAGGAGGCCAGCAGCCCGGGGTGCCGGGCGTGGAGGCCATCATTGCGGTCGCCTCCGGCAAGGGGGGCGTCGGCAAATCCACCACGGCGGTCAACCTGGCGCTTGGGCTGCGCGACCTCGGCCTCAAGGTCGGCGTGCTCGACGCCGATATCTACGGTCCCTCGATCCCAAAGCTGCTCGCGATCCGTGGCAAGCCGCAGACCATCGGCGGCACGCGCCTGCGGCCGATGGACGGCTACGGCCTCAAGGTGATGTCGATCGGCTTCCTGATCGAAGAAGAAACGCCGATGATTTGGCGCGGCCCCATGGTCATGTCGGCGCTGACGCAGATGCTGCGCGAGGTCGAGTGGGGCCCGCTCGACGTGATGGTCGTGGACATGCCGCCCGGGACCGGCGATGCGCAGCTCACCATGGCGCAGCAGGTGCCGCTCAAAGGCGCCGTGATCGTCTCGACCCCGCAGGACCTGGCGCTGGTCGATGCGCGGCGCGGCATTGCGATGTTCCGGCGCGTCAACGTGCCGGTGCTCGGGATCGTCGAGAACATGAGCTACTTCATGTGCCCGGAATGCGGCTCGCGCGCTGATATTTTCGGCCACGGCGGCGCGCGCCATGAGGCCGAGCGGCAGGGCGTTCCGTTCCTCGGCGAAGTGCCGCTCCACATGCAGATCCGCGAGAAATCCGACGCCGGTCTGCCCGTCGTGGCGACCGATCCGGACGGCCCGCACGCGATGATCTATCGGACGATCGCCGCGCGCGTGCGCGACGGACTTGTTGGTGCAAGCAAACCAGCGCCGAAGATTGTGATCGAGGCCTGATCTGATTCAGTCTTCGGCCCACATGCGCAGCAAGTTCGTAAGAGATTTCGACATCAGCTCGAATTCGCGCGAGGGTCCATGCTGTGCGAACAGTGTGCGGCGCGCGGTGTCGAGATCAAACAGCAATTCGCGTTGCGCCGCGTCGCGGACAAAACTGCGCGCCCAGCCGACTGCGGCGAGCCGTGCGCCGCGCGTCACCTCGGCAACGCGGTGCAGGCTGGTCGCCGGATAGGCCACGAGCGCGCCAGGCGCGAGTTTGATCGCGTCCTCGCCGGCGGCGCTGTCGATCATCAACTCACCGCCGTCGTAGCTCTCCGGTTCTGAGAGGAACAAGGTGAAGGCAACGTCGCTGCGCATGCCGCCCATGATGGCGTCGTCGACATGCAGGCCGTAACGCATGCCTGGCTCGTAGCGCGAGAACATGAGCGACAGCGCCTTCGCGCCGCACCGCAAGCGCGAAGACCTCATTCGCCAGTAATCGCTCTCTCACCATCTGCCGCGCCGTTTCGACCGCCGGGTCGGCCGGCGAAGTCTGCAGATTGTGTTTGACCTCGCGCGCCGCAAAGCCGGCCGTCTCGCGCCCATCGACGAAGCGCGTCTTCGCCAGCACGGCGCGGAGATCAACGAGCTCCGTCGCCGACAGCACGTTCCCAATCACGATCTGCATGCGTGGCTCACATCACCGACTACGTTGGAATAGCTATAAACAAGCCCTTGATTGGACGATATCTCGCACCCCTGCCTATTGTGGCACGGTGCTCGAAATTGTACCGCTGATCCAGATGCGCAGGGAACCTGCATGAAGTCGCAGACAAAGATCTGGCTCGGGGTTGGTCTGGTCGTGACTGGCGGCGCGGCTGCGTTGCCGCCTGGATCTGTATCAACAGCAATTGCAGCACCGGGATCTTTTGCACTTAGCTCCGATTCGATTTGCGGAACACCGCCACGCGATGCGCAATGGATTTTGGTCCAGCACGACATGGCCGCCGGTGGCGAAGCAGGTGAGGCTGGAGTTCCGGCCGACCTGCCGCCGGATTTTCAGTTCGCCCTGACCTTGGCGTTGATCCGCGGTCACTTGCTGGTCGGCGACGAGTTGGTGCGCGCGGGAAAATGGGATGCGGCGCTGCCGCACTTCCTGCATCCGACCGAAGAACTCTACGGCGGGATCAAGGACAAAGTCGCCGACTACCAGACACCAGCCTTCGACACGGCGTTGCTCAAGCTCGCCGACGTCGTGAAGGAGAAGAACAGCAGCACCTACGCCAACGCATTGAAGACCGTGACTGTTGCGCTCGATGCAGGCGACGCAGGCGTCAAGGCGAAAGAGGCCGACTGGCCGAGCTTCGTGGTGGCGACCGCCATCATGGCGCTCAAGGCGGCGATCGGCGAATACGAAGAGGCGATCGTGAACGGTCAAATCGCCAAGCCGGTCGAGTATCAGGACTCGCGCGGCTTCGTTTGGCAGGCCGAGCGGATGATCGACAGCGTCGGCCAGGACTTGGCTCGCAAGGATCCGGCAGCGCTGAAATCCGTGCGCGCCGGCTTGGCGCAGCTGAAGAAGGCGTGGCCGACAGCGACGCCGCCGCGCACGCCGGTGCAGAGCGTTGCTGCCGTGACGGATGAAGTCGCCAACATCCAGCGCGCCGCTGCCAGGCTGATGTGAAGAACGATGACGGTTCGATCGCTGGTGCGCTGGGCCTGCGCCGCCTTCATTGCCGGCACGGCAGTCGGCGGCCTAGCGGCCATTGGCGCACAACCTCCAAAGCCATCAGACCTGGCCGCACTCAGAGCCGCATACCGGCGCCCGGCCGCGATTCCGTTTCCGGCCGATGATCCGTTCTCCGACGCCAAGCGCGAGCTGGGAGACACGCTGTTCCACGACAAGGGCCTGTCGGTCGACGGCAGCACCGCGTGCGCGACCTGCCATATTCAGGCGCAGGGATTTTCTGATGGTCGTGAGCGCGGCAAGGGCGTCTCCGGGCAGCGGCTTGGCCGACATACGCCGAGCTTGTGGAATCTCGCCTGGACGCATTTGTTGTTCTGGGATGGTCGCGCGCAGAATCTCGAGCAGCAAGTGTTTGGACCGCTCGAGTTCGCCGGACGAGATGGCGCAGCCCAAGGATCCGCTGATCGCTCGGCTCGCTGTCGATCCGCAAGTACCAAGCCGCGTTCGCCAAGGCGTTTCCGGACAAACCCAAAGGTCAGTGCCGATAGTCTCGCGCAAGGCGATCGCGACGTACGAACGCACGCTGGTGTCGCCGCCGACCCGCTTTGACCGCTGGGTCGAGGGCGACGAGAACGCGTTGACTGCGCAGGAGGTCGACGGGTTCAAATTGTTCACCGGCAAGGCCGGGTGCGCGAACTGCCACGCTGGCTACGCGTTCACCGATGGCAATTTCTATGACATCGGGCTGCCGGATGCGGACCGCGGTCGTGGCGCGGTGCTGCATCTCGCCGCTGCCGATCACGCGTTCAAAACACCGGGGCTGCGCGAGCTCAAACGCTCCGCGCCCTACATGCACGACGGCTCGCTGGCGACGCTGGACGATGTTCTTGCTCATTACGAGCACGGTATCACCGAGCGCAAGACCGTGGCCCCCGACCTTGTTCGTCCGCTCACCTTGACGGCGGAGGAGCGTGCAGCGCTGCTCGCGTTCCTTGGCACGCTGTCGTCGGAACAGGATCCGCAACCGCCGACGCAGATCGTCACCGAAACGGTGCGACCGGAGACTGCCGCGGTGCCGGTTACAACAATTTCCCAGCACGAGAAGCAATTCAGCCCGACGCATGTGAGCATCAAACAGGGCTCGCACCTGTGGATCCTCAACAACGACACGCGCACACACAACGTCCGCGTTTTTGATCCCAAGCTCGATTTCGACTCGGGCGCGCAGGAACCTGGCGAGACCGTGGAGATCGCCTTCTCGGCGACCGGATCGTTTCTGGTATTCTGCGGCATCCATCCGAAGATGGAACTCTACGTCGACGTCAGCAAATAGGCGCTGGCCCACCCGCATGTGGGGCGCCGGTTAGCCGAAAGAACGAGCGTTTTGGGCTCCCGCGCGGCGTCCTTTCGTGATATCGCGGAGCGCAGCGGGGCGTTAATCCCTTCAAAATCAATCCTCTGGGAGGAATGATGAAACGGCGTGAATTGCTCAAAGCGGCAGGTCTGGGGGCCGGTGCGGTGGCTCTGGCCAAGCCGGCGATCGCTCAGTCGATGCCGCAGCTCAAGTGGCGCCTGACCTCGAGCTTTCCCAAGTCGCTCGACACGATCTACGGCGCGGGGGAAATCTTCGCCAAGGCGGTGGCCGAGGCGACCGACAACAAGTTCCAGATCCAGGTCTTTGCCGCCGGCGAGATCGTGCCGGGCCTTGCCGCCGCTGATGCGGTGCAGAGCGGCACGGTGGAGATGGCTCACACCTCCTCCTACTACTACTTCGGTAAGGATCCGACCTTCGCGTTCGCAACCGCCGTCCCGTTCGGGCTCAATGCCCGCATGCAGAACGCCTGGTTGATGTTCGGCGGCGGCAACGAACTGATGAACGACTTCTACAAGAAGTTCAACATTTACGGCATTCCGGCCGGCAATACCGGCGCCCAGATGGGGGGCTGGTTCAGCAAGGAGATCAAGGAGGTCGCCGACCTCAACGGCCTCAAGATGCGGATCGGCGGCTTTGCCGGCACCGTGCTGCAGAAGCTTGGCGCAGTTCCCCAGCAGATCGCCGGCGGCGATATCTATCCGGCGCTGGAGAAGGGAACCATCGATGCGGCCGAATGGGTCGGTCCCTACGACGACGAAAAGCTCGGCTTCTACAAAGTCGCGAAGTACTACTACTATCCTGGCTGGTGGGAGGGCAGCGCCACCATTCACAACTTCATCAATCTCGACAGATGGAATGAGCTTCCGCCGGCCTACAAGTCGTTGATCAAATCCGCATCGGTGGTAGCCAACGAATGGATGCTGGCGAAGTACGACGCCAGCAACCCGGCCGCGCTCAAGCGTGTGGTGACGAATGGCGCGGTCATGCGGCCTTTCACTCAGCCAGTGCTGGAAGCCTGCTACAAGGCCGCCAACGAAATCTACGCCGACACTTCCGCCAAGAACGCGGACTTCAAGAAAGCCTACGACAGCATGGTCGCATTCCGCGGCGATGATTATCTCTGGTGGCAAGTGGCCGAATACACGTTCGATACATTCCAGATCCGCGCCCGCGCGCACGGGTAGCTTCGAACGGTGCGGCCTTCTTACCCCTCCCCGCAAGCGGCAGGGGAATTGCATATGACTTTACGGCCGCTATTGCATTGTTTTGTAAGATGGATTCTGAGGACGACTCCCGAATCGCGGAGGGGGTCGAATGGTCAAATTCCGGCGCAGTTTTCGCGGGCTCCAGGACCCGCGCGCGGACAACGCGCGGCACGACTTGTTGGAGCTTTTGGTCATTGCATTGGCGGCCATACTGTGTGGGGCGGAGAGTTGCTCGGACATGTCCGACTTTGGGGAAGCCAAAGAAGGACTGTTGCGAGCGTTTCTTCGATTGGAGCACGGAATACCCAGTCACGACACGTTCAGCCGTGTGTTCCGGATCCTCGATCCGGGCAGCTTCGAGGCGGCCTTTCGACGCTTCATGGCGGCCTTCGCCAAAGCCAACGGCGTCAGCCTTACCGGCGTGGTGGCAATCGATGGCAAGGCCTTGCGTGGTGCTTACCAACGCGGCCAGCGCAACAGTCCGCTGCATCTGGTCAACGTCTGGGCGGTGCAAGCACGGATGGCCTTGGCGCAGCAGAAAGCCCCCGGGCGCAACGAGACAGCTGGCGCGTTGGAAGTGCTGCAGTTGCTGTCGCTCAAGGGCTGTATCGTTACCTCCGACGCGTTGCATTGCCATCGCGAGATGGCAACCACGATCCTCGATCGTGGCGGCGACTACGTGCTGGCGATCAAAGCCAACCGCGGGCCTCTGTTCAAAGCCGTCATTCAGCGTTTTCTGCGTTCTGGGCAGCGCAGCAGCGTCGAACGGCTCGAACCCTCCACACACGACCGGCGCGAGGCGCGGCGCGCGACCGTCATGCGCGATACCAGCCTCGCTGGTGTTCATGGATTTCCCGGGGTGGTCGCCATTGGTCGTGTCACATCGCGCAGACGCTTGCACGGTCGGCGCGCCGAACCGCCTGTCGTTCGCCATTACCTGCTGTCCAAATACATGTCCGCCACACGCCTGTTGCAGGTCACGCGCAGCCACTGGACTATCGAGAACCAGCTGCATTGGGTCCTCGACGTGCACTTCGACGAGGACCGAAACCGGGCGAGAACAGACAATGCTCCCGAGAACCTCGCTATCTTGCGCAGACTCGCACTCAACATTCTGCGCTCGCATCCGGACCGAGCCTCTATTCGCCGCAAAATCAAGAAAGCGGGCTGGGACGACGACTTCCTGCTCGCCCTGCTCAGTCATATGCGATAGCCCTGCCGCAAGCGGGGAGAGGTAGAACCGGCCCGGCCGTGCCCCAACAGAAACCTTATTCCTCGTGGCTTGGCGCGGTGATCCCGCTGCTGGCGCTGGCGTTCTGGGAATACCAGGGCCTCGTCGGCGCACTGCCGCGCTACCTTCCGCCAACGTCGGTTCCTTACCTCTCCCCGCAAGCGGTCCGCAGGCGGGGAGAGGTCGGCGCGAAGCGCCGGGTGAGGGCGCCTCTCCGCGAGTCCTGAGCGTTTGGAGCGTCCCCCTCACCCGACCTTCTCGCTGCGCTCGAAAGTCGACCTCTCCCCGCAAGCGGCAGGGGAATCGCATATGACTTTACGGCCGCTATTGCATTGTTTTGTAAGATGGATTTGAGGACAACTCCCAAATCGCGGAGGGGGTCGAATGGTCAAATTCCGGCGCAGTTTTCGCGGGCTCCAGGACCCGCGCGCGGACAACGCGCGGCACGACTTGTTGGAGCTTTTGGTCATTGCATTGGCGGCCATACTGTGTGGGGCGGAGAGTTGCTCGGACATGTCCGACTTTGGGGAAGCCAAAGAAGGACTGTTGCGAGCGTTTCTTCGATTGGAGCACGGAATACCCAGTCACGACACGTTCAGCCGTGTGTTCCGGATCCTCGATCCGGGCAGCTTCGAGGCGGCCTTTCGACGCTTCATGGCGGCCTTCGCCAAAGCCAACGGCGTCAGCCTTACCGGCGTGGTGGCGATCGATGGCAAGGCCTTGCGTGGTGCTTACCAACGCGGCCAGCGCAACAGTCCGCTGCATCTGGTCAACGTCTGGGCGGTGCAAGCACGGATGGCCTTGGCGCAGCAGAAAGCCCCCGGGCGCAACGAGACAGCTGGCGCGTTGGAAGTGCTGCAGTTGCTGTCGCTCAAGGGCTGTATCGTTACCTCCGACGCGTTGCATTGCCATCGCGAGATGGCAACCACGATCCTCGATCGTGGCGGCGACTACGTGCTGGCGATCAAAGCCAACCGCGGGCCTCTGTTCAAAGCCGTCATTCAGCGTTTTCTGCGTTCTGGGCAGCGCAGCAGCGTCGAACGGCTCGAACCCTCCACACACGACCGGCGCGAGGCGCGGCGCGCGACCGTCATGCGCGATACCAGCCTCGCTGGTGTCCATGGATTTCCCGGGGTGGTCGCCATTGGTCGTGTCACATCGCGCAGACGCTTGCACGGTCGGCGCGCCGAACCGCCTGTCGTTCGCCATTACCTGCTGTCCAAATACATGTCCGCCACACGCCTGTTGCAGGTCACGCGCAGCCACTGGACTATCGAGAACCAGCTGCATTGGGTCCTCGACGTGCACTTCAACGAGGACCGAAACCGGGCGAGAACAGACAATGCTCCCGAGAACCTCGCTATCTTGCGCAAACTCGCACTCAACATTCTGCGCTCGCATCCGGACCGAGCCTCTATTCGCCGCAAAATCAAGAAAGCGGGCTGGGACGACGACTTCCTGCTCGCCCTGCTCAGTCATATGCGATAGCCCTGCCGCAAGCGGGGAGAGGTAAGGAGCCGCG
>CAVXDE010000020.1:0-306741 GCA_963760435.1 uncultured Alphaproteobacteria bacterium
CTCAGCGTTGACGGCGAGCCCCAATCCCCACTGCGAACGATCGAGCAGCCGGTATCGCGCATCAAACGACGCGCCAGCGAGAGCAAACTGGTGCCGATTGTCCAGGTCGGCGACCCCGGACATGTTGTGATAGGCGGAGAATACGGTCGGCGCGAGACGAAGATTTGCAATCGGCACGAACTCCTCTCAAGGGACGGAAAAAGTGCTGTGTATGGTCCGGGTTGCTTGCCGAGATTACCGGCAACCTCGGCTTCCATCTCCTTGTCGCCGACCTCGCCGACATCGGTCCCGATGAGGAACCCGAACAGGTGCTCGGTATCAATGCGCCAGCTACCAATTCCCCAGTTGCGATCGGTTGAAGCTCCAGTCTCTCCCGCATGGGCGAGCGACATCGCGAGCGCGGACCACCGCGATATCCAACCCACGGCGAATGAGACCGGCCAGCATCGACCCCCCTCGTGCCATTATAGCACAGCCTCGAAAAGGTCGCCCGGATGCCCGCGTAGGCGGTAAACGGCATCCCCGGCACGAAGGTTCGCGGATCGCTCAGCGCGAGAAAACTCGCTCCCCCGGGCGTATTGCTGGTGAAGCCGGCGGTGTTGACGAAGGTGCCGACCGAGTAATAGCGCTGGTCGAACAGGTTCTGGATCAGCCCGTACAACTGCACGTGCTCGGTCAACTGATAGGACGTGTGCACGTTGACGACCCAGTAGGCCGGCACCTTCGGATTCTGGTTAAATCGTCGTGCAGCAGATATTGGCTGCCGATCACGTTGAGGTCGGAGCCGACCGTCCACGCATCGGTCACGTTGTGCTCGAAACCCGCTTTAAATCGCTGAGACGGCAAGGCCGGGATGTGATCGCCAGGCCGAACCTCAATGTTGCCGAGCGCGTCCGCCGCCGGATTGTTGCGGTAACTGCGGGTCATGGCCGACTGGTACGTGACGTCGATGAAGGTGTAGTTGGCATAGAGGTGCACGCGGTCGATCGTGTAATCGACCTTGGCTTCAATTCCCTGCCGGCGGGTCTTGGCCGCGTTCTGGAAATAACCGAAATTCGGCACCAGCGCGCTCGACACGTTGATGATGTCGTTGGTGGTGCTGGTGCGGAACAGGCCCGACCCAGGCTCGGCGTCCCGTTTTGGCATCGGCGCCAAGATTGCCGCGCACGCCGGTCTCATAGGTGTGCGAAACGACCTGCTGCAAGGCGGGGTCGGAGATCAGGAAATTGTCGATCATGCAAGGGTGGAGAGGATCGGAGCACCCGAGCTCCAACGGGGTCGGGGCGCGATTCGCCTCCGAGTAGCCCGCATAGGCGGTCAGCGCTGGGCTGAACTTGTAGGTGGCGCCGACGACCGGATTGAGCCGGTCGTAGTGATTGTTGCTGGTCAGCAGCGGGTTGGTGCCTGTTAGATCCTGGAGGTTGATCTGGGCGACGTTGAAGCGGCCGCCTCCGGTAACGGACAGCGCCGAGGTCACATCGATCGTGTCGGTGGCGTAAATCCCCGTGTAGGTGTTCTTCGCCAGCAGGTTCACTGGGCTGAGGCCGGCGTCCGGCTGGTCGATCATCACGCCGGTTCCCTGCACGAACAGGCCACCATTGATCGTCCCGAGCTCACTGTTCCCGTTGAAATTCGTGTTGCCGTGGTCGTAGCTCACGCCGACGACCAGGTGGTTGTCGCGCGCGAACACGCGCCCGGTACTGGTCGCCTGCACGGTGCCGCCGTAGCTGTGGCTCTGGGTCCAGTTGCGATCGATTTCGCCGAGAAAGGCGTCCGGCGAGCGGGTATTGGGCGTGGCGACGCTCCGGTTGATCGCGGTTGCGCCGCCGCCGATGCAGAAGCTGACCCGCGAGGTCTCCATCGGGGTCGCATGGCTGGGCATCCGAGTTGTTGCCGTCCACGTGACCTTGCCAGAGGACGCGATAATAGCCGACGCCTTGGAATGACAGGTTATCGGTGGGAACTCCAGGCTCCGGTCGCCTGGCCGAACGCGAGTTGCTGATGGGTGGTCTGCGGCCAAGTGTAGACGCTCGACCAGCGTTGATTGAGGAGTTGCAGCGGGGTAGCTGCTGTGGCGCCGAGCATGTTGTCGGCGCCGGTAAACATCAGGTGGAACTCGGACTGCTCGGTTTTGGCGCCAAGGTCAGTATACATGCGGCGCACGTAGGACGAGGAGGAATGGTCACGCCAGCCATGGTCATTGGTCGCGTCGGCGGCCGCGTAGATCGACACGTTGCCGTTCTGCGTGCCGGATTGCGCGCTTCCGGTCAGCCGGCCGTACATGCCGCTCAGCGCGTCGAACTGGGTGCCGTGGTAGTTGAACCCGTTCTTCATGTCGATCGAGAGGGCTCCCCCGATGGCGTTGAGGCCAAACACCGGGTTGTTGGGCTGCAGCGTGAGTTTGTTGATCGCGACTTCCGGAAGGAATGCCCAGTTGACGACGTCGCCGTAGGCTTCGTTGATGCGGACGCCGTTCTGATAGACGGCGATGCCCTGCGGCGTTCCTGGTACGGGCGAGGCGACAAAGCCGCGGTAGTTGAAATCCTGCTGGAACGGATTGCCGGACTGGTTTTCCAGGGACGTAAACGGAAGGCTGCGTGTCAAAGACTGGAGCAGGTCGGGAGCCTTGGAGTGCTCGAAATCCTGCGGGCCCAGCGGCTGCGGAACGTTGGCCGGTATCTTGTTTCGGTCGATCCCGCTGCCCGCAACCGGCGAGACATCAACAAGGTCGGAGGTCGCCGCGACCGGCTCGGGCGCGGGCGGAGGCGGGGCGGCAACCGGCTCGGCGATCCGCACCGGTGCGGCCGCTGGCCTTGGGGCCACTTTCGGCTTGGGCGCTGCGACGGGACGCGGCGCGACCGGTTCCTCGGGTCGCGAGGGCTTTTGCACGACGGCCGGCTTGGCTGGGGGTTTCGGCACCTCGAGCTTCGGCGCTTCGACTTTCACTTCGGGCAGCTCGTTCTGCGTGGGCGCCGGGAGTTGGGTACCGCCAGCGGGCTCATCCTGGCCACGGGCCGTCCCCGGCAGCGTCGCAAGCGCGACCATTGCCAGCAGCGCGACAGCCCTTCGACCGCCGCGGCCCGGCATCGTCCAACGCCTTCGCCCCGCACGCATGACCAACCCGCCCCCGATGCGCGAGTGTTGCTGATCAAGCTGAATTAACAAGGGCAGTTGTTCCCGGCGCCCGGGACATTTGTCCTGGATAACGCGCGATGTTTCTGGACTGTGGCGCGCTGGTCACGCTTGCGAGGCAAGTGCGGCGAGCGCGGCGGCCGGTCCACATTGTGCGGCACGCTCGCGTACCTGCGGTACCGCATCAATCAGGTCGGCAAACTTGGTGTAGGAGCGGCCCAGCCGGCGGGTCACTTCCTCGACCACGGCTGTCCCAATGCCGGCACCGACGACGGGCGCCGTGGGGCCAAGCGCGGTATGCGACAACACCAGCATGGCCCCGTCCACGATGCTGCGGATTTGCGCTTCGGCAAACCATGCGGCAAGCGCGTGCCACTGCGCCTCGCTCGCGTCGGCGGCGTCGCGCCCGACCATGCGGGCAAGCCGCGCGCAGGAGGCCGCAAAGGACTTCTCGCGGCCATCCGCGGTCGCCATCTGATCGGCCCCCTCGGGCAGGGTGCCAAGGACCCGGTAGACGTCGGCCATATTGGCGAAGTTCTCGTTGATGAGGGTCGTCCACTGTCCGGCGAAGGGCGCCCAGCCTGCGGTCGCCATGACAAAACCGCGGACAAGCCCGGCGTAAATCAGCTCGCCGGTGGCAAGGCGTTCGGCATCCGTATAGCCGCGCGCCACGATGCGGCCCTGTGCGATCGGGATGACGTCCGTCGTCGTCGAGCCGAGATCGATCAGCAGTGCCGCGTCCCGCAGCCGGGCGATGAGGGAAGCGCTGGCGTGCCAGTTGGCCGAGGCAATGTCCAGGACGTGATCAACCGCCTCGCTCGGAGCAACAAATCCGGCGCGCCCGGCGTAGATCTTGATGTCGCCGTCCAGCTGCTGCGCCGCGATGGCTGCCAGCTGCGCGACCCCGTCCTGGCGCGACGTGAAGGTGTCGGCCAGTTCCGCCGTCATGGTGACGACGTGATGCGGCGCCGTTCCGATCGCGGCTTTGGCTTGCGCGAAGGCGTCGGCGAGCTTGGCAAGCCCAAAGCGCAGCGGGGAGGGGACCTGCACGGCCTCGACGACGCGTCCGTGCCCGGCGCGCGCGGCTTTGAGATGCACGCCCCCGATATCCCAGCCGATGACGACGCTCATTCGCCATTACCCCGCCGTGCTATGCCTGCTGGATCAAACTAGCCATTTCGCACCGTCCGGCAATCGCGCCATGCAAATCATCCCGGTCCTCGATCTCAAAGGTGACGTGGTGGTGCGTGCGCAGATGGGCGAGCGCGATCGCTACCGACCGATCAAGACGCCGCTCGTGCCGGGCAGCGATCCGGTCGACGTCGCGCGCGGGCTCCTGTCCGTTCACCCGTTTCAAACACTCTACATCGCCGATCTCGATGCCATCGAGGGGCGTGGGACTAATGAAGCCGCGATCGGGCGGCTGCGGGACGCGCTCCCGCAGGTGTCGCTGTGGGTCGACAACGGTATCGCTGATCCGGCTCACGCGTCCGCTTGGCTTGCGCGCACGAACCATCACCTCGTGCTCGGCAGCGAGACCCAACGCGATGCGAAGCTCGTTCGCGCGTTGTCAGGTCACGACCGCATCGTTCTCTCCCTCGATTTTCGCGCCGAGCAGTTCGCCGGCCCAGCCGAATTGTTGGACGACACCAGCGCCTGGCCGCGCCGGTTGATCGTGATGACGCTCGCCCGGGTCGGCAGCGGCGCCGGCCCGGACATGGCTCGCCTTGCCGAGATCCGCTGGCGTGCATCGGGGCGTTTGATCTACGCGGCCGGCGGCGTCCGCGATGCGGTCGATCTGGCAGCGCTGCAACAATTCGGCGTCGCTGGCGCGCTCGTGGCCACGAGCCTGCATGATGGCCGCCTGACCGGCGCCGACATCGCCCGACTGGAAGCTTAGATGACATAGATGACGATTTTCTCCGATTGATGACGTATGCGGCCATCCTTCGAGGACGGCATGCGTGAGCTTGCGCGCAGCTCCTGAGAGCTGAGCGAATAGGCGAGAAGATCTCGTCACGGACTTCATCCGCAGAGATTTTCGTTTCGGATTGAGATTCCGGCGAATATGGCGGAAGTTCGAGAAGCGTGATGTTGCAGGAACGATGAGTCTGCGGAGCGAAGTTGGGCGCGCCGTCAACCAGCAAAATGTCTGCCGGGATAAACCTGCGCGCTATGCACAGCGAGGAAGGCCTGGAAACTTGACGTATGCGAGGTCGGCATGATCAAACGGCTGCAAGTGCCGTCCCTGGGAGAGACCGCGCCGTACAGATAGATGTATTCGCGGATGAGCTGCGCGGCGACTCGGGCGTGTGCCGATCGGCGCCCAGCAGTGGCCGATCTTCGCATTCATCACGGACGAAGTGCGCTATCGTCAGTGCGACAGGATGCCAATGGCGCGCTCCCGCGCGGACGGCAGCTCGCCGCGCGTCCTCACGGCACGGGACAGTGGCTACTTTTAAAAGATTCTGCGCGCGAGGTCGCGCAAGGATGAAACGGACGTGCGCATCAAGCTTGCGCCAGTCGAGTCGTGTGCAGCCAGGTCATAGGACCGCAATCGCATGTCGCTGGCGGCATGCGCGATCGCTTTCTCGATAAGCCAGAGTGTGAAGACCACGGAAAGTTGAGCGATCTCGCGCGGGTTCGACTGCTTGGCAAACCGTGCGAGTCAAGGCCTTGTCCGGAAACGTCACGTTCATGTTTGCGTCCGACGTACGGCTTGGGCTTGAGCGCCTGCATGGCGCCGTCGTCATGGCCATGCGCGCGGCTCAACGTGCTCAACGATACGCCCATCGCCGGCGCGATCGCCGGCTGCGTGATAACGCTTTCGCGCAACAGCTATCCATGAGGATGCGTCGGCGTCTGCGCCGACCGGTATCTTCCGCGGCAGCGCAGCTGCTCGAAGCGCTCGACGACCTCGGCTAGCTGGACCATTTGACGATCGTTGCACGAATCGCCAGAGTGTCGGATCACACTTCAAGGCGGAGCAAAAACAAGCTGGGTGAGCTTGGACGCACGTCTCGACTGCCGAGCTCAACCGCCGTTACGGAGCTTGGTATCCAGATGACTTAGAAGACGTACGAGCCGCCGAGCGCCGAGGCGTGGATTTCTGCATCGCCGACGAATTCGCACTGCGTCATCTGCGACGTCTGAGCAGAAGCGACGAAGCGATCCAGTGCTGCGGCGCAGTTCTATTAAGCTTCGAACTTCTGCAGGATGAGGGCTGAGTTTGTTGAGATGCCGCAAGCGAGAGCCCTCATCCTGAGGAGCCTTGGCCTGCAAGGCCAAGGCGTCTCGAAGGATGGCCGCGCGCATTGATGACGTCGTGGAACCCGAGGCGGTCGCCCGCATAGATGACGCTTTTCTCCATTGATGACGTTGTGCGGCCATGCTTCGAGACGCGTGACCTGCGGTCACGCTCCTCGAGGGCTGAGTTTGTTGAGACGCAGACGGATCGTTGATGCGCAGCCACACACCACAGCCCTCATGCTGAGGACCTTGGTCTGCAAGGCCAAGCGTCTCGAAGGATGGCCGCCAGATCCATAACGTTATTCATAGTTTAGACTTGCGCGACAATAATAAAAAGACTAATACGTCATTATGAAAGGGCGCGCAATCCTTGTTCTCCAGTTTCTCCAGCCACGAGATTTCCATGTCCTTCAATCGGATCCTGCCAAACCCGGTTTGGCTTCCCGCGGTTATCCAACGCACCACGCCCGAGGAGCTCGAACGTCCTGCGATCGCACCCGCACCTGCAAAGCTCGATTGCCGAATTCGCGAGCGTGGAGGAGGTCCTGGCATTGCTGCCGCGCTTCCAGGTCGCTGCGGCGGCGGCAAAAGCCGCGCCGGTCGCCGAGCTGATCTCGGGCGGCGAGCTCACCTATCACCCGACCGAATGGGTCTGGCCCGGCCGCATCGCTCGCGGCAAGCTCACCCTCATCGGTGGCGCGCCGGGAAGCGGAAAAACCACGCTCGCCATGGAGTTGATCAGCTGCGTGACCACCGGCACGGATTGGCCCTGCGGCGAAGGCGTCGCGCCGAAGGGGTCCGTGCTGCTGATCGCGCCGCAGAGCGACCCCGATACATTCGTGCCGCGGCTCAAGGCAGCAGGGACGAATCTCGCCCGCATGCACACGATCCGCACCGTCAAGGACGGGACCAGGTCGCGCCGGTTCAATCTCGACAAGGACATCGCCACGCTCGATCCGTTGATCACGGGGATCAAGGACCTGCGGATGATCGTGATCGATGCGGTTCATGTGCAAAGCAGTCGTGGCCGCGCCGCGGCGCGCGAGGCTGGTGCGCTGTTTGATACGCTCGCCGAACTGGCGCAGCGCCATAACGTTGCGGTGCTGGCGATCGCGCATCCGGTCGGCGCTGATTATCTCAGCCGCAAGCCGATCTCCCTCGGCGCGTTGCCGTTGACCGCCGTGTGCGCGGCGTTTCTGGTCGAGGCCGATCCGGCCGAGGCGAACCGCCGCCTGCTGCTGCAGGTGAAGAATGACCTTACTTGCGACCCGGGCACGCTCGCCTTCTACATCACCGAACGCAAGAATCCGGAGCGGCCAGGCGAAAGCGCGGCGGGCGTGAAGTTCGCGCCGCACAAGGTTGCGGTGGACGCACGCGAATTCACGGCACGGCAGGCGCGCAGCTTCAACTCCGCGAAGGCGGAGGCGATCGAATTTCTGCGCGACCTCTTTGCCGGCACGACCCACCACAAAGTCCGCGCGATCGAAGAGGAGGCACGCGCGCTCGGATTGCTCGGCGCCAACCAGCCCCTCAGTCAATGCCGGGCCCTGCGCGACGCCCGCATGGCCTTGGGATTGATTGCGATGCGCGAGGGCTTCGGCAAGGAGGGCGCCTGGATGTGGGTGTGGCCTGAGCTGATGGAGGCGCAACAACAAGAAGGTGAGCCGCAGACTGAACCGCCGGGCGAGTCTCAGTCAGGTGAACGCGTCGCATGCCGAGCGCGCCGCCGACGGCGTCGGTGACAAGTCCGCCGCTTGCCGCGGCACAGTTGCAGGCTACTGTTCCGATTCCGAAGTTCGCCACGGAGGGTGCCGCAAGATAGAACGAACTTCGGAATCGGGGCGCTAAAGGCTGTTGTCCGGGCAAGACCTCTCGGCGATCCGTAGAATGGGCATCGCGCGTGATCGACGCTTAAGATTTTCGCGAACCTAGCCGCGCGATGCCCACGCTGTACGAGCGTGCGACAGCGTGGGCACGCGCTTGCGCGATTCGATCACAAGGCACGTGCTGAGATTGCGCCGTGACAACCCTACGCGGTGGTTGCGATCGCAGAGGTTTGCCGCTGAAGTAACGAGCCGATAGGTCACGGCGCGCTCGGTAGCAGTTGCACCGACAGGCGGATCAGCTCGGGCAGGGTGTGCACATCGAGTTTCTGGCGGAGCTGGTAGCAGACGTTGACCACGGTCTTGTAGCTGATGTTGAGCTCGGCGGCGATGTGGCCGTAGGGTTTGCCCTGCGCCAACAGGCCGAGTGTCTGCAATTCGCGGGGGGTGAGGTCGGCGAGCGGGTTGCGGGCAGCGCCGGCGTCGACGAGCGCTACTTGCGCGGCGAGATCGGAGCTCAGATACGGCGTGCCGGCGGCGACGCTCTCCACCGCACGCACCAGGTCCTCCGAGGAGGTGTCCTTGAGCAGATAGCCGGTGGCGCCGGACTGCAGGGCGCGGCTGACGATGATCGGGTCGCTGTGCATGCTGAACACCAGGATGCGCGCGCGCGGATTGCTGGCGCGGATGGTGCGGATCAGCGACAGGCCGCCCAATCCGCTGCCCTGCATGGCGAGATCGATGATGATGACGTCCGGCTGATGCGCGCGCGCGAGTTGCTGACCGGTCTCGACGTCGCGCGCTTCGAAGATCGGTGCCATGCCGCGGTCCTGCAGGACGCGCCGGCATCCTTGCAGCACGATCGGGTGGTCGTCGACGATCAGGACCGAGGTCATGCGGAACAGCCTGGGCTCGCAAGTGGGATGACGGCGCGCACCACGGTGCCGCCGGCGAAGCGCGGTTCGATTGCGAATTGACCGCCCAAAGCGCGGACCCGCTCCTCCATGCCGGCGACCCCCAGGCCGCGCGGCGCGCCGGGGCTGACGCCTCGCCCGTCATCTTCGATCTTCAGCAGGAGTTGCGCTGCGTCGCTCGTTGCCTCGCCCACACTCACGACAATCTGTTTCGGCGCCGCATGCCGGATCGCGTTGGTCAGGCTTTCCTGGACACAGCGGTAGATCGTGAGATCGATCGTATCTCCGTAGGTTTTGGCGAGGTTTGCCGCATCGAGACGGACGTTGATCTGCGGATGCTCCCGCGCGCGATCTTGAACCAGCCGTTCGATGAGGTCCCCGAGCGGAACGTGGCCGAGGGCCATGGGCCGCAGGCGATTGAGCAATCCGCGATTGACCGTCTGCAGATGCGCGATGATGGGGAGCATGTCGCGGACGCGCTCGGACGCGATCTGGCGCATTGCGTCGAGGGAATCGGCCGCGATGGTCCCAATCGACGTGGCGATGGCCTTGAGGCCGAACAGGCTCGGCCCGACCTCGTCATGAAGTTCGAGCGCGATGTTGCGGCGCTCGTCATCTTGCGCGGTGATCAGGCGCTCGCTCAGGTGGACGTTCTCCGCCCGCGCGCTCTCCAGCGCCTGCGCCAACGCATTGAACCGGGTCGTAAGAACAACAAATTCGCGGCTCTCGGGGACCGGCAGCCGCACCGCATAGTCGCGGTGCTCGAGGTCAGTCAGGCCGTGCGCAAGACCGGTGAGTGGGGCGAGCGCGCGTCCAAACAGAACATAGAGCGCGACCATCACGGCGGCCGTCACGGCGAGGGTGACCCATGCGAGCGCGACGGTGTTCTCCCACACCTCGGCAATTTCGTCCTTGGGCTCGCTGGCGATCACCACCGAGCCGATCTGCTGTCCGTGCCCGGTGATGGGAATGACGTGGCGCTCGATCGCTGGCGCGATCAGCGCCTGAAACCACGCCGGAGCCGGGGCGCGTTCGGTTTTGCGGGTCGTAACGGGATCGCCGGACGCGGGGATCTGGGCCACCGGAACGTCGGCGTTGTCGTGCACCGAAATGCGTACGTGGCGCAGCACCCGGGCCTGCAGCGGGAGATCAGCCAAGACGTGTTGGACCGGCGTGTCATCGGGGACCAGCCGCAGCGCATCGGCGACGAACAGCTGCGCGAGCCGCATCGACGCTTCGATTTCGACCCGCGTCGAGGTACGTGCTTTGAGAATGGTGACGACGCCGGCGACCAGCGCCGCGGCGAGCTCGATGACCAACACGATGATCAGAAGCTGTGTGCGGATCGAGCTGCGGTGCCAAGGAGACACCACCGCCGCATGCAGCCACGCAAGCACCAAGGCTGTCCGTGAACGCAGCAAAGCCGCCGCGCCCGGACTGCGGTCAGCAGTCGGGCGCGACGGCGTTGACGCGAGTGTGCTCACGAACGAGCGTGCGGCAGGTGGTTCAGGAGCGTCGAACCGGGCTGCACTACGCCGCGAACGGATGCTTGACCTGATCGCGCTTCATGACGACCTCGCTGGCGCGGGGCTCGCCCTTCACGGCGCGCTCGATCAATTCCTTCACGGCCTGATAGTTGTATTGCTGAATCTTCTTGTCGTCGGCCGCATCCCAGTGGATGAACACGCCGACGCAAATGAACAGGTTGTCGGCCTCGTCGGCCGGAATCGTGCCGTCGGCGACGCTGTCGGCCACCGCCTTGGCAACCGCGTGCTGCGCCGGACCGAACATCTGTACGGCCTGTTTGGCGCCCTTGATCGTGACTTTGTTGAACATCACGGTCGCCGGCTTCGCCATCAGGTTCGGGGCCACGACCGCGAGCAGCGACGTGAAGCCGTCCTTGTTGTTGGTCAAAGCATGCGCAAACGCCAACTCGGCGGCACTGCCGCGCGGGCCCATGATCAGGTCGATGTGAGCGACTTCATTGCCCTCACCGACCAGAGACTCACCGACGCAAAGTCCATTGATTTTCGCCATCGCCATCTCCTCCCAAGAACAACAACTTGGTATCCGCACACCGGCAGGTCCGGTATTCGGCAAACCGGCTATCCTTGTTATCAGCGTCCGGCTTGAAGGCTGGACCGGTTAGCCAGATAGCGGCGGAATTCGCTCCCGCATCAGCAAGTCAACCACCATTACATGACGGCGGCAAGATGGTTGAGAGCCGGTGCGCGAAGAGGGTCGCCACCGTGAGGTCGGCACTGGTGCCGGGATTTATGTCCTGGCGCTTGAGCTCGGCGTCCCAGGCGAGCAGCTCGGGGAGCAGGTCCTCCGGAGACGTATGTGATTGCAGGCGCTGGTGAACCATGGCTGCGGCATGCTGGATGGCGCGCGCCGTCTCGAGGCCATACTTGCGCACGATGTGGGTGTCGGGGAACGCCGCCAAAAACCCGATATAGACGGCGAGCGTCGCCCAGCGCGGGTGCGATTGTGCGGCCAACGCGCGGACCAGGTTGGTTTCGCCAATGTCGAAGATGTCGGCGAAGCCGGACGCGTATTGCCGGGCAATCCGGTCACGATCAGCGGCGGCCGCCATGGCGTCGCGCAATGTGACTGTCGGGGGCGCGAACACGTCGTGTTGGTCGGTCCGCCCGAGACCCGCCGGCGCGGCGCGGACAATGGCGGAGAATGCATGCCGGGCATCTTCGATATCGAGATCACCAAGCACCGCCGCGACGGCGACGCGCAGGTCGCGTGCACCTAACTCCGCCGCGGCCGCAAGGGGGGCACACAGTAGAATGATGCCGAGGTTCGTGTTGACGCCGACCGCCGCGAAGGTCGCCATGACGGCGGCCTCGATGCGCGCGCCGACGCGCGTGCCGGCTTGCGCAATGGGTGCGGCCGCGGCGGCGGCGCTGGCCTCGAATTGCGCAGCGGTCATGCGGTGACCGTCCGCGAAAGCATGCACGTTGCCCGGCTTGGGAGCGTCGAGCTCGTCGAGACACGCGGCTTTGAATGCGGCGGCGATCTCCGCGGCCCGCGGCTTCACCCCGGCACTCCGTGGGCGAGGCGCGATGCGAGCGCGTGGAGTAATCCGGATGCAATAACGGACGCGATATTGACGTGGGTTACCGTCTGCAGCCCGGACCAGGCGGGCATGCTGTTGACCTCGAGCACCGTTGGTTGATCGTGCGCATCATACAGAATGTCGACGCCCGCGAGGTCCGCCCCGACCGCGGCCGCGGCACGCAGAGCCAATTCGTGCATCGCGTGATCAGCAACAACAGCAACCGGTCGGCCGCCGCGCTTCACGTTGGTGATCCAATGTGGTGCATGCCGCATCATGGCGGCGATCACGTCGCCTTGCCAAACCAGCAGGCGAAAGTCGCGAAAGCCGCCGTCGCGTTCGACGCCGACAAACCGCTGCAAATAGTAGACGCCCGCGACCGCGTTGAGGTCCGGAAGATCAGCAGGACTGGCGATCAGGCGCAGGTTGCGTCCCTGGGAGCCGAACAGCGGCTTGAGCACGAGTGGACCGTTTGCCGCTTCGCGCTCGACGATGCGGCGAGCCACGGCAGGCTGCTCGGTGACCCAGGTGTCCGGGCTGCGAATACCGGCACGGGCCAGGAGGAAACTGGTCATCGATTTGTCGACGCAGCGTTCGATGGCGCGGGCGTCGTTGATCACCGCAACGCCGCTCTCGCGCAGCGCATGCAGGAGGCCGAGGCGGACCGTCACCGCCTCAAAGCTTCCGCCGGACAGGCAGCGCACAAACACCGCGTCGGGCAGGCGCTCATCAAATCCGGGCATGTCCAGACCGTGCGGACGGCCGGTTTCGAACCGGCAATCCTCCAGCCGCACCAAGGTGGCACGCGCGCCCGCCGCCGCGAGTGCCTTGGTGAGCTCGCGCGCATGCCAGTCGAGGCGATCGCTGACCAGTGCGATCCGTAGCGCGGGCGGGGCAGCCCTGCGGGCGATGCCGTCAGGTGAATGAGGCATCGAGCAGCTTCAGGTCGATGTGGCCGCTGTGGAAGGTCTGGCCGCTCTCGACTGCGGTGACGCTGACTTGTGCCGGGCTGAACAACATCGGGTCGATGGCGTAGAAGTCGCCCTTGAAGCGCTTGAACACCTGCGCGAACGGCTCGCCATAGTCGCGCGATGTCGTGCTCGGCAGCTTTTCGGCAAGCGCCCGCGCATCGGCAGCGGCACCGGTCACGAACAGGTGCGTGCGCCCCGCGTAGATGATGGCATCGTTGGTGCGACCCATCGCGGTGACCATGTCGGGATGTGGCGGCGAGAGTGGCGCAGCGCCCATGCCCTCGACGATGCGGTCGAGCGGAAAGTGTAGTTCATGCGCTTTGTGCAGTGCGACCTCGAGCACGCGCGCCACGATCTGCACGGCGCCGGCGAGACTTCTGGGTCGGCGTGTAGATGAAGTTCAGCCGGTCCGGCGTGACACGGCAGTCCTGCGCGACTTTCTGCACCACGCCGGAGGGAGGAGGGCCATTTGCTTCGAGCACCAGGGTCGCGCTGTCAGCGTGGTCCTGATAGGCGAGTTCTTCAAACAGTTTCTCCTTGCGGGCGAGCGCGCGGCCGGGGCCCGAGGCCAGGGCAAAATAGGCCTGCTTGCCTTCTCCGCCGCTCAGCCGCCAGCCTGCATATTGACTCGCGAGACATGCGGTAACCGGGTTCGACGAGCGCACCATCAGGGTCCAGGGCCAGCGTGGGGTGTCGCTGCTTGCAGCAATTTCCGCGGTGCCGAGGCCGCCCATGCAGATCTCGGCGATCAGCAATCCAGCCGCAATACTGCCGGGTTGTTTGGCGCCGGCATCGATCAGCGTTTCTCCCAACTCGCCGGCGCTCACACCAACTTTGAGTTCTGCGCGCGACGATTTGAGCTTATCGACAAGCACCGCCGCGCGGGCATTGAGGCTGATGGATGGCACGTCGGTCGTCATGACGGTCTCGCGCGCGATCGTGCGAGGATGGCCTGAGCGCGTTGCTCGACCAGCTCGCGTGCCTCCCCAGCAGTGGCGGCGCTGGCCAGCACAGTGCACAGCGGACTTTGCGCCGAAATAGAACTTCCTGCAATCGGGCGATCGGCGCTCCAGTCCGGCCAATCAAACGATGGTATTTGAGGAATGTCAGCCGGCGCGTAGACGATCGCGCTTGCTGCAGCGCCGTCAAGGGCAAGGGTCCGATCAGGAAGACGTCCCGCGCAGGCATCGACATGCAGAGCAAAGAGCGACGGGCTTCCAGTTGGTTCGAAAATGTCGATCGTTGACCCGGGCCGTGGATTGATCTCGAGGAGGTGGACCATGCCGCCATCGATCAGGAAATCGAAACTGTTGAGGCCGACGAGACCGGTGAGCGCGGTCAGTCGTTGCACGGCTTGGCTCAACGCCTCAGCGACGTCTGGCAAGAGCGGCGCCGGCCGCACCGCGCCGCCATAGCGAAATGGATGTGCGGTGTTGGGGCTCGACCATTGTGTGCTGAAGCCGAGGATTAATGCGGCTTTGCCATCCGCAAGGACGAGCGCGGAGATCGGTTCTCCGGCAATGCGGCGCTGGTAATAGACCGCGGCAAGAGCGGGCTTTACCTCTCCCCGCAAGCGGGGAGAGGTAAGAGCCACAGCGGCGTCGCGAATGTGCGTTCCGCCGGCGCCACCGATGCGCTTGATCAGCCATCCAGTCGCGTCGTCGGGGGGATCCATTCGGGTTTCGGGATAGGGAATATCGCAGCTCCGGCACAGCTTCGCGAGCAGCATCGGGTGCTTGACGTGTTCTACAACGTCCGGGCGGTTGCCGATCAGTTTCCAGCGCTGGGTAATGTCCCGGAGCAAGCTCGGCCGATCCTCGAACCCGCTTCCCCACACGACACCACAGGCCGCGTGCTGCTCTGAGAGTGTTTGGAGCGCTGCGATCACCTCCGGCGCGTGCATTCCGTGATCGAGTCCACTCGCCAGGCGCACATAGGCCTGGGCGCTGGCGATCGTGTCCTGGTCTGCGAAGTAATCCACCACCAGTGGTGCATACCCCGCCCGTCGTGCCGATGCCGCGAGGGCGCGGCCCGACGCGGCTGCGATCAGCACGGCTAGCTTAGGCATTGAGCTCGCGGGCGAGCTGGAACGCTTCGCGAAAATCGAGGCTGAGCGGCTTGGGCGCGGAAATCATGCGTTGGAACAAGCCGAACTCGGTCTTGTATTTGATGTTCCCGATTGCCAAAGGTCCGATGCCGAGCGCGCCGCGCGGTCCGATGTCTGCTCCGTTGGCCATGACGTCGAGCCCTTCGACTCCGGCGGGCGGAACCGCATTCACATCGGCGACGACGAGCAGGCGCTGGGCGGCCAGAAGTTGTTGGGCCGAGAGGATCTGCACACCGGCGCGGCCGGCGCACAGCGCCACGTCAGTGGTGCTGAGGACCTCCTGTTTCTTCGCATCCGTGCTGCCGTCGGCCGCCGCGACGTCGACGCCGAACCGCGCTTTGATGTCACGCGCGCCCTCACTGACGCGTTTGATCCCATCATAGCCAACCAGGGTCACCGCCGCGCCCTCGAGCGCCGCAATGACGCTGGCGGAAAATCCAACAACACCGGTTGCCCCAAACACCGCCACATGCAGGCCGCGCAGATCGCGTTGTTTCTTGTCGCGCAGCAGTTTCTCGATGCATGCCACCATGGCGGCCGCGGTCGTGAATGATCCGGCCGGATCAGCAAATAGAGATATCCCGAACGGCGGCACCAGGGCCTTTTTGGCCGCAGCGAGCATGTCGAGCGCAAGGATCGCGTTCTTGCCGCCGAAGAACATCCCGGTCTTCACGCCAAGTTTTGGCGGCCGCGAGAAAATTGCGTCCTGCACCAGGCCGGTCACCTCTTCGAGCGTGGTGTCCGTATAGGGAGTAACCGCGTCGAAGCCGGCATCGACGGCCATGTTCACATCAAACGGACTGATATGTTTCAGCGGGGTGACCATGTGCAGGATATGCTTGTCGGCCATCGCTCCCTCCCGCAGTTCTATTCGTCCGGCATCTCAGCGAGTGCCTGGTCCATTATCTCTGCGCCGGTATTGAGCCCCTTGCACACCCGAATGTCCACACCTTGAATCTGTCCTTGCCGGCTGACCGCATGCAAGATGCGTTGCGCAGCGTCGTTCGACTCCGCGAATGCATAGCCGGTCGGACCCCAGGAGCTTTGGCCGATGCCGACCCCACCGGCGCGCCGGATCAGATCAAGCGCAGCGGCGACGCGAGGACTTGCATAACGATGTCCGCCCTGGGCCGGCGCGAAATAGTCGCCCAGCTGCCGCTGAATATCTTCAAGCGCGGCGCCGAAGGCTGGCAGATCGGCTTCGGCGACCGCCGGCAGAAGTTGCATGACCAACACATGACACAGATGCGCCACGTCGGTTTCCGCTGCCGCCGGTAGTGCAGCGAAGGCGTTGGTCTCATCGCTTCCATGCACGCCCTGGCTACTGGTGTCGACCACGACCAGTACGCGCCAGCGCTCGGGGAAGGGAAGGTGTGAGATGATCGGCGCCGGACCGCCGCGGTCCTTGCGGCCGCCGTCGACAACAAATCCGCCGTGCTGGAACAGGCCGATACCTGCACCGGATCGGGCGCCGCGTCCGAGCCGGACCGCATCGCCGCGCAGATCGAGAGGCAGTCCGTGCAGGCGCCGCAGCGCGGCGCCGACGGCTAGGGCGAGTTGCGTGCCTGAGCCAAATCCTGCATGCGAGGGAACAAGTTCTTCCACCTTAACATCGTAAGCAGCGTCGAGCGCGAGCGCGGTTTGCATCAGATTGACATAGTGGCGCACCCGTTCTGCGTCCGGTCCGCTGACGCGCATGTGTTCGGCCGGCGCGACTGAAATCTGCGTCTTCAGTCCGCTGATGGCGAGACCAATGCTGCCGAAACGCCGTCCGAGACGGCCGTTGAGATCGAGAAACCCGAGGTGCAGCCGTGCCGGCGCGGTGACCGTCACCTTCGTTGCAGGCCGCCGCGGCGCAGTGTTCAACACACGTCTCCCGATCGGGTTTGTCGAAACGAAATAGAGGACTAAAGTAGCTGGACCGCGAACGACGATAATAGGACGGCAAATGCACGGTCTGAATCAAGGGTGGATGCGATGACGACGACCAAGGAACGCACATATTCAGACGATGAGATCAAGGCGCGTCTGTCGCGCGAGCTGCCGCATTGGTACCTGGAAGGCGGTTGGATCCGGCGCAAATATCGCACCCACAGCTGGAAGGGCACCCTGATGATCATCAATACGGTCGGCCATCTGGCCGAGGCTGCATGGCACCACCCCGACATCACCGCGTCCTATGCGTGGGTGGAAGTGCGGCTGCAGAACCACGCCGCCAAGGGCATCACCGACAAGGATTTCGAGCTTGCCAAGAAGATTGAAGAGGTCGTGCATTGGCAGCCCGGCAAACAAGGCGGTGCGCTGGAGGGCACCCCGGAAAGCGATCAGCGGTTCGCTTACGTCAAATACGATTCCTGACGCCGCCATCCTCCCATTGCACAGCGCGATGGAGACGCGGATATGGACCGCGCATGGATCGACGGCAAAGAGGTTAGTCGCAAAGCGGCCATCAGCGAAGCCGCGCGGCTGCTCGCTGCGAGCCGGTTTCCGCTGATTGCCGGACTGGGCACCGACATTGCCGGCGCCCGCGCCGCGATCGCGCTCGCGACCCGCATCGGTGCCGCCATCGATCACATGCACGCCGATGCGCTGCTGCGCCGCCTCGACGTGATGCGCAGCGCCGATTTGATGACCACCACACCGGCCGAAGCATGTTTGCGCGCTGATTGTTTGCTGCTGGTAGGTTCGGGAATCGGCCAGCAATTGCGTGCGCTGCTTGATACCGATACCAGCAAGCGTCACATCACTTGGCTCTGCCCTGACCGGGCCGCACGCGATATCGCGAGAGGCGCGCCGATCGATATCGTCGGCCGCAATCCGGCCGATCTAGCAATTGTGCTCGCCATGCTGCGCGCGCGCATTGCCGGCCGCGCGATTGGAAAGGGTCCGGTCGCCGCCAAGGCCATCGACAGCAGCCGTGGCACAGCTCAAGGCGGCGCGGTTCGGGGTCGCGATCTGGTCCGTGGAGCAGCTCGACGCGCTCGCAACCGAGATGTTGCAGGGCATCGTCGCCGACCTCAACGCGACGACGCGCTTCACCAGCCTGCCGATTGAGCCACCCGACAACGCCGCAGGGGTGCTGCAGGCCTGCGGCTGGATGACCGGTTACCCGATGCGAACGCGTTTTGCGCCTCGCGCGCCGCAACACGATCCGTGGATGTTTGATCCAGCGCGTCTTGTTCAATGCGGCGAAGTCGATTGCGCATTGTGGATCTCAAGCTATGGGTCCGCGGCACCGGAATGGACCAGCGCCGTGCCAACGATTGCGCTGATCAGTTCTGAAATGCGGCCTGCATCGCCGCGGGTTGCGATCGAAGTCGGCCGGCCCGGCCTTGACCACGACTGCGTTGAGTTCATTCCCGCGGTCAGCGCGCTGGCTTCGCTCCCGGCGAGCAAACCGAGCAATGCGGCCTCGGTCGCGCGCGTGCTCACGGAAATCGCAACGTTGTTGCCGAACCCGGGTAGCTGAACATGTTGACGCGTCTTGCCGGCGGACATGTGATCGACCCCGTCAATGACCGCGACGGCAGCGAGGACATCTGGATCCGCGATGGCCGCATCGTCGCGCCGCCGCCGCGTGAGACGCGCGCCGATACGAGCTTCGATGTCAGCGGCAAGATCGTCATGGCCGGGGGGATCGACATTCACTCGCACATTGCCGGCGCCAATGTGAACACCGCGCGCCTGCTGTTGCCTGAATATCATCATGCGGCGCAGCGCCGGCCGGAGCTGTCGCCGCTGGCGGATGCCGGCTGGACCACGTTCGCCACGGGACAGCTTTATGCGCGCATGGGCTTCACCACCGTAGTTGAACCCGCGGTCACACCGCACCACGCCCTGCATGCGCATCTCGAGCTTGCCGACATCCCGATCATCGACAAGGCGACGCTCTCGATACTTGGCAACGACGACTTCCTGCTCACCCTGTTGCGCAAACAGGAAAGCGCGGCAGCTGTCCGCGACTACGTGGGTTGGACACTCGACGTCACGCGTGCGCTCGGGATCAAGGTGGTCAATGCCGGCGGTGCGATGGCGTTCAAATCAAACGTGCGGTCTTTTTCATTTGATGACGTGGTGCCAGGCTACGGCGTCACCTCGCGCCAGATCGTCAAGGCGCTGCAGCGCGCGGTGCATGATCTTGGGGTGCCGCACCCGTTACACGTCCACTGCAACAATCTCGGCCTTGCCGGCAGCGCCGATACGGCGTTGGCGACGATTGCCGCAGCTGAAGACCTGCCGTTGCACCTCGCGCACCTGCAGTTCTACGCCTACGACAAGGAGGGAGAGCGCGGCTTCTCATCGGCGGGCGCGCGGCTTGCGGAAGCGGTGAACGGCACCAGGCAGGTCACGATCGACGTCGGTCAGGTGATGTTCGGCCCGACGGTGACGATCTCTTCCGACGTGCTGCGCCAGTTCAACGCCCGCACCCAGGCGCGACCGAACAAGTGGGTGATATTCGAGAACGACGCCAACGGCTTTGGCATCGTGCCCTATGACTATCGGGCGGATGATTTCTACAACGCCATGCAATGGGCGATCGGGCTCGAACTGTTCTTGTTGATCACCGACCCGTGGCGCGTGTTTTTTACCACCGATCATCCCAATGGGGCGCCGTTCACGACGTACCCCGAGATTCTGGCGCTGCTGATGAGCCGCGACCTGCGCACCGAATGGATCGCCAAGCTGCCGCCGCAGGCGATGGCGATGACGACATTGCCCTCGATTGCGCGCGAGTACAGCTTGTCTGAGATCGCGATCATGACACGCGCTGCGCCGGCAAAGCTCCTGGGGCTCGCCGACCGCGGGCATCTTGGGACCGGCATGACCGCCGACATCGCGGTTTATGAGCGCAAGCCTGACAAAGCGGCGATGTTTCGCGACGCGGCGCTGGTGTTCAAGAACGGCGAGCTGGTCGTGCGCGACGGGCAGGTCGTGAGCGAGCGCTTCGGTCGCGCGCTGACCGTGCGGCCCGAGCGCGACCGCGCGATCGATCGGCGCATGGGCAAGTATTTTGACGAGCGCTTTGGTTTGGCGCCGGACCTGCTGAGCGTGCCGGAGCATGCGATCGTCCGGCCTGAGCCATTTGGGTTGGTGCCATGCGTCAGATGACCGTCAAGGGTGTCCGGGTCGATGACACGTTTGCCGAGGCCTTCGGCATGCGGGCGACCGCCCTGATTATCACGGCCGACACCGCGGCCTGGGCCATGCAGGCTGCGTTGACCATGACCGGCTTCGCTACGTCCGTGATCGGCTGCGGCGCGGAGGCCGGTGTTGATCGGGGGCTCACGCCAAGAGAGACGCCGGACGGGCGCTATGGCGTGCGCGTGTTGTTGTTTGCCGTATCGACCAGTGAGTTGCAAAAACAGCTGCAGGGAAGGGTCGGGCAGTGCGTGCTCACCAGCCCAGGGTCGGCTTGCTACGCCGGTCTTGACGGCGAGGAGCGGCTCAAGCTCGGCAATGCGATCCGGTATTTCGGCGATGGCTGGCAGATCTCAAAACGTTTCGGCGGCAGGCACTATTGGCGTATCCCGGTGATGGACGGGGAGTTCCTGTGCGAGGCGACGACCGGGCTGAGCAAAGGCGGCGTTGGCGGCGGCAATTTACTGATCATGGGGAAGTCCGCGGCCGCAACGTTGCAGGCAACCGAAGCCGCCGTCAAAGCCATCCGTGGCGTGCCGGACGTGATCATGCCGTTTCCCGGCGGCATCGCGCGCTCGGGGTCGAAGGTCGGCTCCAAATACAAGTCGCTACGCGCCTCGACCAACGATGCCTATTGTCCAACGCTCCGCGGCGCTGCGACGACGGCCCTCGACCCCGATGTCGCATCTGTCCTGGAAATCGTGATCGATGGCTTGTCGCCGGATGCGGTGGCGACGGCGATGCGAGCCGGCCTGGCCGCGGTGTTGCGACGTGGCGCCGGCGGCGGCGTGGTGCGCGTCAGCGCCGGCAACTACGGGGGCAAGCTCGGACCACACCACTTTCATTTGAAGGAACTACTGCCGTGAAGCCGCTCGTGCTCTCGCTGCGCCAGCGGCCGGATCAGCGGCTCGATTTGTCGGCACTCGTGCCAGACCAACTCGCCGGCAAATCGGTCGCCGAGATCGAGCGCATCGATCTCTCGACGTCGCGCCATCGTGTTGACGTCGGCGAGGTGTTCCGCGTGCGCGCCGGCAACCCGGAGCAGATCCGGCTCGAAGGCGCGTGCGACCGGTTGGATCTCATCGGTCATGGCATGAGCCGCGGCGAGATGACGGTCGAAGGCGACGTCGGCGCCAAAGCCGGGCGCCTGATGAATGGTGGCCGCCTGGTGATCCAGGGCAACGCGGGTCCCTGGGCCGCCTCGGGCATGCGGGCCGGTCACCTGGAGATTACCGGCAGCGTGGGAGACCGGTTAGGCGGCCCGCTTGCCGGCGAGGTCGCGGGCATGCGGGGCGGCGTGGTTCTTGTTGGCGGGGATGCGGGCGAGCGCGCCGGTGATCGCCTGCGCCGGGGCACGATCATTATCCAAGGCGGCGCTGGTCCTTATGCGGGCAGCCGGATGCTCGCCGGGACCCTGGTCGTGCGCCGCGCCACGGGTGCGCTGCCGGGCTACTTGATGCGGCGCGGCACGATTATCTGCGGTGCGCCCGGGACAGTGCTCTCTCCAACATTCGTGGATTGCGGTATCCATCATTTGATCGGGATGCGTTTGCTCGCGGCTTTCGTCCGGTCATACAATAAACAGGTCGCATCGATTCTTGATCGTCCGCTGCGACGGTTTGCCGGTGATATGGCTGCGCTGGGAAAAGGCGAGATATTTTGTTTGCCCAGCTGAAACTCTGATCCGGCTGGTCCGTTGTCTTGTGCGCTGCGAAGGAGACCGCAATGATTGTATTAGTTCTGACTGTCTGCGCGATTGCCCAGCCGACCCAGTGCGAGGACGAGCACCTGCAATTCGCGGCCAATAGCTCGCCCGCGCGCTGCGCCATGGCGGCGCCGCCCTATATTGCCCAGTGGATCGGCGACCACCCGAAATGGACGGCGGTACGCTGGCATTGCGAATATCCGGGCCAGAACAAAGAGATTTGAACCACGCTACTTGCAGCCGTCGAGTTGTTTCTCCTCGATGGAAAACACCGCGCCATCCTGCACCTCGATATTGCGCACGGTGCAATGCCTGCCGGCTTTGTCGGTGAACTTCACGTCGTAGCGGCCCGGCGCAATGCCGGTGATGCGTAGCCGCTCATCGTGGTCGACGGTCCCGTCGCGGTCGTTCTTGCACTGATCCGGACCCCAGGTGTCACTGCCGGCAGGTGCCAACTGCAGCTGGGTGATCGTGTTCTGCGTCAAGTTCCAGAAGCGCGTGCCCTTGGGGTTCTGCGCAAGTGCATTGGGGGCGATCGAAAAAAACGCCAAGGCGGTCGCGCAGATCGTCAACAGTGCGATACGCATCAGTTCCTCCCGCGGCTGTGCGATTTTCTGTCAGACAGCGTGGCGATTGCATCGGGCAAGTCAACCATCGCGTCAATCACCAAGTCCGCCCCCGCTGCCTGCAGGCGTTCGCGCAGATCCGAGGCCACGTGGCTCGCACCAACAAATCCAATGCTGCGCATCCCCGCGGCGCGGGCCGCCGCAATGCCGAGCGGCGAGTCCTCGATCACGATCGCGTCGGACGGCGTTTCGCCCAGCGAGCGTGCGGCAAACCAGAACAGATCAGGCGCAGGCTTGCCGTGTTCCACCTGGGCCGCGCTGAACACGTCGTTCCCGAACAGCGGTGCAAGCCCGGTCACCTCGAGCGAGAGCCGCAGCCGCTCCGGCGCTGATGATGAGCAAACACATCGGCGATAGGGCAGGGAGGTGATCGTCGCCGCAACTCCGTTCACCGGTTGCAGCTCCTGGCGAAAGCGCGCCAGCAACCGTTGCCCCGCCTCCTCGCCGCGATCGGGCGGGACGGGGCGGCCGAGGATTTGCTCGGCCTTGGCGAGCACGTCGGTGACGTTGAGCCCGCCGAAGATGCGGCTGCACTCGGCCCCGGTGAGCGGGTGGCCGAGGTTCGTCATCAACTCGGCCAGCGCCGCTCCGGCCAGCACCTCGGAGTCGACCAGGACGCCGTCGCAGTCGTAGATGAGCCAGGTCACCGCGGCGCCATCGCCATGCGGCGGGCGACCTCGGCCTTCACCGCTGCAAGCTCGGCGGCGTCGCGGCGCGACCGCGGGGTGCCGATGTGCAGTTCGGCGAGCACGCGCGCCGGCCGTGCCGAGAGCAAAAACAGCCGGTCGGCCATACGGACGGCATCATCGAGATCGTGCGTGACGAGCAACGTGGTGATGCGCCGGCTGTCGATCAGCATGGCGAGCTCGTCGCGCAATCGCGCCGCCATGGCGGCATCAAGCGAAACGAGCGGCTCATCCAGCAAAAGCAGCTCCGGCTCGACCGCAAGCGCGCGCGCGAGCGCAACCCGGCGCGCCAGCCCGAGCGAGAGCTCGCCCGGGTAGTGGAAGCGGTGCGGCGCGAGCTCGAGGGTCTCAAACAATCCCGTGAGCTTCTGCTCCGGAAAATCCGGTGCCACCAGCCGCACGTTATCCTCGACCGTGCGCCAGGGCAGCAGCCGCGGTTCTTGGAACACCATGGCGAGCTTGCCGCGTTGCGGCGCGCGAAGCGTTCCGGCGAAATCCGTATCGAGCCCGGCAATGATGCGCAGCATGGTGGTCTTGCCGCAGCCCGACGGGCCAACCAGAACCCCGACTTGGCCGATCGACACGGCCAGTGTGACGTCGCGGAGCACCTCGAGGGTTTGGCCGCTCGCGGACCGATAGGTTTTATGCGCAATGCGAACGTCAAGCAGTTCGGGGCCGCCAACGTGACGCGCGTCGTTCAATGGGTTGCACCACCAATGTTTCGATCGCCAGGATCACGACGACGAAGGCCAGCGCATAGGCAAGAATGCGGGTGACGTCAAATAGCTGGAACGCGATGCCGATCTCAAAACCGACGCCGTTGGGGCGGCCGAGCAATTCGACGATCAGCACGATCTTCCACACCAGCGACAAGCCGGTGCGCGCCGCCGCCGCCAGATAGGGAGCAAGCTGCGGGATGACGATATGGCGCAAGGCTTTCAGGCGCGGCAGCGCAAACACCTGCGCCATCTCGTCGAGCGCGGGATCGAGCGCCCGCGCGCCTTCGCGCACCGTGACAACGGCGGTCGGCAGCTTGTTGATGGCGACGGCGAGGATAGCCGCGAGCTCGGTCAATCCGCCCCACAGGTAGGCCAACACGATGATCACCAGTGCGGGCAGGTTGAGGAGGACGACGAGCCAGGAATCGCCGAGCCGATCAATGAGACGGACACGGCCCATCAGCAAGCCGATGGCGCTGCCGAGGGTCATGGCCAACGTGAATGCGACGAACACGCGCGCCAGCGTGATGCCGAGTTGCAGGAACAACTCGCCGGAACGTGCCTCAGTGACGATGGCGTTCAGCACGGTGGTTGGGGCTGGCAGCATCTGCGGGCCCATAAGCCACGAGCCGACGAACCAGGCGACCAACAACAGTGCGAGCGATGCCACCCGGAACATGTCAGTTCGCGGGCTGCGGTTGATAGAAGGTGCCTGGCGCAAGCTCCTTTGCCGGGCCGACCAGCGCGGAGCCGCCGAGCTCGGCAAGCACCCCGTAGAGCGCGCGCGCATCCGCTTCGTCTTGGGCGATCGGGCGGCGCGGGATGCCCTCGCGATAGTGTTCGCGATAGAGCTTCAGCGTTATCGGGTCGCTTGTCCCAACCAGTGGGGCGATGCGCTCCCACTCGGCATCCGAGCTTGCGAGGATCTCCTTGGCTTTGCGGCTGACATCGAGGAAGCGCGTCAACGCGTCCCGATGCTGCGCCGCCCATTGCTCATCGAACACATAGCCGATCATCGCCGGCCGCCCCTCGATGCCGAGCTTCGGCAACAAATCGGCGACCTCGGCGAGGCGGCGCAGGCCGCGCGCCTCCAGGCCAACGCAGATATTCCAGTAATTGAGGGTCGCGTCGAACTCGCCAGCCGCGGTTTTTTCCGCCAGCAGGGTGGGGGCTCCGTAGGCGATCTTCGCGTCGCTTTGCAGGTTGAGCCCCTCCTGCATCAGGGCGGCGCGCACGAACAACCAGCTCTTGTCGATCGGACCTCCCGCGACGGCCAGGCTCTTGCCGCGCAAATCCGTGAGGTTGCGGATCGGCGACCCCGGCGAGAGCATGATCGCGCCGAGCGCCGTGGAATAGGGATAGAGCGTCAGCCGTGCCCCGAGCGTGCGTTCGCGCGACACCCAGGTCCAATCCGAAACGACGATGTCGGCTGAGCCGCCGCGCAGCGCGACCTTGCCGGCCTCCGGGCTGGCGAGCTCCAGCGTGTCGATCATGAGCTGGGCCTGTTGGTCGAGCCCGTGGGCACGCGCGACATTGAGCTCCCAGGCGAAAGTCCCGGTCTTTTGCGCGACAACCCGAATGGTCTCCGCCGCCGTCGCGCTGCGCGCGAGCAGCAAAGCGATCGCGCAGAAGACGACACGGACATACCGGATATGAATGAAACCAGAGAGGCGGGGCATGGCGCGACATCGGACCCTACTTGAGCAGCCTGCTCAAGTGCTTATGATTGCAGCGGCCTGCGGCATTTGGTCGGTCGGGAGTATTGTTGATGGCGACGATCCGTTTGCTGTTGCTTGGCGCGATAGTGTTTGTGCTCGGCCGTGCCGGGACGGGGTTGGCGGCGACCGAGCTTAACGATTATCCGACCGTCGCGCGCGCCGATTATGTGTTTGCCTGCATGAAGACGAACGGCGACACCCGCCCGGCGCTGGAGAAGTGTTCGTGTTCGATCGACGTGATCGCCTCGCTGTTGCCTTACGCGCGCTATGTCGATGCGGAAACGGTGTTGAGCCTGGCGCAAGTTCCTGGCGTGTTCGGCTCCATGTTTCGCAATTCGGAACAAGCCAAATCAGCCGCCAACGATCTGCGGCGCGCACAAGCCGAAGCTGAGGTGCGGTGTTTCTGAGGGATTTGTGAGTTCCGGACCCTCATCCTGAGGAGCCCTCGCGTAGCGAGGGCGTCTCGAAGGATGGCCAAGCGCAAAAGCCTTCATTGTGGCCGTCCTTCGAGACGCCTGGTCTCTGCGAGACCTGGCTCCTCAGGACGAGGGCTGCAAGAGGGCTCGCGATCTACATCTGCGCCTGTACGGGCCACTCGCCCTTAAAGACGTGATTTTCGGTATCGCGCGCTTCGGCGCGCAGGGTTGTGGCACCATTCGGCGTGTAGGTGAAGCGGATGCTCGGATCTTCAGAAATTGAAATACCGCCGTCCATGGCAAACACGAGGTCATCGCCCTGCCAGACTTTCAGGTCCTGGATGAAGAACGCCGGCACGTAGAGCCGCGTGATCTGGTCCATCTGCAAGCCTGAATTATTTGGATGGCGGACCATGATCTGCGCTTCACGCGGGCGGCTCGCCGGAGCAGCGTCCGTGGCTGGGAATTGCCGCAGCCGCATCTGGCCGAGGCTGGCGATGGCCTCGTCGGCGTTCTTCGCCGCCGGCGCCGAGCAGCCGCCCGACGCCTTGACGTAGGTTGCCACCATGTAGAGCTTGCCATCGTCCAATTCGGCGACGGCGTGGACGTTGGTGTAGGAATCGACACGCACGCGCGTCGCAATCGATGCAACACCGGAATTGAGCCCGAGCGCAAAGGTGGCGGCAACCGGCGCCGGATTCTGGTCGATCACCAGCGTAAACGCTTTGACACGACGCTCATCCCCGGGCGCAAGCGCACTGCGGATTGTCACCGGTACGATCGAGGCATCCTCGGCCCGAATGGGCATCTCTAGGGTCAGGACGCCTGTCCCGTCGTTAAGCGGGCGTTTGTTGAACGCATCGCGGGCCAGATCGGGCCAGGGGTCATCCGCTGTCGCGGCCAGGGTACCGGTCCGGGCAATGCCGATGGCTGCAGCGGCAAGCCCGGTAGACCTCAGGAACGTGCGTCGCGTCGCGGACATGAAGCGGTCTCCCTGATCAGACAAGTGGCGCTCACTCACTCCCATTCAAGCTCGGCAAAGGCGGCCGTTGCGTTGCGAGCATTATAATCCTCAAACAGCTCCCAGGAAGATTTTTCGCTCTGCCCAGCCGTTTGCGCTGCGATATCGATCGCGGCGCCGCGGGCGATCAGGGCGCGGATGTCGTCCCGCAGGCGCTCGAGGTAGCGCCGCTGGGGCTCGAGTCCTGCCGGCCAGTGGTCAATGACCGCCCCATGGCCCGGGATGACCTTCGCAGCCGGCATGCGCGACAGGGCATCGGTCGCGGCCAGAAACCCGCGCAAGCTGCCGTCGACCACCGGCACGTGCTGCACAAAAGCAAGATCGCCGGCAAACAAGACGCCGGCGCGTTCGTCCTGCACAGTGAGATCGGTGTCGGTGTGCGCGGCCGGCCAGGCTTTGAGCAGCAATGTCCGCCCGCCGAGGTCGAGGCGCGTCTCGTCGCTCACGAGCTGGGTCGGCGCAATGATCTTCACGCCGGCCATGGCCGCGTCGCCCATGATCCGGCGGAAGGCGTCGATGTAGAACGGCCCGCGCGCCGCGAGCCCACGCGGCAAGTTCTTGTGTCCGACGAAAGTCGTACCCGCCGCCGCAAACGCCGCGTTTCCAAACACATGGTCGGGATGCAGATGTGTGTTGATGACGTAGCGGATCGGCTTATCGGTGCGGGCGCGGATCGCGGCAAGTAGCCTGCTACCCTCAAGCACGCTGCCGCCGGTGTCGATCACCGCCACCGCGTCATCACCAATGACGAAGCCCACGTTGGCGATCGCGCCCTCGTTCTCACGATTCATCAAGGCGATATCGCCGATATGCGCAAACACTCCTGGTGCGACTTCAGTGACCGCAAGCGGTGTCGCCGGCTGCTGCGCGCGCGGTAGGGACGAACCGATGACGCACGCCAGCAGTATTCCGGCGGCAAGTGCATAAAATTGCTTCATCGCAGCGCGTCCGCTTGATCGCGGCCTAAGTATTAGGCGATCGGAACGCCGCTGAATACTGCGCTTCACATGTAGATCGGGTGGGCCGTTTTTGTTGTTGCGGACCAAAAAACCCCAGCGTAGACTTTCTACGGTTTCCGGCTTCAAGGACGTCGGTTCAACGGGAACACCGGCGTTTCTTCGTAAGCTAGGCGGGGCGCACAGGGATGCCCCCGTGTCTCGCGCTTGCTGTGACACGCTGCCGGAAGCTCTTCCCATTCGAACGGGTGCCGACCGCGGCACGTTGTGGCCTCGTGTCGGTCAGCCCGCGACGGTATCGCAGGGAGGACTGATGATGCGCAACTTCGTTGCTACAACATGCATTGGCGCTGCGGCGGTCTGCGCTGCCGGCACGGCGAGCGCCAATGACCAACTCAACAAAATGTCGCAAGACCCCAATCAATGGGTAATGCCGGCAGGCAACTACGCCAATTGGCGTTACTCCAAGCTCAATCAGATCAACTCCGATAACGTCGGCAAATTGCAGGCCGCCTGGACGTTCTCGACCGGCGTGCTGCGAGGTCACGAAGGCGGCCCGCTGATCGTCGGCGACGTGATGTATGTGCACGGACCATTTCCAAATCCTGTCTTCGCGCTCGATCTCAATAACGACGGCAAGATTCTCTGGAAGTACGAGCCCAAGCAGGACCCCAACGTCATTCCCGTGATGTGCTGCGACACGGTCAACCGCGGCCTGGCCTATTCCGACGGCAAGATCTTCCTGCATCAGGCCGACGACAAGTTGGTCGCCCTTGATGCCAAGACCGGCAAGGAGGTCTGGACCGCCATAAACGGTGATCCGAAGAAGGGCCAGACCGGAACTTCGGCCCCGCTGGTTGTCAAAGACAAGGTGTTGGTTGGAACGTCCGGCGGTGAATTCGGCGTGCAGTGCAGCATGACCGCGTACGACGAGAAGACCGGCAAGCAAGTCTGGAAAGCCTACTCCGAAGGACCGGACAACGAGATCATGGTGGACCCGGAGAAAACCACTGCGCTCGGCAAGCCGGTCGGCAAGGACTTCGAGCCTGAAGACCTGGCAAGGTGATCAGTGGAAGATCGGGGGCGGCTGTACGTGGGGCTGGATCTCCTACGATCCGGATCTCAATCTCGTGTATTACGGCTCGGGCAATCCGTCGACCTGGAACCCGAAGCAGCGGCCGGGCGACAACAAATGGTCGATGACCATTTGGGCGCGCAATCCCGATACCGGGATGGCCAAGTGGGTCTATCAGATGACGCCCCATGACGAGTGGGACTACGACGGCGTCAACGAGATGATCCTCGCGGATCAGAATATGGGCGGCACCAATCGCAAGACGCTCGTGCACTTCGATCGTAATGGTCTGGGGTATACGCTCGATCGTGATACCGGCGAATTGCTGGTGGCCCAGAAGTTCGACCCCGCCGTCAACTGGACGACCGGCGTCGACATGGACAAGAACTCGCCAACTTATGGCCGGCCGAAGGTCGTTCCTCAATATTCGACCGAGCACAACGGCGAGGACGTCAACTCCAAGGGTATCTGCCCCGCCGCGCTCGGCAGCAAGGATGAGCAGCCTGCGGCTTACTCGCCTGACACCGGCCTGTTCTACGTGCCGACCAACCACGTCTGCATGGACTACGAGCCGTTCAAGGTGAGCTACACGGCGGGCCAGCCCTATGTCGGGGCGACGCTCTCCATGTTCCCACCTCCCGGTCAGACCAACATGGGCAACTTCATTGCCTGGGACGGCAAGACCGGCAAGATCGTGTGGTCGGATCCCGAGCTGTTCTCGGTCTGGTCAGGCGCCCTGGCGACTGCCGGCAACGTGGTGTTCTACGGAACCCTTGAGGGTTATCTCAAGGCCGTCGACGCCAAGACCGGCAAGGAACTCTACAAGTTCAAGACTCCGTCCGGCATCATCGGCAACGTGACCACCTACCAGCATGGCGGCAAGCAATATATCGCAGTGCTGTCCGGGGTCGGCGGCTGGGCCGGCATCGGCCTCGCGGCCGGTTTGACGAAACCGACTGACGGTCTCGGTGCCGTCGGCGGCTATGCGGCCTTGAGCAACTACACATCGCTGGGCGGCCAGCTCACGGTGTTTGCGCTGCCGTAATGCGGCACTAGCAGGGCTCCCGCGAACAACTCCCGACGCGTCAGCTTCCCGCCGACGCGTCGGGCTTGTTGTTTGTGTTGTGACGCACGTTTTCTTCAGCTGGGGATAGGTTCGTGCCAAAGATGTTCGTGGCGCTCGTCATCGCCGCCGTTGCCATGCTCACAACCGCGCCGGCTTTTGCGGATGGGTCCGGTGATCCGACTGCGGTCAAGAATGAGGACGGCAAATACCTCGATAAGGACGGCACCCCGACCTACAAAATCAGCGCCGATGGCACGGTTGACTGGTACACCTATTCGGGGTTTCGCCGTTACCATTCGGACTGTCACGTCTGTCACGGCCCGGACGGTGAGGGCTCGTCCTACGCGCCGGCGCTCGCCAATTCGCTGAAGACCATGAGCTACAACGATTACCTCGGCGTGGTTGCAAGCGGACGGCAGAACGTCAACACGGCGTCCGAGAATGTCATGCCGGCGTTCGGCGCCAACAAGAACGTAATGTGCTACATCGATGACATCTACGTTTATCTGCGGGCGCGGGCCAATGACGCGGTGCCACGCGGGCGTCCGGCCAAGCATGAAGACAAGCCGCAAGCCGCGACCAAGTGGGAAGACAGTTGTATGGGACAATGAAACCGGTGACATTCTTAGCCCGGATGCAATCCGGAGTCGGCCTGTGTTCGTGGATTGCGACGGCTTTGTTGCTTGCGAATACAGCGGCCGCACTCGCGCAAGCGCCCACTGCCAACAATCCCTCGATCGAGCTGATTGATCCCAACGTATTTCGCGTCTGCGCCGATCCGCGCAACCTGCCGTTCTCCATGGAGAATGGCTCGGGCTTTGAGAACAAAGTTGCCGAGCTCTTTGCCAAACAGCTCAACAAAAGCGTTGCCTATTCCTGGTATCCGGGCTCGACCGGATTCGTTCGCAACACGCTCGGCGCCTACAAGTGCGATGTGATCATGGGCATCCCGCAAGGCGACGACCTCGTGCAGGTGACCAATCCGTACTACCGCACGACCTATGCGCTGGTGTTCAAACCGGGTACTGGCCTGGACGGCGTTGACACGCTGGCTGACGCGCGGCTCAAGGACAAGCGCATCGGCATCGTCGCCGGCACGCCGCCCGCGACCAACATGGCGGTGAACGGATTGATGAGCAAAGCCAAGCCCTATCCGCTGGTGATCGACACGCGCTTTGATTCATCCGCTGCTGCGATGATGCAGGACCTGGCGAAGGGCGACATCGATGCCGCCGTGCTCTGGGGGCCGATGGCCGGTTACTACGCCAAGGAAGCCGGCATGCCGTTGACCCTCGTTCCGCTCACCAAAGAGAAAGGCGGGCCACCGCTCGCCTATCGAATCAGCATGGGCGTGCGGTTTTCCGACCAGGACTGGAAACGCGAGCTCAATCGTCTCATTCACGACGACCAGCCGGAGATCAACAAGCTGCTGTTGAGCTACGGCGTGCCGTTGCTCGGCGATCAGGATCAGCTCATCACACAGGATGCTCCGAGGAAGTGAAGCGCCGATCCCTGCTTGCCGCTGCCGTTGCATTGGCGATCCTCGGATTGCGCTGTGCGGTGGGGGATGAGGTTGCGCCGCCCGAACCCAAAACCTACCGCATCGAGAACTATCGCGCGCCGACCCCAAAGACGCTCGCCGGCGCCCGGGTGCTCACAACCGATGAGGCGGAAGAACTATGGAAATCAGGCACCGCCATTTTTGTTGATGTTTTGCCGCACGCGCCGCGGCCCGCGAACCTGCCGCCCGGCACCATTTGGCGCGAGAAGACGCACATGAATATTCCCGGAAGCTATTGGCTTCCGGACACCGGCTATGGCGAACTCGCGCCGAGCACGGAAGCGTACCTGCGTGACGGCCTGCGGCAGGTTACCGGTGGGGACAACAGCAAACTACTCGTAATTTATTGCCAACGCGACTGCTGGATGTCCTGGAACGCGGCCAAGCGCGTCCTCTCATTGGGCTACACCAATGTTGCCTGGTATCCGGACGGGACCGACGGCTGGGAAGAGGCGTTGTTGTCGCTCGCCAAATCGGAGCCGTTGCCGCGTTAATGTATGTCAAGCTGCCGGTTCGTCACGGCCGGGCAGGTTTTGACCGAGATCGATCTCTGCCGGTCGTGGAGATTTGACGCCGTCCTACGCGTGTAAAGCACGATGCGTTGAGGTCGAATCAAAGCACCAGCCAAATATATCGTCATTGCGAGCGAAGCGAAGCAATCCAGGGGCAACAACGGCGGGGCTTTGGATTGCTTCGACGCGGAGCCTGTCATCGGGCCGGCCACTTCGGGCCGGACCCGTTGGCGCCTCGCAATGACGAGTTCTGCAAACCTGCTCGAACCTGATTTCATCACGCTCCAAGGACCGGCCGGCCACGCCAAGTGCCTGGGTCCCTCTGGCATCTGCCGGAGCGCGAAGGGAGCGCCCCGGCATCTCAGTACATCAGGTTATCGCTTGAAACTGCGCCTTACCTTCGTGCAAGAAGCAGGCTTTCGAGAACAGGCCCACATCTACTTTGTTGGGCAAGCGTAAGTCTTGCAAGCCCGGCAAAGGCTTTGTCTCAGGATCATACGAACGGTCGATTTGGCTGATAAAGGCGAGAACCACTCCAGTCTGTCGCGCGAATCCTTGAAGCACGCTTAGTTGCTCGGAAAGCTCAGGCGAGCTTCGCCGTTGATCCAGGATTTGCAGATAGTCGACAACGGCGACCGTCCCACGACAGGCATCGCCAAGATAGCGTGTGATATACGCGGCGCAAATGTCGTCAGAAGTGACAATTTCCAGGGCGTCACCAATGCCCGACGTTTTGCCTTCCAGTGATCGGATGCGCTCTCGGGTTTCTTGCTCGGTGTACTCGAGTGTGAAGAATATACCTTTCCTACCGTCCCGGACTGCATCAAGCAGGAGCTGGAGCCCCAGCAGGGTCTTTCCGTGTCCGGGCCGTGCTCCCAGCAAGAGTAGATCGCCATCAGAAAGCCGGGACAGCATGTCACTTGCCGTCGCATCCGTTGCAACTCGGGCGGAAAGCAGGCTCCACCCAGCGAAACCTTCGTCGCGTGCGATGCGATCTAACGCCTTGTGCAGGGGAATCTTTTCATCTCGAGCCAGCAACTTGGCTCGACGCTTGAGTTGATAGATTGGAGCGGACAACTTCATCATAGAACCCTCCATTCCGAGCAGGAAACGCAATCCCTCCTTATGCGGCGCTCGAACAGATGGTTCGATGATTTCAATGCCCCGTATGAATGATACTTCCCCGACGGGAGGGAGGAGGCGCGGGCCAAGCCTGTTATTTAATTCATAGCAGGAGAACACAGGTCTGAACAAGAGCGGGGCAGCCGGTCATGCTCGTCTGCTGTCACGCCAAATCCTGATATTCGAGGCAAAATTCCATTCGGTTCCCGAATCACAATTGGGCAAGCACGGGAAGCTCGCGCCAGCCATAGGCGACTTCGACCAGATTGACGTTTTCGCGCCTGTCCTCTTTCTCAGCCACGACTTCACCGCCTAGGCGCCGGTAGAACTCGCGAGCGGCTGCATTCTCTCGCAACACCCACAAGGCGGCAGCCTCATTCCCTCGTGTCCGAAGATCCCTCGCCATGTCACCCATCAAGGCTCGGCCGATGCCCCTGCGCTGCCGGGATCGAAGCACGTAAATCGCGCTGATCTCGGCATCAAAGCCCAACTCCTTCAAATGGGAATCGCGCTGACGGCCACATGCGCCGAAACCGACCATGGAGGCGTCCTCCTCGATGACGTAAACCGCGCTCTCGGCAAAGCTGGACGGGTTGCCAAGTATTTTGGCCCACATGGCCGAGCGCGCCTCAACCGACAGACCAGCAAGCATGTGATCGGGCAAGATGCCGGCATAGGTTTCTCTCCATGAGGCGACATGAACCGCCCCAAGCTGACCCGCGTCGTTTATGGTTGCTCTGCGTGGCACGCCCGCAAAAGTCCAAAAATCTCTGACAAAATTCGGAGTAGCTTGAGGCGTCATTGTGCTGTCCCACGCGAGAACCAAAGCTCCTTGTAGATCGCAATAGCGCTATCATCAGGCGACCTTGCCTGGAAATGCACAGCAGCCCACATCATATTTATAGCGCTCTGGGATGGAGGCCGCCGATGCAAGGTCGCTTACAGTTTTTTCCGCGCGCACTTCTGTCGTTTGCGATTTTCCTTGTTGGGTTTGGTGTGCTTCTCGCTGTGGACAAGGGCTCGGGCGTCGTAGGCCGGATATGGTTGCCTCTGTTCTGGGGGACCGTGCTGCTTGCTGCCGTCGCGATTTATCTTCGTATATGGAGGGCTCGCGGAAGCATTGATGAAGTAAAGAAAATTGAAGCGCAGAGTTTGTACGGCATACTTCCGCCCAAGCTGCGAGACTGGCTCTTTTCTTGAAGCGAATCTGGTTGATCCCGATCATGCGGCGCTGATGGGAGGCAACCGCGATCTGACGCAGTCTTCAGCAGATCACTGGTGATGGTCGGCATCTCCTCCCATCGCTACGCAGCACCGCTCCGTCCGCACGGCGAATGTGACATATTAATGTAAAGGACGTCGGGCACGATAAGCTGCCATGCTGGAACCAATTCACCAGATATTTCAATTTTTGTCCGGTCGCCGCGATCATGCCAAGCCATTTTCGTGCCGGAATGCTCGGCCGGTTGACTGGCGGTGTCTTACGTTAGCCGCGTCGCTACTCACGGGGGCGAGCCTTGCGACAAATCCTGCGGTCGCGTTCGATTCAGGCCTTGTGCCGACCGCAAATTCCGCCGTCGCGGCAGGCGATGGAAATGCCGAGACATTGAGCCTGATGACGTTCGATTTGCCGGTCCAGCCACTCGTTTCCGCGCTTGAGACTTACGGCGCCGTGTCTGGTTGGCAGGTTGTTTACGACGGCGCTTTGGCAAAGGGGCGCCAGTCCGCGGCGGTTAAGGGCAGGTTCGCGCCCGACGTCGCCCTGCGCATGTTGCTGGCCGGGACCGGGCTCGTGCCCCGCTATATGGCGGCCGATGGCATCGTCCTGATGCCAGATCCGGCGGCGCGGAGCGCAGGGCAAAGTCTCACCGTCAATACCGCACCACTCCCTGTTGTCACGGAATATTACGGCCGCATCCAGCGGGGCCTCAGGCAGACTTTTTGTGCCGATAGCCGCGCCCGGTCGGGAGGGTATCGCATCGCCGTCGGCCTGTGGATTGGGCCGTCCGGTGCGGTTGCGCGTTCCGCACTGCTCGATTCGACCGGCGACCCCAACTTCGACGCAACGCTCGATCGTGCGGTCCGATCGATATCGATCGGTGCGCCGCCGCCTGCCGGATTTGCCCAGCCCGTCATTCTCGTCATCACGCCCGACGTCACGCGGGATTGTCGCGCAACGCCGGACGGGATGCAGCGCGCCAACGCCGAACCATGACGGAAACGCGTTGGGGCGCGCTGCAGCAGCTTTTGTTGTTGCGATACGGCGATCTAAAGGCGCGTTTGACTCGGCATCTTGGGTCGGCCGATCGGGCCGAAGACGCGCTGCACGACACCTGGCTGCGGTTGGAGCGTGGCGGCGAGTTGGCGCACGTTCACAGCCCCGACACATACCTTCTCCGCACCGCCATCAATATTGCACGCGATCGTTTGCGCTCGGAAAACAGGCGTGTGACCACATCAGATGCCAAAGTCCTGCTTGGCATCGTCGATCAAGCGCCAGATGCGGCGCGCAGCGTCGAAGACCGCTCCGATTTGCGGCTTCTTATGGTTGTGATGGCGGAGCTTCCGGCACGACAGAAAGCGATCTTGCTGGCGGCCAGGCTTGAGGGCCTGGGGCGACGCGAAATCGCTCGGCGCTTTGGCGTCTCCGTGCGTTTTGTTCACCGCGAGCTGCAGGCAGCACAGGATTATTGCGCCGGTCGGCTGGAAGAAATAACGGCTGAAGAGTTCACCTCGAGGCCTCGAGAATCGTCCTTTGAACAGGATGCCCTCACAACAAAGACCGCGAAGTTGAAGGCGCCGCAGGCTAAAGAATGATTGTGGGTGATGCAAACAAACGGGACGCACTGCTGAAACGCGACGCCCGGCGCTGGTTGACCCAGCTCGTCTCCGGTGAAGCAACGACGGCGGATTTCGCGGCGGCCGAGCGCTGGCGCCGCCGTAGCCCTGCCCACGAGGCGGCCTTTCAGGCAGCGACCCGGTTGTGGCAGGATTTCGGTCCAGCTGCGCGCGGCCTCCTTTTCGAGGAAGGACCGCCCGCGTGGGCGCCGCCACGTTCCCGTGTGAGCCGTCGCGCAATCCTCGGAGGCGCAGGCGCGGGCGCTGCCGCAGCGGCGGCCTATGCTGTGGTCGCCCCCCCGTTCGGACTGTGGCCATCCCTCGATGAGCTCAGGGCGGATTATCGGACGGCGACCGGCGAACAGCGGCATCTCACCTTGGCGGATAATGTATCTGTTCGCATGAACACGCAGACGAGCATTGCCGTTCCGCCCGCGACCGGTCATGCCGATCTGGTCACCTTAATCTCGGGCGAGGCGTCTTTTATTGTGCCGCCAGGCTCGGCGCAGTTGTTGACGGTGACGGCAGAGGCGGGTCGTACCGTCGCGCAGAACGCCCGGTTCAACATTCGCAACACGGGTAGGAGCGTCTGGGTTACCTGTTTCGAAGGCGAAGTGCAGGTCGAACAGGGTGCGCAAACAGCGACAATCGGCGCCAGCCGACGGCTTCGCTACAACAGGGATGGGCTTGGGGAAGCCGCCACCATCAACCCGGCGGATGCTTCGGCTTGGCAGGATGGCGTCCTCATATTTCGCTTCACCCCGCTCGGCGATGTTATTGCGGAGATCAATCGTTACCGGCCAGGGCGCGTGATTCTGTTGAACGAGGCGCTGGGAGCGAAGACGATCAACGGCCGGTTCAAGATCGAGCGGATCGACGAAATCCTGGTCTGGATCGAGCAGGTGCTTGGCGCCACCGGCCGGTCCTTGCCAGGCGGCATCATCCTGCTGAGTTAGCCCATTTCTCCTGCTCCGGGTGCGCGGGAAGGCGAAAGACCCGCGCTGTGACAAAAACTTCATAAAATTTTCTGCGACACCTGGTTCAAACTCGCTCTGCGGCAATCGTCTCTGCAGGGCGGCATCGATCATAGCCTTTGGCGAGGCGTGAGCGATTTGTCCGCTCTGTCCGTTTGCCTCCGAAGGAGCCGCTTGATGCCCGCCCATCTGTCCGCGACCGCCACCGGTTCCACGCGTCGTCATGCTCGTCATTTTGCTCTGCTTGCGAGCGTCAGCATCATGGCCCTGACGTTGGCGTCGTCGCCGGCGTCCGCGATCTCGGTCGGGTCGCGCGCGAGCGCAGCGACAAGTGCGCCGACGATTGCCTCGGATGCGGCCCGAGCCGCGGCGCAGCAGGCGCAAGAGGCAGCGCAGAGAGCCCAGCAGTCGCTGTCGCGCGCCACGCAGGCGCTGCGATCGATGCAGGATATCCAGGCGGCCGCGCGCGCGGCGGCGCAGGCGCAGCAGGCGCAGACGTCGAGGGTGACCGACGGACTGTCGGCCGGCGGGCTGATCGTCGATCCGCGGGTGGCCGCGGGGAACAGCGGCAATCTCTGGGTCAATGCCAAGCTGCCGACGCAGACCACCAGCAATGGGCAGACGACCGTCACGGTGCAGCAGACCGCGCAGCGCGCGATCGCGACCTGGCAGCAGTTCAACGTGGGCCGGAACACCACGCTTTATTTTGATCAGTCCGGCGGCAACTCGGCCAACGGCAACAGCTGGACGATTCTCAACCGCATCGACGCCACCGGCAGCCCGAGCCAGATCCTGGGCCAGATCAGGGCCGAAGGCACGGTGCTGATCATCAACCCGAACGGCATCATCTTCAACGGCACGAGCCAGATCAACGTGCACACGCTGATCGCCTCGGCGATGGACCTGAACAGCTTTACCGGCACCGCCAACGGCGCCTTCAAGGCGAGCGGCGATGCCTATGTGCCGATCAGCGTGAGCGGCCTCACGCCGACGGCACCGAACGGCACCTTGATCTTGGCGCCGTCCGACGAGGCCAATGCCAACACGACGTTCCTGAGCAACGGCCTGTTCACCAACGCTGCGTTCAACGTGGTTTACAACGGCAGTTCGATCACCACCGGCAACACGGCGCTGTTCTCGGCCGGGCTCATTCCCGCCCAGAGCAATGTTGGTGTCCAGGTCCAGGCCGGCGCCAGCATCAGCACCGACGTCAGCGGCTTCGACAACGGCGGCTTTGTTGCGCTGTTGGGCCCGCAGGTGAGCAATGCCGGGACAATCAGCACGTCGGCCGGGCAGATCATCCTGGCGGCGGGTTCGAGCGTGCAGATCGCCAAGCCGGGGTCGAATACGACGCAGACGAGCAATATCGTCCGCACCGGCCCTGCGATCAGCGGAACGCTGCTATATGCGCCGCCATCCGTGAACGGTAGTTCGCTCGTGCTCAATGACGCAGGCGGGGTGCTGATCACGCGGCGTGGCAATATCACGCTGAACGGCGATGCGGTCGAACAGCTCGGGTTTGTGGAAGCGACGACCAGCATCACGCGGGCTGGTTCAGTCACCATCGCGGCGAACGGGTTCGCGCCGAGCAATCAAGTGCTGTTCGGCACCAAGAGCGTCACCGCAATCCTCCCCGAGGAGAACGGGGAGACGATTCCCTCCGATCCCACCTCGCTCGCGAGCTTCGTCGCGCCGCGCATCGACGTCAGCGCGCCGTATGTGGATTTCCAGTCCGGATCCTGGGTGCTGGCGCCGTCGGCGACCATGTCGGTCACCGGGCCGGGGCAAACGTCGCCGGATGGATCGGCACTGCCGCCGGTCGGCCGCGTTCTCATGGAATCCGGCAGCAGCATCGATCTGTCCGGCCTGACGGCGACGCGCTCGGTCAGCGATTACATCTACACCTTCAAGGTCACGACCAACGACGTCGCCGACACGCCGCTGGCGCGCAGCCTGGTCAGCCAGACGGTGACGATCGATCTCACCCAAACCGGCACGCGCGCCGACGGCGAGACCTGGGTCGGCTCGCCGCTGTTTGCATCATCGGGCGCTGGCTATCTCGCCAACGTCACGCAAGGAATCGACCAGCTGCTGACCAAGGGCGGCTCGCTGACGTTTGGCAGTGGCTACAGCGTCGGCAACGGTCAGGGCACGACCGCCTTCGTCGACGTGCTGCAGGCCCAGGGCGCGAAGATCGACGTCTCCGGCGGCGTGATCCAATATACAGGAGCGCGCATCGCCACGACGCGCGTGATCGGATCGGATGGACGCAACTACGACATCTCCAACGCCGATCCGTTCCTCACCAATGCGATCGTTGCCGGCTTCAAGGTCGACCATCCGCGCGCCGGCGTCGACTACACCGAATATTACAGCGATGCGCTGCACGGCAGCAGCTATGACAAGCCGGGCTACTTCAACGGCGTCAGTGCCGGCGGCACCTCGATCACGGCGGTGAACCCGGTCCTCGAGGGCGATCTCGCCGGCGAGATCGTCATCGGCGCGAACCAGCGCCGGCTCGCCCAGCGCGGCACCGGGGCCGGCGGGGCGCAGGCGACCCCGGACCAGCTGCCGAACGGGGCTGCGCTGGCGATCACCCTGGTCGCCAGCGGCATTTCCCCGGGCGACCTGCATGATGCGGTCGTGCTCCAGGCGTCGGCCCCCTCCGTGTTGGCTCCGGACTTCTCGATCGCCTCGTCTCTGCTGCTGCCCACCGCGACGAGCGGCACAGCCAGCCCAAAAACCACATCGGTCATCGCCTATTCGACCGACAAGCTCACATCCTTCGGGCTCGGCTCGATCAGCATCAGCGGCGCCGACACGCTCTCGATCGCGGCGGGAGCGAGCCTGTCGGTGCTGGATGCCGGCAGCATCAAGCTCGGCAGCGTCAGCACGGTCGACGGTACGCTCACCGCGCACGGCGGCAGCATCACGCTCGCGGGGCCGCAGGCCGCCGTCGGCACGACGGCGCTGCCGAATCTCGTCATCGGCGCCCACGCGCTCCTCGACGTCAGCGGGCGCTGGGTGAACGACACAGGCGCGACGACGGACGGCCTCGCCGGCGCGCTCTCCATCAACGGCGGCAGCATCAGCCTCAGCACCTACAACATCAGCAGCAACGACGGCACACGGGATCTCAGTCCCTCGATCATCTTGTCGGCGGGCAGCGTCGTCGACGTGTCGAGCGGCGGCTATGTCAGCCCCAGCGGCACGCTCGCGGTCGGTGCAGATGGCCTGCCCAAGGGCAAGGGCGGCAACCTGTCGCTGTTGACCTATGCCGGTACCTGGCTCGACCCCACGATCATCGATCCGAACGCTCCGCGCAGCAGCGTCCCGATCTACGCGCCGCCGACCGCGACCAATGCCAACGTGTTGATGAATGGCAGCATTTATGCGGGCGGTCTGTCGCAAGGTGGTACGTTTGCCCTGCAGGTGCCGGAGATCAAGGTCGACGGGCGAGCCACCCAGGTGACCGCGATCACCAGCGGCCCCCAGGCCGGAACCGTGGTGCTGCCGACCTCGTTTTTCACCGACAGCGGCTTCGGCAGCTTTTCGCTGACCAGCACCTATGGCAGCACGACCGTCACGGCCGGCACCACCGTCACGCTCAAGCAGCAGAACTATCAGCTGACAGCGGCCACCGACCTGCCGGCGACGGGGGCGCGGCTGCGCCAGTTCGCCGCCCTTGGTTACGCACTCGACGGCCTGCGGCATGCGGTCAACCTCACCCTGGCGCAAACCGGCTACCCCTATGGGGTGACCGGTGATCGCGGCGCGCTGTCCAAGCTGTTGATCGACGAAGGCGCTCGGATCGTCGGCGATCCGCTCGCCAGCATCAGTCTCAACGCCGGCGGGCCCGCCGTCATCCTCGGCAGCATCACGGCACCCGGCGGCAACATCAGCATCTCCGAAGGCGGTGTCGCGGTGCTGATCCCGCGGCAACGACGGTCTGCCCCAATATGTTTGGATCGGCGCTAACGCGGTGCTGGACGTGTCCGGCACCTATGTGCCGAACCCGCTGGTAAGAGGCTATTCGGCGGGCACGGTGCTGCCCGGCGGCTCGATCAGCCTGTCGAGCGCCGGCGTCATCGTCGCGCTCTTCGGATCGGAGTTCGACATCGCCGGCGCAAGCGGCACAGTGCAATTGCCGGGACGCGGCGGGTTGACCCCGACAATCGATCACCCAGCCGGCCTGGAGCAATGGCGGCAGCCTGACGCTCTCGACGTTCGGCAACCCTGCCGCGGATTTGTTTCAGAGCCTTTATTTTGCGGGCTCGATCGAGGCCGCCGGCGGTGCACCGCAAGCCGCGGGCGGCACGCTCAACATCACGAGCGCCACGAACGGCGGCACGCTGATCAGCCAGAGCGGCAACGTCGCGGCTGCCTTCGGCAGCGCCCCGCCGACGACGCGGTCGCAGCTTCGCGCCGTGATGCCCACCACCAACCCGACGTATTTCATCAACGCCGACACGATCAACAGCGTCAACAGCGGCCTCGATACGGTGTCGGTCAACGGCCCGCTTTACTTCAGCGGCAACGTGGACCTCAACGTCGCGGGTTCGATCCTGATCAGCAATTCCGGCGTGGTCGCGACGCTGCTGCCGCAGGGCGTGATCAACACCAGTTATAAGGTGCCGGCCTGCACGCCGGCGGCCAGCTGCATCCCCACCATCGGCCACACGAATGTCACGCTCGAGGCGGGCTATATCAGCGTCGCGGGCAATTTCGGCAGTGTCAACTCCGCCGTTCTGCCGACGCTCGCCGATGGCACGCTGACCCTGAACGGAAGGCAGGGGATCGACGTCACCGGCACTCCCGTCTTCAAGAACGCCGGCACCGTCAATCTCGTCAGCGCCGGCGATATCCGCTTGATCGGCACGCTCAGCAATTCGACTCGCCACTGGCGTAACGACCGACGGCTATGGCGGCATCCCCTCGGTCGGCGGTTTTCTCGTTGCCGATAACCTGAACATCACGGCGCGCGAGATCTATCCGGCGACCGGAACCGCCTATCTGTTGATGTCGCTCGGGCTCGCGCCGGCCGGCGCTTCAGGCACGCACAACACCATCACCTTCGCCTCCACCGGCGCAACGCCGGTCGCGCCGCTGTCGGCCGGCGGCGCCATCGTGGTCGACGCCAAGACCATCGTGCAGGGCGGGGCGCTGTATGCGCCGCTCGGCACCATCCAGCTTGGCTTCGGCTCGGGGCAGTCGCTGCCGGGCGTCTTCACCGCGTTTGGCTCCGGGAGCGATCCTTACGATCCGCTGGAACAGCGCGGCGGCACCTCGGGCCTGTTCGGCACGAAGATCACGACGGTCGCGACCGGCAGCCTGACTTTGCTGCCCGGCAGCCTGACCTCGGTCTCGGCGGTTGGCCTCACCATTCCATACGGCATCACGACCGACGGCACCAACTGGGCGTTCAACAACACGCTCCTGAAGGGGCCGCCGGCCAAGCTCATCGTGCTGGGCGGCTCCAGCGTCAAGACATTGGCCGGCGCCACGATCGACGGCCGCGGCGGCGGCGAGGTCTATGCGACCGAGTTCGTTCCCGGCACCGGCGGCTCGCGCAACGTGCTCACCACCACGACCCAGACCGTCTATGCGCTGGTCCCGGGCTATGCGTCGTCGCTCGCACCCTCCGATCCGACCTTCACCACCAAGGTCGCGGCCGGGCAGACCGTCACCATACCGGGCGGCAACGGCATACCCGGCGGCACCTACACCTTGCTGCCCGCCGAATACGCGACCTTGCCGGGCGCGTACCGCGTGGTCGTTGGCTCGGCCAGCACCAATCCAGTGGCCAAGCCGATCACCACCATGGACGGCTCCGTCTATATGACGGGCGTGCTCGGCAATTCGATCAACGGATCGCGCTCGTCGCAGACCGTGCTGCTGCAGATCCAGTCGAACAGCGTCTGGACCAGATACACCGAAATCGACATCGCCAAGGGCGCCAGCTATTTCGCCGCGCTGGCCGCCAGCAACGGCGCGGCGGCGCCGCGGCTCGCTCAGGATGCGGCGCGCATGGTCGTGGCGGCCGGCACGGCGCTCGTGCTCGACGCCACCAATCAGTTCGCGCCGGCCAACGGCGGCCTCGGTGGCCAGCTCGACATCACCGGCACCAATCTGGTGGTCGCAGCATCCGATCAGCTCGGCAACTTCGGCACCGTGACAAACGGCGCCTTCACGGCCAATAGCGCCTATGCGGGGTACCTGTTCCTCGATCCCGACATGCTGAGCCAGATCGGCATCGAGAGCATTCTGCTCGGCGGCTATCGCACCAACACCACCGAAGGCACGCGGATCAACGCCACCGCCCTCAATCTCGAGATCGCGACGGATGACGCACACAAGCTGATGGCGCCCGAACTTCTGTTCACGTCACTTGCGCCGACAGCTGCAAATGCCAAGGTGCATGGGCTTGTTGTCGACGCGGGCAGCGTAATCACCGCCAAGGGCACGCTCGCCAGCAATTCATCGGCAGCCCTGGTGTTCGGCGCCGATCCGGTCGCCACCTACAACAGTTCAGGTACGATCACGGGTTGGAGCGCCGGTATCAGCGGCGACGGCTCGTTGCTGCGCGTCTCCAATGGCGGCCTTGTCGATGTCGTGCGCCACTTCGTGCCCGGCGTCTATCAGGTGCCGGCGACGACGCCGGCGCCGACCGGCCCGGTGTCCACCGTGGCGCTCGGCAACCTCACGATCGGGTCGGGTGTGGTCCTCGCGGGCAATACACTGACGCTCGATTCCAGCGGGACGACGAGCGTTCCCATCAGCGCCAAGCTCACCGCGAGAAACTACGATCTCTCCGGCAGCATCATCAATCTCGGCGGCGGCGCGGGCGGTCTCGTGGTCAGCGCCGATCTCATCGCCAACTTCGCCGGCGCGGATGTCGTGCGGCTGCGCTCGGCCTCAGTGTTCAACATTTACGGCAACAATACGTTCGGCAACGGCAGCAATCCGATCGGCACCGTCATCCTCGATGGCGCCGGTCTCTTCAGCGACGGCGGCAGCCAGCAGCATCGCCGCGAACAACATTGTCCTGACCAACAGCCAGGCGACCGCAAACACCAATGGGGCCAACACCGGCGGGGCAGGCGGCAGCCTGATGCTCAGCGCCAGCGATACGCTCGCCTTCGGCGCCGGGACCAAGACGCTCGCCGGCTTTGCCGCGGTGACCGGCAGCGCCGGCAGAGAAGTGCTGTTCACCGGCACCGGCAGCCTCGATGCCAAGGCTGCCTCCGTCTCGCTGGCGGCACCCCTGTTCCTGGTCGCTGGCGCGACCTCGCAGGCCCTCACCACGAGCGGCGCGCTGTCGCTCTCGCAATCCGGCCCGTCGCCCGCGCTCGATCCGACCGTCATCGGCGGCGTCCTCGCGCTCAAGGGCGGCTCGGTTGATGTAACCGGCACGCTTGCCGCACTCGGCGGCACGCTCACGCTCGAAGCGACGGCGGGCAATCTCAACTTGGCGGGCAGCGCGCGGCTCACAACCGCCGGCACGCGCATCACCATCGGCGATCTCATCCAGGACACGCCGGCCGGCACCGTTCGTCTTTATGCCGACGCCGGCAACGTGACGCTCGGCGCCGGCACCACCGTCGACGTCTCTGGCGCCGGCTCGGGCTATGCCGGCTCGCTCTCGATCTATGCCGGCAGCACGGCGGGGCTTTACGGCACCATCAGCGGCGCAGCGCGCTACAGCGACCTCGGTGGCAAGTTCGCGCTCGTGGCCAACCGGCTCGCCACCGGCCTGTTGTTCAATGCCGGCTTCACCCGCAGTTTCGAGGTGAGCCTCGGCCAGGGCGATATCGTCATCGGCACCGGTCAGACGCTCCAATCGGAGAAGGTGTTGCTCGTCACCAATGCCGGCGGCATCTTCATCGACGGCACCATCGATGCGAGCTCCGCCTCCGGCGGCTCGATCGGCCTCTACGGCGCCGGCACCTCGACCGCCGCGGCCGGCACCGCAGGCGCCTCCGGCGTCTCGATCGGCGCCAACGCGCGGCTCTACGCGCGCTACCGGGCACCCGATGCGAACAGTCCAGGGTATGCCCAGGGCGAGTTCGACCGTAGTCCAGCGCGGCGGCACCATCACGCTCGGTACGACGGGCAAACCGGATCTCACCTCGGTGAACGACAGCTATGGCTATGAGAACGTGCCGGGCTCCGGCGCTATTACGGTGGCATCCGGCGCGATCTTCGACGTCTCCGGCGGTGCCGGCGGCGCCAATATCGACAATACTGGCGGCAGCGTCATCGTCCGCGCGCCGATCCTGACCAACAATTCCATCACCAACAACTCCATCAATGTCAGCTTCAACGGCACCGTCGTCACCAACGCCAGCGCGAACGGCTCGGCGAGCGGCGATCCGCTGGTTGTCAATGCCATTTGCGGTGTGGAGCACGACCGACGGCTATACCGACATCAACAAACACTTCGACGGCATCATCGATCCGGCCGGCTTCTTCGACGCCACAGGCACGCAACTCATCACCGCTACAAATGGCCTCTATCCGACCTCGACGGCGGCTGCACCGGCGGCTGGGGCCTACCTGCCGCACGTGAATTTCTACCAGACGACGCTGCTGAACTTCGTCAACAATCCGTTCGACGCCAACGCGGTGGCGGCAACGCTTTGCGGGGGCGAAGTTGCAACTCGGCGGCAATCCGGCGATTGCGATGCCGTCCTCGGCGCTGCACCTGCGGCCCGAGATGGATCTCGTCAATCCCTCGACCTCGACATCGAACAACGCCGGCAACATCACGGTCGCTTCCAACTGGAATTTCGGCGCCGGCAGCGTCGATACGAGCGGCAACATCAATTTGCTCTACCGCACCGGCAATGGCGGCGAGCCCGGATCGCTGGTTCTGCGCGCTGTCAACAACGTCAAGATCAACGCAACCATAACCGACGGATTCTTCACGCCCTACAGGCCCGTGGCGACCGACGCAAACGGCGCCTATCAGCTTGAACTGGGCTCCTCGACCAATCAGGCCTATGAAAACATGTTCGGTTCGAACGGACTCGTCTACAGCGGGACGGCTGGGGGTCTTATATTTGGCTCCTTCCCGGCCAGTACGTCCGCATCCGTTTCGTTCTTCAACAGTCTCGTCGCAGGGTTCGAGTACACCACTTCGGACCCCCTGTTCCAATCACTCCAATTCCACTTACAGGCGCCAATTGTCATGAGCGGCGACCCCCGCGTCGTCGACCAATACAATCAATTTTACATCCAGTACGTGAACATGTTCGATGCATATGCGACCGAGATCGTTGCGACCAACACGATCGGAGGAACGGATTCTTCTCTTGGCGTGCAGCCCGGCCAAGGCGGCTATTTCTCCTATACGGATGTGGTGAATGCGTGGAGCGGCGTGGCGTGTCTGCAGTGTTGCCGCTCGTTATTCCGGTGGCGCCCAATGCGAGGGAAATCCTTACCTTTATTACAACATCAAGTCGGGTGCACAGCCCGGAAGCGGCAGCGATTACGCATCCCTATGGCAGAATTATTTCTTCAGCGTGGTTGACGCCAATCTGCAAAACGTCGGCCAGGCGGGCGTCGGACCAGGCTCGTTGAGCGCGGCATTGGGCTCCAAGCCTGCCATGCTCACGAATGTCGCAGGAATCGATGCTCCACTCTGTATCGCCTGCTTTGCGGTTGCCCCGCCTTCGGCACCACTTGCCTATGGCTCGCTCTTTGAATCGACATATTCCGCGACGGTTTCGGCGCCGCTTCCGCCCAGCAACGCGATTGCCAATAATCCCGGTATCTACACCGTGAATAACGTCGCGTATTACAATGCGACCTCGTCTGCGAACCTGATGACGGCGGCAGCGAGCGGAAAGGGCAGCTTCTCCTACGACCTCGTCGGCGGCGCGCGGTTCAACGTCGACGGCAGCTCGTCGGTCAATCCCAATGCCGTGGTGCAATTGTCGGCGCTGTCGTCGAGCCTCACCGGCAACGTCACCATCGATGGCCACACCTCTATCAACAGCTACGATCACCAGCCGTTGAACCAATTCACCGTCGTGGTCCCGACCATGGTGCGCACCGGCACCGGCTCGATTACCATCGCGGCTGCCGGCGATTTCGCCACGCTCGACAGCGTCGCGCCGGGCACGATCTATACCGCGGGCTACGTCGCCGACAATGCGGACGGCTTCACCGCGCCGACGTTGCCGACGCTCCCGACCGGGCCGGTCAGCAACGGGCTCATCACCACGCCGGTCTGGGCCACCCGCGGCGGCAACATCGTCGTCAGCGCCGGACGCGACATTATCGGCATCGAGACGCCGACCGACACCGGCAATCAGTATTCGAGCGACGGAAGTTCGGCGGGTGTCTCCACGGGAGAGTTCTGGAGCGCCTGGTATTACGTCAACGGCAAGTCGACCGGCAGTGCCGCGGCGCCGTTCGACCCTTCGGCCGGCGGCGTGCAGTATTCGAGCTGGATCAACTACGGAACCTTCTTCCAGGGTTTCGGCGCGCTCGGCGGTGGCAATATTACGCTTCAAGCCGGCCGCAACGTGCAGGACGTCTCGGCCTCCCTGCCGCGAGACCGTCCAGTATTCTGGCGGCCGGTCGGCCAACGGCCCGGCCGCCACCGCGCATTATTATGGCGGCGGCAATCTCCTGGTGGAGGCCGGCGGCGACGTGCTGTCGGGCGTCTACTATGTCGGCCGCGGCACCGGGACGATCCGCGCCGGCGGCGAGATGGTGAGCGACGCCACGCTTTACCAGAGCAACTACAACGGCAACGACGGCGTGCCCACGACCATTGACTACAGAGGGCTACAAAACCGGTTCTCGGTGCCACTGTTGCTCGCGGTGCAAGATGGTTACATCAGCGTGCAGGCGGCGGGCTCGATCGACCTCGGCGGCATCTTCCAGCCGACGCAGATCCGGGCGGACCTCACCCGAAATATTCTGGCCCGCACGTATGGGCAGGACGGCGTCGCCCAGACCCTGCCGTCCGCCATCGGCGCCTCGTTCGACAGCTACGGCCCGAGCAGTGGCGTCTCGCTTACGAGCCAAAGCGGTTCGATTGCGATTGATTCCCTGCGACAATCGGATGGCACCGGCCAGGGTTTCACCGACACGCTCTTCATCCATGGAAGGATCAACCCAGGCTATGCTGTAGGCGGCGATCCATTCAATGTCATCGCCCCGAGCTTTGCCGCCGCCGCGCTAAGCGGCGATATCAATCTTTTCGCATATTCCACCAGTTATGGTGCGCCCATGGCGCTTGATGCCTCGCCGGCCAGCACGCTGAACCTCATTGCCGGCGGCTCGGTCAATGGGTATTTGGGCTCGGGTTACGTCCCGGCCAAGGTCGCGATGAACGGCGGCAATGATGGGCCTGTGCTCATTTACGCCGGCAGGACATCAATAGCGGCGTCTATAACCTCGTCAATCCGGCGCGCCTGTGGGCAGGGCGCGACATTCTCGACGTCATTTTCACCGGCCAGAACAACGCCGCGGGCGACATCACCAGCATCGTCGCCGGCCGGGACATCCTGGCGGATCGGTCCTCCAACGTTCTGGGCCAGTCCAATACCAGCGCAAGCACCAGCTTCAACCTCTACGGGCCGGGCGACTTCGTGATCGAGGCCGGCCGCAACATCGGCCCGTTCAGTACGTATGACCAACAAGTCATCGCCATGAACCCGTTAAGCCCGCTTGGCGGCGGCATTTTCGCTATCGGTGATGGCTCGAACAGCATCTCGCCGACAAAGGCCGAGCTGCCGCATCAGGCCGCCAATATCACATTGCGCTACGGCGTTGCGGGCGGCATCGACTATGCCGCCGCCATCAGCAAATACGGCGATGCGGCGACCGCAGCCGCAAGCGGCATGGACTTCGTCTCGCCCATCGTCCCGCAGATCGAACAGCTCGTGGATCAGCTGATCATTGCGCAGGCCAAGGCGGCGGGCATCGCCAATCCGAGCGTTGCCGTCTCGTTGACGCCGGCCCAGGCTGCCGAGGTGTTCAATGCGCTGTCGTCGGTTGCCATCAACGATAAGCTCACTGCGCTTGCAACCAAAGCCGGGTTTGCGGGTCTGACCTTCAATCTCAGGCCGGCGCAATTCATAAATCTGCTGCAGCAGCAGGACGCCCTGAAACTCGAGATCGATCGCGGCTTCCTGGCGGTCTTGAAGCAGGTCGGTCTCGATTACAACAACCCGGCAAGCCCCTATAACGGCAAATATGCGCGCGCCTATCAGGCGATCGCCATCCTGTTCCCGGCCACGCTCGGCTATACCGACAACAGCGCCGGCGGAACGGGCGTGGTGCCGCTGCTCAAGCACACTGGCGATCTGCGCATGGCGCGCTCGCTGGTCGAAACCCAGACCGGCGGCGATATCAACGTGCTCGGCCCCGGCGGCAACCTCTATGTCGGTTCGAACTCGGCCGACAATCTCACTCCCGCCCAGCAGGGCATTCTCACGCTGCAGGGCGGCTCGGTGCGCACCTACACGGATGGCAGCGTGCTGATCTATCAGAGCCGCGTCTTCACCGAGCAGGGCGGCAATATCGAGTTGTTCTCCGCCAATGGCGATCTCAACGCCGGCAAGGGGCCGAAGAGCGCGGCCGCCTATCCGCCCTTGCGGCTGATCTGCGACGTCGATGGCTATTGCCGCGTCAATCCCTCGGGCTTGGTCACCGGCGCCGGCGTCGGCGCGCTGCTCTCGGTGCCGGGGCAGGATCCGAAGCAGAGCAACGTGGTGCTGACCGCGCCGCATGGCGTGATCGATGCGAGTGCGGCCGGCATCCGGGTCGCCGGCGATCTCCACCTCGCTGCCCTGCAGGTGCTCAATGCTTTCAACATCCAGGTCAGCGGCGTCACAGCGGGCCTTCCGGTGGTGCAAGGGCCCCCTGTCGCAGCGTTGACCACCGCCGCCAACACGACCGCGGCGACACAGCAGGCTCAACTGCCGGCTCAGTCAAGCAAGAACAGCCAAACGTCGATCATGATCGTCGAGATCATTGGCTACGGCGGTGGCGGTGGCGACGACAGCCCGCCGCACCCACAAGACGAGCAGCGCAAGAAGAACGGAAAGCAGAGCAGCAGCTTCGACCCTAACAGCGCATTCCACGTGGTCGGTAACGGCAAGCTCACTGAGGAACAGATGAAACACCTCACCGATCGAGAGAAAAGCAAACTGGATCAACTGGTCAATCGGCCTGAGTTCCCCTAATAGTACCCCCGTACTGAGGATATGACAGGTTGAAGCTCAGGTAGACGAGCGGAGAGTAGCAACAACATTACTACTCCACCGCCTGCTGGATTGCGCGGGCCAGCGCGCCCAGGCGTTGCTCGATGATGGTCGGGACCTCGCAGACGTAACTGATCGTTTTGCGCTTGTCCTGGAACACCTGGGTTTCCCAGTTGATCTTGTTGCCCAGGTCCTCGACCTTGGCGTCGTCGTGATTGGGCGCATCCTGCAGGGCCCGCATTTCGCTGACCTCGGAGCGAATCCTCTCAGCCGACTGTTTTTGCAGCCGGGCGAAGCGCTCGATCCCGTCCATGACCACGGTGCGCTCATGATTGAGCGTGGTGAACACGCCGGCAAACAGCAGTTTCGCTTTGGTCTGCTTGTCGCCTGACGCGGAGGCGAAATAATCGGTGACCGCCTTCTCGGCCTCATCAAGCGGTGTGCGGCGGGCCGCAACCCGCGCCACCAGATCGCGGATCGTGGGATCGTTCTGCCAGGCGTCGCCCACGTCATCGATCGGCGGCCCCGCCCAGACAGCGGCGGCCGACAGCTCCGGCACCTTGATCTGGTTGCATGGCCAGTCCGGATAGCGTGGGTCGGCAGCCAACGCCGTGGTCGCACTCGCGAGGAAACTCAGCGCCGCCGCGGTCACGTATCTCACGCCGCACCTCCGCGGTCGCCGCGCCGCGCCAATAGCCCCCGCGCCGGGTCATAGGCCAGGATCGCGCCGACCATGAACACGGCCGTGCAGCCGCACACAACCGCGAGCGAGATCCAGTTGACCTGGCCGTAGAGCGCAAAGCGGATCAGTTCTGTGGCGTGGGTGAACGGGTTTGCCTGGCAGACATAATACAAAAATGGGCTCCCTTCCTGCACCCGCCACAGCGGATAAAGTGCGGACGAGGCAAAGAACATCGGAAAGATCACGAAGTTCATCACGCCGGCGAAGTTCTCGAGCTGGGTGATCACCGAGGAGATCAGCATGCCGAGCGCGCCCAGCATCAGGCCGGACAGCACCAGCGCGGGAATCACCGTGAGGTAGCCGATCGGCGGCGGCTCGATTTCCCAGAACCAGGCGATGAACAGGAACGCATAGACCTGCAACAGCGAAACGGCGGTGCCGGCGATGAGTTTGGACGACAACAGATACCAGCGCGGAAACGGGCTCACCAGCAGGGTGCGCATGTTTCCCATCTCGCGGTCATAGACCATGGACAGCGAGGACTGCATGCCGTTGAAGAGCTGGATCATCGCGATCAGCCCCGGCGTGATGTAGACTTCGTAGAGCACGTAGGTCTCATAGGGCGGGATGATCGACACCCCGAGCACCTGCCGGAACCCAGCCGCGAAGATGAACAGCCAGACCAGCGGGCGGACCAGCGCGGAGATGAAGCGTTCGCGCTGATGCAGGAAGCGCAGACCTTCGCGCCAGATGATTCCGGCGAGACATATCGCATATTGTGGCGCCGAGAACCGCGCCTCACTGCGGATGGTGACGTCCGTCGTCATGCGGCCTCGTCAGCCGTATCGGCCAAGCTGATCTTGGTGAGGCGCGCGAAGGCGCCGCGGATATCGGTCGCGCCGGCCTCGGCGACCACGCGGGCGACGGGACCGTGCGCCAGCACGCGACCTTTGTGCAGCACCACCACGTCATCGCTTGGCGCGACCTCATCGATCAGATGCGTCGCCCAGAGCACGCTCGCGCCTTCCTGCGCCACGAGGCCGCGCATGTGCGTGAGAATGTCGGCGCGCGATTGCACGTCGAGGCCGACCGTCGGCTCGTCGAGCACCAGCAGGCGGGGACGGTGCAACAGCGCGCGGGCGATCTCGACGCGGCGCATTTGTCCGCCGGAGAGATTGCGAACCTTATCCTTGGCGCGATCAGCAAGCGCGATCTGGGTGAGCAACTCGTCGGCGCGCCGACGCGCCTCGCGCCGGCCGATGCCGTGCAGAGCCGCGTGATAGATCAGGTTCTGCATCACCGAGAGATCGAGATCGAGCGTACGCGACTGGAACACGACGCCGATCAGGCGGAGCGCGTCGCCCGGCGTGCGGGCCACGTCATGGCCGAAGATGCCGATATGGCCGCTCTTCGTGGCGAACAGACGCGTGATGAGCGAGAACAGGGTCGTCTTGCCGGCGCCGTTCAGACCCAGCAGGACCGCGAAGGTTGCCGGCGCGATCGCGAAGGATACGTCGGCGAGCGCCGGGCGGCTGCCATAGGCATAGCTCACGCCTTCGACGGTGAGTGCGGGGGCGACGCCAGGTCCTATTTGCGCAGTCATGAAAAGGTTTACTTCGCAGCGCTTCTGCGAAATCGCGACACCCCAGGGCAGCTCCCCGACCTGGATCGATTTGATCACCTTCAGGCTCCCAACATCAATGACCGAAACATCGTTTGAGACGCCGTTGGTGGTGAGCAGGTAGCGCTCGTCCGGGGTGAACGCCGTGTGCCAGACGCGCTGGCCAACGAGCAGATATTTCGTGACCTCGTGCGTGCCGGTGTCGATGACCGCGACGCGATTGGCCGGTCCGAGGGCGACGAATGCGGTCTTGCCATCCCGGCTGATGCTGATGCCGACCGGCTGTATTGCTTCGCTGCGCAGGCCGGGGATCGCAAACGTGATTTTCTTGATCACCTGATGGCTGTGCGGATCAATGATGCTGACCGTGCCGCCGACCTCGGACGACACCCACAGTTCCGAGCCGTCGGGTTTGAAGGCCGCGAACCGCGGCCGTGCGTCCACCAGCACGTTGGCGACGATCTTGCGCGTGTCCAGATCGATGAAATGCGCCATGTTGGTCGTCTCGGACGTGGCGACCAGGGTCTTGCCGTCGGGACTGATCCCCATGCCTTCCGGCTCGACGCCGACTTGCACCTCACCGACGCGCGCGCGCTTCTGCAGGTCGATGATGGTGACGGTGTTGTCGTTCTCGTTGGCGACATAGAGAACGTTGCCGGCCGGATCCTGCGTGAACAGCTCCGGATCTGGGCCCGACGGCAAGGTGGAAACGACCTCGCCCGACTTGGTATCGACCATCTGGATGGTGTCGTCGTCCCCGACCGCCACCAGCACGTAGTTGCCGTCCTTGGTGAGCTCGATGCCGCGCGGCCGCTGCCCGACCTTGATGGTGCGCACCGCCTGCAGCTTGTCGGTATCGACGACCGTGATGGTGTTGCCCTTCTCGTTCGAGATATACGCCGTATAGGCGTGCGCGGGGACGTTCAGCCCCGCAACGATCGCCAAGCCGAGGACCGCATTCACTGCAGCTTGCATTTGCTTTCGCTCCGATCGTAGCCGAGCGTGTCGAGTTCGGAGAACTGGTGCAGAAAGCCCTCCTGTGGCGAGACTGACACGATGGTGCGGCCATCGGTGAGCAGAATTGGCTGCCGCAGCTGCAGGTTCCAGTCGCGCAAGGTCAGCTTCTGCCCCTTGAAGGCGGCGAGCGCGAAATCCGGGCTCTTCATGAAATCCAGCAAGCGCCTTGGGGTCGTTGACCCGCTTGTGCGCCGCGCTCTCGCCGATCATGCGCACTGCGGTCCAGGCCTGCATGTCGAGGGCGGTCATTGGCCGCTTGAACTCGCGGATGAAGCGGTCCTGCATCTGGGTCGCGCCCCATTGGTCATTGGAGGCGTCCCAGCTTGTCGGCACCAGGCCCGCCGAGCCCGCGACCGGCCGCGGGTCCCAGGTGCGATACGGCAGATATCCGGCAAAGACTTCGCTCTCATCCGCCGCGACCAGCACGTCGTATGCCGGCAGCTGCTGGGTAAAGACCGGGATTTGCCGCTGTACCTGCACCACGCCGGTATCCGAGCGGCGCGAGCCGCCGGTATCTTCGAACACCTTCTCGCCGACGATCTTGGCGCCGAAGCGGGTGGCGGCGTGGCGGAGCGCGTCGGCATAGAGCTTGTCGGGCTCGTGTGAGCCAACCACCAGGAACCAGCGCCGCCATTGTTTCCAGACCAGATATTGGGCGAGCGCATCGGCCAGCATGGCGCGCGACGGCGCCGTGTGGATCACGTTGGCCCGGCAGTCGTCCTCGCGCAGGCGCTCATCCGGCGCGCCGACGTTGAAGAACACCTGGCCGCGGGCGCGCCCTGCATCGGCGGCGCGCAGCAACGCATCGGCGGGGAGATCGGCCAGCACGATGGAGGCGCCCCGGTCTGCGAGCGCGCTGGCAGCCGCCGCCGGGTCCTCGCCTTCCTTGAGTTTCACCTCGTCCAGCGTGAAATGCTGATCGAGGAACTTGCCGGTGGTATTGTTGTCATTAATCGCCGCCTGCGCCCCCGCGACCCCATTGTTCTCGGCCGGCACTTGAACCAGCGAGATCGCAACGCGCGGTTTTTCGCTGCGCAAATAGCCGATCTTGAACTCGAGCAGCTCAGTTGCGCGCGCAGCCAGCACTGTCAGAAGGATGACGGCTGCCGCTATCAGAGTACGCGCCACGGTTAAGCTCTCTCCAAATAAGTCAGCATGATCCATCGAACGGGGGACCTGTGTCGAGATCATGCCGTCGTGGCGCAGAGACGCAGGGTCGTTTTGCGCCGCAGCATAGCGAAGCGACGGCCGCGCTTCATTTGTTGATGGGCGACATTGAATGTCGCGGGATCCCACGACACAATGCATTTTTGATCATCCGTGCTGGGCGACGTACATGACCCTGTTTCTGGCGAGCGTGACCGGAGCGGATGAGGCGGAGATCGCGCTCGCGCACGGCGCCGATATCATCGACATGAAGGATGCGGCCAAAGGTGGCCTGGCACCTTTGCCGGCTGATGTGGTGCGCACGGCGGTCGCCGCCGTTGCGGGCCGGCGTCCGGTGAGCGCGGTCGCCGGTGAACCCGGCATGGATCCCGACGCGCTCGCAAGCTCCGTCCGGGAGATCGCGCAGACCGGCGTCGATTACGTCAAGATCGGTGTTTATCCGGGCTCGCAGCAGAAAGCCTGCGTGCAAGCGCTTGCGCCGGTGGTGCGCCAGACCAAGCTCGTCGCGGTGCTGTTTGCCGATCAGCAACCCGACTTCACCTTGCTGTCGTTGCTGGCCGAGTGCGGCTTTGCCGGCGCCATGCTGGATACCGCCCGCAAGGGCGCGGGACGCTTGCTCGATCATGCCGACGTGGCGACGTTGCATGAGTTTGTCGAGCGCTGCCGCGGGCACGGGTTGATGTGCGGACTTGCTGGCTCGCTCGAACCGCCCGATGTTCCGCGCTTGCTGCTGCTGGCGCCGGATATTCTGGGGTTTCGCGGTGCGCTCTGCGCCGGTCACGTGCGGGGAGGGCGCATTGATCCGCATGCCGTGGACCTCATTCGCGAGCTTGTCCCGCATGAGGGTCCGCAGCCGGCGGCTGATCTGAGCCCGGCCTTGCACCCGCTCGCTTTTGCGCGCGACGGCGCAACGGATCGGATCTTCGTGCGCGATTTCGTGATCCCGGTGCGCATCGGCGCCTATGCGCATGAGCGCGGGCAGCCGCAGAATGTGCGCTTCAACGTCGAGGTCACGGCCGCGCGGCCGGCGCGCGCCGCGGCCGATATGCGGCACGTGCTCTCCTATGACGTGATCATGGACGCGATCCGCCTCGTCGTGGCGCGCGAGCATATTGCGCTGGTCGAGGCGCTTGCCGAACGCATTGCGGAGTTCCTGCTCGTGCACCCACGGGTGGTGAGCGTGACGGTGCGGGTCGAGAAACTCGATCTCGGGCCGGGCAGCGTCGGGGTCGAGATCACGCGCCAGCGCCAGAGCGAGGTCGCCGACGTCTATCAGCTCTATCCGACCGCGGCGGCGAAGGCCCGGCTCGGCGGGTCCGACTGAATGCCGTCACTGCGCCCGCTCACCGTCGTCAAGCTCGGCGGCAGCTACGCGTTCTCGCCGGCGCTGGGCGATTGGCTCGAGATCATCGCCGGCAATGCAGGGCACGTGGTGCTGGTCCCGGGCGGCGGACCCTTTGCCGATGCCGTGCGCGAGGCGCAGCCGAAGATGGGGTTTGATGATGCGGCGGCGCATCACATGGCGTTGTTAGCCATGGAGCAATACGGCCGTGCGCTGGTGAGCCTTAACGAGACGCTTGCGCTCGCGTCGTCGCTCGTGGCGATCCGGCGCCTCTTGTCCGCCCGCAAGGTTCCGGTCTGGGCGCCGACCCGGATGGTGCTCGGTCAAGCGGACATTCCGAGTTCATGGGACGTGACCAGCGACAGTCTGGCGGCCTGGCTTGCCCGCAGGCTGCGGGCTCCTCGATTGTTGCTCATCAAACATCTCGATCCGCCCAAGGATCCGGTTCGAGCTGACGACCTGGTCAGACATGGGATTATCGATCGCGCGTTTGTGCCTGCGCTCGGCAGCTCGGGAATCGAAGCGTCGATCATCGGGCCGGCGCAGCATGCCGCAGCGGCGCGCGCGCTTGCGCGCGGCGAAGTCATCGGCAGCCGCATCGGCTTGCGCTAGGCTCTGGTCCGATGGCCAAGATCAAGACACCCCGCTGGGGCTGGGCCCTCACCGGCTCGGGGCATTTCTTCAAGGAATGCCTCGCCATGATTCACGCGCTCGATGAGGTCGATCTGTTCGTCACCCGCGCGGCAGCGGAAGTCGTGCGCATGTATAAACAGGATCTCACCCTGCCGAAGTCGGCGCGCATCTTTCGCGATACGGCAGCGAGCGCGCCGCCGGTCGGGAACTTTTACTACGGCGTCTATCACACGCTGGTGCTGGGCCCGGCCACGTCGAACACGGTCGCCAAGTGCGTCTATGGAATCTCCGATAACCTCGCCACCAACGTTTTCGCGCAAGCCGGCAAGTGCCGTGTGCCGGCGATCGTCTTCGCCTGCGACACGGCACCAGAGCTCGAGACCGAAGCGCCCAAAGGAATGGTGAAGGTCTATCCGCGTCGCATCGACCTCGACAACACCGCGCGCCTCAAGTCCTTCGAAGGCACGCACGTCGTGGAGACGCTCCCCGAGCTGGAGCAGGCTTTGGCTGAGCGCAAGCGCGAGCTCGCCGGGAATGGGTGAGCCCGAACGTATCTTGTTGTTGACTGGCCATCTGGCGCAACCGCGGCTTGAGAAGGTGATGGCCAGTCTTGGGCCGACGCCGTTTCACTGGTCGGTGTGCGACATCGGCGTGAAGGTGGCAGCGCTGATGACGCAGCAGATCATCGCCAATCGCCTGCCGCGCCCAGTCGAGGCGAGCCGGGTTCTGCTGCCCGGCCGCTGCCGCGCCGATCTCGATCGGCTCAGCGCGGAGTTCGGCGTGCCGTTCGAGCGCGGCCCCGACGAGCTCAACGATCTGCCCGGTTATTTCGGCAAGGGCGGGCGCAGGCCGGATCTCTCGCGCCATGACACGCGGATCTTCGCTGAAATTGTTGATGCTCCGCAACTCGGTGTTGATGCTGTCGTGGAGCGTGCGGCGGCGATGCGTGCGGCCGGTGCCGACGTGATCGATCTCGGCTGCCTGCCGGACACGCCATTTCCTCATCTTGAAGACGCGGTGCGCGCCCTGGGCGATGCAGGGTTTCGCGTCAGCATCGACTCGGCCGATACCGATGAACTGCGGCGCGGTGCTCGCGCGGGTGCACATTATTTGTTGAGCCTCACCGAGGCGACGCTCGACCTCGCGGCTGACAGCGGTGCGACGCCGGTGCTGGTTCCGGCGAGCCATGGCGACCTTGCTTCGTTGTTGCGCGCCGCGGAGCAGGCGGACGAGCGCCGCATTCCGGCGCTGCTCGATCCGGTGCTCGACCCGATTCACTTCGGCTTCATGGCCTCGCTCAAACGCTACGCGGATCTCCGCGCCGCTTTGCCGGACGCCGAAATCCTGATGGGGACCGGCAACCTCACGGAGCTGACCGACGCAGACTCGGCTGGGATCACGGCGGCGCTGCTCGGCATCTGCTCCGAGTTGTTGATCCGCAACGTGCTGGTCGTGCAGGTCAGTCCGCACACGCGGCGCACCATCCAGGAACACGACGCGGCGCGGCGGTTGATGTATGCGGCGCGTCAGGATCGCAGTTTGCCGAGGGACTACGGCGGGGCGCTGCTGCAACTGCACGACCGCGCGCCATTTCCAAATTCACCGCAGGACATTGCCGAGGTTGCCGCGCAGGTCAGCGATGGCAACTTCCGCATTGAGGCCGCCGCTGACGGGATCCACATCTATAATCGCGATGGTCACCATGTCGGTCAGGATGCGCTATCGCTATTTCCTAAACTCGGTGTCGCGACTGACGGCGCCCACGCGTTCTACCTGGGCACCGAGCTGATGAAGGCCGAGCTCGCCTACAAGCTCGGCAAGCGCTACGCCCAGGACGAGCCCCTCGACTGGGGCTGCGGCGTGGATCGCTTGCCCGAGGACCTGACGCGCCTGCGCGAGGCCGGCCACACCCTGCGCGCCAAAACCAAAGACTAGCCGATGCCGCTCATCCGGGAGACCATCGTGACGACGGCGGACCGGGAGGGGCACGTGCACATTGCGCCGATCGGCATCATCGCCGACGGTGAGGGTTGGATCATCGCGCCGTTTCGTCCGTCCACCACACTCGACAACCTGCAGGCGGTTCCGTTTGCGGTGGCGAACTACACCGACGATGTGCGGGTGTTCGCCGGATGCCTGACCGGCCGGGCGGACTGGCCGACGGTTGCGGCCGATCAGGTGCCGGTCCGGCGCCTCGCCGGTTCGCTCGCCCATGCGGAGCTTGCCGTGGGGCGAATCACCGAGGACGCCCAGCGGCCGCGGTTTCACTGCCGGATCGTGCACACCGCGGCGCACGCCCCATTCCAGGGTTTCAACCGGGCACAGGCGGCGGTGATCGAAGCTGCGATTCTGGCAAGCCGCCTCGACTTCCTGCCGCGCGAGAGGGTCGAGCGCGAGGTTGCCTCGCTGAAAAGCGCGGTGGAGAAGACCGCCGGGCCGGCCGAGTTGGAGGCTTGGCAATGGATCGCTGATCGCATCGCGGCTCATTACGGCGATCGATGATCCATTACCAATCGCTATGACTGCCCTCAGCGCGGCCTGCTCTGTGCAAACGATCAAGTTAATTGTTTGATTTTACTGCATTTTTCTGACCCTGCCCAATAAATTCGAGCTGGCCTGACTTTTGCTTATTGTTGGGCAAAACGGTACATCCGGACGGAAAGTACCAAAATACTTCCCGGGGGGACGCGTCCTTACGCGTTCATGGGAGCCTTACGTGCTGACAGCTTTGATTCTCGTTTGCTCGCTTGCGGTCACGCCGGACCTGTCGGACTGCAGCCAATCCAATGCCGTGGATACGATGTACGTACCCGAGCAGTTCGCCAATCCGGCCACCTGCTTCATGCACGGGCAGGCCTATCTGGCCGAAACGGCTATCGGCCGCGACATCACCCAGGATGAGCGGGTGAAGGTCGTCTGCGTGCATAGCAAGCCGACAACGGTCGGGATGTCGCTCAAGTAGATCGCAAATAAAAAGCGCGGGGTGGGTCCGCGCCTTACATCCATACCGGTAAAACACCACCGTCCGCCGCTGAAGCGGTGTCACCCCCATCAGAGGCGGACGATGGAAAGGAAAGCTTAGAACTCGGCCGGCAGGTAACCGTTGATTTCCAGGCCGATGCAGATTTCAACCAGCGTCGGAGTCGTCCACGCCATGACATTTCCTCCTGTTCTTGTCGGCATCTAAATTATAGTAGCGCGTCGATTGCAGCGCAACGCTTTGCACCCGCCAAGATAAGCCTCCGACCGCATTTTTCCGGAACCCGCGGGGGTCACTCGCGTTAGCCGCAATGCGAACGACATAGCTGATGTTTGGTAATGATCTCCCGAACCTAGATTTTCGGTCGGCCTTGCGCGACCAACCACCGAGGCGCGAAGCAATGGCGCCACCAGCTACAAACAACAGTCGTTCCGACCGGGGTCGGAGCGCAGATTGTCGATGAGTGTGGCTTCCCGATTACAGCCAGCATGTCGGACTCAGTTTATTAATGTCCGATTATTAGTGTCCGAATGCCGGGGCGGCTGGGGAGCTATCAATGATCGCGAAATCCTTCTCGTCATTGAGTCGTGTCGGTGTCGTCGCCCTGTTGGCAATGTTCGCCATGAGCGCCAGTTCGAATCATGCAGATGCGGCCCGTCCGGCGAAGCATGCTGGGCAAAAGGCCAAGGGCAAGGGCCACAAGCACGCGCTGCATGGGCCCAACTACCATCCGCCCTATGCGGCCATCGTCGTGGACGACAACACATCACAGGTTCTGCACGAGGAAAATCTCGACGAGCCGCGGCATCCCGCATCGCTGACCAAGATCATGACTCTCTATCTGCTGTTCGAGCAGATCGATGCCGGCAAGCTCAAGCTCGACTCGCAGCTGCCTGTATCAGTATTCGCGGCCGGCCAGCATCCGACCAAGCTGCACCTGAAGCCCGGCTCGACCATCATGGTCGAGGACGCGATCAAAGGGATCGTCACCCGCTCCGCCAATGACGCGGCAGTGGTCGTCGCCGAAGCAATCGGCGGCAGTGAAGACGACTTCGCCAAGCTGATGACCGCAAAGGCGCACGCGCTCGGTATGGCCGGTACGACCTATGTGAACGCTTCCGGCTTGCCGGCTGATGAGCAGATCACGACGGCGCGCGACCAAGCCCTGCTCGGTCGGGCGATCCAGGACCGGTTCCCGGTCTACTACCGCTATTTCTCCACCGTGAGCTTCCGCTTTCGCGGCAAGGACATCCATAACCACAATGCGCTGCTCGGCCAGGTCGAGGGCGTCGACGGCATCAAGACCGGCTACACGGAGGCGTCCGGCTACAATCTGGTCGTGAACCTGCGCCGCGGTGACCGGCACATCGTCGCGGTGGTGCTGGGCGGGACCTCCAACGCCAAGCGCGATGCGCGCATGCGCGAACTGATCGACGAGTACCTGCCGATGGCATCGACGCGTCGGACCGCGCCGCAGGTGACCGAGGGCGCGAGCACGGGTCGTCCAGTCGGGTTCGTCACGTCCGCCCCGGCCGACGTCAACGCCCCGCGCTGACTAATCGGGGCCTCACGCCGGGGCTTTAACCTCAGCTTCACGCCCTGTCGGCATGCGCCGATATGTGTACGCTGCTTCGCTCCGTTCAGCGGCAAGCGCGGCCAGCTCCGACATGGTGCGGGGAGAGGTGACAGACCGGATCGGTCGCGGTCGCATCGCCGGTCAGCGCAAACGCTTGGCAGCGACAGCCGCCGAAATCAATGTCGCGGCGTGCACAGCTTGCGCAGGGTTCGGGCATCCAATCGGTTCCGCGGAAAGCGCGGAATGCCGGTGAGTTCTGCCAAATGTCCGCGAGTGCGTGCTCGGTGACGTTCCAGAACGTGAGGCCGGGGATGGTTTCGGCCGCGTGGCACGGCAGCACCTTGCCGGATGGAGTCACGTTGAGCGAGCGCCGGCCCCAGCCGCCGACGCACGGCTTCGGATAGCGCGCGTAATAATCCGGGACGACCGCGTCGATGACGATGCGCCCGTGATGGCGCTGCCGCAGCTCTTCGACCTCGGCCGCCGCACGCGCCACCTGCTCGCGCTCCGGCATCAAGATGGCGCGGTTGGCGAGCGCCCATCCGTAATATTGGACATGGGCGATCTCGACCCGGCTGGCGCCAAGCTCAAGCGCAAGCTCGACCATGGCGCCGACCCGCTCGATGTTGGCGCGGTGCACGACCACGTTGACGGTGAGCGGCAGCCCGAGCCGCACGACCGCGCGCGCCAGCGCGTTCTTGCGTGCGAATGCGCCCGTATAGCCGGCAATGACGTCGGCCGAGGCCGGGATGCTGTCCTGGATCGAGATCTGCACGTGGTCGAGCCCGGCATCGGCGAGCTTGGCCAGGGTTGCTTCGGTGATTCCGACCCCGGACGTGATCAGGTTGCCGTAGAGATCGGCTGCGCGAGCCGACGCGACGATGTCCACGAGATCACGGCGGGCGCCGGGCTCGCCGCCCGAGAGGTGGACCTGCAGCACGCCCAACGCCGCCGCTTCGCGGAACACCCGCGCCCACGTCGCCGTATCAAGCTCGTCTTTGCGCGGCTCGAGCGCGACCGGGTTGGAGCAATAGGGGCAGCCAAGCGGGCAGCGGTGGGTCAGCTCCGCCAGCAATCCGAGCGGGGCATAGGTAGCATTGCGCTCCCCGGGGGAGGTCATGAGCGGTTCCGTCCTCGATCAGCCCGCAGGCCTGTTGTTATTTGTCATCTATAGTACGCCTTTCCAGGGGATGCCCGCGACAATCAGCCAGAGGGGGAGCGATGAAAATTCTGATCACCGGGGCGGCAGGTATGATCGGGCGCAAGCTCGCGGCGCGCCTTGCCGGTGACGAGGCGCTCAACGGCACGCCGATCGATCACCTATTGCTCGTCGATGTGGTCGCGCCCGAGCCGGCCGGCGGTCTCGCCGGACGCATCGAAACGAAGGCGGCTGATATTTCCAACAACACGGAGGTCGCGAGCCTGATCGCCGGGCGGCCCGACGTGATCTTCCACCTCGCCGCCATCGTATCAGGCGAGGCGGAGCTCGATTTTGACAAGGGCTATCGCATCAACCTCGATGGCACGCGCTATTTGCTGGAGGCAATCCGCGCGCAGCGCGACTATCGGCCGAAGCTCGTGTTTGCGTCGTCGATCGCGGTGTTCGGCGCGCCATTCCCCGAGGCCATTCCCGACGATTTCTTCCATACGCCGCTGACCTCCTATGGCACCCAGAAGGCGATCGCCGAATTGCTGATCGCCGACTATGCGCGGCGTGGATTTCTCGACGGGATCGCCATCCGCCTGCCGACCATCGCGGTGCGGCCGGGAAAACCTAATCGCGCCGCATCGGGGTTCTTTTCATCGATCATTCGCGAGCCGCTCGCCGGCCAGGAAGCCATCCTCCCCGTTGAAGAAACCGTGCGGCACTGGCACGCGAGCCCACGAGCGGCAGTCGGATTCCTGCTCCACGCTGCCTCACTCGCTGGCCCGCAACTCGGCGGCCGCATCGGGCTCACCATGCCGGGCGTTTGTTGTACGGTCGGCGAGCAGATCGCGGCGCTGCGCCGCATCGCCGGCGATAAGGTCGTCGCCCGCATCCGCCATCAGCCAGATCCGATGATCACGCGCATCGTGGATGGTTGGCCGCGCCGGTTTGATGCGCGGCGCGCCATTGCGCTTGGCTTTCGCGCGGAGGACTCATTCGATGAGATCATCCGCGTGCACATCGAAGATGAGCTGGGCGGGCGGATTGCGGTTTAAAGCGTGATTACGTTGAGGTTAAAATCAAGACACCAGCCAAATACCTCGTCATTGCGAGCGAAGCGAAGCAATCCGGGGGCCACAACGCTCGGATCTGGATTGCTTCGTCGCTTCGCTCCTCGCAATGACGACTTCTGGAGATCTGCTCGAACTTGATCCATCACGCGCTAGCTCGCGTTCACTCCGGATACGTCCATTTTCGGTTCATGCAGGATCACGCCTTCCAGCGGGTCGAACTCCTGCTGCCACGGCGCCTGCGCGAGTGCCCGCGTGGCGGCGGCGTAGCCGGCGGCGCGACGCAGTCTCGATCCCGGACGGCGAGAAATCGACATCCTTGATGTGGCTCTCGGAGTCGAGTCGGGGCGCCAGCAACTGCACGACATGCATCTGTGTCGCGCAGCCGTAGCTTGCGAGCTTTTTTACGGCATCGTTGGCCCGTGCATCCTCGGGAACGTGGGCCAGGAGTTGATTGATGACATGGCGCAGCCGGTGCGTTTGTTGTTGCTTGGTGATGTGGCTCGCGATCCGGCTCGAATACTGCACATCCTTCTGCCGGTTGAGCACGTCCCAGATCGTGCTCGGCACTGGTCCGGTCGGGTTCCAGAGGTGGACAGCGAAGATCAGCGAGCTTTTGCGCGGGTTGTCGTCAAAGATCACCTCGGTCGGCGTGTTGGATAGAATTCCGCCGTCCCAATAGTGCTCGCCATCGATGCACACGGCCGGAAACGCCGGCGGCAGCGCGCCGGAGGCCATGATGTGCTCGACCCGGATCGGCATCTCGCGGCTGTCGAAGTAGCACATGCGCGAGGTTCGCACGTTGGCGGCGCCGACGGTGAGGCGTGGGCCAAGCTCGGCCATGCACTTGAAATCAACGAGCCGCAGCAGGGTCTCGCGCAGCGGCGCGGTCGAGTAGTAGCCGGCGTGATCGACGCCGAGTGGCGTCCTCGAGCCGCAGAATGCAGCCAGGTTCGGGGCGAAGAAGCTCGGAATGCCGGAGGCGATCGTCGCCCAATAGGAGAGTTGGTCGGGAAGTCCGGTCCAGGCCGGCCAACTGCTCCAGGGATGGCGCCGCTCCACGCTCGCCCAGAATTGCTCGAGCCGCTCAAGCCGGCGGGCCCAGGGATTGCCGGCGATGATGGCCGCGTTGATCGCGCCGATGGACGTGCCGATGATCCAGTCGGGCTCGATATGGGCCTCGTGCAGGGCCTGATAGACTCCCACCTGGTAGGCGCCGAGTGCGCCGCCGCCCTGCAGCACCAGCACGACCTGCCCGCGCCGCGCGCGGCGGAAAGCCTCAACGGCCGGATGCGTGGGTGTCCCGGACATGTCGTTCATTCAGAGTCTCCACGTGCGGTCGGGGATTGTTTGCCGGCGCCGGATCAGGTCGGCGCCGCAGCGAAATCCTGCCGCGACCCGTCGAGATATGCAACGCCGTTACTCGCGGATGCTTCACGAAAGGACCTCGGACAGGGGGTTGGTCGCGCAAAGCAGGACCTATTTCGCTCGTACCCCGTCGGTGATCGCTTGAATCACCATGCTGGCCATCTTGAACTGCGCATCGCGATCCTTGATGTTGTGGCGGCGTGCGATCCAGTTGAAATCCGTATAGGCAACCCAGACCGCGCCGTTTTCGTCCTGCCGAACCAGGAGGCGGACCGGCCAATCGAGGCCGGAATTGGGGTTGGACGTCAGGAACAGTATGCCGAGCGGCGGATTACCAAAAACCAGCAGGGTCGAGGGATTGAGTTTGATCCCGGCCTTTGCGGCGAGCTCGGATTGCTTGATTTCGTCGAAGAACATGATTCCCTTGTGGGCGATATCCTGTTTGATCCGTGCAATCGTTTCATCCATTCCATAGGCACTTCTGAGACGGATGACACCGTCGACCTCATCGGCAACCGATGAGTGCGCAAATGATAGCGTCAGCGCCAGCGCAAACGATGTCGCGAGGATCGCTTGAAGTATGCGGTTCATCATAGTCGTCCTTTGCTTGCTGTTTCATTCGTGTGCGACCTTGCAACGCGACATTGGTCGGGCCAAATATGGATTAGGTCTCGTATTAATAGTTTCCCGCTATGACATCAGAACCTTTGGTTGGAGTAGAGTCATCGTATCGAATATTCTCTTCACATCGGCCGAGCTTTGGATGCATAAACACCAACGAGGGACGGCACGGGAGTCGGCAGCCTTCCCACCTTCGTTGCGAGCGAAACACGCATGAGTTCAACCAGGGTCGCGCTGCGCGAAGCATATGAACGCTGCAGCACAATGGATGCGCCGCTCGCGGAGCGGCTTGCAGCCTATTCGGGCGCGGTGCGAGAGCATTTTCCCGCCTATGCCAAAGCGGTCGATGAGCTAGTGGCACGTTTGCGGGACAGCGGTGCAGGCGAGAATGCACCGCAACCCGGTTCGCCGATGCCGCCGTTCGTCCTCCCCGATGAATGGGGTCGCCTTGTGGCTCTCGAAGACCTGGTTCGCAACGGGCCGGCGGTAATCACGTTTCACCGCGGACATTGGTGCCCATGGTGCCGGATGAGCCTCGAGGCACTCTCGCGCACTCAGCACGATATTGCCCGCATTGGGGCACAGGTCGCGGCAATCGTTCCGGAGACGCAAAAATTCGCACGCGAGCTCAAGACCCGAGTGCAGTCCCCGTTCCAGGTGTTGAGCGACATGGACAACGGCTATGCGCTGTCGCTGAATCTGGCGATCTGGATCGGCTCTGAGCTGAGGGAACTGCTCTCAACTTATGGGCTCTCGTTGCCAGAATATCAGGAGAATGACGCCTGGATGCTGCCGATCCCGGCGACGTTCATCGTCGGTCGCGACGGAGCGGTGAAGGCGCGCTTCATCGATGCGGACTTTCGCAAACGCGCGGCGATCGAAGAACTGATCGGCGCGTTGCAGTCGGCTGTCTGAAATCCTGATCAGGTCCTCAGTCGAATTGCCAGGACGGCCGCGAGGATCAAGGAGCTGGCGATCCCGGCAACGGTCGCGTGCCAGCCGATGTGGTCGAACAGCTGTCCAAGCAGTGCGCTGCCGACGAGGCCGCCGACGAAGTAGCACGCGAGATAAATGCCGCTCGCTGACCCGCGATCCGAAGTTGCGGCACGCCCGACAAAGCCGGTTGCGGTCGCCTGTGCGAAGAAGGTCCCTACGCCGACCAGCACCATGCCGGTCAACACGGCCGGGAGATTGGACGTCAGCAGCAACGGCAGGCCGAGTGCAGCGACTGCAAGCGAACCCCACATGGTCGGACGTGTGCCAAGACGCGCGACGGCCCTGCCCGCCAAAGGAGTTGTGACGATTGACGGCAAAAACACGAAGTACACGAGGCCGAGCGTCATCGCTCCGATCATCAGCGGCGATTGCACGAGCACGAAATTGACGTAGGTAAACGTGCCAATAAACGCGAACAGGATACAGAATGCGATACCGAAGCTCGCCCGCAACTGCGGGTTCTGGAAATGCATGACCCAGGCTGCGAGCGGGGACGTGGCAGATGAACCGAGGCAGCGCATCGGTGGTGTCTTGTCCACGGTGAAATAGACCAGCACAGCTCCGGAGAGATTTAGGGCGGCAAAAAAGTAGAAGTTGCTGGCGAGTCCAAAATGGTCGGCCACAGCCGCCGAGATCAGGCGCCCGATCAGATTGCTGGCAACATTGCCGGTGATGTAGGCGGCAAACGCGCTTGCCGTATCGGCTGGGTTCGTGTGCTCACCGAGGTATGCAAGCGTGAGCGTGAAGGCTGACGCCATGCACAGTCCCTGGGCTATGCGCAGCAACGTGAACGTCGTCAGGTTCGGGGCAGTGGCGAGCAGCGTGGTCGGAATCGCGAGCAGGACGAGTGCGATCAGGATCCCGAGCCGGCGGTCGATCTGGCGGCTGAAAAACGCGATGCCGAGTTCGCCGATTGCCATACCCATGGTGGAGGCATTGACGGCAAAACCCATCACACCGGCGGTCACCCCGTAGTGGCGCGCCAGTGACGGCAGGATGGCCTGGGTTGCAAACAGGTCGACGACGGTGAGAAAGGCGGTCAGCGCGATGACGACCGAGCGAACGAACAGCCCGGCAGAGGGTGCATGCATTGCGCCTGGCGCGTCGGCAGGCGGCATTGGCATGACTGGCGTTAGCTGCGACATGATTGGTTGCTCCCGCGTCGGGGATGTGACGCTTGGCCCTGCTGGGGCGGCATCACATCCCGCGTCCCACCATTACGGGTCACATATTGTGATCGGATTTGTCGTGCAGCACGTCGCCGACATAGATCACCACGGTCTTGTCGCCGAGATTCTTCCACCAATGTGACGTGCCGCGTGTTTCCGGGCGAATGTCGCCGGCCTTGTGCACGATCGGCTGCGCACAGTTGCTGGCGTATTCCATGATTTCACCTTCGGCGATGTAGATCAGGGCCGGGCGGTCATCATGGCTGTGCCAGGGTACGATCCCGCCCGGCGCCACGGTGAGCTTGCGAAAGCGAAGCTCGTGATCCTTCGCGCCCACCATCTCCTTGCCGAGATCGATTGCGCCCAGCGTCGTGTCGGTCACGCCGACCGGCTGGAAGTTCACCTGCTCGCGCGCGTTCGGCTTCATGGCGCCGGCGGGGCACTCGCCTGCAAACGCGCTAGAGGCCATCATGCTCGCGCCGGCGATGCATCCGGCGATGGCGAGACCACGGTAGAGGAAAGCTTTGAGAGATAGCGTCATATCCGTTGCTCCTGTGCTGCGCGCTGGCAGATATGCCGCGCTGATGGGGTGGAAGATCGAGCAGGCAACGGCACAATGGAAATGCCAACTCTCTTCCAAATCCATAGCTGGCCGCTATGAGGCCATACTGAACAATCCCTCAGGGTCCTGAAGCGTGGTCTTGCGGCCGGCCGAGAAACGGAAGGCGCACGGCGTTGTTCGCGCCCAAGCCTCGAACTCGGACACGCGTTTGAACAACATTCGAGGAATTCGTGCGGCGGGCGCGCGCAACGGTCGAGGGCCGCCGGATCAACACAGGGATGCAGCTCAAATATTACTCTGCGGCTTGCGCCAACGCGCTTTGCGGTTCGTGCAGCACGACCCCTTCCAAAGGATCGACCTCGCTCAGCCAGGGGGCCTGCGCAAGCGCCTGCGTGGTCGCTGCATAGCCGGCGTCCTGGCGCAGGCGGATGCCCGAAGGTGAAAAATCAATATCCTTGGTATGGCATTCCGCATCGAGGCGGGGTGCGATCAATCGCACGACATGCATCTGCGTTTGACAGCCGTAGCTCGCAAGTTCCTGCACCGTGTTGCTGGTGCGCAAGTCATCCGAGATGTAATGAGTGAGTTGATTGATCACGTGGCGCAGGCGATGGGCCTGCTGTAGGCGCCCGATGTGGCTGGCGATTCGGCTTGAATACTGGACGTCTTTGTGCCGGTTGAGCACGTCCCAGATATTGGTTGGCACGGGTCCCGTGGGGTTCCACAGGTGGACCGCGAAAATGAGCGAGCTGCGACGCGGATTGTCATCAAAGATAACCTCGGTCGGCGTATTGGAAAGAATCCCTCCGTCCCAGTAGTGCTCGCCTTCGATGCGCACGGCTGGGAAGGCCGGCGGCAAGGCGCCCGAGGCCATAATGTGTTCAACGCCGATCGGCATGTCTCGGCTGTCGAAGTAGCGCATCGTCGAAGTGCGCACATTGGCGGCGCCCACGGTCAGCCGTGGGCCGTCTTGATTGAGCCTCTGAAAATCGATCAGCCCTTGGAGGGTCTCGCGCAACGGGGCGGTCGAATAGAAACCGGCGCGGTCAACACCCAGGTGAATCTGCGCGCCGCAGAAAGCGGGAAGGTGCGGCATGAAGAAGCCGGGAATTCCGCCTGTGATCGTCGCCCAATAAGAGAGTTGGTCGGGGAGCCCTGTCCAGGCCGGCCAATCTGTCCAGGGATGGCGTCGTTCCATGCGCTTCCAAAACTGCATCAGCCGCGTCAACCGCTCCCGCGGCTCATTCCCGGCAATGAGTTCGGCATTGATCGCGCCGATCGACGTGCCGATAATCCAGTCCGGCTCTACGCCGGCCTCATGTAGCGCCTGGTAGACACCGACTTGGTACGCTCCCAGAGCGCCGCCGCCTTGCAGCACCAGGACGACTTGCGCTCGGTTCTTGCGGCGGAACTCCTCGACGGCTTGATGCTTCACCACAGCTGGATTTCCGGTCATCGAGCCCTCCATTCGATCCTCCTTTCAGTGTGCGGTCCAGCCGCCATCGACCGGCAGTGCGCTGCCGGTGATCGAGGTCGCCGCCTCAGATGCAAGGAACACAGTCAGCGCGCCGATTTCCTCGACGGTGGCGAATTTCTTGTTCGGTTGCTGGGCCAGTAGAACGTCGCGGATCACGCGCTCGCGGGGTATGCCATGTGTCTTGGCCTGACCATCGATCTGCGCTTCGACCAAGGGCGTGTAGACGTAGCCGGGGCAGATCGCGTTGCACGTGATCCCCTGTTCGGCGGTCTCCAGCGCCACCACCTTGGTCAATCCGAGCAAGCCATGCTTGGCGGCGACATAAGCGGCCTTGAACGGGGAGCCTACGAGGCCATGGGCGGATGCGATATTGATGATCCGGCCCCACCGGTTCTTGAGCATATTGGGCAACGCACAGCGCGTCGTATGGAAGGCCGAGGACAAGTTGATCGCAAGGATGGCATTCCATTTCTCGATCGGAAATTCCTGCACCGGTGCAACAAACTGAATCCCGGCGTTGTTGATCAGAATATCCAGCCGTCCGTGATGTTGTTGGGCCTGCTCGATCATCACGCCAATTTCATCGGGGCGTGACATGTCGGCCCCGGAGAACGTGATCTCAACCTTGAACTCGTCCGCCAGTTTGCTTTGAAGCGCTGCAATCTCCTCGGCCTTCCCAAAGCCATTCAGCACAATTGCTGAGCCCGCCGCGGCCAGCGCCCGCGCCACGCCTAAACCGATCCCGCTCGTCGAACCTGTCACGAGCGCCACTTTCCCGTCGAGCGCCCGCGGCGCATTCATCACGCCCTGTATCACAGGAATGTTCATCGCCACTTCCTCCTTGCTCGCTCATGATCAGGCCCGCAAATCGGAGCCGGTGCATCGTGACCGGGGTAGCGCCTTCAGGGAAATGCCGTCTGGCTAGCGTGTCCATGCAACAGAGCTATGGACGGCGGTCCGCGGCAAGGTTATGAGAATGCTCGGGTTTTCGGGCGGCGGGCCAGCAATGGAAATGCATCAAGTCCGCTATTTTCTCGCGGTCGCCGAGGCGCTGAATTTCACGCGCGCCGCGGAAGAATGCCATGTTGCCCAGCCCTCGCTCACGCGCGCGATCAAGCAACTCGAAGGCGAGCTTGGCGGCGATCTCTTTCGGCGCGAGCGACCGCAGGCCCAACTGACCGAACTCGGCCAGCGCATGCTGCCGCTCTTGCGCCAATGTTATGACAGTGCACTCGGCGCCAGAACACTCGCGGCCGCGCTCAAGAGCGGTGAGGTTGCTGCCCTGCGCCTGGCTCTGTCTCACACCATCGACGTCAGCTTGTTCATCCCGCACATCATGGAGCTGGCACGGCACTTCCACGGGCTCGAACTGAAATTCCTGCGCGGCTCGGCCATTGAAATTGCCGAGTTTCTCAAGCGGGGAGAAGCGGAGCTTGCCATTGCAGCTCCGATAGCCGAGCAATGGGAGCGGCTCGACTGCTGGCCCCTGTTCACGGAAGGTTTTGATCTTGTTGTCGGGAAGGGGCGTCGTTTTGCGAACTCTGAGACCATAGCGATCGTCGATCTCTGTGATGAGAAGTTGCTGGACCAGACCTATTGCGAGCAAGCCGGTGAACTCGCCGATTTGCTCCACAGCCGCGACATCGCGATCAAGCGCGGCCACGAGGTCATGTCCGAGCGGGATCTGTTTACCTTACTCGAGGCCGATATCGGCATCGCCATCCTGCCGCGCAGCACGTCGGTACCCATGGACTTGCGTCGGGTTCGGGTGGATGGTCTCGAGTTGAGACGGACCGTGCATCTCTACAGCGTCGCCGGACGCCAGCGCACCACGATCGCCAATGCCGTGCTAAAGTCGCTGCGTTCGTATGATTGGTCGAAGTATGCAGGTTAGCGGGACGGCAATCATCCCGAGCCCAAAATAAGCGTGCCGTGCCCCGGTCGCGATGATCAGGTCGTCATAGGGAATTCGCTTGTCCTCGGCGATCACGTGCCTGCGCACCAGATCAATCCCGGATACCTTCGCAAGCAGGACATGGGTGTTGCGCTGTCGGTGCAGGATCCCGCGGATCGGGGCTGCGATGTCTGCCGGTGAAAGCGCCGCGGTTGCGACCTGATAGAGCAGCGGCTGAAACAGATGATAATTGTGCTGGTCGATCACCGTTACCTGAGACGGGCTGTCTGCGAATGCCCGGGCGGCTGACAGGCCTGCAAAGCCGGCGCCCATGATCACGACGCGTCGAAAAGTCGGGGGGTGCGGTTGAGTCACGTATCCTCCAATCCAAGTCATTTGCTTTGCTTGGCGAGAACGGGCTGCCAATTCTCGTTGAGAGGTTCATCCAAGAGCTCACGGCAGCGCGCGACCATCATTCGTGCAGGCACATCACGATCCCATGCCGAGCGGGGTGCTAATCGTGGTGCAGGTGCCCTTGGGCACGAGACGCCAAGCGTTGCCCTGATAATCGGCTCTCGCAGTCGCGGCGCAGGTGGTGCCTGGGCCGGCGGCACAATCGTTCATGCCCGTGAGAGATACACCGTAGCACTTCTCCTTGCTCGACTCCTGTGCGGTGGCGGGCGGGGCCGCGAGCGCGGCACTCAGCGCGCTCGCGAGCGCGAGTGAAAGGGCGCTGGCTTTGCTGTTCATCGGGATCGCTCCCGTGGCTGCCAAGATTGGCGGGAAGGTGGACACCCGCATCACACCCGATCGGAGCGTTCGGATAAAATACTGTTCGGCAATCAATCCCATAGCCGGGGCGTATAGCCGGGCATCAATGCCGCGTCAGGCCGATGCGGATAGTCTCGGTCGCTGGGATCGGCTGCGCGTCGGCGCCGGACCAGGTCGGGGCTTGCGCGTAGTCTTGGGGCGACATGTCGAGGGACGCGATGTTGCGTCCGAATATGCCCACATATTCGATCGGCACCGCGACCGGACGGCCAAACCAACCGAACCAGGGGCTATAGGACACGATCAGGTCGATCTTGCCCGCGGACGTGCGGACGACCTCACGCACATAGCCAAGGGTGGATTGGCTCTCGTCCAGCACCGGCAGCCCGATCAGATCGCCGACCTTGACCGGCTGCGGCATGCGACTCTGGAAGCGTTCCTCCGGGGTCTCGTCCGCGTGCCCGGCGCCGGGGGCGCTCGCGAATAGCGCGATCCCCAGTAGAACCGACCTTGTGGCTGCTGTGCGCATCGTCGCAGCATTTCATGCACGCGGTCACGTGTCAGTACACGAATCCGTCAGCAAATTAAATACTCGCCCACACGGGAAATTTATGCATCCACTGATTGATAAAGCCGTGCATCATCCGTAGGCTGATTGCATCAACACCCACGGTTACGATCGGGAGCCCTGCGATGCAGAGCACGCGTCCGGCCAAGCTGCATCCGCGACGTTTGCATCCGGTGCCCCTGCGGATCATGCATTGGGTCAATGCCATTGCCATGTTGATCATGATCAGCAGCGGCTGGAAGATCTACAATGATGACGTGATCCTCGGCTGGCTGCATTTTCCCGAGGCGCTGACCTTGGGGCACTGGGCGCAGCACGGGCTGCAGTGGCACTTTTTCGGCATGTGGATCCTGGCGCTCAACGGCATCGCTTATGTGACCTACGGCCTCGTCACGGGCCGGTTCCGGCGCATGCTGTTTCCCATTCGCTGGCGCGAGCTCCTCAAGGACATGTACGACGCTGTACATTTCCGGCTCGCGCATGATGATCCCACCCATTACAACGCCGTCCAGCGTCTGCTCTATGTCGGCATTCTGTTGGTCGGCGTGCTGATCGTAATTACCGGCTTGGTGCTGTGGAAGCCGATCCAGTTCTCCGAGCTGACCGCGCTGCTCGGCGGCTTCCAGACCGTGCGGATCATTCATTTCCTGTGCATGAGCGCGATCGTGCTGTTCCTCATCGTTCATGTCACGCTCGCACTTTTGGTGCCGCGGACACTGGTGGCCATGGTGACGGGCGGTCCCGCGATCAATGAGATGAAGGCGAAGGCATCATGAGCAGCATCCGTTCTCCCCGGCGCTCGCTGTTTCGGCCCAAGGGCGGCATCGATCAGTCGATCCTGCGCGAGCACAAGGCGCTGATCGAGAGGATCGATCGCCGCAAAGTGCTGCGTGGCACCCTAAGCCTGGGCGCGCTCTCGTTGCTGACCGGTTGCGATGTCGGGGAAACCGGTCCGGTGCAGAATTTCCTGCGCGCGGTGTCGGCCTGGAATGACAAGGTCCAGGAATTCATTTTCCGGCCGGACCATCTGGCGCCGACTTATTCCGAGGCCGACGTGGTGAGACCTCCGCGTTTCAACGCGCATTATGACGTGGAAGAGGTCAAACCCGTCGATGGCTCGACTTGGAAGCTCGAGCTCTCCGGCCTGATTGCCGACAAGCGGCCGTGGACCGCGCAGCAGCTCGGGCAACTACCCGAGCAGAGCATGATCATCCGCCATATCTGCGTCGAGGGCTGGGACTATATCGGCCAATGGTCGGGCGTGAACCTGCGCCAGTTCCTGGAGCGCGTCGGCGCCGATCTCACCGCCAAATATGTGTTCTTCCGCTGCGCCGATGATTACACCGAGAGCCTTGACATGCCGTCGGCGCTGCATGCGCAGACCATGCTGGCGACCAAATACGCCGGCGACCCGATCACAGATCCGTTCGGATTTCCGCTGCGCCTGCGCACGGCGACCAAGCTCGGGTTCAAGAATGCCAAGTGGGTCACCGGCATCGAGGTGACCAATGATTTCCAGGAAACCTTCTGGAGCAAGCAGGGCTTCAACTGGTTCGCCGGGATCTAGCTCGTCATTGCGAGGCGCGCAGCGCCGAAGCAATTCAGAGCCGCGTGCTGTGGCTCCTGGATTGCTTCGCTTCGCTCGCAATGACGATGTATTTTAGTCCGCGCGGTAAATTCTCCAGCGATCCGCTTTCATATCGACCAGATGGAAGAGAGGACTTGCGGCGAAGGGATCTTTGTTCCAAGCACCGTCCGATGGCGTGAGCACGATCACTCGGCAATGATAGGTCTGCGCGAGGTCACGCACATCCTCGGCCGAGCCCTGGCCGGCAAACACGCGAATGAACTTCGCGTTGATCTCCTCGCGGCGGGCATCGGGCAGCGGCACGTAAGCGAGGGTGAGTTCGCGACCGGCAAAGCAAGACCTGCGGTTCGCCAGCAACGCCCAGGAAATATTGACGGGCCAGGGCGTGACGTCGGCGAGATAGAGCGGGTTGTTGGCAACGCGCTCGCCAGGCGCGGTGTGCGCGCGCACCGCCGCCCACAGTTCCGGCGCTTGCGCGAACGCGCGTGCCGAAGGCGCCGGGTGGCCCGTCGCATTGGCGGCGATCAGCTTGATTCCATCGGGGAGCGCAAGCAGGAGACCCAGAAGCGCAGCGCCGGCCGCCACGTAGGCCCGCTGGGCGATCCAGCGCGCGAGCCCAACCGCGGCGAACACCATCAACACGAATATCGCGGGAAGAACGGCCCGCCAGCCCAGATCATTGTGTTCACCCAGACGACTGGTCACGAGCCAGGTGACGACGAGGCTCGCCAGTGTGAGCGCTGCGAAAATCGCGGCCATTCCTCTGAGTTGTTGATCCGCTTCGCCACGGACTGAGCGCGCCAAGGCGATTGCCCCGGCGGTCACGAGCGCCGGGAATTCGATCACCAGCAGGACGAGCCAGAACGCCGGAACATCAAGAATCCGGCGCACGGAAGCGGGAAATAGCGGGCCCAGCACTTCATAGGGCTCAATCCCAATCGGAGAACCGCTCTGGCGCATCGAGGTTGCGATCCATTGGTCGTGCAGGAATGGAAAGGCGACCAGGGCGGCCAGCGCGGCAGCCATCGCGCAGGTGCCGATAAAGGCGAGACGCCGCTCAGGCGCCAGCTGCGCCAACCGCACGACGCCTGCCGCTGGTGCAGCGACGGCCAGTGTGACACCGCCGATCCAGGTTGAGCTTTCAAACCCTGCGACGACCACCAACACCAAGGCTGCGGCAGGCAGGACCCGTCGATGCCCGAAGGCTGCGCCCTGCTTCAGGTCGCACTCCAATCGCCCAATCAAAAAGATCGCGATGACAGCACAGGCGGCCGCCATGAGATGCTGCGGCACCCAACTTGCCTGGAAGAGCCAGCCGGCGAGGCCAGTCGCCGGTAACAGCAATTCGTTGACGCGTTCGGTGCCGAGGAGGAGCCACAGCGGAAAGCGCAGCGATCCGCCCAGCGCCAAAAGCCCGATCCAGAATGCGGCCGCCGCGCGTCCTGCAAACCAAGTCGCAAGGCCCATCAACAATGTGAGCGACGCGAATGCCGAAAACCAGGTCATCGCCGCATCGGCTTCCCAACCGCTGATGCCGAGCCCGCGTGCGAACTGGGCGGCGCCGAAGTACCACAGATAGTAGTAGGGGAGGCGGTCGCCGGACTCGCCGAAGAACGGATTGCCGGGCGGCAAACCCATGCGCGCCATGTCGTCGATCATCGCGAGCTTGGCGTGATCGAACATCGGTCCGGCGAGCGCGACGCCGTCGCCGAGTGTGCTCTTAGGCAGGATCGCCAGTGTCGGTGCGAGCGCCAGCATCGCCGCGGTCGCATAAGCCCACCATGGCAATGTTGTTGTTTGTTCGCGCGCCGCATCACGCCAAATCGCGGCGAGGCTGATGCCGATGGCCAGGATGGCAATGACTGCGATATTCGTCTGCGAAAAGCGCAGGAGAAAGAACATCGGCAGTGCCAATGCGTTCTGAACTGCCCAGCCCAGCGTCGGAGCCAGTGGCAACGCCAGTGCCTGCGGAAAGATGCGCTGGCCCAGGGCAAAACCGATGCAGGTCCAGAACAAGACGGCGAGGACCGCGCAGAGGACGACGTTGAAGATGGAGATCATGTTGAGGAACGTCGCACCAGTCTTCCGAACCTCATCCTGAGAGGCTGTGATGGTTTGCAAGGACCGGTCGCCTGACGCCGTCCTTCGAGACGCGCGCGCGCTAACGCGCGCGAGTTCCTCAGGACGAGGTCACTCATTTTGCAGCGTTTTGACGGCGTGCCACAAACCCTTCTGCAATTGCCCGCACCAACGCCGCTGAGCTGCGCGCGCCGTTAGCCTCGCCCTTCTCGAAATCACCTTCGACTTGGCCGAGCTGGTTCGACACATGCGCCACGCAGATTACGCGCCGACGGCGCGCGGCCGCAAAGGCGTAGAGCGCGGCGCTTTCCATCTCCACCGCAAGGATTCCCTCGGCCCGGCGTGCCGCAATCGTCGATTCGGTCTCCCGGAATGGCGCGTCGGTGGTCCACGTCGGACCAATGTAAACCTTGGTCCGGATCATCACCCAGCGCCGCCTGCGCCAGCGCCATCAAGGCCGGATCTGCGTGCGCGTAGGCAGATGGCGCGAGATAGTGATGGCTCGTTCCCTCGTCGCGCAGGGCGCGGTCGATCAGGATGTAGTAGGGCGGTGGCCCGAGATCGGCGATCTGGCCGGCCGACGTGATGCTGATCAGCAGCTCGCAGCCGGATGCGAACAATTGCTCGGCGACCAGGACCGCGAACGGTCCGCCAACCACCGCACCGATAATGCCACAGCGCGCCGCAGCGTTTTGCCACTCCCACATCTGCGTGTGATAGCAGGCCCAATGCGCGGATCTGGCGGCGCCGTAGTCGGCCCGAACATGGTCGACCAAGTCGCCGTCGGGATCGAGCACGCACACCGGCGGGACCGTGTTCTCAATCAATCCTTTTTGCCGCCGCGCTTCGCGCAGCAGGCTCTCGGGGAGAAATACCGACGGCGCATCGTAATCGCGGCGCGCCAGCAAGGGCGTAGCGCTGATCTCGCGCGGGCTACTCAAATCACTGTCAGCAATTCGTTCGATTTTGTTCATGCATCGCGCTCGCGCATGGGCTGGATTCGGTCTGATGGTCGGTCGGTAGCAATCCGGGCGATGGTCGCGACGATGCGCGTCGCCGCCCGTACGGTGCCCGATAAGCTGCCAGCCACCTTGGAGGTACCGCCGCTGCGCCGTCGATATGGAACGGGAATTTCGAGGATGCGCAGGCCGGCGCGCGCGGCGCGCATTTGCATCTCGATATTCCATCCATAGGTCATTTCGCGCATCTGCAGGCGCAGCAACTGCTCGCGGCGGATCGCCCGAAACGCACACATGTCGGTGTAGCGCACGCCATAAAGAACGCGGAGCAGGGCTCCCGCGAAACGTCCGGCGGCGACCTGATGCCAAGCCATGCTGCCGGGTTCGCGCTTGCCGGTGACGCGTGAGCCGATCACGAAGTCATGCGTGCCGGCGCGAATGGGTGCGATCAAATCGGGAATGCAGGCCGGATCATCGGCGCCATCGCCATCCATGAATACGATGATCTCAGCCTCTGGCGCGGCTTCGACCGCCGCCGCGCAAGCCCGCCCATAACCGCGCCCGACTTTGATGACCTCGGCGCCCGCCTCGGCTGCGCGCGTACCTGTGGCGTCCGTGCTCGGACCGTCAGCAATAATAATTTTGTCGACAGGTGGCCGCGGAATGGCCCGCACCGCGCTTCCGATCGAGTCCTGCTCGTTGAGTGTCGGGATGACCACGACCACTTGGCCGGCGTGCATGGCGGTCACAGGCTCCAGCGCAGGCCGCAGTTGGCACAGGCAGCGGGCGGGTGTTCGGACAGCAGCCCTTCGCGGAATGACTGATAGGCTGGACCGTTCCAGATCTCCTGCAGGGTCTGCTGCGTGGCGTCGCCCAGCGTGTAATGCTCGTAGCCGCGTTGTGCGAACGGCGCGATGCAGCAGGGGAGCGCGCGTCCGTTAGCGGTGAAATACATCACGGTCCATGGGCGCCGGCACATGGACCAGGGCGAACCGTCCTCCGGTCGCTTGAGGCTGAGGCCCGGTTCGGAGACTGCGCCCGATGCGCTGAAGGTGAGACCGAGCGAGCACGCGAGCGCAGTTGCCTCGTCGAGATAGTGCGCTTCATCCCGGGTCATCCGCTCATAGAGCGCCTGATCCGGACGTGCATGACCGATCGCGCCATCCTCGAAGAAGACCAGGCGCTGCAGGTAGACCTCCTTGACGCCGATCTCGGCGGCGACCCGCACGAAGTCCGGCAGTTCGGCGATGGTTTCCTTCAGGCCGGTCAGCCAAGCGGATACGCGCGGGCGCTCGCAGCCGAGCCGCTCCTGCAGGGCGCGGAACGCGCGCACATTCTTGAGGATGCGATTGAAGTAGTTTTTCCCGCGGATCGCCTGATAGGATTGCGCGTTGGCGGCATCGAGCGAGACGCGCAGCTCGTCGAGCCCGGCATCGATCAGAGCGCGGCCGTTCTTCTCGTTGAGCACGGTGCCGTTGGTGTTGAACAACACATAGGTGCCGCGGTCCTTCAGGTAACGCACCATCCGCGGCAGGTTCTTCACCAGCATCGGCTCGCCGATGCCGTGCAGCACCGCGCGCTCGATGCGCGGCAATTGATCGACGATGCGCCGGAACAAATCCCAGCTCATGTCGGCGGGCGGCTCGAGCTCCTCATAGGTGCGCGGGCAGGTGGTGCACAGCAGATTGCAGCGGTTGGTCGTTTCCAGATAGACGCAGATCGGGTCCTGCTCGGCGGCGGTCGCGCGTGCCGCCACACGCTCGAAATAGCGATGCGGGGCGAGGCTGGTGGCACTCATTCGGCGGCCCGCTGCAACGCCGGCGTACAGGCAATTTCGAGCCGCATCGCCAGGTCAGTCTGCGCCAGCAGGCGGCGCATCAGGGCGCCGGAATGAACCGCCGTGTGCGGTTGGAGATCTGGATCAACAATGGCCACGCCCGTCGAGCTCGGAGCGCAACAGCTGCAATGATTGCGCATCGTCGACATCGTACCACTCGGGCAGGACGTGCACCGGAAGCCCGATCTCCGCGGCGCGCGAACGGGTCTGCTCCGCGACCCGCTCGGTGCTCCAGGCGACGTCCTCAAATAAGCGCCGGTGCGGTGCCTTCAGGCCAAGCAGATAATAGCCGCCGTCACGCGACGGGCCGAGCACGGCGCAATCGCCTGGGCGTGCGAGCAGTCGGGCGGTCTCAGTCAGAAGCGCGGTCGGCAGGGTGGGGCTGTCGGAATTGAGCACGACGGCGGCGCTATGGCCGCGGCCAAACATGGCTTCGATCGCCGTCAACAGGCAGTCGCCGAAATTTGGCGTGCCAGGCCTCGATCAGTCCGATGGATGACATAAGCGTGGACGTGAAGAACCCGGCGGTCTCCGGCGGGCCATAGGCCGCATAGCCGCGGATCGGAACCTCGCGCGCCGCCGCAGCGATATTGGCGACGACGTCCTTGAGGAACGCGGTGTTGAAGTCCGCGGCCTCCGCAAAGGTCAGCGGTGGGACCAGGCGGGTCTTGGCGCGGCCAGGGATCGATGCCTTCGCCATGATGGCGATGCCACAACCAGATTCGGCGCTCATGGTACTTCGCCTTGCTCGCCCTGCTTGGCGACTAGATGGGAATAGGAAACGCGCACTGACGGGGCAGGAAACGCAGCAAGACTATCCTGCGATCCGCCAGGCGGCATTCAAATCTTTCGTGGCGAAAGCAACGGCCGCATAACACCACCGTGATCGGGCCGTGTAACCTGGCAAGCTCATGCCGCTCAGGCCTGTGGCGCAATGAGCGCGAGCCCGGAGACCGGATCCTTTTTCTTGCGCAGATGGGTAGGGCTTTCCGTGATCATCAGTTCGAGGGTGGGCCGCACATGACCTTCGCCAAGATGCCCCGCCATCGCGGTCCCATCATAACGGCCGACGACCAGATGAACATGCAGGGCAGGCGAGCCGGGAGAACCCTCGGCGATGTCGCCGATGAGTGAAGCAACCTCGACCTGTTCATTCACTGGAATGCGCTTGTATTGCTTCGTCTGCCAATCGAAGTACTGAAGAACGATATTGCTGAATGCGCCGATGCCGGTGATCTGTGCGGCAAAAATCTGCTGTGCCTTGGCGAATTGCTGCAGGCAAGCCATAGCCTCTTCGCCGGTTTGCAGCACCAGCGCCCAGCTGCGCTGGCCGGACAATTCGTGCAGGAGCTTGTGGTGCATGGATTACTCGCGGTTTGTGCTGACGTAACCGCATCGCGCGGATAAAGGTTCCACACTTGGGAGCCCTCATCCTGAGGAGCCTTGGCCTGCAAGGCCAAGGCGTCTCGAAGGATGGCCCAGAGGCAAGGCTTTCGCCCGTGGCCATCCTTCGAGACGCATGCGTGCTTGCGCACGCATGCTCCTCAGGATGAGGGCTCTAGAGGCCTTGTGAGCACGGCCGGATCAGCTTGACGGCCACATCGTACTTCGAAATACTACGTAAACGTATTAGTTCAGCCGCCGGGGCTACAGGAGGTCAAATGAAGCTCACGTTGCATCTGCGGGCGATCCTCTGTTTCCTCGCCTTGCCTGCGCTTCGGCGTTCGCGCAACCGGCTCCCGCGCCCCAGGGACCGCCGGTGAAGATCGCTATCGCCAACTTCGGCCCGCACCCGCAGCTTCGGCTTCTGGCCGATAATTTCAAGGCGGCGATCCTGGCGGCGGGCATCAACGCGCAGTTCGACGAGGACCACGTCAATTTCGACCGCACGCTGGTGCCGCAGCTCCTCAACAAGCTCGCCTCGCATGATCCGGATCTGATGCTGACGATCACGACACCGCTCACGCAGACCGCCAAGCAAGTGCTCGCCAATCGCAAGTTCCCGATCGTGTTCGCGCCGGTGACCGATCCAGTGCGCTCCAAGGTGCTTGGCCTCGTGGGATCACGGCGATCCCTTGATGGTCGGCGCGTCAAACATGCCAGATCTCGATGCCACCTGCGAGTTTATCAAGCAGCTCCTGCCGCAAGCGAAGCGACTCGGCATTCTCTACAACCCGGGCGACGACAGCGATAACGCCTTCGCTGACGCGCTCGAGCAGATCGCACCACGTCACGGTCTGACGTTGGTGCGGGTCGGCGTCGACAACGCCAACGATATCCCGCAGCGCGTGCAATCCGTGGACGGCAAGGTCGATGCAGTTTTTGTGCCAGCATCAAGCCTGCTGCAGCCGGCGAGTGCGGCCATCGCCTCGGCCGCGAACCGCATCAAGCTGCCGGTCTTCAACAGCGATCCCGGCAAGGTGCGCAATCATGAAATGCTCGCCGCCTATTCGGTCGACTGGCCCCAAGTCGGCACCAATGCGGGCAAGCTCGCCGCTGCCATTATCAAAGGCAAAAAGCCGTCCGAGCTTGCAGTCTGGCGCGCCGGCCCGAATGATCGCGAGGTGGTCATCAGCGCCAAGCGCATGCAAGCGCTCGGCCTGACGCTGCCGGACTCGTTGAAGTCCTGCAACTGCGTGGTGGAGTGATTTGTAGGGGGGTATTCCCTACGGCGATGATCGCCATCGAGCATCTCAGTCTGCGGTTCCATCGCGGCACGCCCGACGAGCGCGTCGCGCTCGATGACTTGAGCTTCGGCATTGCCGAACGTGAGTTCCTGGTGGTGATCGGCACCAACGGTGCCGGCAAGACGACGTTGTTGAACGCGGTTGCCGGCTCGATCGTGCCGGAGCGCGGGCGTATCGTGGTCGACGGCGTCGATATCGTGCCCATGCCGGTGCATCGCCGCGCACGTTTTGTGGCGCGGGTGTTTCAGGATCCCATGGTCGGCACCGCCCCGGCGCTGACCATCGAGGAGAACCTTGCCTTCGCGTCGCGCCGCGGCGTCGGCCGCAAGTTCAAGCTCGCGCTCACCGCACAGGCGCGCAGTGCGTTTCGCGACCTGCTCGTCCCGTTCGGGCTCGGGTTGGAGAACCGCCTGCAAGCAGCGGCCGGCACGCTCTCGGGCGGACAGCGGCAAGTGCTGGCGCTGGTGATGGCGACGATCCAGCAGCCGAAAATCCTGCTGCTCGATGAGCACACCGCGGCGCTCGACCCGCGCACCGCCGACATCGTCATGCAGGCGACGACCCGGCTCGTCGCCGAGCACCGGCTCACCACATTGATGGTGACGCACAACATGCGCCATGCGCTCGACTGCGGCAGCCGGTTATTGATGATGAACGCGGGCCGTATCAAGCTCGACCTCGCCGGCATGGAGAAAAGCAAACTCACCGCCCCGGAACTGGTCCGCCGGTTCGGTGAGGAGGACGACCAGATCCTCCTGCCGGGCGAGGTGTGAGGGCGCCATGGAGATCCTGCTCGGCTTCTGGAACCTGGTGCCGATCACGCTGGTGCAAGGCCTCATCTATTCTTTCGTCGCGCTCGGCGTGATGATCCCGTTCCGCATCGTCAATATTCCTGACATCACGGCAGAAGGCGCATTCCCGCTCGGCGGCTGCGTCGCAGCGATCCTGCTGGTGCACGGCATCCACCCGCTGATCGCGACCGCGCTCGCGGTCGCGGCGGGCTTCTGCGCCGGGGCGGCAACGGCGCTGTTTCATCTGAAGTTTCGGATTCACTCGCTGCTCGCCGGCGTGCTTGTCGTCACGATGTTATGGAGCATCAACCTGCGCATCATGGGCAGGCCCAACGTGGCGACGTTCGGTCTGAACGATATCTTTACCTGGATCAGCGACGCCATTGTGCAGAACTTGACATTGCAGATCGTGTTCTTCGGCGTACTGCTCGCCGTCGTGTTGTTGTTGCTGTGGTGGATGCTCCACACCGAGGTCGGGCTTGCGCTGCGCGGCATCGGCGCCAATGCACAGCTTGCGCCGGCGCTGGGGGTGAATTACCTGCGCTACGCCGTCGCCGGCCTCGGGCTTGCCAATGCCATCACGGCGCTCGCCGGTGCGCTGTCGGCGCAGCTGCAGGGCTACGGCGATGTCAGCATGGGCTTCGGCCTGCTGGTCAATGGGCTCGCCTCCGTCATCCTGGGCGAAGCCATCATTGGGCCGCCGCACCATCACCACCCAGTTGCTGGCGCCGGTCATCGGTTGCCTCGCCTATTATCAGCTCACCTCGCTTGCGCTCTCGCTAGGCCTCGCGCCCTCCGACCTCAAGCTTGTCACCGGGCTATTCGTGCTTGGCACGATCGGCTGGACCTTGGCCGGGCGCGGCCGCACCCGCGCGCTCGCGACCTGAGTGTCAGCATGAGCATCACTCAGGTCCCCGGCTATTGCACCCTCTGCCGCTCGCGCTGCGGCACCCTGAACACGATTGAGGACGGCCGCCTCATCCGCGTCGAGGCACTCCCCGGTCATCCGACCGGCAATGCGATCTGCTCGAAAGGGCGCGCCGCGCCTGAGATCGCTCACGACCCCAAGCGTCTCACCCATCCGCTGCGGCGAACCAAACCCAAATCGGCGGCCGATCCGGGCTGGGAGCCGATCAGCTGGGACCAGGCGCTCGATGAGATCGCCAACAAGCTGATGGCGTTGCGCGCCCGACATGGCGCCGAGACCGTGGCATTTGCGCTCTCCTCGCCCAGCGGCACCGCGCTGACCGACAGCTACGATTGGCTGGAGCGGCTCGCCTGGCTGTACGGCAGCCCCAATGTCCTCAACGGCACGGAGGTCTGCAACTGGCCAAAGGACTTTGCGCATCGCTTCACGTTTGGCCACGGCATCCCGCCGCCCGATTATGCCCGCTCGGATCTGATCGTGCTGTGGGGGTTCAATCCGGCCAGTTCCTGGATGGCGCACGCCTGGGCGATCTCGCAGGCGGTGATGCGCGGCGCCAAGCTGATCGTGGTTGATCCGCGGCGCTCGGGTTTTGCCGCGACGGCGCACCAATGGCTCGCCGTCAAACCGGGCACCGACGGCATTCTGGCGCTCGGGCTCGCCAGGCTCCTGATCGAGCAGCATCGGTATGACGAAGAGTTTGTTCGTTGCTGGACGACGGCACCGCTGCTGGTGCGCGATGATACTGGAGTTTATCTGCGCTGGTCGGATCTCATTCCCGGGGAGCCCCCGGACTACGTTGCCTGGGACGAAGGGGAGGGCAAGCCAGTTCGCTACGACACCACGCGGGCCAATCACGCTCGCGCAGGCCAGGCGCTTTGCGCTGAGCACGACAGTTTAACCTGACGATTGCCGGCAGAGCGGTTCGCTGCAGCCCTGCGTTTGCGCTCTATGCGCAGGCCTGCGCGCCCTACACACTGGAGCGGGTCGCGGCGCTCACCGGCATTGCGCCGGATGCGATCACCAACACGGCGGATTTGATCGCAAGCTCGGCCGCGCTGAGCTATCACTGTTGGACCGGCATCTCCCAGCATGCCAATGCCACGCAGACCGAGAGGGCTATTGCGCTCCTTTACGCGCTGACCGGCCGCTTTGACCGGCCCGGTGGCAACCTGGTGCTGGAGCGCCAGCCGGTCAATCGGATCAACGATTATGCGCTGCTGCCGGTCGGGCAGCGCGAGCGCACGCTCGGTCGGGTCGCAACGTCCGCTGGGTCCGGCGGCCAACGGCTGGATCACCGCCAGCGATCTCTACACCGCGATGCTCGATGCCAAGCCCTATCGGATTCGCGGCCTGGTGGCGTTCGGGTCAAACATATTGTCGTCGCTTGCTGAACCGATGCGCGGGCGCCGCGCGCTCGAGCAACTTGAGTTTCACGTCCAGTGCGATCTTTACGAAACTCCGACCAGCCGATTTGCCGATATCCTGCTGCCGATCAACAGCGCTTGGGAGCGCGAGGGTTTGCGCGTCGGCTTTGAGAACAGCGCTGCGGCGCAAGCGCTGATCCAATTGCGGCCGCAGATGGTCGAGCCCATGGGCCAGTCGCGCTCGGACCTGTGGGTCGGGTTTCAGCTCGCGCTGCGGCTCGGGCTCGAGGACGAATTCTTCGGCGGCGATATCGAGGCCGGCTGGAATCACATGCTGGCGCCGCTCGGCATTACGGTAGAGCAACTGCGTGCTTCGCCGCGCGGGATCGTGCGGCCGATCAATCCGGTCGCGCAGAAATACGCGCGTACATATGGTGGAGTCGTTGAAGGGTTCCCGACCTCGTCACGCCGCGTCGAGATCTATTCGGAAGCGCTGCATCAGGGTGGACAACCGGGCGTGCCGGCGTTCGCGCCGCCTGCCCAAGATAACGGGACGTTTCCGCTCACTCTGACGACTGCGCGCAACATCAACTTCTGCCATAGCCAGCACCGCGGCATTGCCAGCCTGCGCAAGCGCGCCGCCGCGCCGGCTGTGGAGATCAGCCGCGAGACGGCGCGCACGCATCGGCTGGGCGACGGAGATTGGATTGCCCTTGTCAGCGCATCCGGCCGTGCGCGCTTTCGCGTGCGTATCAATGCGCGCATGCACCCGCAAACCGTCGTCGCCGAATACGGCTGGTGGCAGGCCTGCGACGAACTCAAACTGCCGGGCTACCGGATGTTCGCCCTCTCGGGCAGCAACTACAACAATTTGATACCGGGAGATCAGTTCGATCCGGTCAGCGGTGCGCCGGTCATGCGCTCGATTCCGTGCCGCATCGTGCCGCTGCGGCGCAAGTTGGCGTCCGCCGCCGCCGATCTGGTGCTGGAGGCGTAGGATGCGCGCGCCAACCAACTGCCATCGCCCCGCATCTGCTCGCGGTCGACCTGACCAACCAGCTTCCCTATTTGCTGCGCCGCGCGCACTTCGAAGCCGAAGCCGTTTTCGCCGAGATGTTCGATGCGCTCGCCGCAACGCCGCGGCAATCCGCCGTTTTGCTCACCGTGGCGCAACAGCCCGGCGTATCGCAGGCGATGTTGAGCGATCAGCTCGGACTTGATGCCAACACATTGAGCAGCATCGTGTCGCGCATGCTGCGCAAGCGGCTGATCCGGCGCGAACGCTCTGCCACCGACAAGCGCCGCTACGGCTTGCAGGTAACCGACGCGGGCTATCGCCAGCTCGCGCAGTTTCTGCCCAGCGTGGGCAAATATCAGCAGCGCGTCGGCCGGCGGCTTTCGGCGGACGAACGCGAGCAACTGATTGTGCTGCTGCAACGGTTGCTTGGGTTTGATGTTTGTACTCTCGGACCTCATCCTGGCGCGCGGGCTTGTCCCGGCGATCTCGAAGGATGGCCAGGAACTCAGGCCTCCCTTGCGGCCGTCCACTGAGCGCGATGACCGCGGTCACGCTCCGGCCAGGACGAGCCGAGAGGTCGAGCTCAAGATGCTCAGTCCTGCTTCGCCTCTTGCCGGCTGGCGATCGCGAGCCGGCCGGTCTCGCGCACGTGCGCGTTGAGGAGATCGATGGCGCGCCGCGCGTCGCGGGCGAGGATCGCTTCGACGAGCTCGTCGTGCTCGCGGGCGACGTCGCGCGTGGCGACGAGATCGTGGCGCATCGCCAGGTTCTGATAGCGCTGCGTCCAGTCGAACAGCTTGGCCGATACGTCAAGCAGCCAGCGCGAGCCGCAGGCGGCGAGCATCGCCATGTGAAACTCGCGGTGGCGAGCCAGGTAGTCCGGATTGGGCCGGCCGTCGGAGCGGAACGGCGGCGTCTTTGCCAGATGATAATGCGCGAGCACGACGCGCTCTTCCCAGGCGACATCGCCCTTGCTGAGCGCGGCCGGCAGCATGATCTCGTTGAGCGAACAGCGCGTGAAGATGACCTCAGCGAGATCTGTTTGGTCGAGGTCCGCCACCACGAATCCGCGCTGGTCCTGCTGCAGCACCAGGCCTTCGGCCGAGAGGCGGTTGAGGGCTTCGCGAATGGGGCTCGCGCCCGTCCCGTAGCGCTCGCGCAGCGCGTCGATGCGCAGCCACTCACGCGGCACCAGCACGCCGCCGATGATGTCTTCCTTGATGGCGCGATAAGCCGCGGAGGCCAATGTCTCGGCGCCCGTGGCGCTTGCGCGGGCTGGAGCTGGCAAGGTGCGGGGTTTTCGCGGCACCGTCGGCCTCGTGCGGCTTGCGCCGATTACGCGTGCATGTACTCGGCCCATTTCGACCAGAATATCCGCATGCGGCCTTCATCGCCGTTGCGCACGAAGCTCGACGGATCCGCAGGCTGCATACCGGCCGACACATCGTTCCAGCCGTCGTAATCCTCGGCGCCTTTGTAGCCGCGCTGCGCGGCCTCGATCGCCTCTACGTCATCAGGGGTGCCGAAGCCGGCCGGTCCGAGAAAATCCATGTAGCTGTAGAGCCGCAGGCGGCGGATTTCCTTCAACTCCTCGGCCGGCGCCAAGGTCCAGCTCTGCACCAGCATCTCCTCGGGCTTGGTCGAGAAGTAGGTGCGGATCATGATCCCGTGATTGTCGACGATGGCGAGATTGGGAAAGATCAGGACGTGATGGTCGTAGAGCGCGATGCGCTTGGCGCGCTCCTCACCAACACGCGCTACCAGCCGCTCGAACAACTGGTCGATTTCCGGCTTGTACTTCGGGTCCCAGCTCGGATGCCACTGCGCGAACGGTCGTCCGTGGTTGGCCGGATAATCATAGGCCATGTGTCCGTTGCCGAGGTCGAGCTTCATCTTGGTCGCAGTCTGCATCAGGGCCGCGTAGCGGCCCTTCATCATCTCCTCGGCGCTCGCCTTGCGGTCGAACGCCTCGGTGGAGAGGCCGCTGGCCTGCGCGCGCTCCTTGCCGATCTTCAGAACGTCGGTCGAGTACTCGAAATAAGTCTGATGCACGGTGTTGACGTGGAACGGATCCATGCCGTTCTCGTGCCAGAGCTTCCAGTTGGCATCGACCTGGAACGCCTGGGCGCCGGGCACGATCGCCATGCCGACTTCGGATTGGTCGGCGATGTTGTCGAGATAGGGCTTGGCGCCGGCGAGATAATCCGACAGCGAGATCGCGTTGGCATCGAGGTTGATGAACCAGAAGCCGCGATATTGCTCGAGCCGCGGCACCGGGACGAGGCCGCGCTCGCGGTCGTTCTTGTAACCGTCCGGGTAGGCACCTTCTTGAGGGATGAGGCGGAGCGCGCCGTCGCTGCCAAAGACCCAGCCATGATAGAAACACTGGAACACGCTCGCCTTGCCGGATTTCTCGCGGCACACGCGGCCGCCGCGATGGGTGCAGAGATTGTAGAGAACGTGCACCTCGCCGGCAGAATCGCGGCTGAAGATGAAATCGCGCCCCGCGACGGTGCGGGTCAGGAACGAACCGCGTTCCGGCAGCTCGAAGTCGTGGCCGAAATAGAGCCAGCATTTCTCAAAGATCTTCTCGTGCTCGAGCTTGAGGAATTCCGGATCGGTAAAGACTTTGCGCGAGACCTGGAACAGTCCGTTGGGTTGGTCGACGCGAATGCCGGCCGGCGTCTCGATGCGTTGCTCCACGTCTGCCTCCTTAGAGAATGATAGTCAGCCGGCCCTGCGGGACGAGCGCGTCCATGCCGAGGTCGCAGCGCTTGTGGCGGATGAGCACCGCGTCACCCTGGCGCAGCAGCTGATAGCGCGCGCGGCCGATGAAGGTGTCCATGATCCCGTCCTTGTAGCGGGAGACGTTGAAAGTGGCGTGCACCACAGTGCCATCGGCATCGTGCCCGGCGACGCGCAGGTTCCCGTACATGTGGACGGTGGTCGAGTGCGGATATTCCGAATGAGCGGTGCGCTTCTTCAGGCGCTTGACCCGGTTCTCCATGCGGAAGCGGTCGTCATAGATGAGGAAGAGACTCGTATCCGGCGACGCATCGGCCGGCATGCCGGGCGAGGGGACCAGATAGGTCATGTCGTGCGTGTAGAGCTTGATCCAGTCATCAAGCCGCCACGCGTCCAGCAATTCGGCCTCGAGGAAAATCAGGTCCTGGGCTTCCGCCAGCGAGACCGCCGTTTGTGGTGCCAACATTCCGCTCTCCCCGCGATCAGGGGATCATGCGCGGGAAAATCGCCAAGGTCAACAATCGTCGATGATTATGTTATGAAGCGGAAATGATCGATTTTTTGGCACCCATTGCCACCCTCTACTAAATCGCGATTTTGTTCTCCCGTGCCAGGTCGGTCCATTTCTTGAGTTCGTTGCGCGCGAGCTCGTCGTATTGTTCGCCGCTCGAGACGGTGGGCTCGACCCCAAGAGCGCGGATGCCCTGTTGCAGATCGGTGCGCGCCATGACGGCGTGCACCTCCTTGGTGAGCTTCTGCACAATCGGCTTGGGCGTCTGCGATGACACAACCAGCGCGTTGTTGAGCATGAAATCGAAGACGGGAAACGTATCTTTGATGAGCGGATACTGCGGCGCGTCCGGCAGTGGTTCATTGCTGATCACGGCGATGACCTTGAGCTGACCGGACTGGACGTACTGTTTCGCCGATGACCACAGGTCGAACATCAACGGCACGCGCCCGGCCATGACATCGACCAATGCCGCGGGGCTCCCGCTATAGGTCACGTGCTGCAGTTTGATGTCGGCGGTACGCACCAACAGCTGGCCCGCGAGATACGGAACTCCTCCGAAATTCGGACTCGTGTAGGTGAGACCGTCAGGCGTGGCTTTCGCCTGCGCGATCACTTCGGCCAGCGTGCTTGCCGGAAACGCCGGATTGGCCACCAGCACCAGCGGTGCGTGCGAGAGCAGGCTGATCCCGCTGAAGTCGGCGACCGGGTCGTAGGGCAGCTTGGCCCGGAGCGCCGCCGTCGTGAACAGAAAGTTCCCGACCGATAGAATCGTATAGCCGTCAGGCGCAGCCTTCGCCGCAGCCTCCGCGCCGATGACGCCGCCTGCGCCCGGCCGATTTTCGACGATAACCGGCTGTCCCAGTCGCGCCGCGAGCCCGTCGGCCACCATGCGGATGAGAACATCGCTTGGTCCGCCGGCGGCGGTCGGCTGAATGATCTTGATCGGGCGCGTCGGATAGGACTCATCCTCCGCATGCGCGAATCCGGCCGCGCCCAACAGCATGCTCGCCACGATTGCAATCTTGATCCAACGCATTTGAAATCGGCGCTCCGCACTTTTCTTCGCATCACGCTAACAAACGAGAAAATTCGTGTAACGATAAATCTTTCGGCACCTTGCCGTATGGACAGGCCGACCGTGCCTGAATGAGCGGCGGCTATCCTCGACTCACGCGTGTGGATCAGGTCACTCAATGACGTTTGTCGCGTCCGATATCCATGCCAAGGCTTGGCAACGATGGGTCATTCTGGCCGTTCTTTTCCTGGCGCGAACCGCGATGGGTTTTCAGTTTCAGGCAGTCGGCGCGCTGTCGTCGTTTGTGATCGCCGACCTTGGCATCGATTACGGCAAGCTCGGCCTGCTGATTGGCCTCTATCTGCTGCCCGGCGTGGTGATCGCATATCCGGGTGGCTTGCTGGGCCGCCATTTTGGCGACAAACGCATCGTAATCGTGGGTTTGGCGCTGATGGTCGCGGGCGGATTGCTGACGATGAGCAGCAACGATTATGCCGGCATCCTCGCCGGTCGCCTGATCAGCGGCGTCGGCGCGGTGCTTCTCAACGTGCTGCTCACCAAGATGACAACCGATTGGTTCATAGGGCGCGAGATCGGCACCGCGTTGGCTCTCCTGGTCAGCAGCTGGCCAATCGGCATTGGTATCGCGCTGGTTACGTTGCCCTGGGTTGCGGTGCACGGATCGGTTGGGATGGCGTTCGGGAGCACCGCCGCGGCGGCGGCTCTGGTGCTGATCGCGATTGCTAGCCTCTACCGCGTTCCCCCCGCAGTGCATGGCTTGATGTCACCAAGCGGGACCCGACGACCGCGTTTGTCATTGCGCGAACTGGGACTGGTGTCGCTGGCTGGCCTCATATGGATGCTCTTCAATGTTGGCTACATCCTTGTCTTCAGCTTCGGTCCGGCTCTGCTGGTTTCACGCGGTTTGCCTGAGGGGGACGCCGGCTTTCTGATCAGCCTGGTGGCGTGGACCGTCATTGTAACCATCCCCCTGGGAGGTGTGGTCATCGATCGAATTGGACACGCAACCTTGTTGATGATCGTAAGCTTTGCCGCGTTCGGTCTCAGCACCATGCTGGTGCCGGCCACACCCTCGCTGGTATTGATGATATTTGTAGGAGCCGTGGCAGGCCTGCCATGCGGCGCCATGATGGTGCTGCCGAGCGAAGTATTACGCCCGCAAAATCGTGCTGCCGGGATGGGGGTCTTTCTGACATGGTACTATGCCGGAATGGCGCTCTTGACGCCTGCCGCGGGCATTCTCCGCGATGTGAGCGGCGCTGCAGGCGCGCCGTTGTTCTTTGCCGGTGCATTGGAGCTGGCCGCATTAGCGGTGCTGATCATATTCCGACTTTTGCAACACCGGCATCGCGACTTCGCATATAAGCGCTGAAGCGTTGCAGGCGATGAGATCGTTAAGTCCTCCTCAAAGAATAAGGCTGCTCCATGGAAGAACGGGTCACGTTCAAATCCGGCGATGTCACGCTTGTCGGCGATCTCTCCATTCCTGAACGCAGTGGCACCCCGAGACCAGCGATGATCGTGATGCACGGCTTTGGCGGCCACCGCGATGGCCCGCAGCAGCGCTGGTCACAGACTTTCTATACGAGCCTGGGCTACGCGGTGCTGCGGTTCGATTTTCAGGGCTGCGGTGAAAGCGGGGGCGAGCGTGGCTGGGTGTTGCCATTCCGGCAGGTGAATGACGCCGTTGCGGCGCTCGACTTCATGTGCGGCCGCCCGGAGATTGATCCGAAGTGCATCTGCCTGAGCGGCACGAGTTTCGGCGCATCGGTTGCTGTCTATACCGCCGGCCTCGACCAGCGGGTGGCCGCGGTGATTGGGCAGGGCGGCTGGGCCAGCGGCGAGCAGATGTTCCGCGCCATCCATTCAACGCCGGAGAAGTGGGAGAGGTTCAGCGAGTTGCTCAAACGCGGCCGCGCCCGCAAGCCGGGCGATCCGGTGATCATGGCGCATCGCTATGATCTCATCGTCGTTCCGGAGCGGTTGCGCAACAACATCGACAAGCGCTCGATCATGGAGTTTCCGCTGGAGATGGCGTTGGAAACGCTGGCGTTCAATCCGGGAGACATAGCTGCGCGCATCGCCCCGCGTCCGCTGTTGCTGCTGCACAGCGCCCAGGACGAAGTGATCACCGCGGACGGCTCGATGGAATTGTTCAAGCGTGCCGGTTATCACGGTGATCTGCACATCATCGGCGGCGTTGACCACTTCATGTTCGGCGAGGATGACCGCCGGGTCGAGGAGATCGTGCGCAATTGGCTCAAACGCTATTTCCCGGCGGATTGAGACGCCTCGCTCGCTCGTATCGCCTTCCAGATCGATGCCGGCGTGATCGGCATCGGCAGATCAACGATCCCGAATTCTGCGAGCGCATCACAGATCGCGCTCGTAACCGCCGCAGTTACAGGTGCAATGCCGCCTTCGCCCGCACCTTTGACCCGCAGCGGGTTGAGCTTGGTCGGATCTTCGGCGCGCTGCACATGAAAAGAAGGGACATCACTCGCGCGAGCGATACCGTAATCCATGAACGAGCCCGTCAACACTTGCCCGTCACGCAGGCAGGCGCCTTCGAACAAAGCCTGCCCAATCCCTTGAACGATGCCGCCGTGTGTTTGTCCTTCCACGATCATCGGATTGACCGCGAGCCCCACATCGTCAACCGTGGAATAGCGGACAATCTCGACCGCACCGGTTGCAGGATCGATCTCGACTTCGCAGACCGCACAGCCGCCGGGGAAAGCCGGGATCCGGCCGAAGAAATCCTTGGTCGAGGCTAATGGCTGGCAGAATGCGTCCGGCAGGTCGCCTGAACCACACGCCCGGGCGACCTCCAAGATGTGCACGGCGCGCTGGCTGTCGCGCACGCGGAAATCGCCGCTGTCGAACACGAGATCGTCTGGCGCGCACTGGAGCAGGGCGGCCGCAGGCGCACGCGCCTTGGCGCGGATCTCTTCCGCGGCTTGAACCATCAAGGCGCCGGCGATGCGCAGCGACCGATCGGAATGCGTGCCGCCGCCGAGCGTGACGAATGCACTGTCGCCGTAGCGAATGTCGATCTGATCCATGGCGACGCCGATCTGATCGGCGACCACCTGGGCAAAGCTGGTTTCATGCCCTTGTCCGGTTGATTGCGTTCCGACGATGACATCGACCCTGCCGGTCGGCAGGACCGAAACGGTAACGCGCTCAATCGGGGCTCCGACAGGGCCTTCGATATGATTGGCAATGCCGATGCCGGCGAGCTTGCCGCGTCGCTTGGCGGTGCGCTGTCGGGCCTTGAAGTCGCTCCAGTTCGCGTTGATCACTGCCTGTTCCATGTAGGCGCGAAAGTCTCCGGCGTCGTAGGTCAACCCCATGGCGCTGCGGAACGGCATGTCGGCGCTGCCGACGATGTTGCGTCGGCGGATCTCGGCGCGGTCCATCGCCAGTTTGCGCGCGGCGAGATCAAACATCCGTTCGATGAAATGATTTGCTTCCGGCCGTCCGGCGCCGCGGTAGGGTGCGGTCGGCGTTGTGTTGGTCACGATGGCATGGATGCGACCATGCGCTACTGGAATCTTATAGACGGTCGTCAGCATCCGCATGGCATTTGCGGGCGTGACATAAGCGACGGTGTGCGCGCCGATGGCGGCATAGAACTCGACGCGCAGAGCCAGGGCTTTGCCCCGCCGATCGAGCGCCAGTGCAGCGTGGGTGACATTATCGCGTCCCTGATAGTCGGTCAGGAACGCTTCCGATCGCGTGCTGGTCCAGCGCACCGGCCGGTTCAGGCGCCGGGCTGCCCAGAGCACGACAACCTGTTCCGGATAGACATAGGTTCGCGGACCGAACCCACCGCCGACATCCGGGCAGACGACCCGCAGCTTGCTCTTGTCGACCCGAAGAGCTGGAGCGATCGACATCTGCAGCTTGGTGACGCCCTGATTGCCGGATATCAGGCAAAACTCGCCGGTCGTGTTGTCATAAATGCCGACGGCGGCACGCGGCTCGAGCTGGCAATTGACGATGCGGTTGGTGTGGAACGTGTGTCGTACGATATGCGCGGCCGCCGTGAAGGCGCGGTCTACGGCTTCAGCATCACCGGCATCGAAGGTCAGGCAGCAATTGCGCGGAATCTCGGACCAGATTTGCGGCGCATCCTCCCGGATCGCCTCTGCAATCGAGGTTACTGCTGGTAACGCTTCGTACTCGACACGAACGGCTTCGGCCGCATCTTGTGCCAGCGCGGCGCTTTGCGCAAAGACCGCCGCAATCGGCTCACCAAGATAGCGTGCAGCATCGGTCGCGAGCGGCCAGTGTTTCCGTTCGTGGATGACCCGATCGCCTTGAGCCGAAAATGCGCGTGTCCTGACGTCGATGGCATCAGCAGGATTGGGGGCATGGTCGATGGGAAGGCAGCGCTCCTCCACGTAGTCCTGTCCGGTGAGCACGGCGAGAACGCCGGGCATTGCGTGTGCGGCCGTTGTGTCAATGCTGACGATCTTCGCGTGCGAATACGGTGATCGTACAAATATGCAATGCACTTCGCCGTCGATGCGCACATCATCGCTGTAGTGGCCCCGGCCAGTAATGAAACGCAGATCCTCCACGCGCGGGACGGAGCGGCCCACGTACGGGACCTCTGGTCGGCGGGCAGCGCTCGCGTTCGGCATCGGTTGAGTTTTCAGACGTTCACGATCTTGGAAGGATACCGCGCTTCGCCGTTCATTCCCGCCACCACTTGCCTCTAAGTCACGCCCCGGACTAAGGTATCATACGGCGCTGGAATCATGGGAGCAGCAGGGGCTATGAAAAAGGGGATCGCGGAATTCATCGGCACGTTCACGCTCGTCTTCTTCGGGTGCGGTGCTGCCGTCATCGCCGGCATGGGGACCGGCCCAACATCGATCGACGTTCTCGGCATTGCATTTGCCTTCGGTCTGGCGATCGTGGCGATGGCGTACGGGATCGGGTCAATTTCCGGTTGCCACGTCAATCCCGCTGTGAGTTTCGGGGTCCTGGTCGCCGGTCGCATGCAGAAGGACGAATTCATTCGCTATGTGATCGCGCAGGTGCTGGGCGCCATCGCCGGCGCCCTGGTCCTCTCGATTATTCTGGCTGGGAAGCACTCCGGCTGGTCGGGCGGATTGGGCCAGAACGGCTGGGGATCAGGTTATCTCGGCGAATACAACTGGTTCTCGGCCTTCGTGTTTGAAGTGGTCGCCACGTTCTTGTTTCTGGTCGTCATCCTGGGCGTGACGCAGAAGAGCTCGCCCATGCATATCGTCGGGTTTGCCGGACTGGCGATTGGCCTCACCCTGACGGCAATTCATATCGTCGGAATCAATGTGACCGGCGTGTCGGTCAATCCGGCACGCTCGATCGGACCGGCGCTGATCGGTATCTTCCACAGTCCGAAGGCCTTTGGTCAGCTCTGGCTGTTCATCATAGCGCCGATGATCGGCGGCGGCCTCGCCGGGCTGCTGTTCAAGCCGGGGGCGCTGCTGTCGGTTGATCAGCCTCAGCCGTAACGCGGTCGGCTGTCGAGGGTCCGCCCAATGACTGGCGGACCCATCCGGGCTAGAGTGGCCAGACAAGTGACCCGATCAGAACGCACGGCAAGGTCTCGCCGCAGAGGTCTCGCCGTCGTAACCGTCGGGCCGTTCGGTTGGCAGGAATACCGCAATGTATCTGAAATATCCGGACAAGGCAGCGCAGTTCGCCGATGAGGTGCGCGCATTCGTGCGCGCGCACCTGCCGGCGGAGATCAGCGACAAGGTGAAGAAGCGCCAAAAGGTCTCCCCTGAGGAGCAGCGACTTTGGCAAAGGACTCTTTGTGACCGGGGCTGGGCGTGTCCGGGCTGGCCGAAACAATATGGCGGTCCGGGTTTCGATGCGCTGGAACGCCAGGTGTTCGACAACGTGACGTCGGAGGAGGGGGCACCCTCAATCATCCCGTTCGGCGAGGCGATGATCGCTCCGGTTCTGTTCGCGGTCGGCTCGCCTGAGCAGAAGGCGCATTTCCTGCCGAAGATCCGCACGCTCGAATACTGGTTCTGCCAGGGCTTTTCCGAGCCGGGCTCGGGTTCCGATCTCGCCTCGTTGCGTACGCGCGCGGTGCTTGATGGCGATCATTGGGTGATCAACGGCCAGAAGATGTGGACGTCCACGGCGCAACACGCCAACTGGATCTTCATGCTGGTGCGCACCGATCCGGACGCCAAGCAGCAAGAGGGCATCAGCATGCTGGTGTTCCCGATGTCGACACCGGGCGTGACCATCCGGCCCATCATTACGATCGACGGCGGCCACCACACCAACGAAACGTTTTTCGACAACGTGCGCGTGCCGAAGAGCGCGCTCATCGGCGAAGTCAACAAGGGCTGGACCTATGCCAAGCTGCTGCTCGGACACGAGCGCACATCGATTGCACGCATTGGTCAGTCGAAGCGGGAACTGGCGCGGCTGAAGGCGTTAGCCGCGGAACAGACATCCAACGGCACGGCGCTCATTGATGATCCGGGCCTGCGCAAGAAGATCGCCACGGTCGAGATCGATCTCGCGGCGCTGGAGATCACAGCGCTGCGCGCGATCGCCAAGTCGGGGCCGCCCGGGGTCGAAGCCAATCTACTGAAAGTAAAGGGCTCGGAGATCCAACAGCGGCTGACGGAATTGTTCATGGACGTCGCCGGGCTCTATGGGTTGCAATTCGACCCCTCGCGCGGCCTCGATCATGGCAATGATTTCGTCGGCTTCGACGAGGCGGCGTCGCTGGCCCCTAACTACCTCAACACGCGCGTCGTGACGATCTATGGCGGGTCGAATGAGATTCAGCGCAACATCATCGCCAAGACGTTGGGGCTGTGAGAGCTCGTGCAACTGACACTCAGTGAAACGCAAACCATGCTGCAGGACACGGCGAACCGCCTCCTGCGCGACCGTTATTCTTTCGAACACCGCAACAAGGTCCTCGCCGGCCACGGCGAAAGCTTGTGGAACGCCTTCGCCGAGCTCGGCCTGCTCGGCATCGAGATCGGCGAGGATTACGGTGGGGCCGCCGGCTCGTTTGCGGACGTCGCGGTGGTGCTGGAAGCAATGGGCCGCCACCTGGTGGTCGAGCCGTTTCTATCGACGGTCGTGCTCGGCGCCGGGCTCATCGCCGAGGGTGCCAGCGGGGAGATGCGTGCTTCGCTGTTGCGCGCCATCGCCGAAGGCAACCTTACGGTCGCCCTGGCGCACGGCGAACCGAGAGCGCGTTATGTGTTGTCGCACGTGGAAACGCGGGCGCGGCGCACCGAAGCAGGCTTTACCATCGACGGCGCAAAGTCGATGGCGCTCGGTGCCAATGATGCCAAGCAGCTGATCGTCTCCGCCCGCACCTCGGGCGATGCGGCCGATGCCAGGGGCGTGTCGCTGTTCCTGGTTGACCCCAAGGCGACAGGCGTGGCGCTACGCCCGGTACAGATGATTGATGACCGCGGCGCTGCCGAGATCACGCTCACCAACGTGCAGGTTCCGCCCAGTGCTCTACTCGGGCCGCTCGATGGGGCGCTGCCGCTGATCGAGCGCGCCTATGACCGAGGTGCCGCAGCCGTCTGTTGCGAGGCGGTCGGTGCCATGGTCGCGGCGAATGAGGCGACGGTCGAGTACCTCAAGACGCGCGTCCAGTTCGGGCGTCCGATCGGCAAGTTCCAGGCATTGCAGCATCGCATGGCCGATATGGCGATGGCCGAGGAGCTCGCGCGCTCCATGTCATTCCTGGTCGCCTCCGCCGCCGACGAGACGGACTCCGCCGCACGGGCGCATGCAATCTCCGCTGGCAAGGTGCAGATCGCCGAGGCTGGACGCACCGTGGGCCATGGTGCCGTACAATTGCACGGCGGGATTGGCATGACCATGGAGTATGTGATCGGCCATTATCTCCGGCGCATCGTCGCCGCCGAAAAGCTGTTCGGCGATGTTGATCATCACCTCAGCCGGTTCGCGGATCATCTGTAGCGACGCCGGGTCGGCCCAACAATGAAATTTGAAGATCTCGAGGCTTTCTACGAGGTCGCCAAGCACCAGAGCTTTTCCAAGGCTGCGGCGTCGTTGCGGACCGCACAGTCGGCGCTGAGCCGTCGCGTCGCGCGGCTGGAGCATCAGTTCGGACTGAAGTTGTTCAATCGCCATGGCCGTGGTGTTCGCATGACCGCGGAGGGCCAAGCGCTGCTCGATCGCTCCGACGGGCTCATGCACGAGCTTGGGTCGATCGAGTCCTTTGGGCGCGGTCTTTCAGCCGAGCCGGCCGGAAAGATCGTCGTCGCGTTTACGCCCACCAGCGGCCAAATCCTGGGGCCGCTGGTTCTGCAAGCAATCCAGAAATATCCAAAGCTGACGCTCGAATTGAAGGAAGGCTTCACCGGCGCGATTCACGATTGGCTCAGTCGAGGGCTCATCGACGTCGCGGTCTTGTACGATCCGGAACAGGCGGCTGGTCTGGAGATTCTCCCGCTTCTGCGCGAACCGCTGCTGCTCGCGGGGGCTCCGCACATGATCGCGGCCCTGCGCCACAAGACCTACCCGGTCAAGGAGCTTGATCGCCTGCCGCTCGTTCTTCCGAGCCGTTCTCACAGCCTGCGTCGCCTGCTCGATCGCTTGGCAGATCAGAAGAAACTGAAGCTCCAGCTGCGCAACCAAGTTGACGGCATGCGGACGATCAAGGGAATTGTCGAGGCCGGCCTTGGCTACACTGTGTTCTGCTACGCGGGCCTTTACGAAGAAATCCGTGCGGGCACTTTGAAGACGCTTCCATTTTCCCCGCCGCTCGCCTGGACGTTCTGTTTGGTTTCGCTGAAAGAAAGCCGCAGCTCCGCGGCCGTGCGCGCGGTTCGCGAAACGATCATCTCGCAGGTTCACCAACTCGTCGATGGTGGACTGTGGCAGGGAACTTTGCTGATCAAGCGGTGATAGCAACTGGCTCGCGTACATCTGGCTGCAAACGAGCTATGCCGAATTGCGATCGCCGAGATCGCAACATGGAATTTGTGACCAGGGTGCAGCAGGCTTAGTTTCCTCAACAAATCGGTCTTGCGCCCGCATGCGCAGAAGTCCGTTTTAGGAGGAAGCTCATGACCGCCAGCCGCACCGACAATGACTTGATAACGCTGGTCGAAGGCGAGGCGCCGCTCGGGAAGATGCTGCGCGATTACTATTGGCTGCCGGCCGTACCCTCATCCGCGCTTGAGGCTGACGGCAAGCCCTTTCGCTTGCGCATCCTCGGCCGCAACTTCGTAGTTTTTCGCGATACCGAAGGCCGTGTCGGTGTGTTGGATGAGGCGTGTCCGCACCGCCGCGCGTCGCTCGCGCTCGGCCGCAACGAGGACAACGGACTGCGTTGTATCTACCATGGCTGGAAATTCAACACGGCCGGCGATCTGATTGAAGCGCCGAACGCGCGCCAGCAAGACCGCTTTTGCAAGTCAGTCAAGCTCAACAAATATCACGCCGAGGACCGCGGCGGCATTATCTGGGTCTGGCTCGGACAAGGAGAGATCCAGCCGCCGTTTCCCAATCTGCCTTTCACGGATCTGCCAGCTGATCAGCGGTGCGTCACGACGCAGGTCGTACCGACAAATTGGCTGCAGGGGGTCGAAGCCACGATGGATACGACACATTTGTCGTTTCTGCATTCGTCGACCATCGAATTGCAAGGCGGCCCCCGAAAGAACGTCCTGACCGATAAGACCGCACGCATGGAATTTGACGAGCAACCCTACGGGTTTCGCTATGCGGCGATCCGCGAGATCGGCGATGGAAAGACATACGTGCGCATCAACAACTACGTCATGCCATGGTACTCGGTGATCTGCGCGCCCGACGCCAATGCGCCGGGAACTGTTTTCATGTCGGTCCCGCTCGACGACAAGACGCACCGCGCCTGGTTTGTGCACTTCAACGTGCACGGCCCCCTGGGCAACACCATGTTCTCGCAGTCGCCGGACGTTCTCGCCTGGCCGCCCCTGCCCCCCGCAGGGCCGGATGACAACTGGGGACAGAATCGCGACGTCATGAAGCGTGGGCATTTCTCCGGTTTCCCGCAGCACTTGGCCACCGAGGACTTCGCCATGTTCATGAGTTCAGGGTGAGATCTTCGACCGCAGCGAAGAGCAGCTTTGCGACGCGGACCTGGCCATCGTGCGGCTGCGCCGCGTGATCCTACAGACCGTGCGCCAGTATCAACAGACTCACAGGGTCGAGGCCGCCGTTGACGGCACGATCGACTATGCGTCGATTGTCTCCATCGGCGGCGTCCTTTCGAGTGAGGCCAATTGGCGATCTCTGGTCCAGTAGCAAGGCATCGCCATGCGACCCGGCTCTAATCTATTTGCATGTGTCTTGGCGGCCGCTGCCACGCTGGCCCTGGGAGTTCCGGCCGCCCTGGCAGAGGACTATCCGTCGCGGGAGATTCATTTCGTCGTTGGTTTCCCGCCGGGCAGTGGTGCTGACACGGTCACGCGGTTCATGGCAGAGAAAATCCGGGTGGCGTCCGGCAAGCCGGTGATCGTTGAAAACAAAACCGGCGCAGCCGGTAATATCGCCGTCGAATATGTGGCGCGCGCCAAGCCGGACGGCTACACGTTCCTGCTGAGCACAGGCAGTTCTGTCGCGGCACTGATGTATTTGCTGAAAAGTCCGCCGGTCGACGTCACCAAAGCGTTTCGGATCGCTGCGACCATCAGCCGGCAGGGCTTTGTTCTTGTTGTTGATCCGAAATCTCCCTACACGACTGTCGCTGGTCTTACGGACGCAATGAAAAAGAAAGGGACTGCTGCCAGTTATGCGGCCGCGGCTCCGTCCGGCATTGTCATGGGCGAGATGTACAAGTCGATCACCGGCGTGCAAGCGACCGAAGTGCGCTTCCGCAGCGCGATCAATTCGCTCAACGAAATTGCAAGCGGAAGAATCGACTATGGAATGCTCGACCCGCAGGTATCGTTGGCGCAGGCAAATCAAGGGCGGCTGCGTATACTGGCTCACAGCGCCGGACAGCGTCTCCAGGCCATGCCTGACGTGCCCACCATGGCGGAAGCCGGCGTTACCGGCATGGACCTGACGGGCTGGTGGGCGGTTCTGGCGCCATCCGGCACGCCGCAGCCCGTGCTCGACAGGCTCAACGGGTGGGTCAACGAAATTCTCGCTACCGAAGAGACGAGAGCGTTTTTTGCCGGGACGGGCGGCGATCCCTTCATCACAACCCCGGACCAGGGGCAAGCCCTGTTCCTTGCCGATAACAAGGCATGGGCCACCTACGTCCGCTTGGCAAAGATCGAGCCGCAGTAGGCGACCGACCGGGAATGTCGTGCACGCAGCGCAGCGGCCAATCGCCACGCGCTAGGAAAATGCCGTTCGGAAGGCTATGCACCTGCGAGGAATTCGTCGGATGCGCGATGAGTTCCAGCGCGCAACCCCAAGGCTGGCGCCGAAGGTCGCATCAGCAAAACAAGCGTTTTGATCAGGCAGGACATGACCGCAGTCATCGACAAGCTTTTGCACCCCAAATCCGTCGCGATTATCGGCATGTCGTCGAAGCCGGGAAGCCCCGGCCACGTGGTGCTCGGCAACCTCAAGCTCAACGATTTCAGTGGCCCGATTCACCTGGTTGGGCGCAGCGGCGGAGAGGTCGAGGGTTTGCCCGTCTTGCCGACGGTCGATGAATTGCCCGCCAACATTGATGTCGCGGTCTTCACGCTGCCCGCCGCCGGCGTGAAGGAAGCGGTGCAGGGCTGTGTGCGCCGGGGAGTCAAATCGGCGATCATCTTCTCGGCTGGTTTTGCCGAGATCGGCGAACGTGAGGCACAGGACGATATCTCACGCATCGCCCGCGCGGGTGGCATGTCGCTGCTCGGCCCGAATTGTCTTGGTTACACCAACTATGTCGACGGGATCGCGATCGGGTTTACCGGCGCCTCGAAAGTGCCGGTCATTGACTCTGATCGAGATCCGGCAGTTGCAATCGTATCGCAAAGCGGCGGTCTCGCCGGGCATATCCGGCAGGCTCTGGCCGCGCGCGATGTCCTGACGTCCTATTATGTTTCGACCGGCAACGAAGCGGACCTCGGTCTCGCCGAGTTCATCGATTTCTTTGCGCAAGATGCAAAAACCAAGGCAATCATTGTCTACGTCGAGGAATTCCGCCGGCCTGAAAGCTTCATCGCTGCGGCCGCCCGAGCCCGCGATGCAGGAAAGCCAGTCTTGCTGTTGTCGCCTGGCCGGAGCGTCAAGGCCAAAGCGGCAGTCTCATCGCACACCGGCGCGCTCGCCGGCGATTATGCGGTGATGCGAACTATTGTGACCCACGCTGGCATCGCATTGGTCGATACGCTGGATGAGATCGTCGATACTGCAGAGCTATTGGCGCGCTATCCAAATCCGCCAGCCCAGGGGCCGGCCGTGATGACCTTCTCGGGTGCGTTCTGCGCGCTGGCTTACGACTTCTACGAGGATCTCGGCCTCGAGGTGCCGGCGCTGTCGCCCGAAACCGAGGCGTATTTGAAGCCGCGGGTCCCGGCCTTCATCCCGCCGAAAAATCCCCTGGATCTGGGGACGGCGACGATCTGGCAGCCGGAGTTGATGGAAATCGGCCCGAGCGCGCTGCTCGCGGATCCTGCCCTCGGCGGTTTGATCATCTCGGCGCCGATCGGCACGAATCTCCCGCTGACCATGAAGTATTTGAATCACGTGATCGCAGCCGCCAAGACCAGCACCAAGCCGCTGATCTACGCTCCGCTCGGCGATCGCACGCCGCTGCCGCAGGAGTTCGTCGATCTCGCGCGCGAGCACCGCATCATGCTCTCACGCTCGGCGGATCGCAGCATGCGCGCCATGGCGCAGGCGACGTTCTATGCCCGTTCGGTCGAGCGCGCGAAAGAGCAGGTTCGGCACCCGCCGCTCGCGGGTTTACCCAAGCTCGGCAGCGGGACCCAACCCGAATGGCTTGGCAAGCAAGTCTTGGCCGCTGCGGGTATCCGCATTCCACAAGGCGCGCTGGCCAAAACCCTGGACGAAGCGCTGACGGTGGCGAAGCATCTGAAGTTTCCGGTCGTGCTGAAGGCGCAGGCCGGTGCTCTTGCGCACAAGACGGAAGCGGGCGGGGTGCTCCTGAACATCAAGGATGAGGAGGGCTTGCGCGCGGCATGGACCACGCTTCATGCGAACATCGAAAAACATCAGCCCGGTCTGCGGCTTGACGGCGTGTTGGTGGAGAAGATGGCGGCCAAGGGACTTGAGCTTGTCATTGGCGCCAAACGCGATCCGCTGTGGGGGCCGGTGCTGATGGTCGGATTGGGTGGGATCTGGGTCGAAGCTTTGGGTGATGTCCGGCTCATGCCGCCGGACCTGTCCGAGGCAGCGATCATCGAAGAACTGTTCAAGCTGCGAACCGCCAAGCTGCTGAAGGGATTCCGGGGGGCGCCTGCGGTCGATGTCGAAGCGGTTGCCAAGACCGTCGCTCTGGTCGGGAGACTGATGACGCACGCCCCCGACATCGTCGAGATCGACATCAATCCGGTGTTTGCCCACGGCGTCGGCGAGGGCGTGACGGCGGTGGACGCGTTGATCGTGACTAGGTGAGCATACGTCCTGATAGGACCGCGTTGCGGTTCGATGCTTAGAAAAACGTCGCGTCAGGCAACAATAAAATGGAGGAGACCGGAGGACATGCGCAAACTCATGGTGACGATTGCATCGCTCATATCATCGATCAGCGTTGCGTCCGCTGAAATCGCAAATGACAAGGTCAGGATTGGGCTCTTGTCCGATCTGTCCGGCCCTTACGAGGCCGACACGGGGAACGGCTCGGTCTTGGCTGCGCAAATTGCGGCCGAAGAGTTTGGAAACAAGGTCAATGGTGTGCCGATCGAGATTTTGGCGGCTGATCACCAGAACAAGCCTGATGTTGGCGCGGCTATCGCCAACAAATGGTTTGATATCGACAAGGTTGATGCGATCTCGGATCTGGTCAACTCCGCGGTGGCGATGGCCGTGGTCGATGTGGCGAAACAGAAAAACAAAGCCGCCTTGCTGGTCGGCGCCGGCTCAGCGGATTTTACCGGCAAGGCATGTGCGCCCGATACGCTGGTGCATTGGGCCTATGACACCTACATGCTCGCGAATGCGAATGGCGGAATGGTGCCAGCGCTCGGCAGGAAATGGTTCATGATTTCGGCCGACTATGTGTTCGGAAAGGCGCTGGCTGCCTCCGTCAAGACGGCAGTGGAGAAAAATGGCGGCGAAATCATCGGCTCCGTGTTGCACCCAATCGGGACAACCGATTTTTCTTCATATGTTCTACAGGCTCAAGCGTCCAAAGCCGATGTTGTGATTTTCAATAACGGTGGTGACGATACGACCAACGCCGTCAAGACGGCAAAGGAGTTCGGCCTGGTCGACAGGCAAAAGGTTGTTGCGACCCTGGATAACCCGCGACAGCTGAAAGCGATTGGGCTCGATACGGCACAAAAAATGACTTATGCGGTCGCATGGCACAGGGAGCTCGGCGAGAAAACAGCGGCATTCGCCCGGAAGTTTCTGGAACGCAGCCCCAACAAGGTTCCGCCAAGCATGATGCATGCGGGCAACTACTCAGCGGTCCGCAGTTACATTTTGGGGGTGGCCGCCGCAAATTCCACTGATCCCAAAGCTGTATTTGCAAAAATGCGAGAGATGCAAATCGATGATGCTTTCACGCCAAACGGCAAGCTTCGTCCCGATGGTCGCATGGTGCACGACGCCTACATGATGCAGGTCAAGACGCCTGCTGAATTGAGAGGCGAATGGGATCAGGTGGAGCAAATTGGGGTCATCCCCGCCGACAAGGCGTTTAGATCGATTGTGGATGGTGGATGCCCAGCTATGGCGAACAGGTCAAATCTTTAAGCCACTGGGTTGTCGCTCAGATGGATTTTAGCTTGCGCGGAAGGGCTTTCGGGGATCGCCTGCCGTCGAGGTCGAGGCCGTCGCAACGACGGCTGCGCTTGTTGGACGATTGATGACGCGCGTTCCTGATATCGTCGAGATCGACATCAATCCGGTGTTTGCCCACGGCGTCGTAGAGGGCGTCACCGCGGTGGACGCGCTGATCGTGACCAAGTGAGGCCTTCACCCAGAATTGCGGCTTCAAGCATATGTCAGCTCACTTCTTGATGTCCGCCGCGACCAGAACGCTGTGGTTGGTTTTGCCGAGCAGTTCCTGGAGCGCCTGCAAGGCCGCGACCCCGCACGCCGTATCCTGCTCGCCATTGCCACCGGAGAGCCCAATTCCGCCGACGACGTCGTCGTCGACCACGATAGGAAAGCCGCCGACGAACACCGCGAACTTGCCCTCGAAGCTCCACTGGATGCCGAATGCTTCGTTGCCCGGCAGCGCCGGACCACTTGGCGCTTGATTGAACAAATGCGTGGAGCGCTTGTGGCCCGCCGCAGTGAAAGCTTTGTTCCAGGCAATCTGCGGGCCGGTCACGCGCGCACGGTCCATGCGTTCCAGGAGCAGCGGGTAACCCCCGTCATCCACGACGCAGACCGTTTCCAGCGCGCCGATCTCCTGCGACTTGCGGATCGCGGCCGCCACCATGTGGCGTGCCTCGTTGAGCTCCAGTTTGAATGAAGGTCGCATCGTGATCTCCTGGGCTGTTCAACAGCCGCGATAGATTGTTTTGATCTGCGTGTAGAACTCGAGTCCGGCGCGGCCCGACTCGCGAAACGTCGAGGTGCTCGAGCGCTTGAGCCCGCCGAACGGCGCGTTGATCAGGTTGCCGGTAGTCGTGCGGTTGATCTTCACGGTGCCGCTTCCGATGTCGCGCGCGAAGTCTTGCATGTAACGCGGGTTGCGCGTGGCGATCGCGGCCGACAGGCCATACTCGGTGTCATTGGCCTTGGCGATAGCGTCGGCGTAGCTCCTCACCTCGATGATGGCGATCACCGGTCCGAAGATTTCTTCGCGCGCGATGCGCATGTCCTGGGTGACGTCGGTGAAGATCGCCGGTGAGACGAAGAAGCCCCGGTCATACTCGGGCCCGCTGAGACGCTCGCCGCCGCAGAGGAGCGTCGCTTCACTCTTGCCGATCTCGATGTAGCGCAAGACCGTCTGCAACTGCCGCGCTGTCGCCAGCGGGCCGATCTCGGCGCCCGCCGTCATGCCGCTGCCGATCTTGAGCGCTTTGACCTTGGCGACGAGCTTTTCGACATATCGCGCCTTCACCTCCTGCATCACCAGCACCCGGCTCGTGCCGGTACAGGCTTGGCCGGTCAGCGACAGGCCGCCCTTGATGGTGAGATCGACCGCTTTGTCGAGATCGGCGTCCTCCATCACGATCAGCGGATTCTTGCCGCCGAGCTCCATCTGCAGCCGCGTAGTGAAAGGGACCGCGCCGTGGATCTGTTCGCCGGCGGCGGTCGATCCGGTGAATGAGATCGCGCGAATCGCCGGCGCCGCCGTGATGGCCGATCCGACCTCTTCGGCCGCGCCGGTGATGAGATTGAGAACGCCGGCCGGAATTCCGCCCGCCGCGAAGGCTTCAGCGAGGCGGACGCCGCTGAGCGGCGCGTCGGAAGAGGGCTTGAACACGACGGTGTTGCCGGCGATCAGCGCCGGCGCGATCTTCCGCGCTGGAATCGAAATTGGGAAGTTCCACGGCGTGATCACGGTGACGACACCAAGCGGCTCGCGCTGGGTGTAAACGACCATATCGGGATCATCATTCGGCAAGGTCTCGCCGCCGAACGAGAGGCCTTCGACCGCATAGAACCGCAGCGTCTGTGCGGAACGCAGGATCTCGTCTTTTGCGAGATTGAGAGACTTCCCTTGCTCGCGCGTCATCTCTTCGGCGAACCGTGTGGCATGCGCTTCCAGATAATCCGCTGCGCGCTCCAGGATCTTTGCCCGCTTGCCGATCGACGTCGCGCGCCAGGCCGGAAACGCGGTCGTCGCCGCATCGACAGCGACTTTCGCATCAGCCGCAGAGGACGCGGCAAACCGGCCGACGATGTCGGATGTGTCGGCGGGATTGAGATTATCGAATTGCGTGCCGCTCTGGCTCGCGACCCATTGGCCGCCGATGTAGTTGCCGAATTCCGGGATCTGTGCGCGCGCCGTTTGCGCGCGCGCCAGCGTGACCGCTGTGTCCACCATTGAAAGAGATCCTTGTTCTAGTTGAAGATCAGGACGGCGCAGATCGTGGACACCGCTAGTCCGATCAGCACCGGGATCAGGAGCGCGCGCACGATCTCGAACACGGGCACGCGGGCAAAGCCCGCCACTGCAATCAGCGATGACCAGGCGATCAAGGTGCCGCCGCCGGTCCAGACCGAACCCATTTGCCCGACCGCCGCCAGGGTTGCCGGCGACAAATTGGCGCCCGGCGCAAGCGCACCCGACAGGGAGCCCGTCAGCGGCAGGCCGGCGAAGCCGGACCCGTCGATGCCGGTGATCATGCCGACGATCAGCACGCCGAATGCGACCAGGACGTGGTTCTCCGGAATGAAGCTCTGGATGCTCTGAATCAGCTCGAACAGCAGGCTTGGCGCTTGCGCCGCGGGTACATTGAGGATTGACCCTGCCAGGTCGCCGCCGGCGCCGAGGAAGAAGAACCCGGCGATCGGCAACACCGATCCCATGGCGCGGAACGCGAACACGAAACCTTCGGTCACGTGGTCGGCGCTGGCGTCGAGCGACTTGTGTGGCCCGTTGGCGGCGAACGATGCGCAGATCATCAAGAGTGCGGCCACGCCGCCGACCAGCGCCGCGGCTTCGCCGCCCTTGAGATCGCGGCCGATGCCGACCTTGCTCAACACCATCAGGAGGATGACGCAAAAGAAGGCGAGGGGGGTGGCGACGGCAAAGAATTTCGACCAGCCGATGCGGCGCTGCTCCATCGTCGACAGAGCCCTTTCGACTTGCGCGTCGGTGACGAACGGCTTGTCCTTGTCATAGCCGGTGGCACGGGCGATCTCGGCCTTGTCGAAGGTTCCTTCGGCTTCGATGCGCGCAAGCTCGCCATTGGTCGATTGCGCCTGCCAGCGCTCCAACAACAAATTGCTCGGTGCCGTGATGGTGTTGCGCAGTGAGAGATAGGCGAGCAGCAGCGCAATCCCGCCGGTGATCAGCGACAGCACCAGGGCCCGATCAGCGACCATCGCGGCGCTGACGCCGACGCCGGCGGCCTTGGCGCTGATCCCTGGCGCAACGCCGATCACATAGTCTGACGACAGCGCCATGCCCTGTCCGGCGATGGCGATCGCTACGGCACCGCCAAGCGCCGGGAGACCTGCAGCGATCGCCGCCGGCAGCAGCACCGCCGAGACCAGGGGCACGGCAGGCGTTGGCCAGAAGAACAGCGAGATCACATAGGTGACGCCTGCCAGCAATACGTAGGCGAGATGTCCGTTCTTCATGACTGCGCGAAACGGTTCGACCATGCGGATATCTGAGCGCAGACTTTTCAGCGCATTGAGCAGCGCGGTCATCAGCGCGATCACCAGGAAGATGTTGAACAGTTCCTTGGCGGCTGTGAAGCTCGCGTTGAAGACGCTCTCGAGCGCGGTCACTGGACTATGCGTCCAGGCAAACGCCACCAGTGCAGTCGCCAGAATGGACGGCACCACGACGTTGGCGCGCATGATCATGGTTGCCACGATCATCAGCACGCCGAGCAGGTAGACCCAGTGCGCAGCACCAATCGTCACGTGCTCTGTCATCGCTTCTCCGTGGGCTTCGGCGCCGACGATGATTGTATACGATATACAGTTTTGCAAGGCCCAAAATTGCGCCACAGCGGCAAATAAGTGTGCAATGTTCTGGAATTTTAGGGTATTTGGGAATTTATATCTATCCTCAATCGGATTGACATTCCGTATAATTGTATACAATATTGTGGCTTGTAAGGAGCGATTGGACCAGGGAGCCCGACGATGCCGCAATTGATGAACCACGTGGATTTCCGCACCGCCCTTGAGAACGCCATCAAGGGAAAAAGCGCCAACAAGGCGCCGTTCAGCATTGCCTGGGCCAGCGGCAAGCTCAGCCGCGCGCACCTCGCGCGCTGGGCCGAGAACCACTACCACTATGTTGGCCCGTTCGCGGATTACCTCGCCTACATCTACGCCCACATGCCGGAACGCTACACCGACGCGAAGGATTTCCTGCTTGCCAACATGTACGAGGAGGAGATCGGCGGGGATCGTCATACTGATTTGTTGATCCGCTTCGCCGAAGCCTGCGGGACGACAGGGGAGCGCGTCAAGAACCCGGACAACATGACGCCGACCACGCGAGGGCTGCAAAGCTGGTGCTATGCGGTCGCCATGCGTGAGGATCCGATCGTCGCGGTGGCTGGGCTCGTGGTGGGCCTCGAGTTGCAGGTGCCCTCGATCTACCGCAAGCAGACCCCGACGTTGCGCGAGAAGTACAAATTCACCGATCATGAGGTCGAGTTTTTCGATCTGCACATCGTATCCGATGAGATCCACGGCGAACGCGGTTATCAGATCGTGCTCGAGCACGCCAACACCGTCGAGCTGCAGCAGCAATGCCTGAAGATCTGCGAGGTTGGTGCGCAGATGCGGCTCCTCTACACCACGGCGCTCTACTGGGATTATGTCGCCAAGGACATCCCGCTGTCCGAGTTGATGGAGGTCGAGAACAAGGTACCGGAGTTCCAGCGCGAGCTGCTGCAGGCCTGATCCAGTGCCGACGATCGTCCTGCATCGCGGCGGGCATGTGTTCGAAGGCGAGGTCAAGGAAAACACCAACCTCGTCGTGCGCGCCGGCATCAAGCAGTTTCCCTATCCCAATCTTCGCTACGGATGTGGAATGGGGAAATGCGCCAAATGCGCCTCGCGCATTCTCAAGGGCGGCGAGCACCTGCCGCCGCCCAACTGGAAGGAACGCGAGCGGCTCGGGCCGAAGCTCGAGGAAGGGTACCGCCTGGTCTGTCAGCTCTGGGTCAATCAGGATCTAGAACTGGCGCAGGACGATCAACCCTTGCAGCCTCTGACTTCGAGCCCCGCCGTCCCGTCCGCCGGAACGACGTAGAGGACGTTAGCATGTACGTCATCCTGACCAGCAAGCCGGGAAATTTTCGCACCGAGATCCGCGGCGGGTTGCGGCCGCTGCAAGCCTACGACTATCTGTTCTACGGTCAGAAGAAAGCGCATTTCGTCATCGCCGAATTGCTGGAAGACACCAAGATCCGGGTGATTGAAGAAGGAACATCGATCATCAACGACGTCCCCTCGAAGTTCTTCGAGAAATTCGAGTTTGTGGAGCGCGCGTTCGCCGAGCTCGAGCACCTCACGCGCTTTGGCAGCGTCGAGGCAAAGCTCGAGAAGGTCCCACTGAACGGTGGTTGATGGGCAGCATGATCGCGCGATGATCCAGGTCACGTTCATCACCAATAACGGCAAGGTCGTCACTGCCCCTGAGAACAGCAACCTGTTGCGCGTGTCGCTGCGCGAGCAGGGCGGAATTCCCTTCAAATGCGGCGGCGGCATCTGCGGCACCTGCAAATGCAAGATCGAGCAAGGGCTGGAGAATACCGACGCGATCAAACCGAAGGAGCGCAAGCACCTGTCCGATGAGCAATTCAAGGAAGGCTATCGCATGGCCTGCCAAACATTCATCAACGGCGATGTCAGCGTCTCCTGGCAGCCACGCACTGCTGCGGCGCCGGCCGCGTCGATGCCGGTCGAGTTGAATGAGGCGAATTGACCGAATTTGGAGTTCGCACCATATAACTGATGACGTCGAGTTCCCTCTCATTCGTCATCGCCGGGCTTGTCCCAGGGCTTGTCCCGGCGATCCCGATAACGGATGCACGGCCGTGCCTTCCTAAGCGAGATGGCCGCGACAAGCCCGGCCATGACGAGCTTAAGGGGTTTGGGTACGAACAGAAAATGGCTCCGCGGAACGAAACGACCAAGCTCGGTGACGACTATCCACCCTTGCACGGACGGGTGGTCGCTGCGTTGCGTGACGCCATCCTGAGCGGACGGTTCAAGCCGGGGGAGCGGCTGGTGGAGGAGCGGCTGGCGCAGGAATGGGGCGTCTCGCGCAATCCCGTGCGCGAGGCGATCCGCGTGCTGGCCTCGGAAGGGCTGGTCGAGGTTGCCGCGCGGCGCGGCGCTTCGGTGGCGAAAATGTCGGATCAGGAGGCGCGCGAGACGATCGAGTTGCGCGCGCTGCTGGAAGGTCACAACGCGCGGCTCGCCGCCCGCCGGCAGGACAAGGAAACCATCAAGCGCATCGAGAAAGTGTTGAACAAGGGCACGCTCGCTGTCGCCAACGGCCAGTTTGACCAGCTCACCGACCTCAATCAGCAGTTTCACCAGGAGCTCGCTGCTGCGGGCCAGAACACAGTGCTGGGCGAGGTGCTCAAGAAGCTGCGCGAGCGCACCGCCATGTTGTTCTCACCCACGGATCCAGCGTACCAGGCGCGCAACTGGGATGAACACGCCGGCATTCTGCGCGCCATCATCGCGGGGGATGAGCGCGTCGCAGCGACACTCGCCGCCGAGCACGTGATGCACGCTGGTTCGGATTATCTGCTGGGACTCGATGCCGGGGACGAGATTTCGCGCTTCGTGCTCAAGTCCAACGGCAATTCCAATGCGCTGCCACCTGCGAATGGGCGCGGAGTGCGCGCGGCAAAGCGCTGAGGATCATTGTATAGTGGGGCGTGCCTGCAACCCACGAGCCGCGATCCCGTATGCATATCTCCCGTCGACATTGTCTGCGCCTTGCTGCCGGGCTGCCGGTATTCGCTCGGACCGCACGTGCGCAGGCCTATCCGACACGGCCGGTGCGCATCATCGTCGGGTTCGCGCCGGGCGGGGCGGCCGACATCACAGCGCGGTTGATCGCGCAGTGGCTCACCGATCAGCTCGGTCAGCAATTCATCGTGGAGAACCGGCCCGGCGCCGGCACCAACATCGGCACTGAAGCGGTGGTCAACGCGGCTCCCGATGGCTACACGCTGCTTCTCGTCAGTGTCGCGAACACCGTCAACGCGACGCTCTACGAGAAGCTTAATTTCGATTTCCTGCACGACATCGTGCCAGTTGCCGGATTGGTGCGCGGTCCGCTGGTGATGGACCTCGCGCTCTCCGTTTCGGCCAAGACCGTTCCCGAGTTCATCGCCTACGCCAGGGCCAATCCTGGCAAGATCAACATGGCGTCGGCCGGTAAGGGCACGCCGAGCCACATGGCGGGCGAGCTGTTCAAACTCTCGACCGGGCTTGATCTCGTGCACGTCCCCTACCGCGGCGCGGCGCCAGCGCTGACCGATGTGCTCGCCGGCCAGGTCCAGCTCCTGTTCGATAACCTGCCGACCTCGCTCGAGCACATCCGCGCCGGCAAAGTGCGCGCGCTCGCCGTGACGACGGCGGAGCGATCACCAGCCGTGCCGGACCTGCCGACTGTCGCCGAATTCGTGCCCGGCTATGAGGTCAGCTCGTGGTTCGGGGTTGGAGCGCCGCGCGGCACGCCCGCGGGGGTGATCGACAAGCTCAACAGCACGATCAATGATGGTCTTGCCGATCCGCGACTGCAGGCACGCATTGCCGAGATGGCGAGCGTGCCGATGCGGCTTTCGCCGGCGCAGTCCGCGACGCTCATCGTCGCGGAAACCGCCAAGTGGGCGAGGGTGGTCAAGCTATCCGGCGCGAGGGCGGATTGATGAAGCCGCGGGCATCCGAGGATTATCAACAACTGCACAACGGCGCAGGTCCGGCGCTCGCGGCGCGTCTCGCCTGCCGCGGTGGCGCGCTGCGAGGATCTACCGCCGGCATCGCGCCCGGCTACGTGCAAGGCAATCTCGCGATCCTGCCGCAGCATCTGGCGAGCGACTTTCTGCGCTTCTGCCAGCTCAATCCTAAGCCATGTCCACTGATCGGCATCTCCGATCCCGGTGATCCTCGCCTGCCGGCGCTCGGCGAGGACCTCGATATCCGCACCGATCTCGCCGGCTACCGGGTGTGGCGTGACGGCGAGATCGTCGATGAGCCCGATGACGTACTCGCTTGGTGGCGCAATGATCTCGTCGCGTTTGTGCTCGGATGCTCGTTCTCCTTCGAGGAGGCGCTGGCGGCCGAAGAGATCCCCCTGCGCCATGTGGAGGAAGGGGTGCGCGTGCCGATGTATCGTACCAACATTGACTGCGCGCCGGCGGGACGTTTTTCCGGAAAGCTCGTGGTCTCGATGCGGCCACTGCGACCAGCCGATGCGATCCGTGCCGTGCAGATCACCTCGCGCTTCCCGGCGGTGCACGGGGCACCGGTGCACATCGGCTTGCCGCAGGCCATTGGTATCGTCGACGTCGTGCAGCCTGACTACGGAGATCCGGTCACCGTGCGCGACGATGAACTCCCCGTATTCTGGGCCTGTGGTGTGACTCCGCAGTCGGTAATTGCCGCGGTCAAGCCGCCATTCGCCATCACTCACCAGCCGGGCTCCATGCTGGTAACCGATATTCCGAACCGGCGGTTGGCGGCGTTTTGATAAGCGGCAGGCTTGCCGCAGCAGCCTCGAGGTCGTATGTAGTTAATATAACTACATGGATGAACGTCATGGACGAGGCCATTTCGGCAGCTGATGCCAACCGCAGCTTCTCTCTGCTCCTGCGGAGAGTCCGTGAAGGCCGCAGCTATGTCGTGACCAGTCACGGAAAGCCTGTCGCGCGGCTCATTCCCGCCGGCAAGCATGCAGAGGTCGCAATTGGTGCCCGGACGGCGCTACTCTCCCGCCTCAGGAACCAGCCTCTCGTTCAAGCTGAGCATTGGTCACGCGACGAACTCTATGAGAACGACCGGTGAGGGTCGCGCTCGATACCAATGTCCTCGCCTACGCGGAGGGTATCAACGCTGCGCAGCGACGCGGATCCGCTCTCGATCTTGTCCAGCGCTTGCCACAGGAGGCTACTGTTATTCCCGTGCAGGTTCTCGGTGAGCTGTTCAACGTGCTGGTCCGCAAGGGGGGCAGGTCGCGCGCCGACGCTCGGGAAGCGTTATTGGGTTGGCGCGACACCTTCCCGGTAATCGAGACATCGCCGGAAATCATGCTGACCGCCGTCGATCTGGCGACCGATCATCAATTTGGAATTTGGGATGCCGTGATTCTGTCTGCAGCTTCGCAGGCGGGTTGCCGGCTGTTGTTGTCCGAAGATCTGCAGGATGGCTTCACCTGGGGCGGCGTAACCGTCATCAACCCGTTCGCCTCCCCGCGCCACCTTCTGTTGGAGGCTATAATCAGCAATCGGTAGTCAGTCATCAAGCGCGACCTTTCTGATAATCGATTACTGATCACTGATTCCCGATCACTTCATCGCGTCGTACACCGCGTGCGACCAGGCACCGTCGGGTTTCTTGGTGATCACCGGATCAGACCCGCCGGAGAGGAGCGTTGACACCGTGCGCTCGTAGTCCTGCGGATCGAGCTTGCCGTTGCCGGTATCGAGCAACTTGCTGATCTCATCCATCATGCGGCGCTGGTGTTTCTCGGTCTGCGCGCCAGTGGTGTCGGCATCGAGCACGATCTTGGTCGCTTCCTCGGGATGCTGGCGCGCGTAGTCCCAGCCCTTCATCGAAGCCTGCACGAACTTTGCCATCTTGGCGACGAAGGCCGGGTCCTTGAGCTTGCCTTCCAGTACCCACAGGCCGTCTTCCAAGGTCCCCACGCCCTGGTCGTCATACTTGAACACGACGAGTTGGGTCGGCTTGTAGCCGGCGTCGATCACCTGCCAGTACTCGTTGTAGGTCATGGTCGAGATGCATTCGGCTTGTTTCTGCAGCAGCGGGTCGACGTTGAAGCCCTGCTTGAGCATCTTCACGCCGCCCGGCGAGCCATCGGTCTTGAAGCCGAGCTTCGACATCCAGGACAGGAACGGATACTCGTTGCCGAAGAACCACACGCCGATGGTCTTGCCCTTGAGGTCGGCCGGCGTCTTGATGCCGGTATCGGCCCGGCAAGTCAGCTCCAGCCCGGACTTCTTGAATGGCTGGGCGATGTTGACGAGCGGGACGCCCTTCTCGCGCGAGGCAAGTGCCGACGGCATCCAGTCGACGATCACATCGGCACCGCCGCCGGCGATCACCTGCGGAGGAGCGAGATCCGGTCCACCGGGTTTGATAGTGACGTCGAGACCGGCGTCCTTGTAGAAGCCCTTGGCCTTGGCCACGTAGTAGCCGGCGAACTGCGCCTGCGTCACCCATTTGAGCTGGATCGTGACCGGGTCAGCAGCGCGCGCCGGATGAGCGAGTGCGATACCGAGCAACAGGCCGGCCACGACGGTCAGTTTGGTTTTCATCTGATCAGTCTCCCCGCTTCTATCCCGGCTATTCAGTTACGATAGGACGGATGCCAGAACGTCACCGCACGTTCCATGAGCACGAGCGCCCCATAGAACGCCATTCCAGCCAACGCCGCGAGCGTGATCTCGGCCCACACCATGTCAAGCGACATTCGTGCCACTTCGATCGAAATGCGAAAGCCGATGCCGCGCGTCGGCGTTCCGAAGAACTCGGCCACGATAGCGCCGATCAGGGCGAGGGTCGAATTGATCTTCAGCCCGTTGAAGATGAACGGCATGGCCGCCGGCAGGCTGAGCTTCATAAGCGTCTGCAGCGGGGTCGCCGCATAGGAGCGCATCAGATCGCGCTCGATCGCGCCGGTGGCGGCCAGGCCGGCAAGCGTGTTGACCAGCATCGGAAAGAACGTGATCACCGCCACCACGGCGGCCTTCGAGGGCCAATCGAAGCCGAACCACATCACCATGATCGGGGCGATACCGACGATCGGCAGGGCGGACGCGAAATTGCCGAGCGGCAGGAGCCCGCGGCCCAGGAACGCAAAGCGATTGGCCACGACCGCCATCAGGAACCCGCTGCCGCAGCCGATCGCATAGCCCGGCAGCACCCCGCGCACGAAGGTTTGCACGAAATCCTCAGCCAGAATTGGCAGCGAGGCGGCGAATCGCGTGGCGGTCGCGCTGGGCGACGGCATCAGCACACGCGGCACGCCAAAGCCGCGCACGGCGACCTCCCACAGGTAGAGCACGAATGCGCCGAACAACAGCGGGATCAAGAGATCCTGGAGCCGGCGCAAGCCGTGGCTGCGCGGCGTGAAGGCGGCGAGCTGAGAGACCGTGAGGATGGCGACGAACCAGGTTGCGAGCGTGATCGTCCAGAACCCGGCACCGGCCGCGCCTTCGACCGCCGGATCGCGCAGCCACAGGAGCGTCGCCGCGCAGCCCAGCGCGGTGAGGATCAACCCGAACGCGGCCAGCAGCAGCGTGGACCAGCGTGCCGTCACGACCGCGCTCCCATGCGGCGGAGCACCAGCCGCTCGGCCGCGCCGATGATGGCGACCAACACGGCGGCCATCAGTGCCGCCATGAACAGTGCCGCCCAGATCTGCACAGTCTGGCCGTAGTAGGAGCCGGCGAGCAGGCGCGCGCCGATGCCGGCTTGCGCGCCGGTCGGCAGTTCGCCGACGATGGCGCCGACCAGCGAGATGGTGATCGCCACTTTGAGGCTCGCGAACAGGAACGGCATCGATGATGGCCAGCGCAGCTTCCAGAAAACCTGGGCTTGTGTCGCCGACCAGGTCCGCATCAGGTCGCGCTCGATCACGTCGGGTGAGGTCAGGCCCTTCACCATGCCGATGGTGACAGGAAAGAAACACAAATATGCGGAGATGATCGACTTCGGCAGCAGCCCCTGCATCCCGATTGCGCCGAGCACCACGATGACGATCGGCGCGACGGCGAGGATCGGAACCATCTGCGAGCAGATGATCCACGGCATCAGGCTCTTTTCCAACGTGCGCAGGTGCACGATCAGCACCGAGAGCAGAATGCCGAACGCGGCGCCGATCAGGAACCCGACGAGCGTCGCCGACAGCGTGACCCAGCCATGATAGAGCAGGCTGCGCGGCGAGTCCGGCGGGTAGCCGGAGACCGAGTTCCAGAACGCGAGCAGCATCTGGTGCGGCGCCACCACCAGCGGCCGCTCGGCGCTGAGCGTGCCGCTGATCAAATCAAATGTGGTGTAGGACGTTTCGCTGCGTTCGAACGCCTCGCGCACCAGCGAGGCGTTGGCGAGCACCGTCGCGATATACCAGAGGGCAATCAACACCAGCACAATGACGATCACTGGAGCGTGGCGCTGGACCACCGGATGTCCCCACCATGTCGCGGATCCGCGCGCCTCGGCCGTGCTACTCGTCATAGGAATGGCCCGAGCGCAGCCCGGCGCGTACGCGCTGGGCGATCTTCAGGAATTCGGGGGTCTCGCGGATCTCCAGCGTACGGTCACGCGGGAAGTCGCAATTGATCACATCGATAACGCGCCCCGGTCGCGGTGACATCACGACGATCCGTGTCGACAGAAACACCGCCTCGGGGATCGAGTGGGTGACGAACAGCACCGTCTTGCCGGTCTTGCTCCACAGCCGCAGCAGTTGCTCGTTGAGATGGTCGCGCACGATCTCATCCAGCGCGCCGAACGGCTCATCCATCAGCAGTAAATCCGGCTCGAACGAAAGTGCGCGGGCGATGGAGACGCGCTGCTGCATGCCGCCGGAGAGCTGCCAGGGAAATTTGCGCTCGAAGCCGGCAAGATTGACCAGCGCGAGATAACGCCGGGCGCGCTCGCGCCGCTCAACCTTGGGAAATCCCATCACCTCGAGCGGCAGCATGACGTTGCGCTCGACCGTGCGCCATGGATAGAGCGCCGGCGCCTGAAAGATATAGCCGTAGTGGCGCTCGAGCCGTGCGTCCTCCGGCGTCAGGCCGTTGACGCGGACGCTGCCGTCACTCGGTTGCTCAAGGTCAGCAATGATCCGCAGCAGGGTGGTCTTGCCGCAACCCGAGGGGCCAATGAACGAGACGAACTCGCCTGGCGCGACGGTAAGATCGACCCCGGCCAGGGCTTGGACCTCGCCATCGGCGGTCTCGAACGTGAGCGCGACGCCGCGCGCGTCAACCGCTGGTGGCTGGGTTGTGGTCGTCATCGAGGGTGCGCTGAAATAGATCCCGCACGTCAGCGACGTGGCGGTCGAGGTCGTCCACCGTCCACGTGGTCACGTCGATTGGCGGCAGCACGCGGACCTGCACCGTGCCGGGTCGAAACAACAACGAATGTCGCGGCAACACCGCGCAGGTGTTGCGAAGAACAATCGGAACGATGGGCACTCCGGCCTGCATGGCAATATGAAAGGCGCCTTTCTTAAACCGGCCCAGCCGGGGCGAAACGCTGCGCGTCCCCTCAGGTGCGATCACGACGCTCATCCCACGCTTGAGTCGGTCGATCGCCGGCTGCATTGCCTCAATCGCGCTGCGGACGTTGGTACGGTCGATGAAGGCAAAATCGAGCCCGCGCAATATGTGCCCGAGCAGCGGCATGTTTGCCACCTCCTTCTTGGCGATGCCGGTGATGCCTCGCCGCAGCAGCGTCAGCAGCACGTAGCCATCGGCGACGCTTTGATGGTTGAACATGAACACACAGGGGCGGTGCGCCCACAGGTGCTGCTCGCCTTGAACCTCGGCCGTGATGCCGGCGATCGCCAGTACGGCCTCGCTGCCGCTCGCGCTGACCCATTCGGCCGCGGCGCGTTTGTTGCCCTTCACTTGCGCGTAGGCGAAGCCGCCGAGCGAGGTGACCGCGAGCGCCCCATACGCTCCGGCGCTGCGCGCGCGCATCGTCAACGACGCTTTGCGGCGTGGCGCGAAGCGCAGCACGTTCCAGCCTTCGCGTTGCGCTGCCGCGATCAGCGCTGGCTTCGGATTGACGGCGGTTGCGTAGCGCACGGTTTTAAGGAAGGCGATGTCCTCATTTCCGTTCGCGTAACCGTAGCTCTGCTCCAGCGCGATTTTATGCCGCTTCGCGAAATCGACCACGGCCTGGGCTTTGCCGGCGCCCCAGAGCGTCATCCCGTCGACCGCGCCTGTAAGCTTGCCGTCGCGCACCATCACGCGCGTGCATAGCACGTGGCCGATCCCCAGCTCTTCGGCGATTGGAGCGACCTGATAGCGCGTCGCCGAGGACGCGATCGCCACCGTGTGCCCCATTTTCTGGTGCGCCTTCACGAGGTCCCAAGCTTCCGGAAAGATCCAGCCGGCGATCGTGTCCCGGAACAGGCGCGTCCAGAGCTCGGTGAGCTCATCCTCCGGATGACCGGCCCATTCGGCGACATTCTTGGCGAAAAAAGCATCGAACTCCCGTTCATTCATGTCGCCGCGCAACGCCGTCCTGATGATGTCCGCGGCTTCGCGCAGCCCCAGTTCGCGGCGACGGAGCTTATCGGTGAAGTAAGCCAAGGCGGAAAAGCCGTCGATCAACGTGCCGTCGAAATCGAAGAACGCACCGATCTCCGGGCCTTGCGGTCCGGCTTGGATTGCGGCGATGGCTTGGGTGATGCTCATCAGCCTTGACCCTGCGCGCCGTGGTGCAGCTGATAATCGAGCTCGCCGATAGCCGATACGGCAGAAACGGCGGCAGCCGTTTCCTCAGCGAATTGGCGCCGCTTCTGGGTAAGATCATCGGCGCCGGGTTGCAGCAGACCGCGATTGGACGCGAGCGCGAGCGCGTTGCCGAAGAGCTCGCGGCTGACACATTCCGGGTTACGCAGCCGTTTTTGCAAAACATATTGCCGGCCGACCGCGACGCAGTGCGCCAGGAATTTCTGTTCATCGACCGGCGCGTCCGCCGGCTGCGCCGCCAGCCGGTCGGCGACGATGAAGTAGGCTTCGAGAAATGCCGGCAGCACGCGATGCGCCATCAGGAATGGCGCCTGTTTGAGGATCGGCAGGCCCGCCGTTCGCGCCGTCATGTGCTCGCGCATGTGCGTATCGAGCAGGCTCGCTTCCGTGGTGATTTCATCCAGGAAGACTGGTTTCTCGCTGAACACGAATTCGAACTTCAGCAAGTCGCGCAAGGCGAACGCCGCCTCCCGCACCTGATCGATGGCGTCGCCGGCTCCCGCGCGCGAGCCGAGCATGACGGCGAGCTCGACGATCGCGCGGTTGACGAACCAATGGATCGCGCTGTTGCGGTAGAACGCGGCGACCGCATGCTGCCCGGGGTTGATATAGAAGACCGGCGTCAGGCCGCTGTCATGACGGCCGACAACGCCTGACCGAACGAGCGTATGCAACACTGTCTCGACGCCGTGCGTGTCGTAGAGATCACCCAGCGCGGTGGTCGGCAGGTTGCGTTGCGCCACGTATTTCAGCACTGGTTCGATCACGTTCTGCACCTCCTGCAAAGTGAGCGCATGGTCACGCACGCTGAGCAGGGCAAGGGTCACGAGCGCCGGCGCCGTCACCGGTGTGATCTGATTGATGCGCCAGAATATCTCGAAGGCGATCTTGTCGAGACTCCAGCGCTGCGGTTCAGTGTCGCCCCGCGGACGCGCCTCCCGCAGCGAGAAAGGTTCGCCGAAACGCACGTAAGCCTTGCCAAGCTTCTTGCTCTGCGCGCGGGCGTAGCCGGCGAGCCATCGCAATCCTTCCTTGGTCTTGGCAACGCCGGCCTCCTCGGCGGCAAGCTTCCCCACTTCGTGCAGCTGGTCGTAGGTCGTGGAAACGGGAACAAGCAGGATATCCTCGGCGGCGCCGCTGTCAGTTGCCTCCACCAGATAGTGCAGAAGGCCGTACCTGGGACGGCGGAGCTTGCCCGTACCGTGAGCGGCCGCCCTCCATGTACCATTCGAGATTGGCCCCGGACGCCACCAGGTATCGCATGTATTCGCGCAGCGCCAGTTTGTAGATGTCGTCATCCCGGAAGCTGCGCCGGATGAAAATAGCGCCGGCGCGGCGGGCGATCGTGCCGACCGGAAAGAACTGGAGATTGTCACCGCTGAGAATAAAGGTGCGCGGCAGGCCGGTTGCCCGCAGCGCTTTCGCCAATATGTATGGGTCGGCATACGAGCGGTGTGTCGGCAAGAACACCAGCGATTTGCCTGGATTCTCCTGTTGCAGGCGCTTCAGCGTCGTCCAATCGACGTCAAGCGACCAGGCGCGTGCGTGCAGGGGACCGAGCCCACGGGCAAACAGGAATCTGAAGAATGGACTTTGCACACTCACCATAGTCCGCAGAGCGGTGTCCGCGTGCCTGCGCGCTTCGCTCAGGGGTTGCCCAAGTTTCTCCGCGGCGGCGGCGAGCTCCGTTTGGAATCGTTCGCTATTGAGCACTTCTTGAGCGATGGCCTTCCGGCTCTTGGACTTCATTTGATCGCGCCCGCGGGGAACGCTTTGCGGCCCGTGACGGTGCCCACCGCCTGCGCGATTGGGGTTCCCGGGTCCAACGAATCCGGACCGCGCGGTTCGCGCCCAAGCTCATCGTGGGCCGTCGCCAGGCTTGGCCCTACCAGAGCGAGGACGAGGAACAGCTGGCGGATCAGTCGCATATCTTGCCTTCGAAACCCTGTGGTGTGTCCGGTGTGTGCAGGACTTTGCCCGCCCTTTGGGCCTGCCGGCAAGACAGAAGCGATGGCGAACCTGGATCACGGCTTTGACTCGGGGAGCAAAAAGGCCTCCATACGCCCCGATGAAGCCCGCCCCGTTCCGCTACATAGCGGCCCATTCCATCGAGGAGGCGCTCGCCGCGAAGTCGGAGCACGGCGAAGAAGCGCGCTTCCTCGCCGGCGGCCAGAGCCTGGTGCCGGCGATGAATTTCCGCCTGGTGCAGCCGGCGGTATTGATCGACCTCAACCCGCTGCGCGAGCTTGCGGGCATGGAGCGCGTCGACGGCATGGTGCGCATCGGCGCCATGACGCGCTATTGCGCGCTTGAGCGCGAAGCGCTCGTGTTGCGCGACCTGCCGCTCATCACCGAAGCGCTGCCGGAGATCGCGCATCCGCAGATCCGCAACCGCGGCACCATCGGTGGCAACCTTGCAAACGCCGATCCGGCCTCCGAGCTGCCGGCCATCGTGCGCGCGCTCGGCGGCCGGCTGTGTGCCCGCTCGGCGGCCAGCGAGCGGACCATCAAAGCCGGAGATTTTTTCGTCGGCGCGCTCACGACCGCGCTCGCCGCCGATGAGATGCTCACGGCGATCGAGCTTCCGGTGCTGCCGCCGCGCAGCGGCACCGCGTTCCTGGAGATGTCGCGCCGGCGCGGCGATTTTGCGCTGGCCGGTGTTGCTGCCGTCGTGACCCTCGACCCGGAGGAGATTTGCCTCAACGCGCGGCTCGCGTATTGCGGGCTCGGGGACCGACCGATCCTTGCCGCGGCGGCGGCGCAGTCGCTGATCGGACAACGGCTCTCCGAAGCGGCATTCGCCGATGCCGCGCGGATCGCCCAGGATGCCGTCGATCCGCAGGGCAACGTGCACGCCAGCAAGGATTATCAGCGCCATCTCGCCGGTGTGCTGACGCGGCGTGCGCTCAGAACCGCAACCGAACGGGCGCGCGATGGCGACTGATCTCTGCACCGTCGTCGTCAACGTCAACGGTGCGTGCTACGAGCGCGCGGTCGAGTCGCGTCTGTTGCTGAGCGATTTCATCCGTCACGAGCTAAAACTTGCTGGCACCCATGTCGGCTGTGAGCACGGTGTCTGCGGCGCTTGCACGGTGCTCTTCGATGGCGAGCCCGTGCGCTCGTGCTTGATGTTTGCCGCACAGGCGAATGGCCACGAGATCATGACGGTGGAAGGCCTCGCCCCTTCCGCTGATCGGCTACATCCGCTGCAGGAAGCGATGCACGCGGCACACGGTCTCCAGTGCGGCTACTGCACGCCGGGGATTCTCATGACCTTGGTCGCGTTCCTCAAAGACAATCCGTCGCCGGATGAAGCGCAGATTCGCGCCGCGCTTTCGGGCAATCTCTGCCGCTGCACCGGCTATCAGCACATCGTCGATGCGGTGATGCGGAGGGTCGCATGAGCACGCGCTATTTCGGTGCGCCCATTCCGCGCAATGAAGACCGGCGGCTCTTGTCCGGACAAGCGCTGTTCGTCGATGACGTCGAGCTTCCCGGCTTGCTGCACGCGGCGTTTCTGCGCAGCTCAATCGCGCATGCGCGCATCCGGCGCATCGATGTTACGACGGCGCGCGAGCGCGCCGGTGTCGTTGCGATCTACACCGCGGTTGATCTCGGTGAATACTGGCGGCCGGGGCCGCTGCTGGTGCCGCCACCGCCCATCGCTGGGCTCGTGTTCAATCAGCGTACCCAGGTGCCGCTCGCCAAAGACAAGGTTCGCCATGTCGGTGAGCCGCTGGCGATCGTCTTGGCCGAGAGCCGCTACATCGCCGAGGACGCGCTCGCCGACATCGAGGTCGAGCTCGAACCGTTGCCGGCCGTAGCCAATCTCGAAACTGCGGCGAGCCAGAGCGACGCACGCGTACATGACGACGTCGCCGGCAACGTCGCGGCGCACGTGCATCAGCGCAAGGGCGACTACATCGCCGCAGCAGCGAAAGCCGATCACGTCATCCGCCGCCGCTTCCGCTACGACCGGGGCGCCTCGAACCCGATCGAGACGCGAGGCATCGTGGCGAGCTGGGATGCGCGTGCCGGCCATCTCACGGTCTGGGATACAACGCAGGCGCCGGTGTTTCTACGCAACGGGCTCGCCGGCATGCTGGGCCTGAGCGAGCGTCAGGTGCGCGTCATCGCGCCGTTCGTCGGCGGCGCGTTCGGTCCGAAGATCATGTTGTTCTATCCGGAGGAGGTGGTGCTACCGTGGGTCGCGATTAGACTCAATCGCCCGGTGAAATGGATCGAGGATCGGCTCGAGCATTTCTTCGCTACGACGCAGGAACGCGGTCAGATCCACGACGCCGAGATGGCGTTGACCCGCGATGGCAAGATTCTCGGCGTGAAGGATACGTTCCTGCACGACACGGGTGCCTATGATCCTTACGGCCTGACCGTGCCGATCAACAGCCAGTGCACCTTGCTCGGGCCGTATCTGGTGCCGAACTACGACTCCGCGTTCACAGCGGTCTTTACCAACAAACCATCGGTCACGCCCTATCGCGGCGCCGGGCGCCAGCACGGCGTATTCGTGATCGAACGGTTGCTCGACATCGCGGCGCGCGAGCTCGGCATCGATCGCGCCGAGATCCGGCGGCGCAATTTCATCCCACCCGAGGCGTTCCCCTACAATAACGAAATTATCTATCAAGATTTTGCGCCGCTCGAATATGACAGCGGCAACTACGGCCCGGTGCTCGACAAGGCGTTGGAAATGATCAGCTACCGGCAATTCGTCGCCGATGAGCAACCACGCTTGCGGGCGGAAGGTCGCCATGTCGGGATCGGCATTGTTTGTTACGTCGAGGGCACCGGCATCGGTCCCTATGAGGGTGCCAAGGTGCAGGTGCAGGCCAACGGCAAGGTCAGCCTGGTGACCGGGATCGGCACACAGGGGCAGGGGCACTACACGAGCTTTGCCCAGATTGTCGCCGACAGGCTCGGCGTTGACGTGCGTGACGTTGACGTCGTGACCGGCGACACCGACCAGTTCTATTGGGGTGCCGGCACCTTTGCGAGCCGTGGCGCGGTCGTCGCCGGCAACGCCGTGAACGCGGCTGCAACGGTTGTGCGTGAGAAAATCCTGCGGCTTGCGGCCGAGCACTTCGAATGCGCCGAACAGGATCTGGTGCTTGCCGACGGCGCGGTGGCGATCGCCGGAATTCCCGGGAAATCGATTCGGCTCGGCGAGCTTGCGCTCAAGGCGAACCCGATGCGTGGTGCGGTGCGGCCCGGCACCGAGCCGGGCCTGGAAGCGACGCAGTATTTCGGTCCGCCCCGAGGCGCCACCGCGAACGGCGTGCACGCCATGATCGTCGAGCTTGACCCTGACACCTTCGCGCTGACTATCAACAAATACGTGGTGGTTCATGACTGCGGCACGGTGATCAATCCGTTGATCCTGGCCGGTCAGATCCATGGCGGCGTGGCGCAAGGCATTGGCAATGCGTTCTACGAGCAACTGGTGTTTGATGACCAGGCGCAGTTGCTCAACGCTTCGCTCGCCGAATATCTGTTGCCGACGGCGCTTGACGTTCCGCGCATGGAGCTTGGGCACACGGTAACGCCATCGCCGCTCAACCCGCTCGGTATCAAAGGCGCAGGCGAGGCCGGCGCCATTCCGGTTGGCCCGCTTTTCGCGCAGGCGATCGAGGATGCGTTGGGCCTCCCGGCGCGAGGCATAGAGTTGCTGGAGATCCCGCTCAGCCCAAACAGGTTGTGGGAACTGGTGATGAAGGGGAGATGAGGGGCTTCGTGCCGTGGTTGCGGTTCTTGGCTCTCCTCCCCGCGCGAAGCGCGCGGGGAGGGGGTACCTGGGGCACGCGCGGAGAACCTCTCGGCGCTCACGAATGCGGTGGCCAGCCGATCGGGTTGGCTTCCTGCACGATCTTTGCCAGCGACAAGATCAGCGGCTCTTCGAAGCGTGGCGCGACGATCTGCAAACCCACAGGCAGGCCATCATGCGTCCGGCCCGCCGGTACGCTGCCGGCCGGGAGGCTTACCAACGTGATTAGAAACGCGGGCGCGATCCAGTCCACGTAGTTCTCGAACTTGCGGCCGTTGATCTCGTTGGGGAAGTTCATCTCGACCGGATACGGCCGCACCGGCGCGGCCGGCGTGAGCAGCACATCGTATTGCTCGAACAGTTCGCGGAAGCGGTGAAACACATCCTGCCGCTGCTGCTCCGCAGCGGCGAGATCGAGCGCGGTCACGTCGAGCCCGCGCTTCACGTTGCCCCGGAGGTTCTCGCCGAATTGTTCGAGGTGATGCAGGTGTTCGAAGCGTTGACCGACCATCCAAGCGCCGCGCCAGGCCTGATAGGGCTCCCGCCCGTGCGCCACGTCGAACGCCACTTCTTCGACGTGGGCGCCGGCGTCGGCGAGGCGCTTGGCGGCGCTGCGGCAGATCGTATCGATCTCGGCATCGACCCCGATACCGGCAATGTCCGACGCGTAAGCAATCTTGAGCCCACGCCCGTCTTCGGCTTTCGCCACGATCTCGCGCGCGCTTGCCCACGGCGGGTGCACCGAGATCGGCGACAGCCGGCTGAATCCGACCATCGCGTCGAGCATCAGCGCCGCATCCTCGGCGCTGCGCGCGAGCGGCCCGTGTACTTGGCCCGGATCCCAGGCGAGCGCCATCGGGTAGCTCGGGATCAGCCCTGGCGTCGGGCGGATGCCGACGATGCCGCAGAACGCTGCGGGTATGCGGATCGAACAGCCGAAGTCGGTGCCTTGCGCCAGCGGCACCATGCCGGTTGCGACCGCAACCGCCGACCCGCCGGACGAGCCTGCGGGACTGAGCGCCGGGTTCCAGGGATTGCGGGTTGCACCAAACACGTCGTTGACGGTGTTGGCACCGGTGGCGAATTCCGGCGTGTTGGTCTTGGCGGTGACGACGGCGCCGGCCGCCTTGAGACGGCGCACGACCTCGGCATCCTCCTCCGGGATATGATCCGCAAACAGCGGCGAGCCGAACGTGGTGCGGATGCCGGCGGTGCGGGTCGTATCCTTGATGGCGATCGGCAGGCCGTGCAGCAGGCCCAACTCGTCGCCGCGCATCACTGCAGCCTCGGCTTGGTGCGCGGCGTCGCGCGCGTGATCAGCTGCCAATGTCACCACTGCATTGAGCTTCGGGTTGACGCGCTCGATTACGGTGAGGTGCGCGTCGAGCAGTTCACGCGGGCTGATGGCGCGCGAACGGATCAACGCGGCGAGCTCGATTGCGGATTTGCGAGTCAGATCCTCGTCGGCCATGGCGTGCCCGTTATTTGCCGGACCAGTGCACGAACTGGCGTTCGATCGTCAGAAAGAACAGGTTCAATCCATATCCGAGCGCGCCGGCAGCGAAGATCGCTGCGTACATGTCGGGCATTTCGAACAGCTGCTGCGCCTCGAACACGCGCTGGCCAAGCCCGTCGGTCGAGCCGATGAACATCTCGGCGACCACGATGATGACGAGCGCGAGCGAGACCCCGTTGCGCAGGCCGACGAAGGTCTGCGGCAGCGACTCAAGCAAGGTCACGTCGCTGAGCACACGCAGCGGCGACGCACCCATCACCTTGGCGGCGAGGATGCGGGTCTTGCGCGCGTTCATCACCCCGTAGGCGACGTTGAACAGGATCACCAGCGCGGCGCCGAATGCGGCGACCGAGATCTTGGTGCGGTCGCCGACCCCGAACAGCACCAGGAACAGCGGGAACATGGCGGAGGCCGGTGTCGAGCGGAAGAAATCGATCACGAACTCGACCGAGCGATAAACCTTCTCAGACGAGCCGAGCAGGACCCCCAGCGGGATTGCGATCACCGCGGCGATCGCCGTTGCCGCGATGGTGCGTTCGACGGTTTTCAGGAAATCAGCGCCCAGTTTGCCGCTGGTCATGCCATGCCACATGGCCCGGAAGGTCGCGGCCGGCGAGGGCAGCAGCACCGGATCGACAAGGCGCGTCGACACGGTCACCGTCCAGATCAGCAGCAAGCCGATGACGCCGACAATCGGCAGGTATGGGGTCAGGCGCTTCATCCCTTGCGCACCTCGCGCTGGAACACCTCGAGGCAGTGCGCCTTTACGCGCACGAACTCGGGTTCCGACAGGGTCGCGTCCGTGCGCGGGCGCGGCGCATTATACGCCACAAAGTCGGCGACGCGCGCGGGCCGGCGCGAGAGCAGCAGGATACAGTCGGCAAGGTAGACCGCCTCCTCGAGGTCGTGCGAGACGAGTACCGTCGTGGTCGCGGTTTCCATGAAGATTCGCTGCAACTGCGCCCGCATGAACAGCGTCATTTCGTAGTCGAGCGCCGAGAACGGCTCGTCCAGGAACAGGATCTCCGGCTCGACCACGAGCGCGCGCATGATCGATACGAGCTGCTGCTGGCCGCCGGAGAGCTGATAGGGATAAAGGTTGAGGTCGATCTTAACCTCGAGATGCGCCACCAGCTGCTCGACCCGCCGGGTACGCTCTCCTTTGGGCAAGCCCATCAGCTTGAGCGGATAGGCGATGTTGTCGAACGCGTGCAGCCAGGGAAACAAGGCTTCGCGATAGTTCTGGAACACGTAGCCGAACTTGATGTCCTTGAGCGGCTTGCCATCGAACAATATCTCGCCGGCATCGCGTGGAAACAGCCCGGCGATCATGTTGATCAGCGTGCTCTTGCCGCAGCCGTTGGGGCCGAACACGGAGATGAGCTTGCCGCGCGGCAGGTCGAGGTCGAAATTGTCGTAGATGACCGCGTCGGGGAAGCGCTTACTCAAGCCGCGGATGGTGACGTGCGGCGCCGTGCGGGCGAAGGCTTGGTGGGGCGTGTCATCCAATGGCTTTGACCCGACTTACTCTCCTCGTCATAGCCGCGTTTGTCCCGGCCATGCTCGCTTAGGAACACTGCGTGCTCTCCTAAGCGAGATGCGCGGGCGAAGCCGCGCATGACGAACTGATAGGTTGAGCTTCTAAAACACCTGCAGATACTTGGTGATATCCACTTTCTCCGGCAGCGTGCCGACGCTGGCGGAGAAATCGATGAACTTCTGGAACTGCTCCTTCTGCTTGGGCGTCAGATCCTTGGCCATCACGTATTTGAGCATCGGCACGGTATCGACGACGTCCTCAGGCGTGAACGTGTTCTTGGCGAGGTACTGACGCGCCTCATCGGGATGCTGGTTGATGAAGTTGAGCGCTTTCTCCCACGCCGCGGCAAAGCGTTTGGCAACCTCGGGGCGCTTGCTGATGAAATCGCTGGTCAACGCGCAGCCGGCCGCAAAGGCTTCCGCGTCATCGCTGCCGAGGATGTACTTGGCGATCACGCCGGACTCGAGCGTGCGCGCGACGCCGAGCTTGCGCATGGTGGACGCATTGGGCTCGAGCGTATAGCCGCCGTCGAACGTCCCTGAGGTCATGACGTTGACGTGCTGGGCGATATCGAGCTGATCGATGGTGTAGTCGCCTTCCTTGAGGCCGACTGCGGCGAGCACGGCTTTCGCGGCTGTCATGTTGGAGGGACCCTGAGCGGACATCAGCTTCATGCCCTTGAGGTCCGCGAGCGTCTTTGCCGGCGAGTTCGTGCGCACCACGAACTGCTCCATCTGCGAGGCTTTGTTCTGCACGTGCACGCCAATGTACTTGGCGACGCCGGGCTTCTTCAGGTTGGCGTTCATGCCCTCGATGGTGACGAGCACGGCGGACGCTTCGATCTGGCCGGTCATCATGGCGGCGACGTTCGGCGGGCCACCCATGAGTTTGACCATCTCCGGTTCGATGTTTTCTTCCTTGAAGTAGCCGCGGTCGCGCGCAACGAAGAACGGCAGCGACGAGCTCACCGGGAACACGCCGACGGTCACCTTGTCTTGCGCCGCTGCAGGGAGGGCCACGCTCAGCGCGAGAGTGAGCGCCACGATGCCGCACCAGAAATTCCGTCCGCATGCCATTCGCTTGTCTCCCGTGCTCGATGCCCTCGCGTATCTACTTATGCAATCCGCGTGCCTATTCGCCCAAATCGACGATCGCGATAACCGGGCCGCCACCCTGCGGGCCCTGATGCATGGCGTCGACCGAGACGAACACCGCGGGGTCGCCGATCGCGGCCGCCGCCACGCCCCCGACCGCCGCCTTGGAGTGGCGGTGGTGATGCACATCGGAGTCATCAAGCATGATTTGCCGTCGCCCGCGCAAGGTGCCGCGCCGGTCAGCCTCGCATTTCATGAAACAATTGACGACCCGCCCATGCAGGTCCTCGGCGCGCGGTCGCTCAGGCAAATTGAGTCCGGCGTTGCGGATCGCGTCATAAATGCCATCGATGTCGAGCGCGTCGCGCATCACCGCATGGCCGATGCGGTAACGCCCACCGGCGCCGGGCTTGTTGCCGAGCAGCACGATCTGCGCCTGCGTCAGCTCGACTCCCGATGAGCAGGACGCAACCGACGAGTAAAGATCGAGATCCTTACAGATCTGCTCGGCCTTCGGCATCTTGATCTCGCCCAGTGCGACGGCAATGCCGAGTGCGGTGGTGCCATTCGACACGCCCATGGAGTCGTGCACCTCGCAGGCGACATGCTTGCCGCGGCTTTCGGCGTCCCGCACCGAGTCGATCGTCAGCAGCGGCGTCTTCGTCTGCACGTAATGCACGTCGTTGGGATCATCGATGCCGGCGTCGCGCATCGCCGCCTTCACGCCCTCGGCGACTTTCTCCACCATCGCCGGCCGGCCGATATCCTCCGGCAGCAACTCGACGCTCATCGCGGTGCCGATGGTGAGGCGCGATGCGGTCGGGCGTCCGGTGGCCGGCGTCTTGGCAAACACGGTGGCGTGCGGGGTGATCACGCCGTCGCAGCCGCCCGACCACACCATCGGGATCTTGGCGACCTCGGCTTCGCTGCGCTTGCCCAGTTTTAGGAGCACGCGGCGAAAGGCCTGATCGGCGAGGATGCGCGTGAAATCATTGACGCCGCCGTTGCCTTCGGTCTTGCCGATCACGGCGATCACCTGATCGGCGGTGAACGCGCCCTCGGAGATCTTCTGTTCAAGCCCGCCCGCGTCCTGAACGGTTTTCAGCTCGACTTTCGCGACTTCGATTGCCATTTCCCGGTCCTACAACAAGTCACTGCATCCGCGGCGTGCATTCGCCGCGCAACATTTTCTCGTAGCCTTCGCCGCGGTCGATCACCGGCAGTGGGCCGCCGCGTTTGGCGCGTAGCTCACTCCGCAATTGCGTGGTCGCCGCTATATCGATTCGATATTCATCGCCCGCGGCAATGAGCACCACACCATACGCGTCACGTGCCGCCTCCGGTGATACGCGGCCCTCGATCGCATCCGCGCACACCAGATCCGGCTCGCGCTCCAGCGGATCGCCCCAGCCACCGCCGCCGGTGGTCACGACACGCACCACCTGGCCAGCCAGAACCGGCTCGCCGTCAACCAAACCACCGAGATCGCGCGATGCACCATCCAGATCGACGGTGACGCAGAACGGTTGACCGGCCTTGCCACCGTTCACGCCGTAGCAGCCGAGCCGCACGCGGTCGGCGGTGACGATGGTGCGGCAATCGACGAGCGCGCGGTAGTGTTTCTCATAACCAAGCCCACCGCGGCGCTGGCCGGCGCCGCCGGAGTCCGTGCGCAGGGCCAGCTTCTCGACCAGCAGCGGGAACCGCGTCTCGGTGAACTCGGCCGGCTGGTTGCGCGAATCGGGCACAATATGGATCGCGTCATTGCCGTCGGCGTAATAGCGCCCGCCCGAGCCGCCGCCGAGCACTTCGCGCGACAGAAACGGCTTGCCGGCGACGTCAGTGCCGAAGAAGCCGGTGTAGCGGATCGTTTCCTGATCGGCCGGCATGCGGCCATCCACCGCCTGTGCCACCACGCCGGCGAGCAGACCGAGGCAGCGCAGCAGCACAAATGAGCGTGCGTTGGTGGCGGCTGGCCATTCCGGCGTAATCAGCGTTCCCTTGGGTGGGAACTTCACGTTGAAGATCTCGCACACGCCTTCGTTGACATGGATCTCGGCGGCGCGTTCCGGCGAATCAGCAAGATTGCGTAGGATTGGGGCGATCCACTTGATCAGGAACGCACCGTCGGCGTAGTCGGCCGGCCAGTTGATCGGCCCGGTCGATTGCGGATCGGTGCCGGTGAAGTCGAGCGTGATCGACCCGTCGCGCTTGATCATCCTCAGCACGATCTTGTGCAACTTCGGGTCGGTGACGCCGTCGTGTTCGACGTAGTCCTCCCAGGCGTACTCGCCATCGGCGATGCGCGGCAGCAGCTCGTTGCGGAATATGTCGCGGCACTTGTCGAGGATCGCCTGGAAGCAAGCCTCGACCTGCGCGCGGCCGAAGCGCTCGAACAAGGCGGCCATGCGCCGCGCGCCCATGAGGCAGGCTTGCATCTCGCTGTCGAGATCGGCGGCAAGCATCTCCGGCACGCGCGTGTTGCGCTTGACGATGGTGAACACCGCCTCGTTGCGCACGCCTTCGCTCACGAGCTTCACCGGCGGAATGGCGAGACCTTCCTCGAATACGGTCGCGGCGGTGCCCGGCATCGAGCCCGGCACGCGCCCGCCGATATCGTCGTGATGACCGAAAGCCTGAATATAGGCGACGACCTCGCCGTCGTGGAACACCGGTACGGTGCTGCACAGATCCGGCAGGTGGCCGATGCTGCCTTCGGTCAGATAGGTGTCGTTCATCAGATAAACGTCGCCCGGTCGCATGGTGTGCGGGGGGAAATCGCGCACTACCGCGTTCGGCATCGCCGAGTAGGAGCGGCCGGTGAGCTTGCGGCAGTGCCGATCAAACAATCCGACCCGGTAGTCATGCGCCTCGCGGATCATCGGGCTGCGGGCGGTGCGCTCGATCGCATACTCGATCTCGGCCTCGATCGAGTTGAGCGTGCCCTCGACGATCTGCAGGATGATCGGATCGACGGCGACGGCGGCTTCGGAACTGATCGGAGGCGCGTGCAGGTTCATGGGCTACGACCTCGCTCTCGCCGCACGATCAGAATTCCATGCGGATTAACATCAACATATTGATCCGGAAACACCACGGTGGTCGAGCCAAATTCCTCGATCACCGCAGGGCCCGTCAGCCGATGGCCCGGCGGAAGACTTGCGCGATCATAGATCGGCGTGTCCCTGAACATGTCGGCGAAATACACCGGCCGGGTCGCTTTCGGCTGCGGCACCCCGCCGCTTTCCGCCAGCACGGGCAGGGCAGGGCGCTCGATCACGCCAAATCCGGACACGCAGAAATTGACGAGTTCCACCTTCTGGCGGCCCGCATAGTTGTAGCCAAATGTGCGCATGTGCGCGGCGTGGAACGCGTCGATCAGCGTGGCGAAGAAATTGCGGCTGATTTCGCCCGCCGGCGCCGGCACGCGAACCTCCATCGACTGCCCGGCGTAGCGAACGTCGGCCTCGCGCACGAGGCGGATTTTCCTTCGCGCGATGCCATCACGCATCAGCGCGTCCGTGGCGTCGCGTTCCATCGTTTCATAGAGCTCGGCAATGACCGCGAAATCGATCGCGTCCTCGTGCATCACCTTGGTGGCGATGCGGTCGGTGCGCCAATCAACCGCCAGCAGGCCGAAGGCAGAGAGATTACCCGGGTTGGGCGGCACGATGCAGGCCTGCATGCCGACAAGGTCCATCACAGCCGGCGATTGCGCCGGGCCCGCGCCGCCGAACGAGAGCAGCGCAAAGGCGCGCGGATCGATGCCGCGCTGGATCGTGATCTGGCGGATCGCGTTGGCCTGATTCCAGTTGGCGATCTCGATGATGCCGTGCGCCAATGCCTCGACGCTGAGCCGGCCGGGAAGTCGCTGCGCCAGCGCGGCGAGACCGGTCCGTGCCCGCGCCACGTCAAGCGCGATGCCGCCGCCGATCAGCGCCGCCGGAATGCGCCCGAGCACCAGGTTGGCATCGGTGATGGTCGGTTCGTCGCCGCCGTTCGGGTAGCACATCGGCCCGGGCTCGGCGCCGGCGCTGCGCGGACCGACCTTGAGGTGGCCCTCGCGGCTGATCCAGGCAATCGATCCGCCACCGGTGCCGATGGTCTTCACGTCGATCATCGGAATGCGCACTGGGAAGCGCCCGACCGCGCCGCCGTTGGTCACGTGCGGGGTGCCGCCCTCGATCAAACAAAGATCGGTTGATGTTCCGCCGGCGTCGAGCGTCACCACGTCGGCAAAGCCGGCGAGCTTGGCAATCACCGCGCCGCCGAGCGCGCCGGCGGCCGGTCCGGAGAGCGCCGTCGTGATCGGCTTCTGCACCACCTGCTTGGCGCTCGCGACGCCACCGCTCGACTGCATCACCAGGAACGGCTTGTCGTCAAGGCCAGGGCCAAGCTCGTTCGCGACGCGCGCCAGGTAGCGGGCCATGTGCGGCTTAACGAACGCATCAACAAGAGTGGTGACCGTTCGTTCGTATTCGCGATATTCCGGCAGTACGTCGCAGGAGAGCGACAACACCGCCTCGGGATATTCCTGCGACACGATCTCTGCGACACGGCGTTCATGCGCCGGATTGGCGTAGGAATGGATCAAACAAATGCCGATCGCGCGTATACCCTGGCGGCGGAAGAACGCGGCGGCAGCGCGCGCGCTTGCTTCGTCGAGTGCGCGCAACTCCTCGCCCTTGTAATTGAGCCGGCCGCCGACCTCGCGCACGAACCGCAGCGGCACGATGCGCTCCGGCTTCACCCAGAAGTAGGAGTTGCCATAACCCTCGGGTACCGACTGGCGCGCGATCTCCAGGATATGGCGGAAGCCCGCGCTGACGATCAGACCGAGTGAGGCGATCTCGCCTTGAAGCAGCGCGTTGGTCGCGACCGTGGTGCCATGGGCAAGGCTCGTGACCGCCTCCGACCCTGCCTGCGCATCGCTGAGGATTTGTTTGATCCCGCGCACCAGCCCGACGGCCGGATTGGTCGGCGTGCTCGCCACCTTCGTGACCCGCATCGCGCCGGTGCCGGTATCGACCGCAACGATGTCGGTGAAGGTGCCGCCGGTGTCGATGCCGATGCGCAAACGGGGAGGAGAGGCGGTGAGGGACATGCCGTTGTGCGCTAGCCTGCGCGGCGCGGGGCCGCATGCGAGGCATGATAGAACCGCTACCGGGAGCTCAAGTCAAAGATCGATTGCACATGCGGCTATCGGAATTTCCGATAGCTAATCTTTCAGTGTCTCGCGCAGCGCCGTCACGAAAGCTTCCTTGCGCCGCGACATCGGTTGCCGCCGGCGGAACAGGCTCAGAGCAACGCTGCGCGCCGGTGCAATCGCCAGCGCTTTCAGGGCGCCGAGCTTAATTTCGTTGGCGGCGCTCGCCCGCGGGACGATGGCGATGCCTTTGCCCGCCTGCACGATCGCTTTCATCGTTTCGATGTTGTCAGCGATCGCCAGGATGTTGGGACGGATGCCGAGATCGCTGAACAGGGACGACACGACCTGGCCGTAGCCGACGGTGAGCTCGCTCATGATGATCGGCTCAGCCATGAGCCGGCCGATATCGACGGGTTGGCGCGTGCGAGCGAGCGCGTGCTTCGGATGCACGATCAACGCCATCTCGGCTTGCGTGAGCCGATCAAACACCAGGCCCGCCGGGACGCGATCCGGATCCGATTCAATCGCGATACCGGCGTCGATCCGCTCCTCGTGTAATTCGTTGAAAATGTTCTTCGTGGGCGCAGTGAGGATTTCGAGCCGCACACCGGCGAGCGCGCCATTCAGATGACCAAACAGCCGCGGCATGAAGATCTGCGCCATGCCGGATCCCATGCCCATCGTCAGCGTGTCCGCCAAGACGCCACGCAGCCGCCTCGCCGTATCGGTGAGGCTCAGCACGTCGCCGACCACGCGCTCCGCTTCGTATAGAAACGTGCGGCCGCGCTCGGTCTGCTCGATGCCGCGCGACGTGCGCCGAAACAGCGGGAAGCCCAGCTCCGCCTCGAGCAGCTTGACCTGCTCGCTCACGGCCGATTGCGAAATGTTGAGGCGGACCGAAGCTTTCGTGAAACTTCGCTCCTTGGCGACCGACAGAGCGTAGCGGATCTGGCGGAAATCCAAGGACCAGCCCAGCGTCCTACTTGCCGCTGCCGAGCTCGAGCGCCCAGTACTCGACGCCGGACTTGGACTTGGCGGAGGCAAGGCCGTACGTCTTCACGTCGGCGAGCAGCATGTTGGAACGATGGCCCGGCGATTTGATCCAGTTCTGGATCGTGCAGGTCGTATTGTTGCAGCCGTAGAGCACGTTTTCGGCCCGGGCGCCGGCCGGTCCGCGCTTCTCGAAGAAGCCGTTGTGGTCCATGTGCTCGCGCCGTGCCATGTCCTCGGCGTGCGCCTTGGCGAGCTGGACCATCTTCGGATCGACACGCAGCTCGGAGAGTCCGTTGCCGGAGCGGAATTCGTTGAGCGTCGCGGATTTCTCCGCGACCGCGGCCGCTCCAGGCGAGCAGCCGTGCAGCTGCAGCAGCAGCGCGAGGCATTCGAACATGAGGACCCCCAACCACGCACGCAAGCCGCAAGCCGCCCATTCTCCGGGACCGGCTCCTCGCGCGCGGCAAATATGCTAAGTTCCCACCACCGCTGAATAATCCCTCCAATTGGGGCAATACGATGAACCGTGCCAGCCTGGCCGCGCTTGCGTTTCTCGCCTTGTCAGGCGTTGCCGCGAGCGCCGGACCCTGTACCAGCGAAATCGACAAGATCGAGAAGGCCGTGAGTGCGCCAAACTCGATGTATGGGCCGACCGCGCGCCAGTCGATTGGGGCGCAGGACAGCCGAGAACCCACGCCGGAATCGATCGCACAGGCCCAGAAAAGGGCCGATGCGCACTACCAGGACGTATTGAATGAGGCCAAAGCGCTCGACGCGGCCAATAACTCGAAGTGCCAGGAGGTCGTGAAAACGGTGAAGGACCTCGTGGGGATGTAGTCGCAGCCAAGCGGACTTCTCTCCCCGCAGCCGGTCCGCGTGCGGAGAGAGGTAAGTGCCGTCCGGTTCACCTGCGCCGTGCTGGCCGCCGCGTCTTGCGCGGCCGCGGGCTCAGGCTCTTGGCGGGCTTGCGGCCGCTGGCCTTGGCGCGCTTCACGACCTTCGCGCGGCTCGCCGTTTTGGCGCGGGTCCCCGGTCCCTTGGCGCGGCCCGCCTTGGCCTTGGCGGTTGGCTTCTTGGTTCCGGCATACTTGCGCGCGAGACGCGCTGCGGCCTTGGTGAAATAGGCCTGCATCGGTGTGAAGTAGTTCGCCTGCCAGCCGCCTTCCTCGTAGCTCGTCTGCCCGCTTGGCACGTTGCTGTGACGCAGGATGAGGCGCGTGCCGCCCGCGACCGGCCGCAGCGTGATCGCGATCTTGGAGTTCGGGATCGGCGTCGGTGAACTTGGTCGTGCGCCACGACTGGACGATGCGCTTGCCCGGCACCAGCTCGAGGTTCGTGCCGCTGATGTAGCCGTCCCAAGCCGAGACATTGGCGCCGACGCGCGGCGATTGCGTCGCCTTGCTGCCGGTCATGGCGCTGTGCGCCCGACTGTTGACCCAGGCGTCGTAGATTGCTGCCGGCGGCGCCGGAATGATCTCGCTCAGTGTGAATGTGTAGCCCATGCCGGCCTCCTCACTGCCTAATCGCGATGGCGGGGACGCCAATTGGCCGCCCAAAACCGCCCCTATGAGAGCGGAGCGCTCGTGCTTGCCCGCCCTTCGGGGCACCGCTATATACCGGGCGCCAGTCGGAGTGTAGCGCAGTCTGGTAGCGCACCACGTTCGGGACGTGGGGGTCGCAGGTTCAAATCCTGCCACTCCGACCAGCTTTCCTCATCAGCAAATCGGTCTTCCCGACAGAAACGCGGGAACGTCGGAGAACGGGCCGCGCCAACCGGTTAACAGCCGTCATGCGCAGCAGCGGAATCAAGGCGCGTTTCGACACGTTCGCCGTTCGTGCCTGATCGAAGCCATTTCGGAAATTCGTTTTGTCGAAACGGAGGGAGGCGGCATGTCGCGTGGATGCCGCTGGCCCCCGCGCAGCAACAGCGCCATGCTTCTCACGGACGGATCTCATGTCGCTGCGCGCCAAGGTGGGCGATTCCGCATTCAAGTACGTCACCCACGGTCATAAATAGGTTTTTGCCGAACCCAACGCCGGGCGGGGTTCCTGTTGCCAGGAGATCACCTGGTAGCAAAACCATGTGAGTAGAGAAGTAGGCCACCATCTCGTTGACGCCAAAAAGCATATCGCTGGTATTGCCCTGCTGCTCGAACTTGCCGTTCAGCTTGGTCCAGACATCCAGCCTCGACGCATCGATGCCAGTCGTCAGATAGGGGCCGATGGGACTGTATGTCGGCCGCGACTTGGCACGCACCAGATGCTGCTGGTGTTCCGCATCGACCTGCGTGCTGCGATCCGAAACGTCGTTTAGACAAACGTAGCCAAAGATGTGGTTGGACGCCTCAGCGGCGCTGATGTCCTTCGTTTCGCGGCCGATGACAATCGCGAGTTCGGTCTCCCAGTCGAGTTTCACCCCTTGGTTGGGGCCGCGGGAAATCGGGTCGAGCGGTCCAGCCAGAGACCCGATAGCCTTGAGAAATACCTCGGGCTCCGTGGGCGGTTGCATTTTGAATTCTGCAATGTGCTTCCTGTAATTGAACCCGGTAGCAGCGATCTGACGAACGCCGTCAATCGGCGCAAGGTAAGTGAAGTCCTCGTTGATTGCTGAAAGACGGGCTGTATCGAAATTGGCCAACGCTCCGCTGGCGATCGCATCCGGGGTGATGTCGGACACGACTGGACGAAGATCCAGGTGCTCATTCCCCTTCAGGACAACGGGAACGACCTCCTTTCCTGTAAATACGCGCGCAAACTGTTGCATCGGTTTAGGCTCCGTTGAGGCTTGGCTTTTCGTCCTACATCACACTCGCAGTCCAACGCTGATAGGCAAGCTGACGACAAGGCGATTTCGCTGGATTGGCGCGTTTTGCGAACCGTTGCTGTAAATGGTTCGGGTCGCACTTACGGCACGCCATCGACGGCCGGTCATCTGAACCCCATAGCCATCCACGCGAGCAGTAACTTCAGCATGAATTTTCCGGAGTGGCGCGGGTAGTCCGCCATATCGTCAAGCAGAATCACACCGGCGGGGCGTTCGGCAGTCATGATCCGCATTGTTGCCCCCCGGCGCGCAACCGCAAGGGCCAATTCCTGCCCGGCGTAAGCGGCCACACCCCGGGCCGAACCAAAGGCACGCGCAACAAATCGACCCAGATGGCCGCTGCCATGCTGGAGGGCGGGGCCGAGGCCATCGTCCGAAAGGTCGTTGAACTCGCGCTCGGCGGCGACGTGACTTGTTTGAAACTTTGTTTGGAGAGGATTATTCCCAGTTTGCGTCAGGTCGAGTAGTTGGCGAAACGCGACCGTCCGCTGTCATTTATGTCCCGAGCCCTATCATATCGGGCGGGCAGTGGCTGGCGGAAAATCGACCCGAGCGGGAGGTGATTGATGTGACGCCCGACGCGCAGTCGGAGGCGCCGCGCGAACTCACGCAGCTTGAGCGCATGGAGCAGGACCCGGAATTTTCAAAACTAGCGCCCGATGCGTTCGGCCCTCTCAAGGTAATTAGCACCTAGCATCCGGAACCAGCTCGCGGTCGCCTCGTCTGTGACCTGGGAAGCGATCCGCAGGCATTGGTCGGCATGTGGTCGATAATCGTAAGGATTGCTGTTCATCGGGGTAAGAACCTAAACGTAGCCAATGGGTCGCCGGCATCTTGGAAACGAGGGGACCCTTCAGCCATGAGGAGGAAAGTCAGGTCATCATGGCAATTCCTCGCCTGGCCGCTGTGATGGCCAGCACTATTCTGACGATTCGGCTTGCACTGCGGCGGGTATGAAGGTCCTGAGACAATCCTGTGACGTCTGCTTACGGGTGAGGGCCGGGCCTGACCTGCGTGCGCCGCCGGTCGGCTCGATCTTCTTCTCCCTTCTTGGCGACCGTCCTGATCTTTTGACCGGCTTGCAAAAACCGCCCTTCGGTTCTATGTGGACGCAATCGACATTTGGCCGGACCATCGGGCCGTTTCGCCTTTGCTGTGAGCTGGGCGCACGTTCAGAACCCTCCAAGCATCGACCAAACCGAGCTGCAGGTCACCTCATTCAGGCCACCTGGGTTCGACTGTACCCAAACTCAGTAAAAGGAATCCCATGAATACGGGCACTGTAAAGTTCTACAATACTCAGAAGGGCTTCGGCTTTATTGCGCCGGATGATGGCGGCAAGGACGTATTCGTCCATGCCACGGCCCTTGAGCGCGCCGGCATGCGCAGCCTCAACGAAGGTCAGAAAGTCGCCTTCGATACCCAGCAGGATCGCCGCACCGGTAAGATCGCCGTCGGCAATATCCAGCCTGCGTAACCTCGAATGACAAACTGCCGGGAGATTGCAAAATCACCCGGCAGACTCCGTGAATGCAGAAGAGCGCATGATTGATCAGATCCCTGGCGGGTTGAAACCCGTCACTGATCAAGAGCAAGGGGATGATATGCAATGAAGAAAAACGTGTTGCCTGACTATCGGCAACGCCAGGACGACGCTGCTGCGGCAAAACGGGCGATGCTGGGAAGATTCCGCGCAGCGCCCGGGCCGGACGATCCGGCGGTCGCCGAGCGACGCCGGGCAAGAGAAGCCATGTTGGCAGAACGCGCTGCTCGCGTCGCCCAGCGGGAAGCCGCCAAGCTTGCACATGAAGCCGAACTGGCCGAGCAGGCCCGCCTCGCAGCAGAACTCGCCGCGCAGGCTGAGCGGGAGGCCGCAGAAGCGAGGGCGCGGGAAGAAGCCGAGCGGGCCGAGCGCGAGGCCGCTCTCTTGGCCGAACAAAAAGCCGCCCGCGATGAGCGCTACAGGGCGCGGAAGGCGGCGAAAAAGCAACGCCGGAAGGGCTAGCGGAGAACACTCGTCAGGCGAATCGTTGGACAGCATCGCAAGCCGAATTGTTGAACAACAAACAATCGTTGGTCGATTTGTCTGTCGGGTGACGGACGGATGAATTTATCATCCAGCCTTTGTGCAATCGCGGAACGGCGGCCGCCGCCGCTATTTGTCAGTGTGTGACGAGGCCAAATCTAAAGAAGGTAAACTGAAGAAAGCCAAAGTTCTCTTAGCCAGCATGTTCGTTGTCCTGGGTGCTACCACTTCCTTTCGCGCAATATGCGCGCGATGTGACGACCGAAGGCCAGGCGACCATCAATGAGGAGCAGAAGCTCGGTCCAGACGCGATCACGCACCAGATTGGGAATGCGCGATACACAACGCAAATCCCATGGTGGGCCACGCGGCGTCTTTATCAGCGAAACGTCTACTGAATGGGCTGACGCCGGCAGCCACAAACATGGCCGGAATACGGGAAAGCTGGCGGTCGCGCAGGAGAATCGCGAGTGGCCTTAGCGGTTTTTTAACCATCAGCTGCGAAAATCCGCCTTGTCCCCGGCGCCGTAAACCCCATTGCAACCACGGCGTCCTTGTTGAGTGAGCCCCGCCGCCCACCCACGGCGGGGCTCAACTTCTTTTTCGGCGCTGCCAGCGCTGTTGCCGCCGCGCAACGAGTCGGCAGGACCAGCATACCTACGTAGATTCCCGGAGTTTCCGCCTGTGCTGGGCCTTCGTAACATCCAGCATGGAAAAACGTGCGCCAACGACCCTGACCTGTCCGCAGTGTGCTGCCGTCCTCCGGCACGTGCGTACGATCCCGCCTTTGGGGGATTTGCCGGGAGTTGAGATTTTCTTCTTTGATGCCTGTTCGCACGTGGAAACCATGCAGCTCAAGCGCGCCGCGTAGGTGGGGGACAATCTATGGCAATCGTGTTTCTCTACGAGTGCCCAACGCTCGGACTTCGTGTTCAAGGTTGGGCCGAGGATGCGGGCCTCGACGACGAGGAGCAGGCTTATGAGGCGGTCGCCTGCACGGCCTGCGGACGTACCCACTTGGTGAACCCAAGGACTGGGCACACCCTTGCCGCCCGCAGGGCTGCAGAACCTGCGGAGCGTCGCTAGGGGTGGCGCTATGGCCGTAACGTCAAATCAGCGGTACTAGGCCCCATTAAGGCCGCAGAGGTATCGACAGCGGCCCTCTTCTGCGAAAAGCTTGCCTCCAACGCACGCGCTCGAGATGCGGCCACGCCCGCTCGCACTCCAGTGAATGCGCGTGCGATGCGACGGAGGACCCTCGGAGCATGATCACCGCTTGGCCCTATTCGGCCAATTCGGCCGCACCCGGATGGCCGGGAATTGAAGCGCGTTGGACCTCGAGCGCGAAGACAGGTATCGGCACCGCGCTCACGGCCATGAGCCAGATCTGGTTCACCATGAGCCACGGAATCCTCAACGAGATCTATTATCGGCGCCCGGATCAAGCTTGTACGCGTGACCTTGGTCTCATCGTCACCGACGGCGATGGTTTTTTCTCCGAAGAAAAGCGCCACGCCGAACACCGCACGCGCTGCATGGCGAGCGGCGTGCCGGCCTACGAGACGGTGAACGTTCACCCGGGTCGCTACCGCATCACCAAACACGTCATCTGCGACCCTTACCGCGACGTGCTGCTGCAGCGGATCGTGTTCGAGTCGCTGGACGGCCAGCGCTATCGCGTGTTTGCGCTGCTCGCTCCGCACCTTGTCAACGCCGGCGCCGACAACACCGCCTGGCTCGGGGCCTACAAGGGTGTCCCGATGTTGTTTGCGCAAGGGCGCGGCACCGCCCTGGCGCTCGCCTGTACGGTGCCATGGCGCAATGCCAGTGCCGGGTTCGTCGGCAACTCCGATGGCTGGCAGGTTCTCGCCAGGCATGGCGAACTCGATCCGTCTTGGACTCGCGCCCAGAATGGCAATGTCGCGCTCACGGGCGAGATCGATTTTTCGCAGGCAGAGGACGTCACGCTCGCTCTCGGCTTCGGCGCCAGCCCCGAAGAGGCTGCGCATCGGGTGCGCTCGAGTCTCAATTACGGCTTTGCCAGCGCGTCCCGCGACTACATTGCCGGCTGGCGCCGAGTCCTCGAAAACGCCCATCCGCTGACACTCCCGCCAGCCGACACTACCGACCATTATCGGACCAGCGTCGCGGTCATGCTCTCGCACGAACCCTTCGGCTTCGCCGGCGGCATCATTGCGAGCCTGTCGATTCCCTGGGGCTTTTCCAAAGGTGACGACGACCTCGGCGGGTACCACTTGGTCTGGCCGCGCGATCTCGCCGAGACAGCTGGCGGATTGATCGCCGCAGGGCTGCGGCTGCCGGCGCGCGTCGTCGTCGCCTATCTGGCAGCGGTGCAGGAAGCCGACGGCCATTGGCCGCAAAACATGTGGCTCGACGGCACACCGTATTGGGGCGGCGTACAACTCGACGAATGCGCATTCCCGATCCTGGTGCTCGATCTGCTGCTGCGGGAGAAAATGCTGGACGCCGCCGACGCGGACCGCTTCACCGAAATGGTCGCGAAAGCCGCGGGGTTCATCGTCCGCAACGGTCCGGTTACGCGACAGGATCGTTGGGAAGAGGACGCCGGATATTCGCCGTTCAGCCTGGGGGTCACCGTGGCGGCGCTGCTTGCCGCAGCGAATTTCCTGGAGCCGCGCGGGTTTCCGCAACGGACCATCCGGCACCTGCGCGAAACCGCCGATTGGATCAACGACAGCATCGAAAACTGGACCTATGCGCGCGGCAGCAGGCTCGCCAGCGAAAGCGGTGTCGACGGTTATTACGTGCGTATCGGGCCGGTCGATCTGATCGACGACCGAATGCCGGCTGATGCGACCACTGCCATCCGCAATCGACCTGATGGCGCGAGCCGATTTCCTGCAGCCGATATCGTCAGTCCGGATGCGCTGGCGCTGGTCCGCTTCGGTTTGCGCAGCGCGCATGATCCGCGCATCGTCAACACGGTCGCGGTGATTGATCGCATGCTCAAGGTCGATCTGCCGCAAGGCCCGGTCTGGCGACGCTACAACCAGGATGGTTACGGCGAGCACGAGGATGGCCGGGCCTTCGATGGAACCGGCATCGGGCGCGCGTGGCCGCTGCTGACCGGCGAGCGCGCGCATTATGAGCTCGCCGCCGGTCGCGTGGATGAGGCCGTGCGGTTGCTCGGGACGCTGGAGGCGTGTGCCTGTCCAACCGGGCTTTTGCCGGAGCAGGTCTGGGACGCCGATGATATCCCGGAACGCGAGCTGTTCCGCGGCCGCGCTTCAGGCTCGGCCATGCCGCTGGTGTGGGCGCACGCCGAGCACGCCAAGCTCGTGCGTTCGCTCAAGGACGGGCGCGTGTTCGATATGCCGCCGCAAACGGTCCAACGCTATCAGCTGCGGAAGGTCACCGCCCCGTTCGTGATCTGGCGCTTCGATCGGCGGCGGCAGACCGTCGCCGGCAAGAACCTGCGTATCGAGGTGTTCGAACCAGCAATGGTTCACTGGTCGAGCGACCAATGGCAGACGACGCACGATCTGGACACGCAGGATACGGGTCTCGGTGTTCACTTCGCCGACCTGCCGACTACCGATCTCGCTCCAGGCAGCACGATCCTGTTCACGTTTTTTTGGCGGCAGGCTCAGCGCTGGGAGGGGGCGGATTTCAAAATTGAGATCGTGGCGGGAAGCGCGGCGAACGCCTAGGCATACGGCTTGTGCATGGCGCGCGTCGTCGTCGCATAAAGTCAGGCGCATATGGTTATGCGGTGAATACCCGCGTGCCGATAGTCAGGGCTTTGACAACAATTTCTGATCGTTGGCTTTGCCAACGGGTGGGACAGCATCTCCAACAACAAATGCATGATGATTTGCTGTAGTTGTCCTTGCAACGGACGATAATGTCGGTGCAGATTGCTCGTGAGAGGGGTTGCTCGTTCAAGACGTAACGACGATCGACATACTCGGCAGGAATGCCAGAAAATGCTCATTCCACGCGCTCTGGCGCAGCATTATCTCGAGCATGCTCGGAATGGCTCAAGCGGGCCGAGGGATCCGCTACCCAGGAACTGCGCGCAGCCGAGCGACGGATTATCGACCACTATCTGAAGCTCGCCACAACTTGCACTGAGCCAGGCACTGGCCAGAACCCGCGCGCTTCATCTGAATCGAACGCTGCGCCACACACGCAAGCCTTGACCGACGCCCAATTACTGAACGCGCTCAAGCTCGCTCGCGCGGGGGCCTGGCAATATGATGTCAAATCGAATCTTTTCACCTTCAATGATCAGTTCTATGCGATCTACCGCAGCTCTGCGCAGGCGGCGCGCGGCTACACGATGCGCTCTGCCGAATACATCGACCGCTTCGTTCATCCGGATGACGCAGAGCTGGTTCGGCGAGTGATTGAGCGCGCGAGCGCGGCCGATAATCCAGTATTGAGCGATGAGTTGGAGCATCGCGCCATTTTTGGCGACGACACTATCGGACATGTGCTGGTGCGCTGGTTCATCATCAAGGATGCAAGCGGCTGCACCACAATGACCTGCGGCATCAATCGCGATGTCTCCGACCTTAGACACGTTGAACAGCGCGCCGGCGAAAGCGAGCTGCAGTTCAAGCGGCTCGTCGAGCAGCAAGTGGCCGGGATTGTGATTATCCGTCAGGACGGCAGTCTGGGCTATGTCAATCCGCGGTTTGCGGCGATGCTCGGTTACGCGGCGAGCGAAGTAATCGGCAAACCGATGGCCCCTTTCGTCGTGGAACGGGATCGCGATCGCATGGCTGCGCGGACCCGCACTCTCCTGACGGGAGAGGTGGAAAGCACTCCGAACCGATTTGCAGTCCGCACCCGTTCCGGCGGCACCATCGATGTGTTTGGCCAAGCCGCAACCGTGATCTGGGACGGGCAGCCGGCGCTGATCGGCGTGATCATCGATCACACCGAGCAACGGCGGATCGAGCGCGCCATGCAGCACACAATCGAGGCGTTGGCCGGAATGGTGGAGTTGCGCGATCCCTATACGGCAGGCCACCAGCGACGGGTAACAAAGCTTGCGTGCGCCATCGCCGAAAGGCTTGGGATGACGCAGGCGCAGATCGACGGGCTACGCCTGGCATGTGCCGTACACGACATCGGTAAGGTTCAAGTCCCGTCGGAAATACTGAGCAAGCCCGGCCCTCTGAGCACGATCGAGTATCAAATTGTTCAACAGCACTCAGAAGCCGGCTTCAATATCCTCAAGGGCATCGAATTTCCTTGGCCGGTGGCGCAGATGGTTCTACAACATCACGAACGGCTCGACGGGTCGGGCTATCCGCAAGGTCTGCGTGGGGACGCCATTCTGCCCGAAGCCAAGGTGCTCGCCGTTGCCGATGTGGTGGATTCCATGATGGCGCGCCGGCCATATCGCGAGGCGCTCGGACTTCAGGCCGCGCTGGATGAGATCGAAGGCCACAAGGGCAAACTCTACGATCCCGCCGCCGTGGAGGCGTGCACATCGCTGTTGAGCGAACGAGGGTCTTCGTTCGAGGCCGCAAGCGAGACCCTGCCGAGTGGCGCCAGCTAGGTGTGACCGGCCGCGGTGCCGGACAGCGCTGCCTTGCAATCGGCGCTGAGCGCTTTGAAATGCGCCTTGAGGCAAACCTCGATTCGAGTGCCGCCCGGCTTCACGCCCGCACAGTTCTGTTTGGTGTCCGTTGCGCATGCCTTCGCCGCCGCGGCGACTCGCGTAAAAGCGGCTTGGCAACCCGGGGAGAATTCTTTCAGGTGTGTCTTGATGCAATCCCGTACGGTACCGCCCCCGGCTTGCACGTCGCCACAGTGGGTCTCGATCTCCTTCCCACAAGCCTTCACGGCCGTCCGAGTCTGCGCCTGCGCGGCGGATGTCACGAGCAGGATTGCCACGGCGGCTAAGATCGTCTTCGACATCGGATCATCGCTCCTTCGCAGGTGAAAATAACGCGGGCGGTGCTGAACAGCGTGCGTCTGCTTGATACACTGAACAGCGTGCGTCTGCTTGATACACTGGCGCTTATCTTGAGCGAAATCGAGGCGGACGACTTGGTCCCGAAACCTTCACCCGCGATGTTCTGCGGTGCTGCTCGTTGCCACTGGGCGCACGCGCGGTGCACGTCAGGTGAGGTCCGGGTGGCGCTCAAGAACGCACAATTCATCAACGCGAATTGCGGTACCCAATCCATTCATTGAACCTCATCCGCAGCAGGTGTCGTGTCGGCGCACGACGAAGGGCCGCTAGCGAGGCAAAAAAAGCCCCACCGGAGCGGGCTCGGGTGGGGCTTATGGGAGAGGCCAATCCCCCGCGGCACGGCGCTGGTGCCGGCCGAGGGTGATCATCGCGCGGGTTTGAAACGAAAGAAATATATCGGAAGATATAGGCGCGTACTCAGAGACAAGCTCGCGCCGGGGTTGAGGCAGGGCGGTTCTCGCCGGGCGACGGTATTTACCTCCCGACAACGAGTATCATGGTGAGGGAATTAGCAAACGCGAGCGCAGCGTGGCCGCGCTCGCGGTGGCGTCAGCTGCCCAAAAGCTCTCGCCTAGTAATCGACGTCGAAATTGCCCTGAAAGCTTTGCGAGGCTTTTTCGTTGGCGTTGTCTTCGAGCATATAGAGCTTGCCACCCTGCTTGTAGATCACGGTGCCTGCCTTGATCTCCCTTGCGCCCTTCTTCATCGCGGCCTCGTGCTGGGCGGCGGTGATCTTGACGTTGGATTTGTGCAGATGCTGGCCCTTCGGGCCGATCATCATCGCCTCGCCTTCGCCGATGGTCGTTACTTGGGACGACTTCTTGCTCTGGGCGATGGCGGCGGACGAGAGCCCGATCAACACGGCAGCGCCGGCTGCCATAAGGCTCCGCTTGGACATCGACATAGCTCTTCTCCTGGTGGGTTTCCTGCCCGAGCGTGTCCGGCTCGGCGTGCGCCAACATAGCCCAAGTGAGCAATACAAACAGCTCGGAAAGTGCTGGTGTCACCGTGCTCCCGTCCTTGATTGAAGCTGGCGCATCGCGAAGTCGGTACGGTTCCGTGCATGTGCTGCTCGCGCCAGCAAGTTCCCTTGAACTTGGGTCGCCTCCCAATTACGGCGGCACATAGTTCGCGATGTGTTCGCGGATACCTGGGCGGTTCCGGCCTGGGCTTTCTTGGGGCACGTGGAGGATTCCCGCCGGACCGGCTCGGTCCGGGACAAGTGCTGTGGAATGCGTTTCGCCGCATCGGTGTTCGGCGAGCGAATTCACGAGATAGTTCACTCACTTGCTGTTCTGTGCATTGCTCGAATGCGGCGCGCATCTTCTCTGCGGGCAACTCGGGCTGTCCAACAGCGGCAACTCTTTCTCCCGTTGCGCGCTACACGACATTCGCGGGACAAAGAAGACGCGGCCCTGAGCGCCGGAGAGTCACGCACTCTCCGGCGGTGTTCTATTCCTATGCCAGCACGAGCATTTGTCGAGAGCAGTGCGGCGTATCAATCATGACGGCGAAGAACAAATACAAACGTCCAACGAGACCGCGACAAACTGCAAACTCATCAAACGAGGTGTTCTGCGCTCGGCAAATTGAGCCACGCTGATGAAGCTCGTGCTCGAGCCGGATGCTGTCCGCCGCGAGGTCATCTCGAAGAGAACAGGAGAAGGGCTGTGTGACTATCGAAACGCGCTGGCTATGGCAACGCCTCCTGTCTGCTCGCTACCTCCAGCTCCGATTCGGTCATGAACATGTAATGCTTGGCGAGCGTGCGATGGTGCCGGCGCTCGGGGACGCTCTTGGCAAATTGAGCGCGTTCCAGGTTCTCCAGCGCAAGAAGGCGAAAGCGTTTCGCGTTCAGAATTGGATCATGGCTGGGCAGTTTCATTTGTTTGCTCCGGAAAGCTTAGGTCTTTCTGTCAACGCAGGTCCCGAAGGGGGTGTTCCGAGACTGATCCGCCGCGCATGTCGCGGCCAATTCTTGAACGCTCATTCATGTTGAACACACAGCCGTGCACCACGCCGAAGAGTTGAACCGGCGCCCCTTTTCCAGCGCGGCGGGGTGTCCAGCAACGAAAGCGAAGGACGTCCGCGCCCCCACTGCCGCTTGGTTTTTGGAACAATGCGAGCGCTCGAACGTTGTTTGCCAAACTCAACGCCGAAGCCTGACGCATCGAAAGCCTCACGGTTTGCTTTTCCAGAGGTCGTGGCCCGCGCCGGTCATTCCCGGCACATTTTGGAAGGTGATCGCCGACATGGGAAGCGTGGCGGGGGCTGTGGTCGCGGCGATCATTATCGGTGCGCTCTATCTTGGGCGCGACATATTCATACCCGTCGCGTTGGCGATCCTTCTCAGCTTCGCCCTTGCGCCTTTCGTACGCGTGCTTCAACGGGCGCGGTTGCCGCGCCCCGTGGCGGTGTTGACGGTGGTGCTGTTCGCGTTTGCCAGCATCTTTGCGCTTGGCGGGTTGATTGCGAGCCAGCTGGCGCAACTCGCCGGCGAGCTGCCGCGCTACGAGTACACAATGCAGGAGAAGATCCGGTCCTTGCGGGGTACGGCGGCAGCCAGCGGCACGCTCGAGCGCGCGGCGGATGTCCTGCAGGACTTGCGCAACGAGCTCAGCCAACCCGAGCCAGCGCAGGCAACCCCGGCGACACGGCCACTTGACCAGGAGAGAAAGCCCATTCCAGTCGAGGTGCGCCAACCCCCTCCGTCGGCGATGGAGAGTCTGGTCGCGCTCATCTCACCACTGCTGCGTCCCCTGACGACGACTGGGATTGTGGCCATCTTCGTCGTTTTCATTCTGCTTCAGCGCGAGGATCTGCGGAACCGCTTCATCAAGCTTGCAGGGACGCACGACCTGCAAAAAACAACGGCGGCGCTCGATGACGGCGGCCGGCGATTGAGCCGGCTGTTTCTATTTCAGCTTATCCTGAACGGATGTTTTGGACTCGTGATCGGAACGGGTCTCTGGCTCATCGGCGTGCCCAGCGCGATCCTGTGGGGAATCCTGAGCGCAGTTCTGCGCTTTGTTCCTTATGTCGGCGCCGCGATCTCGGCGATCTTTCCACTGGTTCTTGCCGCGGCCGTCGACCCAGGCTGGAGCATGTTGCTGTTGACCGCGTCCCTGTTCCTTATCGTTGAGCCTCTGGTCGGGCAAGTTGTTGAACCCCTTGTGTACGGCCACAGCACCGGGCTCTCCCCGGTCGCGGTTGTTGCCTCGGCGACGTTCTGGACTGCGCTTTGGGGGCCGATCGGGCTCGTCCTGGCGACGCCGTTGACCGTGTGTCTGGTCGTGCTGGGTCGCTATGTCGATCGATTCAAGTTCCTCGAGGTGATGCTGAGTGATCGCCCGCCGCTCTCGCCGGCAGAACTCTTCTATCAACGCATGCTCGCCGGTGATCCGGCGGAAGCGGTCGAGAAGGCCGAGGAGTTTCTCAAGGAAGGGCGGCTTGCCGCTTATTATGACGAAGTCGCGCTGCCTGGGCTCAAGCTCGCTCAGAATGACGTGCTGCGGGGTGCGCTGGGTGCCCCGCAGACTGAGAGTATCAAGGCGGCGGCGCTCGAGCTCGTCGACGATCTGGACGATGAAGACGATGCTCAACCCTCCGGTGAGACCCACGACGCGGAGAGCGCAGCAGCGGTGGAAGCTGTTGCGGACCGTTCAACCGCCGTCGCGGTCCTTAAGCCGGACGAACTCCCATTGTCGTGGCGATCCGGCGCACCGGTTCTCTGCCTGCCGGGGAGGGGACCTCTTGACGAAGCCGTTGCCGCCATGTTGGTCCAGCTGCTGGAGAAGCACGGCCTGAAAACGCGAGTCGGGAGCTGGGAGGATATTGCGAGCCCCGCCGCGAGCTCCGGAGAACGAACCGGCCCGGCGGTTGTGTGCCTGTCCTATGTCGACACCACGAGCACCGCGCATATGCGCTACGCCGTTCGCCGTTTGCGACGCCGCTGGCCTGATGCGGTGATCATGCTGGGCGCTTGGCAGGGGGAGGCTGACGCTGCCGCGCTGGGTGACACGATTAGAGCGGATCGGGTGGTCTCAAGTCTTAGTGAGGCCTTGGCTGCTGTCGTCGAGGTGGCGCGGCGCGCAACGGACGCGGCGGCGGACCATGTGCCACCTGTCGCCATGAACGCCGCCTGATGATCTACGCTAGATCAATGGCCGCGGTTTGCTGTCGGCCTCCTCATAAACCGCGATCTTGACAAGGCGATCCCAATCAAGAATCTCGAACTCGCGACCTTGCCAGCGCACGACCTTCATGTTGTACAGGCGGCGCAATGTCTTGTTGGTGTGGACCAGCGAGAGGCCGAGCGCATCGGCGATGTGCTGTTGGGTGAACGGAAACACGACCTTGCGGTCCTTGGCGAGTCCGACGTCTTCAGCCCGGCGATAGAGGTGTAGCAGAATGAATGCCGTGCGCTCGAGCGCGGAGCGCCGGCCCACGCTGAGCAGGTGTTCGTCGAGGAACTGCTCCTCGCGCGCCGCGAGCCAGGTGATGTCGTAGGCGAGGCTGGGATAGCGGCTGTACAGATCCCAGAGCTTGTCGCGCGGAAACACGCACAGCACGGAATCGGTGAGAACTTCGACTGAGTGCTGCATCTCGTTGGCAATTGAACCCTGGAGTCCAAGAAACTCCCCCGGGAAAGCAAAATTCAGAATCTGTCGCCGGCCGTCCGGCAGCATCTTGTAGCGAAACGCGATCCCCGACAGGAGCGTGTAGAGATGCGCGCTATTGGTGCCCTGCATGAATAGTGTTGTCCCGGGCTGGGCTGTGAGCTCTCCGGATTTGAACTCGCCGACGAAGGCAAGCTCCTCTGCGGAGAAATCACGGAAGACACGCAGCGGACGCAGCGGACAGCGTTCGCAGGGTACAAGTCGCGGCGAAACGGCCGCCGTATTTGGCATCGAGCCCCCGTTCAGCAGCGGCCTCGTGACCAGTTGCTAGTGCCGCATTGCCGGACTGTACATCGGCGCGAAACGCATTGCTGCGTCTTTTTTAAATGAATGGGCGAGGCCGCGCACGCTACATCCTGGTCCAAATGGAAACACCAATCGAGGCCGCGATGGAAAATCCAAGTGTCTATCTCAGTCCCGCGGAACCGCCTGATACCGCAGGCGGGCCCGGGCTGCGCCCTCCAGTTGCCCAGCCCGGGCCGCTGCAAGGGACGCGAATCCTGGTGATCGAAGACGAGTTCCTGATTGCCACCGTCATCGAGGACATTCTCCGGCAGGCAGGCGCCGAGGATGTCGTCATCGCGGTGAATATGCAGGAAGCGCGCGAGGCGCTCGCCGAAGGCACACTCGACATAGCCATGATCGATATTCAACTCGACGAAGGTGCAGACTCGGGACTGAGCCTGGGCAAGCTCGCAATGGCTCGCAACATCCCCTTCATCTTTCTTACCGGCTACAGCCGCGTCGTGCTCCCGGACGGGTTCGCCGCCGTTCCGGTTCTCACCAAGCCCTACATTCCTCGTACCCTCGTCGAGGCGCTCAGCGAGGTCCTGGTGCGATCTCGCGGGAGTGATCGGTGATCCATGTGATTGCGGGACAGGGCTTACTGCTCCGCAAAGCGTCCGATAGGAAACCTCGCGGTGGTTCGGCCGTTTGCTTTGCATGCGGCCGCACGAGAAGCAGCAAACGATAAGGCACGCTGAGGAATGCCTCGCCAAAGCGGCCTATTGCGCGTGGGCTGCGCAGATCTCAGGCGACCCGGAGATGCGGCGCTACCTGGAAGGCTTAGCGCGGCGATGGTCGCAAGAAGCCGCGCTCGAGGCATTGCGTGGAGCTTGATCGACTAAGGTTGGATGGAGATATGCCTGCAAAACAAATTCGTGCGCTTTTGGTCGCGGCGCGCGAGCGCAAGACGCTGAAGACGCGTGCGCGTGAGGCTGACGGACTTGCTGACGCTGCGGCTGATCCCAAGGCAAAACGGCGGCTGCGCCAGCGGGCGAGTGAAGCGCGCAAGCTCGCCGAAGCCATGAAGTAGATCGGCGCGCCGGAGCGTTCAAAACCGCGGAAGCGGATTATCCGGCTTGCCCGGTAGGACATCCGGCTCTGAACCGGGGCCGTGCGGATCGACCGGCTCGTCCACGGGGTATGGATTGCGCGGACCCTTCGGGTCAGGTCCGGCTGGTTGCTCGGGTTTGGTCGGGGAGGGGGTTTTGGCCATGAGCTCTATCCGCGGTTTTCGAAAGCGCGATCATCGTGCTCATCAACAACTCGTCTCCGACCGGTTCGTTTCCATGGGCAGGCCGGCTAGTTGCCGCGTTTCGTTGGCTGGATTTGCTGTTGCTGCTGGATCACGGGACCGGCGCCTTGCGCCTGCCGCAGGAGCTCCGCCGCGAGTGTGCGCAGTCGTGTGGCAACCGCATCGCAATCTTCCGCCCAGCGCAACATGTCTTCTGCCTGCTTGCGGTAGTCGTCTGCGCTTGACCCCATGCGGCCCTCGACGCCATGACTGATGTTTCTCCACTGTACTCCACTGCGCCGCAGATCCCATTAAATTGTTGTATTGAGAAGAATATTCTGGTCCTTCGGGAACTTGACCGCGCTTCTCGCGTTATGGGGTACTGCATCCCGCTGCGGCATCCGGGACCATCCGGCTCCCGGACTTTCCAGTTGAGAGGACAATGTCCGGGACGATCCCGATGGATACGATGAAGGAGCTTTTGCCGCGGGCCAGGACCGGTATCGTCGGTCTCGACCAAGTGCTTGGAGGCGGGTTGGCGCGCAACCGGCTGCACCTGCTCGAGGGTAGCCCCGGGACCGGCAAAACCACGATCGCGCTGCAATTTCTGATGGCGGGGGCCGACAATGACGAGGTTGGCATCTACGTCAGCCTGGCCGAGACTGAGCGCGAACTGCGCGAAGGCGCGCGATCGCACGGCTGGACCATTGGCGACAAGATCGAGATCATGGAGCTGGTGCCGCCGGAAAGCGTGCTTGATCCGGATCAGCATCAAAGCCTGCTCTATTCGTCGGATCTCGAGCTCGGCGAAACCATCAAGCGGATATTCGAGACCATCGAACGGCTGCGGCCCAAGCGCGTCGTGATCGACAGCCTGTCGGAGATCCGGTTGCTGGCACAGAGCTCGCTGCGCTACAGGCGGCAAATTCTCGCCCTCAAGCATTACTTCGCGCAGAACAACTCAACCGTGATCATGCTGGATGATCTCACCACGGAGAGCACCGATCGCGCGGTGCACAGCATTGCACACAGCGTCATTCATCTCGATCAGCTTGCGCCGATCTATGGAGGTGAGCGGCGAAGGCTGCGGGTCGTCAAGTGCCGCGGCCAGGGCTTTGCCAGCGGCTACCATGATTTCATCATCAACCCCGGGGGCGTTGAGGTATTCCCGCGGCTGGTCGCGGCCTCTCATCGTCGCAGTTTCAGCGGCCAGTTGGTCGCAAGTGGTGTCGCTCCGCTCGACAGCCTGCTTGGCGGCGGCATCGCGGCCGGCTCAAGCACGCTGGTCATCGGCCCCGCCGGGACCGGCAAATCACTGCTGGTCCTGCAGTTCATCGCGGCGGCGGTTGCGCGTGGTGAGCGCGCGGCGTTGTTCGTGTTCGACGAGGAACTCGGGCTCCTGTTTGCACGCGCCAAATCGTTAGGGCTCGACCTGACAGCCATGCAGGCGTCCGGCAACCTGTTCGTCGAACAGATGGACGCGGCGGAACTCTCGCCCGGGGAATTCTCGCACCGCGTGCGCGCCTGCATCGATCGCGAGAAGATTCGCCTCGTCGCGATCGACAGCCTCAACGGCTATCACGCCGCAATGCCGGAGGAGCAGTTTCTTATCCTGCATCTGCACGAGCTCTTGCAATACCTCAACCGCCAGGGCGCCGCGACCTTCCTGACCTTGGCCCAGCACGGCATGGTCGGCGAGATGAAGCAAACCGTCGAGGTGACTTACCTCGCCGACACCGTAATCATGCTGCGGTATTTCGAGGCGCTCGGGCGCGTGCGGCGCGCCATGTCGGTCATCAAGAAGCGCACGGGTTCGCACGAGGATACCATCCGCGAATTTCGCATCGACAATCGGGGCATCAGCGTCGGCGAGCCGCTGGAAAAATTCCAGGGTGTCTTGCGCGGTGTTCCGACCTACGTCGGCCAATCCGCTCCGCTGATGGAATAGCGCGTGCCCGTTATCCCGCTGCCGCAACCGGAACACACCCTGATCCTGGCGCCGCGTGGGCGCGACGCCCTTGTTGCCAAAACGATTCTGCGCGAGGCGCGGATCCAATCGGAAATCTGCGTCGACGTTGCGGAGTTGTTGGAGGGACTGCGGCGCGGCGCCGAAGTGGCGATCCTCACTGAGGAAGCCATGCGCGACCTCGACACCCGCGAGATCGCTGCGTGGGTAAGCTCGCAGCCGCCGTGGTCCGACTTTCCCTTCATCGTGCTCACCGAGCATGGCGGCGGTCTGGAGCGCAATCCGGCGGCTGCCAAGCTGACCGAGACGCTCGGCAATGTCAGCTTTCTCGAGCGCCCGTTCCATCCGACCACGCTGATCAGCCTGGTGCAGACGAACCTGCGTGGCCGGCATCGGCAGTACGAATGCCGTCGGCTTAATGAGGAGTTGGAAGCGCGCGTGCACGAGCGCACTGCTGAGCTGGCCGCCGCGAATCGCCAGTTGCTGGCGCAGATCGAAGAGCGCGAGCGCGTTGAAATGACTCTGCGGCAGATGCAGCGCTTGGAAGCAGTCGGTCAGCTCACGTCGGGTGTCGCGCACGATTTCAACAATTTGTTGACCGTGGTTCTGGGGAACATCGGCTTTCTGGAGAAGGGCCTCACGGCGGCCGGCATCAACGGGCCGCTGCATCAGCGCCTGGGTTACATGCGCACGGCAGCTGAGCGCGGGGCAAAACTGACCGATCAATTGCTCTCGTTCTCGCGCCGGCAACGTCTGGAACCTAAGGCGCTCGACCTCAACGAGGCCGTGACCGGGATGCGCGATCTGTTGCAGAGCACGATGGGGGGCAGCATCCGCATCGTCACCCGGCTTGCGCCTGGGCTCCGCCCAGCCCTGGTCGATCCGACCCAGCTCGAGCTAGCTGTGCTCAATCTCGCCATCAATGCACGCGACGCGATGCAGATCGGCGGTATGCTCACAGTTGCGACGGCGAACGTCACGCTCGGGCCGCCGCTATCGGCCGAAGAGCCTGCCGCCGGAGACTATCTCGAGGTGAGCGTCAGCGATACCGGAACCGGCATCAGCGATGAGGTCCGTGCCAAAGTGTTTGAGCCGTTCTTCACTACGAAGGAAATCGGCAAGGGATCCGGTCTTGGGCTCAGTCAGGTTCTTGGTTTTGCCAAGCAGTCGGGTGGTGGCGTGCGCATCGACTCGTGGCCCGGTCGCGGCACGTCGGTGCGTATCTATCTGCCGCATGCCGCCGTGAAGGCGGCCACGGACCGGGCCCGCCCACAGCTTGATGAGACAACCGAACTTCTGCCGGCCAACATAATTGTTGTTGATGACGACGATGCGGTGCGAGATATCACTGCCGCCATGCTACGCGAACGCGGCTATACGGTTTTTGAAGCCGGCAGCGGCGGCGCGGCACTCGACTTGCTCGAGCGCGTGCCGAAAATCGACCTCGTGCTGATCGACTTTGCCATGCCGGGGATGAGTGGGGCCGAGGTGGCGCGGCGCATCCAGGCCAGGCGGCCTGCCATTCCCATTCTGTTCGTGACCGGATTCGCTGATCGCGCCGCGCTCGCCGGCGTGGGCGAGGCGCACATTATCGGCAAACCATTCATCGGCAGCGAGCTTGCCGAGAAGGTCGCGCTGGCGCTGCGCGGCGAGGTCGGAGCTAACGTGGTACGCCTGCGCGCCCCATCCGTGGTGGGGTAGGCGACCCGCAAAGCACTGCGGCTGAAGGTAGTATTATCCTTCCAGTCCGCAACGGCTGTCAATTTTCTTTCTTCAGTTTCTTGGTTGTCTGTCCACTGTCGTCTCAGGGCAGTATCTTGCCGCGAACTGAATCACTCAGGGGGCTTGCATGACCGACACGACGGCGCCGACCGGGCGGGAGTTTCGCATCGGACCGATCTTCACCCGGTCCTGGTCGATCTACGCGGCCAATTTTCTCATGTTTACGCTGGTGGCGATTGTCGCTGGCCTGCCGAACCAGCTCGGAGGCGACTTTGAGTCGAGCGCCGGGGTGGCCCGAAGCATCATTGTTTTCATCGTCTCCATGATTCTCTATTTCGTGGGGCAGGCGGTGATTCTTTATGGTGCCTTTCAGGCGATGCGCGGCCGCAAGGTCATGATTGGCGACGCCATCGGTCGCGCATTTTCTCGCTTCTTCTCGCTGCTTGGCATCTCGATCCTCGTCGGATTTGGCGTTGCGATCGGGTTTATGCTCCTCATCGTGCCAGGCATCATCCTGGCCCTGCGCTGGGCAGTCGCAGTGCCGGCCTGCGTGGTCGAGAACAAGGGACCGCTCGAGAGCATGCGGCGTAGCGCAGAGCTCACCAAGGGTCATCGCTGGAAGATTTTCGGGATCTGGGTGCTGATCGCGATTGTCGCTATCGTCGTCCTAATCATTGCCGGTACTCTCGCCGGACTGGGTGTGGTGGCCGCGCCGCAGGGCCTCGGGCGCGTGGTCATCGCAGCTGTCATCAGCTTGATCCTGACCGCGATTGTCACCGCTTACTCCTACGTCCTGAACACAATGATCTATCACGACCTGCGCACCGTAAAAGAAGGCGTGGGCACCGAGGAGATTGCTGCGGTGTTTGACTGATATCAATTGAGTTTGTAGTTCACGCCCAAGGTCAACATTTGGTAGTGTTGATTGATGCTTGGCGATGCGGCCTGGGCGATGCTGGCGGGCGCGTTCCCGAAGCTGACGGCGGTCGAGCCCAGGTCAACGTATTTGTATTCGCCGACGATCGACCACTCGCGCGTCAAGGCCTGCTCGATGCCGGCGCCGACCGTCCAGCCCCAGCGGTTGGCCTCGACTGTGGCGACCTGTCCGGGCGCCGCGCCGGCGAAATTGAGACCGAAAGTGCTGTGGCCCCAGGCCGGCCCTGCCTTGGCGTAGTAGAGCGTGCGGTCGGCGGCGAGCCCAACTCGACCCGTGAATGTGGCGAGCGCGCCGACGCGCGTCGTACAATCTTGGCCGGCAATGACGCCGTTGGGGTTTCCGGCAAAACACGTGGCCGATCCGGTGAGCTCCGCCCACGAGCCCGCGGCTTCCGCTCCATAAACGACCATGCCCGACTGATAGTTGGCGCCGACCTGCCCGCCGGCCAGGGCTCCGCCCACTTGGTTCTGATCGCCAATTGACGTCGGCCCGAACGGATCCGACCAGGCGGAGCGACCAAATCCAGCACCAAGATTGCCGCCGACATAGTACCCCGTCCAGCTGACCGGCATCGGCGGCGCCGTGTAGGCGTGCGCAGCACCCGATACACCATCGAATTTGTAGGTCGCCTGCAGGAAGCCGCCGTAGCGCTCGCTGTAGAACTTCATCGGCGAGGGCTCGCCGCCGGCAAACTGGGTGTGCGCGCTTGACGTTGCGAAATACCAATAGCGGCCGCCTGCACCGATGCTCCACTGGTCGGTGAGGGCGTAGGACAGGATCGCCTCGATTTGCGAGCCCCAACCCTGACCTTGTTCGGCTCCCGGGCTGATCTCAGGACGGTTCCAATGGTTGTCGAAGCCCCACATGGAGACAAAGGGCAACACGGCTGCATCCACCTGGAGACGCCAACGATCGGCGAGTTGAACCCGCGTGTTGAGACCGAGCGCAACGCCACTCCACGCTTCGGTTTCCGAAATGACCAATTGCGAAGTGGGCTGCGTTCCCGCCGGGTCGGCGTGAGCGAGCTGAAAGATGCCAAACGCGTTGTTGCGCTCGTAGAGATATCGGTAGCCTACGTAGGCGCCGACATCGCCTCCGGGCCCGGTGACCACCGCGTGCCCGACATCGAGACTGCCGTAGAGCATCCGGCCGTCTCGCTGGCTCGACACGGTGTTGGAATAGTCTTCCTCGTCGGTGGGCGTATCCTCGTCGTTGAATTGACCTTTGGCGAGATTGCCCAAGCCGAAATTGCCTTTGAGGAACATCCCGTTGCGGTGATCGAGCCGAGCGAAGGCTTCCGCGGCCTGACCGATCGTGCCATCGAATATGAGCCGGGAATTGAGCTGATTTGCGTTCCCGGGAGCGGCAAGATCAAGCTGCTTTCGTCCCGAGCTCACCCAATAACGCGGACCCGCTTCGATGCTCCAATCAGATGCCTGCGGCGCCTTGAGCACCGGTGCTTTCACCCATAAAGGAAGCGACGCCGCTCCCGCGAAGCTCGCCGTCGGATCTGCGCCCAGCTTGTAGTTGAACCCCATTTTCACAACATTGAGGTTCTGAGACAGGCCGACGTTGGACGCGTTGCCCAAGCCGTCGCTGAACGCAATCGTCTTATTGCCGAACTCCATGTAGTCGTATTCGACCTTGCCGGTCCAGGCTGGCGTGAGTGCGTATTCGAGTCCGAGGCCGACGGTCCAGCCCCAGCGTGTCTCGTCGCCGCTGTATATGTTGATCGGACCGACCTGGCCGGGAACAGCCTGGTGCCGCTCGCGGTTCCAGGCCGCGCCGCCCTTGCCGTAGACGAGCAGATTGCCGAACGTGAGACCGAGCCGTCCGGTCAACGTGCCGAGTGCATCGATGCGTGTGTGGCAGGTGAACCCGGATGCCTCGTCCTCTTCCGGCGTGGAGCACTTGGCGTTGCTGTCGAGGTCTGCCCAATTGGCATCCGCCTCGACGCCGGTGACCCATGCGCCGAGCTGATAGTTTGCACCGATCTGGCCGCCGACCACAAACCCGTTTGCGGTTCCATCTCCAGCAAACAGGTTGGTCGCCCTGCTGCCAAACTCGCCGGTTGCGGAGTTCCAGCCGGTCTGGCCCCAGCCGCCGCCGATCTGGCCGCCGACATAGACACCAGTCCAGTTGTAGTTGCCCGGGCTGGCCGATGCGAGCCCGGGCCATGCGATCGCGCCGGCGCTCCATGGTACGGATGTCTGCCCGAGCCGGTAGTTGAGGCCGAGTTTGAGCAACTGAACGGATTGCGACTTGCTGATGCTGGCGGTGGCGCCATCCTGGTCGGTCACCGCGAAGCTGTGGTTCGCGAAATCGAGGACATCGTACTCCGCGAATGCTGACAGTGCCGGGCTGAAAGCGAACTCGATACCGACGCCCGCGGTCCAGCCCCACTGCGTGGCCGTACCGCTAAATCTGCTGTTGCGGTGAACCGGTACGCCGTTCTCACCTTCACCCTCGTCCTCTTCGTCGTCCTCGTCTTCGTCGCCTTGCCTATCCGGGTTGCTTTTGCTCACGAAGGGAGCCATCCCGAAATGGGTGCGCGCGACCGCGGCACCGCCCTTGCCGTAGATCTGGAACCGGTCAAAGGCGAAGCCGAGCCGCCCGGTGAATGTCCCCAGGCGGTCGATGTTGGTGGTGCAGTTGAACTGTCCGGCGCCGCATCCGGCGATCGTATTGATGTTGGCCGCGCTCAACGCCGCCTCGGCGCCGAGCACCCATGGCCCGGTTTGATAGTTCCAGCCGATCTGGCCGCCGCCGACCGGTCCATTCCCGGAGCCACGGCCGATGAACGGGTCAAACTGCTCCTGCGCCAGCGGTCCCGCTCCGGATTGCCAGGTCTCGTTGCCCCAGCCGTTGCCGAGATGCACGCCTGCGTAAAACCCGCTCCAGGACCACGCCGGAGCTGGAGCGATCGGGCCGGGCGCGATTGCGAGATCTGCAGCTCGGGTGCCTGTCGACACGCCAATAATCGTGATGGCGCAAATTGCGCAGCAAATTCGCCGCATCCCAGTCCCCACCGCCCAACGTCCCCGAGCGAACTGGTAAATCATACGGCGGATTTGTCTACACGCGCGGCGATAACTCCTGCATGGCTCGCGTCAATCCTGAGCGAACGTAGCGCGTCAGCAACACTGATATGGTCGGGCCACGGCGCGTGCTATGCGAAATGCGGCATCACGTGCTTGGCAAACAATTCCTGCGTCTTGATCGTCTTCCAATGTTCGACGCCGCCGGGGTTGACCGTGATTGAAACCTCCGTCAGTCCCTCGCACAGCTCGCGCACCGCTTCGATGCGCTCGATCACGTCTTTCGGCGTTCCAACCCACACGACGTCGTTGGCGATCATGTCGTCGTAAGGCATGTCGGAAAGCTGCTCCATGATGCCCGACGCGTAGAAGCCATAGCCGGAGGCCTCGAGCTTCTGCTTGGGCGCCATCTCGTTTCCATGTTCCAACAACACCGACGCGTTGCCCTTGAGGAAGCCGCGCATCATCCCTTCCGCTTCGCGCTTCGCCGTGTCGCGATCCTCATCGAGGTGACAGGCATGGATCCAGACGATGTCCGGTTTGTTGCCGTGCTTGGCGCAGGCCGCGCGATAGATGTCCAGTTGCGCTTTCATCGCCGCGTAGGGCAGGAGCGGCGGGACCACCATGGCGTAACCGCGTTCGCCGGCAAGCTCGTAGGTCGAGTCGCTGGTGCCGCCGAGGAAGATACGGAACTTACGCCCGGGCGCCGGCCGCGGGACGATGTGCGAGTCCTCGATCTTGTAGTACTTGCCGTCATAGGAAAAGCGCTCGTTCTCCAGCGCTGCAAACAAAATTTTCAGCGTTTCGTCATAACGCTCGCGCAACTCCTCGACCGGGATGCCGCCCTTGAGCGGAAGCCAGCCGTGCCCGCGTCCGACGCCGAACTCATAGCGGCCGTCGGTCAGGAGATCGAATGCCGCGATTTGCGACGCGAGCACTGTCGGATTGTGATAGGGCAGCACGTGCACCAGGGTGCGAAACTTGATCTGCTTGGTTCGCTCCGAGGCCTTGGCGAAGAACGCGAACGGGTTGGGCGACGCGCCGAACTTCGGGAAAAAGAAATGCTCGATGATCGAGTAGGTCGAGTAGCCGAGCCGATCCGCATTGACGACCTGCTCCAGGGTCTCCGCATAGATCTGTTGTTGGGTTTTCCCGGGCCAGCTCTGGATCTCAGAATAAATACTGAACTGCACTGTTGCCTCCTGGACTAGCGCCTCGTTGCCCGGACGGAGGCAAGCGAAATCCGGGCCAGTGGAATGTAAAATCGGTTCTCGTGCGTGCCTGCCCAAGCAAAGCTTAACCTGAATTTCTCTGGCGCTCCATCCAAGCGACCGATGCGCAGCCTTGCTCGGAATGGAACCTGGTCTCATATTGAACAATTGACACTTGGGCATCGCACACTTGACCCAACCGGAAAGCTGATAGTCATGCGCTTGATCTATCCCCTGGCTGGCCTCGCCGTCCTCGTAACAACGCTTGTCGCCGGTAGTAGCCCGGCCGCTGCGACCGTGATCTATCCGTGGTGTTTGGAATACGGTGGCAAGATGGGCGGCGCGGAAAACTGCGGTTTCGTCACCTTTGCACAATGCGAAGCCACGCGCCTGGGCAACGGCGGCTTTTGCAAGCCGAACCCGTGGTACTCTCCGTACCCGCCTTCGCCGAGGGGCGCTCCGCCGATCAGGATTCGCCCCTGATCAGACCTGTCCTCGTGGTTTCGCGAGCATTCGAGCGCTTCCGCTTCAGCTTCTTCGAGGACAACAACTCCGCGCGCGATGGTCTCGACACCACGGCGCTGGGTGAGCTGACCGGCGAGGAGCGCGCGCGGGCCGAGGATATGCTCATCGATTATTTGCCCGACACCCGCGCCGTCATCGGGCTTGGGGTGTTGCGTGTGCGCCGGGCCGAGCCGTTGCTGGTCCCACTGTTCGAAGCCGAGCGCCGCGAGAAGGCCTCCGGCCTGAGCTATCTGGCGCGGGCGCTGTGGCGCATCCGGCCAGATCCGCGCTGGCGGGCGGCCCTCATTGACGTGCTCAGCACAGCCGAGTTTTACATTCAGCGCATGGACGCAGCCATCGCGCTGCGCGACGTGCATGATGCCGGGGTCGTTCCCGCGCTGGTCGCGGCGCTCGACGACCACGAGTCGCTGGTGTGCTACCACGTGGGCTACACGCTCTTGGCCCTGCACGGGGTGCCGGTCGATGCCCTGAACCCGCCGGAGATGCTCTATCGGGCGATGGCGGACGACCCGGCCCGGCGCGAAGGCGGCAAGCGCGATCTCCTGGCCGCGATCGCCGGGCGGCAGATCATCCCATAGTACTTTAGCCGCGTTTTCGCTTACGCTGTGCCGGGCCGCACGGCGGAGGGCGCATGAAGGACATCGTGGTGATTGGCGCAGGCAAGATCGGCACGACAGTTGCCGGCCTCCTGGCCGCGACCGGCGACTATCAGATCACGCTTGCCGATCTTTCACCCGACGTTCTCGACCGGTTGGACCGGGTGGAGCGGATCGATACCGCGGCGGTCGACGTCGAGGACAGTTCGCGACTGCTCGACCTGGTCAACGGGAAATTCGCCGTCGTCAATGCCGCGCCGTTCCATCTCACGGCGCCGATTGCCGAGGCGGCCAAAGCCGCGCGCACTCACTATCTTGACCTGACGGAGGACGTGGCAAGCACCCGGCGCGTACGTGAGCTCGCCGCTGGCGCCAGCACCGCTTTCTTTCCCCAGTGCGGGCTCGCGCCCGGCTTCGTCTCCATCGTCGGGTTCGATCTCGCCCAGCGCTTCGACACGCTGGACAGCGTGAAGCTGCGCGTCGGCGCGTTGCCGCAATATCCGTCCAATGCGCTCAACTACAATCTCACCTGGAGCACCGACGGCCTGATCAACGAATATTGCGAGCCGTGCGAAGCGATCGTCAACGGCGGGCGCCGTGAGGTGGCGCCGCTCGAGGGACTGGAGGAGTTTTCGCTCGACGGCGTGACCTATGAGGCGTTCAACACGTCGGGCGGCCTCGGCACCCTGTGCGACACCCTCGAAGGCAAGGTGCGCAACCTCAACTATCAGACCATCCGCTATCCCGGGCACCGCGCGATCATGCGCGCGCTGCTCAATGATCTGCGGCTGCGCGATCGCCGCGATGTGCTCAAGGACATCCTCGAGCACGCGGTACCAACGACCTTGCAGGACGTGGTGATCGTGTTTGTCATCGTCACCGGCCGCAAGGGCAATCAGTTTGTTCAAGAGACCTATGCCAACAAGATCTACAGCCGCGAGGTCAACGGCCGCACCCTGAGCGCCATACAGATCACGACCGCCGGCGCGATCTGCTGCGTGCTTGATCTGCTCGCCACGGACCAGCTGCCGCAGACCGGGTGCATCCGCCAGGAGGAGATCGCGTTGAAGATGTTCGTGGCGAACCGCTTCGGCAAAGTCTTTGCCAAGCGCGAGTTCCACCAGGAGTTTGGCGGAGAGGTGCGATGACCGAAACCGCCACGCCGCAAAGCACCGGCGTGCGCGATGAAGCGCTCGCCATCCTTGCACGGCTCGGCGTGCCCGAGCGCGCGCTGGCCCGGGCGGGGCTTGCGGCGTCCTCACCCATCACGGGCGAGGTCGTAACCCACGTGGTCGCGACCAGTCCGGCGGAAGCGAGTGCGGCCATCGGCCGGGCTGCGAGCGCGTTCGACACATGGCGCTCGGTGCCCGCGCCCCGCCGCGGCGAGTTCGTCCGGCTCCTGGCCGAGGAATTACGCGCCGCCAAGGACGACCTCGGCCTTCTGGTGACGCTCGAGACCGGCAAGATCCTCTCCGAAGGCCGCGGCGAAGTGCAGGAGATGATCGATATCTGCGACTTCGCGGTCGGGCTCTCACGCCAGCTCTATGGCCGCACCATCGCTACCGAACGCGCCAATCACCGGATGATGGAGACCTGGCACCCGCTCGGCGTTTGCGGCGTCATCTCGGCTTTCAACTTTCCCGTCGCGGTCTGGTCCTGGAACGCGGCGCTCGCCTTTGTCTGCGGCGACCCGGTGGTCTGGAAGCCCTCGGAGAAGACGCCGTTGACCGCACTCGCCACCCACGCTTTGCTTGAGCGCACGGCGCATCGGTTCGGTGATGCGCCCGCGGGCCTGTTCGAGCTTCTGATCGGCGGCCGCGACGTTGGTGAAATCCTGGTCGATGATCATCGCGTGGCCGTCGTGTCGGCGACCGGCTCGACCGCCATGGGCCGCGCGGTCGGTCCGCGGCTTGCCGCGCGCTTTGCCCGTGCGATCCTCGAACTCGGCGGCAACAACGCGGCCATTGTGGCGCGATCGGCTGATTTGGATCTCGCGGTCCGCGCCATCGCCTTTGCGGCGATGGGAACGGCGGGCCAGCGCTGCACCACGCTGCGCCGCCTGTTCGTGCATGACAGCGTCTATGATCGCCTCGTGCCGCGGCTCAAGCAGGTCTATGCCTCGGCCAAGGTCGGCGACCCGCGCCTCGCTGATACGCTTATCGGCCCACTCATCGATGCGCGCGCGTTTGACAGCATGCAGCGGGCGCTTGCCGAAGTGCGCGATGGCGGTGGGGTGGCGCACGGCGGCAACCGGGCCGACGGCATCGGCGGTGATCGGGCTTTCTACGTGCGTCCTGTGCTGTGCGAGATGCCCGACCAGGTCGGTCCGGTGCTGCGCGAGACCTTTGCGCCGATCCTCTACGTCATGCGCTATCGCGAGTTGGATGAAGCGATTCGGCTGCATAACGCCGTCGGCGCCGGTCTCTCGTCCTGCATCTTTACCCTCGACATGCGTGAGGCGGAGCGGTTCCTGTCGACGACGGGTTCGGACTGCGGCATCGCCAACGTTAATATCGGACCGTCGGGCGCGGAGATCGGCGGCGCCTTTGGCGGCGAGAAGGAAACCGGCGGCGGCCGTGAGGCTGGCTCCGACGCCTGGAAGGCCTACATGCGCCGCGCCACCAACACCATCAACTTTGGCACCGAGCTCCCGCTCGCCCAGGGCGTTCGGTTTGATGTTTGAAGACGCGGTGGGTTGCGTTGAATCAAATCAAGACCGGGAAAATATGATAAATTTTCCTGTCGTACCCGGAACGAGGTAACGCCATGGCCATGACGCCGATGCGGCTGCGCCGATCGATCTATTGGATCATGCAGTGGGGCTGGCGCGGACCCGCGGTGATCCTGATCTTGGTGCTGATCCTTTGGTTCTATTATTTGTGGACCTATTGATACCAACGCCGAAGTGCCGGGCATGGTCACCGCAGGAGCAGCAGCGCCCCCGCTAGGGCCGCGCCGATCAGGATTGCGATCAGCAAGGCGAGAAACGGATCGGCCGCGTTGCCGTGAACCCAGGGATTGTTGCCGTTGCGCATGTGGACCGATGGCCGCTGTCGTTCGAGCCCGGAACCTCAGCACAGCCGTATGACCGGCAGATGTCACCCTAGCCGATGATTTGGTCGCGCAAGCGGAGGATCGTGTCTTTTCTGCGGGGATACCGCACCAGGATGTGGATTAGCGCCGAGCCAGCGTTAACTTTTCATTATGAGTGTGTCGTTTCCGCACTAGCGACTGAGGCGCCGGTCCGGCATCCTAACCCTTATCACCAGTTGTCGAGTCGCGGCTCGCGCGGCGCCCCTCGGGCGAAGCGAACAGCCGTGCCATGCGCCAGCCAAGGGGGCGGAATATGGACAGAGATGAAGTCCGCAGGCGCCACGCGTTGGACAATGGCTCACGGCCGGTCGCGGATCGTGAGCCGCCGGCGAAGCGATCGGATGATCGTCTGCTCAATCATCTCGCGCTTGCGTCCGTGCTGCTGTTCCTCGAACTCGAGTTGCGGGCTTTCGTGCGCGCCTGCAACGCGGCTTGAGAAAACTCCAACTAGGCGCTCGAAGCACCGCGCAACAACACGGCGGACACGATCAGCGAGATGCCCGAGAACAGGAGCAGCACCAGCACGCTCTTGCGGAACAGCTCGTCACCCGCAAGGTCTCGTTGGCTGATCCGCTGCAAATCGTGGAGCTGAAAGGGGTGATCGCAGGTCCGGTGAACGTTGCGCTCGGACTGGCGGCGGGCGCGGCGCTGTCCGATTTGCAATTAACCCTTGGCGCGGGGGTCGTCGGCTTCCTCGGCTACGGCGTTAGCCTCGCATTGTTCGTGTTGGCGCTCCGCCACCTCGGCACCGCACGCACCGGCGCTTATTTCTCCACACCCCCCTTTTTGGGCGCAATGGTGGCAGTCGTCGCCCTGGGCGAACCGGTGACTGCCCGTTTTTTTGTCGCTGGCGGGCTCATGGCTATCGGGGTGTGGCTGCATCTCACCGAGGATCACGAGCATGAACACGAGCACGAGGTGCTCGCGCACGCGCACCCGCATGTGCATGACGCACATCACCAGCACGACCACGGCCCTGACGATCCGCTCGGCGAGCCGCATACCCATGCGCACCAGCACGGCGGGCTCAAGCACACGCACGGGCACATGCCCGACATGCACCACCAACATCACATTGATGCTGGCCCGCCAGGTCTCGTCACGCAATCGGCGGCAAAATTCGATGCGCCGATGCTTGTCTTGCAAGTGCGATAAACATCTATATAGTCTTTTTGTTATAATGCAAGTCGGGTATGCGAGTTTTCTTCGAGCTTATTCGGCATTGTTCATGCGAACCAGGTCGTGAATGGCGAAACGTGTCATCTAGGCAGGCATGGCATCTTTGCGACCCACGTCATCTATGCGGAACGTCATGTATGGCTCAGGGCATCCGGGATGCCGGCTCGAGCGCACGCGTGTCATCTATGTGAGCGCACGTCATCTATGCGAGCGAGGTCATCTATGCGGAATCTGAATGTGCAGGTGCCCTCCGCAGGATGGCCGCCACGCGGCGAGCTACAGTTTGCAAATCCATGCCACGGCGGGTCATGGCGAACGAAACGTCATCTAAGAAGAAAAGGTCATCTATGGCAGATCCGTCATTGCAAGCGAAGCGAAGCGAAGCAATCCAGAGAGACTTCTCGGTCGCGTAATCAAATGGAGACGCCGACCTGGATTGCTTCGCTTCGCTCGCAATGACGAGTCTGATCCGTCATCTAAGGAGAAATCGGGCATCCTCGTACCGAGTGCTCTCGCTGCCGGCCATTTTCCATCGGCCTGGGTCGAGAACACAGGGCGGAAACGTTACTGATGGCTGAGGGCATCCGTGCGTGAGCGCACGTCATGTATGCGAGCGAGGTCATCTATGCGGAACGTCGTACGAACATGGACGTGAGCCACAGTTTGCAAATAACCTCGGCGCCCGAGATCGCCCGCGCGAAACGTCACCTATGCGGATCCTGTCATCTAAGCGTCGTTGGCCGAGGTCGCGGCGCTGAGGGTCGGGTCCTCGACCACCAGACTGTCGAGGCTTGTCTTGTCGATACTGGCGACCACAGGCTCTTTGGGCACTTGTTCCAGCGGTTCGTACCACGGGCGCTTTTCCACGACCCCGTTGCGCACCGAGCGGGCGAGCAGTGCTCCGATTTCGTCTCCCTCCAGGGGAACGAGCTTGTTGGTCGAGTTCGAGTTTGTAAAGTTGCGGGCAAAAGTAGAGCGCGTGGATCCGGGGATCGTATCCCGGCAGCACAAGATAGTGGGTCTTTCGCAAAAAGATGTTCCGCCGGGTGACGATCTTCTTTTCCAGTGTGGCGGCTGCGACGCGAAGCCTCTCCGCAGGGCGGCCGACGATCGTGCCGGCTTCAAGCAGAATCACCCAATCGTTGGTCGCGACATTGTCCGGATGAATTTGTACAAAGTGACGCGGCACTTTTCTCCGAATAAGTCCCATCGGGCCAAACCTGCTGCTTTTGTTCTGTTCGAGAAATTCTTATTGGCAAAGCAGCGAGGTGACCAGCCCTGTTCGGGCCAAGCGTAGGTTCGGGCCAAGTCAATTGAGCTCAAACGCCAGAATGCTGTAGAAGGCGGTATGGCGTTCCGCGATTCGACGGGTCGAATAATACCAGTGTCGGGTCCCTGACTTTCGCGGCGGCGTTACAGGCCCCGAAAGGGCTATGCCCGACGAGGCAATCGCACGTTTGATTGATCAAACAACTTCATGGCCGTGAGGTAAGCCGCATCGTTGAGATACATGCCGATCGCGAGACCGCGGTCATGCGACGCCCAGAATCGCGGCAGGATCTCGACCTGGTGCCCGCCGCGCCCGTGCAGCTTCACGAGCTCCGCGTCCTGAGCTTCCGTCAGCATACGGCGTACGTGCGTGCGCGAGATGCCAAACCGGTCGCCGACTTCGGCATAGGCGAGCGCCGCGCGGGGGTCGTTCGCCTCCATGGCGGCCTGGAGGAGAGCGACCATCACCATCGAACCGCCGGCATGATTGAAGAACAACATCACGTCCGGGATCGTCGCCATGAGTCGCGCCGCCGACGGCATGAACGGCAGGCATATGCTGAGATGCACGGCATGAAATTGCGGATCGCGGCGCATGGCCGGCCCATAGTCATGATCCGGGTAGATGGCGGCGAGCGGCGCATAATGGGCTGCCAGCCATTCACGGTGATGCGCCCGCAGTTTTTCGGTCGTCGACAGGATCCGGACGCGGCCATCCTGCTTCGCCGGTTGCAATTGCAGGAACCCGACCGCGCACAAGCGCTTGACGAGCTGGTCGATGTGCCGGTCACTGGCAAAACCGAACAGCGCAATCTGCTCCTTCAGGCGCTTCAGGGTTGCCCAGGTCTCGCGGCGCTCCGGATCGTGTGCCGCCTCGAGGACACCGACGAGGTGAAAAACCAGGAACCGGCCGGACTCGATGATCAGCCGGACCAGGAAGGGATCTCCGTCATACACTTTGAGGAAGTGATCGAAATAGACTTTGCGCGCCTCCGGGAGCCGCGGATGGCGGGCAATGTCCTCAAGCTTCAGTCGCAGCGGCCCTCCAACGAGGCGCTCCAATTCGTCCTGCTCCAAGCCCAAACCCCCGGGTCGCAACGGAAATGGAAAGCTACCGCCTGATACCGGTATACGCAAACTTGTCCAAATCTCAGGCGCGCTCGCCCACTGATTGGGATGGCCAAAAGCCAAGGAATGTCAGTCGGTTCCGTTTACATCGCCGCCAGATGCTTGTTGGCGCTGCGCAGGATGGCGGTGGAGAGTTTGGCATCGGTGACGATGCGCGAGAGCGTGATCGCACCGATCATCGCCGAGACGGCGACCAGGGCTCGCGCCTTGGCGGTTTCGGGGTTCGTGCGTCCATAGTGCTGCGCGAAAATATCCACGAGTTTAACCACGCCGTCGGTGGCGGCTGCCCGGGTCTCCTCGTCGCTGCGCGCCAGCTCGCTGCCCAGTCCGGCGAGGGCGCAACCCTCCGAGGGATTGTCGCGGTGGTCGGCCGAGAGATACTCCGCCAGGATAGCCTCGAGGCCGTCCTTGCTCAGCGCCGGACATGCCGGCACCGCATTTGCTTCAGCGTCGGAACCAAGAGCTGCGGCACAGGCTTCGGCAACAAGTTGATCTTTCGACGCGAAATGCCGGTAGAAGCCGCCGTGGGTCAGGCCCGCCGCGGCCATGACGTCGTTTAGGCCGGTCGCGTTGATGCCTTTGCGGCGGAACTCCGCGGCCGCCGTCTTGACGATCCGGCGCCGCGTTTCCGCAGCCTCGATCTTTGACCGCTTCATTCGTTTCCAGCCTTCAGGGCAACAGCTTGTGACATTGTTGTTGATTGCGTGGTGGCCAATTCCTTGCCGCGGCCGATGCGACGAACGAGTGTGTAGAACACGGGCGTGAACAGGAGACCGAACCCGGTGACACCGAGCATGCCGAAGAACACCGCCGTGCCGAGCGATTGGCGCATCTCCGCTCCCGCGCCGGTTGCGACGACGAGCGGGGCGACGCCGAGGATGAACGCAAACGACGTCATCAGGATCGGACGCAGCCGAGTTCGCGCCGCCCGTACCGCGGCCTCGGCTGCGGTCGCGCCTTGCTCCTGCGCCTGGCGCGCGAATTCGACGATCAGGATGGCGTTCTTTGCGGCGAGACCGACCAGCACCACGAACCCGATCTGCGCCAGGACGTCGATCGACATGTCGCGCATCAGCAGACCGGTGACCGCGGCAAGCAGGCACATCGGCACGATCAGCACCACCGCCAGCGGCAGCCTCAAGCTCTCGTATTGCGCCGCCAGCACCAGAAACACGAACAGCGCGGCCGCGCCAAACACCAGCAAGGTCGGCGTACCGGGCTGCGTTTGCTGGAACGCAAGTTCGGTCCATTCGAAGCCGATGCCCGGGCGGCAGCACCTGGCGGGCCAGCTCCTCCATCCGCGCCAGCGCAGTGCCGGTCGCAACACCCGGCGCGGCGACCCCCATGATCTCGGCGGCGGGGTAGAGATTGTAGCGCGGCACCCGGTAAGGGGCGGTTTCGGCGCGCATCCGCGCCACCGTGCCGATCGGCACCATCTCACCCGCAGTGTTGCGCGCCTTGAGGCGGCCGATGTCGGCTGGGTCGCGCCGGAACGTGCCCTCGGCCTGGGCGATCACCTCGTACGTTCGCCCGAGATAGTTGAAGTCGTTCACGTATTGCGAGCCGAGATAGACCTGCAGGGTGGAGAATACGTCGGTCGGCGTGAGCCCGACCTTCTCTGCTTTCTCGCGGTCGATGTCGGTGTAGATCGAGGGCGAGCGCGTGCTGAACAGGGTGAAGACGCCGGCGAAGTCCGGATCCCGGTTGGCCGCTGCAACGAGCGCATTGGCGGCCCGCGCCAGCGCGTCCGATCCAACGCCGCTGCGGTCCTGCACCATCAGCTTGAACCCGCCCGCGGTGCCGAATCCCTGCACTGGCGGGGGCGGGATCGTCAGCACATAGGCGTCCTGGATCACCGAGAGGCGCTTGCGCAGGTCGGCCAGCACGGTCGCCGCGGTAACGCCCTTGAGCTCGTGATTGTAGAGCGACGGCAGGCCGGAGAAGATCGTGCCGGCATTGGAGGAAACCGTGAAGGTCGTGGCATCGAGCCCCGCGAACGGTGCGACGTGCTCGACACCTGGCGTGGTGAGGATGATGTCGATCGCGCGTTTGACGACCGCTTCGGTGCGATCGAGCGTCGCGCCGGGTGGCAGCTGCACCACGGTGATCAGATAGCCCTGGTCCTGCTCGGGAATGAAGCCGGTCGGTGCGCGCGCGAACTGCACACCGGCAAAGGCGATCAGCAACAGATAGACACACCACGGCGACGCGCCAACACGCGCACCAGCCGCCGCGTCAGCCGGCCGTAGGCGTTGGACAGCCACTCGAAGCCATGATTGAAGCGCGCGAAGGCAGCCTCAACCAGACGAAGCGGCCAGATACTGCGGGTCTGCCGGTTCGGCTCATGCGCCTTGAACAGGACTGCGCAGAGTGCAGGGCTCAGCGTCAGCGACACGAAGCAGGAGATCACGGTCGAGGTCGCGATCGTCACCGCGAACTGGCGGAAGAACTCGCCCGAAATGCCGGACAGGAACGCCGACGGGACGAACACCGCACACAAGGTCAGCGCGATCGCGATCAGCGCGCCGCCGACTTCGTCCATGGTTTTGTACGCCGCCTCCTTGGGCGACATGCCGAGCTCCAGGTTGCGCTCGACATTCTCGACAACGACGATCGCGTCGTCGACGACGATGCCGACGGCCAGCACCAGGCCGAACAGCGACAGGTTGTTGAGCGAAATGCCGAGCGCATAGAGGAACGAAAAGGTGCCAACGAGCGAGACCGGGATGGCGATGACCGGAATGATCGTCGCGCGCCAGCGCTGCAGGAACAGGAACACAACACCGACCACGAGCGCGATCGCCACAAAGATGGTGGTGATGACCTCCTTGACCGATTTGCTGACGAAGATCGTCGGGTCGTAGATGATCGTGTAGCCAAGCCCCGGCGGGAAATCCTTCGCCAGGGTCTGCATGGTGGTGAGAACCTCGTGCTCGACCTGCAGCGAATTCGCGCCAGGCTGCGCGAAGATCAGCAGCGGCAAGCCCGGCCCGCGATCCGTGTAGGCCGTCGATCCATAATCGGCGGCGCCGATCTCGACGCGACCGACGTCGCGCAGGCGCGTCACGCGTCCCTGGGCGTCGGATTTGAGCACGACCTCGGAGAACTGCTGCGGCGTCGTCAGCCGCCCGAGTGTCTGCACGTTGAGCTGATAGGCCTCGTGCGAAGGCACCGGCGGCTGGTTGAGGATGCCGGCCGAGACCTGGATGTTCTGCGCGCGCAGCGCGGCGAGCACTTCACTGGCGTTGAGATTGTTCGCCGCCACCTTGTCCGGATCGAGCCAGATGCGCATCGCATAGTCGCGGGCGCCGAACAGCTGAACGTCGCCGACGCCGGGCAGGCGCGCCAGCGCATCCTTCACGTGCAGGGTTGCGTAATTCGACATGTAGAGATCGTCGCGCGAGCCGTCGGGCGACATGAGATGGACGGCGAGCAGGATGTTGGGCGTTGCCTTGCGCACCTGTACGCCCAGGCGCTGCACGTCGTCCGGCAGCCGCGGCAGCGCGTCCTGCACCCGGTTCTGCGTCAGCATCTGCGCGACGTTGAGATCGGTCCCGATCCGGAACGTGACCGTCAACGTGAGCTTGCCGTCGCCGGTCGCCTGGCTGTTCATGTAGATCATGTTCTCGACGCCGTTGATCTGCTGCTCGAGCGGCGTCGCGACTGTTTTGGAGACCGTATCGGCGGATGCGCCGGGATAGACGGTCGTGATCTGCACCGTTGGCGGCACGATCTCGGGATATTGCGCGACCGGCAGGACCGCGAGCGCGCCGAGACCGATGAGCGTCACGAAGACGCTGAGCACTGTCGCGAAGATCGGCCGGTCGATGAAGATGTGCGAGATACGCATTGCGGTCCCCGGTGTTAGCGATGCGCATCGGCGGTTTCGTCATATTCGATCGTGCCGTCCTCCGCCTCGACCTTGCTGCCGGGCACGGCGTGCACGACCCCGTCGATGATCACGCGATCGTCCTTGTCCAAGCCGGCTTGGATCACGCGCAATCCGCCCCGTAGATCGGCGGTCTCGACCGGCTTGGGAACGACCGTGCCGTCGGCCGATACGGTCATGACCATGTGCTGCGACTGGTCGAGGATCACCGCGGCGTCCGGAACCAGCAGCGTGGGCGCGGGCGGCGCGACCGCAACACGAATGCGCGCAAACTCGCCTGGCACGAGGAACAGGTCCCCATTGGGAACGGTTGCGCGCACGTGAATCGTCCCGCTGGAGCGATCGAGGGTATTGTCGACAAAGTCGAGCGTGCCGGTGCGCACGAAGCGGTTCTCGTCGCCGAGGCCGAAGGCGATTTGATTGGCGAGCGGCCCGGAAACACGCGCGCGCTCGCGCGCAAAGGCAAGGTAATCGGATTCGCTCATGTCGAAGTCGAGATAGATCGGATCGAGCGACACCAGCGTGGTGAGCAGGGTCGTGGGGCTGATGCCACCACGGCTGCCGGCGATCAGGCTGCCGATGGAGACGAGCCGCGCGCCGATGCGGCCTGTGAACGGTGCCGTGATGCGCGTGTATTCGAGATCGAGCTGGGCGTCGCGGATCTGCGCCTTGGCATCATCGATTGCGGCTTGTGAGGCGTTCAGTTCGGACGTGCGCTGTTCTACGGTCTCGGGCGTCGCGAAGCTGCTGCGCTGGAGCGATTGAGCGCGCGCCAGTTCGCTGGTGGCGAGCGCAAACCGCGCCGACGCGGTCTGCAGCAAAGCGTTCGCTCGCGCGAGCTTGATCTCGTAGGGCCGCGGGTCGATGACAAACAGGAGGTCGCCTTTGTTGACGATCTGGCCATCCTGGAAATGGATCTCGGTCAGCGTGCCGCCGACCTGAGCGCGCAGCTCGACGCGATTGATTGCGGAGAATTGGCCAAGCACGCCGATGCGGGTGTCGAGATTGCGGACCAGCGGCTTGCTCACCGTGACGCGCGCCGGCGGCATCCCTGACGGACCTGCGGGTCCGCCGGTGCGGTGGGCAAAGCCGAACCAGATCAGGACCGCGAGCCCGGTCAGCGCCGCAGCGACAACCCAAGACCATGCTTTAGCGCGCGGGCCACGCTGCGGCTTTTCTTGAGACGGAGGGTGTTTGCCGAGATCCGTCGCATGGTCACGCGCCAAGTCCTTGCCACTATCAGGTGACCGGTCTGCAACCGGAGCACCGCCGAGTTGGTCGAAAAATTGGTCCCGCATCGACGCCGCTCCTCTTCGTCATCTATCAGGAGGTAAGATGATGGTCGTCATCTAAAGTTGTGCAACGCGGCAAATGTTGATCCCTGACGAGAATGTCAAGCCTGCCGGGTCAGCCCGGCCGCAGGTCCCCCGATGGATGGTGCTCAACCGCTGGAAAAATTTCACAGGCGACAAGAAGATGCTATCATCAAAGCAGGATAGAATAAAATTCGTCTGAAACTACGCCGGGCAACCAGCAGTTTCTCTCTCACCTCAGCCCAGGAGGGCGTTGGTGGCCAAAGCGGCGACGGAGTTCGTCTCAGGATTCGAGTCCCTTCTGTTTCCGTTTCGGTTTCCGCTTGCCGCCGTTTTCAACAACATCTCGCAGGGCGTCTGCCTGTTCGATGCATCCGCCCGCATCGTCGCGTGCAATGCGAGTTACATCGATCTCTACGGTCTGTCGCGCGACATCGTGAAGCCGGGCTGTACGTTGATCGAGCTGTTACAGCATCGGAAAGAGACCGGGCTGCTCATTGAAGATCCCGAGCAATACGCGCACCAGATCCTGGCGAGCCTTAAGAAAGATCAGGTCACGACTTGGCTGTTGGAGACACGCGCCGGCCGTTTCATTCGTGCCAAGAACCATCCCATTGTGGGTGGCGGATGGGTTGCGACGCACGACGATATCACGGATTTGCGACGTGCCGAGTTGGCCACCGAAGCGGCGCGCCTCGAGGCGGAACGCGCCAGAAGCGAGGCGCAGGCGGCGCATGAGCGGCTGCTCGACGCGTTTGGTGTCGTTCCCGAGGGGCTCGCGTTGTTCGACGCGGATGACCGGCTGGTCCTCTGGAACAAGCGTTACGCGGAAGTCTACGCGCAGACCACCAACATCGCGGCGGGAGTCCGCTTCGAAGAACTGCTGCGCAACGGTCTTGCGCATGGACAATATCCGGAGGCCATCGGCCGCGAAGCGGAGTTTCTCGCCGAGCGGCTGGAGTTGCACGGCAGGTCCATGAGCAGCCTTGAACAGCGGCTCGCGGGGAACCGATGGGTTCGGATCGAGGGGCGACGGACGGCCGACGGTGGGCGCATCGGGGTACGCATCGACGTGACCGATCTCAAACGTCGGGAGGAGTCATTCCGATTGCTATTTGATTCCAATCCGCTGCCGATGGTGGTCTATGACCGCCACGACTTCCAGTTTCTCGCGGTCAATGATGCAGCGATAGCTCATTACGGCTACAGCCGCGAGCAGTTCCTCCAGATGACCGCGGTCGACATCCGGCCTGCCGAGGATCGCGAGCGCTTCCAACAAGTCGTGCGTGATCGGTCACAGATCCCCACCCGGGGAGGAAAATGGCGACATGTTAAAGCCGATGGGACGCTGATGGAGGTTGAGGTGTTCTCGCGTCCACTGCCGTACCAGGACCGGCCAGCTGTGCTGGTTGCGATCTTTGACGTGACGGAGCGCAATCGCATCGATGCGGAGTTGCGCCAAACGCGCGAATTTCTGCGCTCGATCGTCGACAATCTACCGATCGGGCTGATGGTCAAAAAAGCCTCCGACCGCAAGTATGTCTTGATCAACAACCTCGCGGGTGGGCTTGTTTGATGTTCCGCTCGATCAACAAATTGGTCATACGGCAGGTGATATCTTTCCCGGTGATGTAGCCGATTTTATCCAGAAAGGGGACGCCGAGGCGCTCGCCAGGCGCGGCGAAGCGATCACCGGACAGTTCTCGCTTAAACGGGGGGAAGGTTCCCGCTTGTACCAGACCCTGCGTCTCGCCTTCGGAAGCGAGGGTATGCAGGAACACATTCTGGTGTTGCTGGAGGACGTCACCGACCGGATCGAGGCGCAGGCGAGGATCGCCTATCTGGCTCACCACGATGCATTGACCGAGCTTCCCAACCGGCACACGTTCGAGCTTTATTTGGGAGCCGCGGTGGACCGCGCGCGCGGGACCGGAGAGTCGCTTGCCGTCCTGTATGTCGGCCTCGATCACTTCAAGGAAATCAACGATCTGTTTGGAACCGCCGTCGGCGACGCCGTACTGCGCGCGGTGGCGGAGCGCCTGGCCGATGCGGCACGCGAGGCGTTTACGGCGCGCTTAGGCGGTGACGAGTTCGCTGTCGTCTGCACCGGACCGCAGCCAATAGGAGCCGAACAGCTGGCTGCAAATATTTTCGAGCGCCTCGGCGAAGAGCTTACGGTTGCGGGTCACAGCGTGCGCATCGCGGCCAGCATGGGCATCTCGGTTTTTCCCGGTGACGCTGATACAGTCGCTGATCTGATCGCGAACGCCGACACAGCCATGGAGCGGGCCAAGGCGGAAGGCCGCCATACGCTGCGGTTCTTCGATAACCAGACCGATCGCGAGTTGCGCGAGCGGCGCGTTCTGCACCACGACCTGCGTTTTGCCATCGAGCGCAACGAACTGCGCCTCGATTATCAGCCGCTGGTCAAGGCGGACCGCTCGGTGATCGGATTCGAGGTGCTCGCGCGGTGGCGGCATCCTGTGCATGGCGAGGTTCCACCCGGCAAGTTCATCCCGCTCGCGGAAGACGGGGGGCTGATATTTCCCATCACCCGCTGGGTCCTGCGCGCGGCGTGCCGGGAAGCTGCAACGTGGTCTGAGCCGCTGTCGATTTCGGTTAACCTGTCACCCATGCAGGTCAAACAGGGTAGGGCGGAACTCATCGATCTCGTCCGCTCCACGCTTGCGGAAACCGGGCTCGATCCGGGACGGCTCGAGTTGGAGATCACCGAAAGCGGACTGGCCGGAGACCGGCCACGCACTGTTTCGATCCTCGCCGAGCTCAAATCTCTGGGCGTGCGCATCGCCTTGGATGATTTCGGAACCGGCTATTCGTCGCTGTCGCGGCTCAAGGACTTCCCGCTGGACAAGATCAAGATCGACCGGTCCTTCACGGCCGGAATCCATCTCAACCCGCAGTCCGGCTCGATCACTCGGTCCATCATCGCGCTCGGGCACGCGCTCGGACTGACCGTGCTCGCCGAAGGGGTGGAGACCGAGCAGCAATTGGCGATGCTGATCCAAGCATCCTGCGATCAGCTGCAGGGATATCTGCTTGGACGGCCGATGCCGATTGAGCACTACGCAGAGTTCGCGCGCCCCGAAGCGTTGGACTCGCCGCTTGTCGGAGCGGTGTGAGCCAACGATCTGGGCGCACCACAACTTGGTTCCGTGTCATGCCCCCTATCATCTTCGAGCCGACGCCTCGGCGCATTCGGGTCGAGTTCAACAAAGTCATGGTCGCGGACAGCACGCGGGCGATGATCGAGATCGAAACACCGATCCCCGTCTATTATCTGCCTCTGCGCGACATTCGCCAGGATCTGCTCGTGCCAAGCGATCACACGAGCTTTGATCAACGTCGCGGAACGGCGCGTTTCTGGTCGATCGAAGTTGGCGATCGGCGCGCCGAACACGCGGTGTGGAACTATCCGCAGCCGCTGCCGGGTGCGCCGCCACTCGCCCCGTATGCGGCGTTCAAATGGGACCTCGTCGACCGTTGGTATGAGGAGGACGAGGAGATTTTCCGCCATCCTCGCAATCCCTACAAGCGTGTCGATGCGATCCGCAGCGCGCGCCGGGTCGAGGTGATCATCGGCGGAGCGAGCGTGGCGGACACACGGCGCGCCGTGTTTCTGTTCGAGACCGGCCTGCCGACCCGCTACTACATTCCTCGTGAGAACGTGCGGCCCGACATCCTTGGGCCAAGCGATCGCCGTAGCCGATGTCCCTACAAAGGAGTTGCTGCTTATCATAGCGTCGCCGTCAACGGTGAAAACTACGGCGATCTCGTCTGGTACTATCCCGATCCGATCGATGAGTGCCGCAAAATCACGGGGCTGCTGGCGTTCTTCAACGAGAAGGTCGACGCGATCCTCGTCGACGGCGAGGTCATGCCGCGGCCGGTGACGCCATGGTCTTAGTCGCGTGCTGACGGCCTATTTTCGCTCGGCCGCGGTGGTTCTCACATCATCGCCTCGGGGACGTGGGAGAGATTCCATTCATCGGCCGCGCGCGGGTCAGTAATCGGCCACACCCTCGGCGCGTAGGTCGCGTCATTGAGGATGATCTCTTCCTCGGCCGAATACTCGACGATATGGCCGGTGTAGTCGCGGAAGTAGAACACGACGTTGTGGCCGGCCCCATGCCGCAGCGGCCCCCAGATCAGTTCGACCTTGCCGCGCTGCTTCATGTGCTCGAACGCGGCGTGCACCGCGAGCGGGTTCTTCACGGTGAACTGCATGTGATGCAGCCCGTTATACTGCGAGCGCGCGACCCCATAGCAGTGGTAGAGCGTGTGGCAGCGGAAAAAGCCGAGCACCGGAATGCCGTCCGGAGCAACGATGCGGGCCGACTCCTTCAAGCCCATCACGCGGGACGAGAATTCGTAGCCGGCGGCGACATCGAGTGCGCGCACGATCGTGTGGTCGAACGAGATCGGCGCCGGCGTGGATTGCGGTTCGGCCACGAGCGCCGCCATCGGCACATCGACCAGCACCCCCGGCGTAAGCTCAATTGTCTGCCCGCTCGGATTGGCGAACCGTAAGGCCGGGCCGTGCCGCCACAAGGGCGAGTGCGCGATCGGCTCGGTCTTGACGCCAAGCTCAGCGAGTCTTTGCTCGGCGATCAGCAGATCCTCTGCGTCGCGGACCACGTAGGAGATGTGATCGACCTTGCCTTGCTCCCCCGGCGTATAGACGAGTGAATATGGATCAAGCCCATGGCCGGCGAGGTAGTGGCGGCCGTCGGCGTCGGCGTGAACAAGATAGAAGCCCATATTCTCGACCGCGTATCGGGCGGCCGCCGCCGGATTGTTGGACTGAATGGCGATGTAGTTGCCGCGATCGATGCCGAGCGGTTGGGCGGTGTTGAACGGGCCGGCATAGAGCGCCGGCGAACCGGCCGTCTGCGTTGTTGTCATTGCGACTTCTCCTGCAAGGGGATCTGGTTCACGACCTCGATGATCGCCGCCACATCGTGCTCGGCAAGGCCGTTCGCGATGCCGCGCCGGAACAGCTCGGCAGCGACTTGAAACAACGGCGTCGCGCTTCCCGCACCGGCCGCGAGATCATCGATGTAATCGAAATAGTGCGACAGGCTTTCGAATGTGCCCTGTGCGGGCAGATAGTTCTGCTTCACCATGCGCGGCGCGCGGATCGGAAACAGGACCGACCCGCCGCTACCGGTGCTGATGGCCTTGATCATCAATTCAGGATCGACGCCCGCTTTCAAAGCAAGGGCGACGGCTTCTCCGATTGCCGCGGTGTTCACCGTAACCAGCAAGTTGTTGATGAACTTGACTTTGCTCGCAGCGCCGAACGGACCGAAATAGAGGCAGAGCTCGGAAAACGTTTTGACGATCGGCTCGAGCTTCTGACACGCGGCCGGATCACCGGCGAGGTAGATCGGCGCTTTGCGCTGCGCCACCATTCCGGGCGTGCCGCTCACCTCGCCATCGAGAAAGGCCGCACCCTTCTGGGCAAGGCGATCGATCTGCCGCTGCTTCACGGGCAGGGCGTGCGACCCGAGCTCGGCAATGATCTGGCCCGGACCGGGCGCTGTGCACGAGCCCGCGCGGCCCAATCACGACTTCATCGAGGGCATCGCCGCCGGGCAGACAGGAGAACACGATGTCCGCGCGCTCGCCGACATCGGCGGGCGAAGGCGCCGGAGTGCCGCCGATCTTTTCGAACTCGGCCGTCGAACTGCGCCGAAAGCCCACCACCTCATAACCGGCCGCGAGCAAATGTTTGCTGATCTCGGTTCCGATGCGCCCGACCCCGACGAAGCCGATCGTCTGCATGCCCTTCCTCCCTTTTCGTCCTGGCGCCATTACAATTTTACCGTAGACGCAACGGCAGGCACCCCACCCCAATTTCTAAGGTGATAACCCGGCAGGACACATTACATACAGGCTAGCGGAATTGACGCCGAACGGGCAGCCATCCAATGATCCGCTGTCGCCTCGAATCCCAAGGTAAGTCATGGACCTGAGCCGCCCAGCCAACAAGCTTGCCGCCCGCAACCGCGCGTTTGAAATCATTAGAGAAAAATCCTACGCGGAAGGAACCTTCGTCCTGGCTTCCGGGAAAACAAGCCATTTCTACCTGGACATGAAGCCAACGATGCTCGACCCGGACGGGGCCAACCTGCTGGCCGAGCTCGTCATCGATCACCTCAAACAGATCTCGGATCGGATCGACCTCGTCGGCGGGGTGGCGATGGGTGCGGTCCCGCTCGTCAGCGCGGTCACGGTGTTGAGTGCGAACAAGCCCAAGAAGCTCCCGGGTTTCGTGGTGCGCAAGCAGGTCAAGGATCACGGGACCAAGAAGGTCATCGAAACCAGCGAAGATCTCAAAGGCAAGAACGTCGTCATCCTCGAGGATGTGACCACGACCGGCGAGTTGTCGATGTACGCGGTCGAAGCTGCGCAACAGGCGGGAGCGACCGTCGTTCTGGTTCTGTCGCTGGTGGACAGGGAAGAGGGGGCGGTCGAGTTCTATAAGAGCAAAGGCATTCCGTTCCGTTGGCTGTTCCGGTTGAGTGAATTCCGCAGCGGTGCCGTGGGCGGGACGGACAGTTAGGTTCCACCGTCGCCGGTTTCCGGCAAGAAGCTATCTCGCCCGCGGGCCTTGCCTGTCATCGCAGGTTCGGCCGACTTACGAGGTGCGCTCGGCCGGGCTACCCGAGCGCACCAGTAAACCATGCTTGACGCCGGATGCTGGATGAACTTCAACTCCCGTGCGCAAATCTCCCTCGACTATTCCAAGCAACGCGAGATGAAACCGATGCGATATTTTGCAATGGCACTGGTTTTGGCTGTCACCGGGGCCGCCACTGCGGCGCATTCAGCGGATGCCATTCCCGATATCAAGGGCACCTGGACGGGCAAAGGCAAGGTCCTTGTGTATGGCAACAACGTCCACAATCCAGGGTCGCAAACAATGGCGGAGCCTCCGCGGGTGCGCGACATCGAGATGACGGATGTGGTCGAAGGCCAGGAAGGTCGGCTCGCGTGGGGCCGCTCATCGTCCAAGACCATGGATACCAAAGAACCATTTGCCTGGACGATCTCGGCAGACAACAAAACGATCGTCGGCGCCGACCAGGATGGCTATTTCAACATCGTGTTGCTCGGACCCGACAAGATGGACAAGTGCTACGTGCATAGTGGCCTCAGTCCGAGCAAATCGATCGTGGCCACCTGTTACGAGATGCAGCGCGCGAAGTAAGAACAACCGCGATCGGTCTCTCCCGAACGGTACACGCCGGGAGAGGTACAATTAATCCGTCCGTTGGCGATGGCTCGGCCCGTGCGCTTCGGGTTGTTCCCGCTCGCTCCTGGAAAACGCCGCGCGCTTGGCGTGCCATTCCAGCGAATCCAGCGTGCGATGCGCGGCGGTGAGGACGTCGCGCAAGTGCGGGCATTTTGCCGGCGCGCGTGTCTGTTTGCATCTGCCCTCGGGGTCGAGCAGCTCCTGCCTGCTGTGGACGAGGGTCCCGCGCAGGCCGCAGATAGAGCACATCACGAACAGCTCAGCCATGCTCCAATCGCTTCAGCCGGGTCCGCCGAAGTTCGAGCTATTTGTGTGCGGCGCTCCCGGCGGCAGATAATACCTTCGTTCCATATGCCATCGCCCGTGGAGTTGTTGACGAAATATAAGCCATCCGCATTCGCCAGATATTAATTTCAGCATGTTTGTTTGTTGGGCGTCAAACAGCAAATCGAAAGGGTCGCCGCATGATCGCATTCAACGAAATGATTCAATGGCGCAAGTTGATCACCCCGATGATTGTACCGCTGTTCTTTTGGGGGGCCGTCATCACAACGGCAATTTGCGGTGTTTTTGGCATACTCAGCGGCATATTCTTACTACCAGACAGTCCATTTCTGGGTATCATGGTGATTGCGCTGACGATCGCCGTTGCTTGCGTCGCTCTCGCGACCGTGCGCTTGGTGGCTGAATTCTTCCTGGTCTCATTTCGTAAGAACAATCATCTCTACAGAATACGTCAGCTGGTCGAAGGAGCGGAACAAATACAGTCGTAGGATACCGGCGGGCCGGTAAGGCGCTACATAGAGATATACGGCGCCGCAACAATTATTTGGAATCGCACGATGCTCGCCAAAAACCGACGTTTCTGCCTTGTTCCGGTCTTTGTGAGCGATCTACAATTAACTCGCAAACAAATATGAGCTCTGTGGTCCGCCGGTCTGGGCAGAACGAATTACCACGCGCCACGCGGACCAATGAGCATCGAGGAAGCCGCAGAAGGGGCAATCGGATGACCACCTCAGAAGCTAACCACGAGATCAAGCCGGCAGTAATCTTGGTCGGTTCGGACAAGGGCGGCGTGGGCAAAACAACGGTGACCCGCACACTGCTCGATTATTATGAAACAAGGAAAGTACCGACGAGTGCCTACGACACGGAAGCCCCACGCGGCACGTTGAAGCGCTTCCATCCCGATGTGACCGAGATCGTCGACATTACGTCGATTCCCGATCAGATGCGCGTCTTCGACTCACTGAAGGCTTCGGATGTGACTTTGATCGATATCCGCGCCGGGTTGCTGTCTCCGACCTTGAGCGCGTTGCAGGATATCGGGTTCATTGATGCTGCGCGAAGGGGCCAGATTACCCTTGGCGTGTTCCACATCCTGGGGCCTTCGATCTCCTCGCTGAATGAAATCGGCGAGATCGGATCGTTCGTCGAGGGAACGAACTATTTCATCGTTAAGAACATGGTCAACAACACGGCATTCTTCGAATGGGATCCGGGAACATACGAATCCTATTTCAAGAAGACGAAGCGTGCCCAGCAGATAACGATCCCGCATCTCAACGAGATGGCCTGCGAGCAGGTCGAGGTCGCGTCCGTTCCTTTCACCACGTTCGTGGCTAACAAAAAGCAAGGTGGGGAAGCGGCTTCCTATTCGTTCGTCTTGCGCGGCTATGTACGGCATTGGCTCAACAATGTGTGGAGCGAATATGATCGAATCAAGCTCAATGAGGTGATGACGGTGCCGGCGGCGGCTTGAGCTCACCCGCTCTTGCTCTCATAAATATCAACGGGCAACTCCGCGTCCGCATCGGCATGCAGGGCGGCGATCGCACGCTCCCAGGCCTCGCGGACCAGATTGTGCGGCGGGGGGCCTGGTTCCGCCCGCCAAAATCGGAACCCATCCGGTAGCATCGCGCTTGACAAGAGCTCCATGGCCGGCCGCAGTTCGGAGATCTGGCGCTGCAGCTCGACGAATTCAGACGCAAGACGTCTGGTGGCAGGGTCTGAGCGAACAACGTCGCGCACACGACCGGCCACCTCGCTGGTCGCATCCTGCAAATCGCTCTGCGCGGAAGCGTATTGCTTTTCCAACCGGCGTTGCTCCTTGACGGCTTCGTTGAGCGCGTCCCGGGCTCTGTCGACTGCCGCACGCGCCGTTTGCTTCTCCGCATCCGTTGCCGCCGCTGCGAGGCCGCCAATTGCGTCGGCGAGAGCACGGCGCTCGACGCTGCGGGCTGCGAGCTCGAGGCGTTGCGCGGTCCTGATCGATTCGAGCCGGGCAAGCGCGGCCGCCTGGCGTTCGATCGCCATGCGAAGCTCTTCGCGCTGCGGATTCGTAGGCAAGCCGTTGTCGCAGTTTGATGATCCCGTCTGTTGCTATAGGGCCGAATCGGACCCGCGGTGAGGCAACGGGATAATCGCAGTGGCATTTCTTGCAGCGCGTTGATCCTATGGTGGTAACGCGCCATCCTGCCTTGACTCACGTATATCCCGCCGGTTATACGTTAATCCATAGCCGTCTGGTTATGGTATCGCAGAAATGCCCAAAGCTCACGACGTGCTCTTCAGAACGCTCGCCGATCCGACGCGGCGTGCGATCTTTGAGCGCCTGTGCCGCGAAGGAGAGCAGACGGTCGGAGGCCCTGACGATGCGAGCCGGGATCTCGCAGCCGGCCGTCTCAAAGCATTTGGGGGTTTTGAAGCGCGCCGGCTTGGTGCGCGACCGTCACGAGGGTCGTCAGACCCATTACAGCGCGCAGCTCGGTGCCCTGGCCCCACTGATCGACTGGACCAGCCAGATGGCCGGGTTCTGGCAAAGCCGGTTCGACGACCTCGAAGATCTGCTCAAACGGATGGACCAATGAACAAACCGTCGTGCGAAACCCGCTCCGTGGTCGTCGAACGTGAGTTCGCTTTTCCGCCGGAAAAGATCTGGCGTGCGCTCACGCAACCACATCTGATCGAGGAATGGCTGATGAAGAACGATTTCATGCCGATCGTGGGGCATCGCTTCAATCTGCACAGCACCCCGCGACCTGACGTGAACATCGTTCTTGACTGCCAGGTGCTCGTGGTCGACCCAGGCAAAACGCTGTCCTACACGTGGGTTGGTCTTGGTCTTGAGACTGTCGTCACCTGGACCCTCACTCCGACGAGCGCAGGCACCTACCTGCGCATGGAGCAGTCGGGCTTCCGATCGGATCAGCGGCAGGCGTACGGAGGTGCGAGATCCGGCTGGCCACGGATGCTTGAGAAGCTGGAGCAGGTCTTGGTGCGTACGACCTGAAATTCGCCGCCGCGCTTATCGATTGCGTTCACGGTCGCGGTCATCGGCAACCTCGTGCCTTGGGGCGGCAGGAATTACTGTTTGGATAGGCCTCTTGGCGTGCTCCCGCTCATCTTGCTGTTGCTTACCGGGTTGTATTTGTTCGTGCTGCCGTATGCTAGCAGTGGCGCAGCGGTCTGGTTCGAGGGTGAACGACCATGGTCGACAAAGCGTCCGCAGGAAAGTGGAGGCAAGTCCGCGGTTCAGCTGATCGATGCGAGGATCAAAGAGCTTGGAGATTGGCGAGGGGAGACGCTCGCCCGCATCCGGGCGGTCATCAAGCAGGCCGACCCCGAAGTCATCGAGGAATGGAAGTGGCGAGGCGTTCCGGTATGGTCGCACGCTGGCATTATCTGCACGGGTGAGACTTATAAGAGTGTTGTGAAGATGACCTTCGCCAAAGGCGCCTCGCTGGAGGACCCTTCCGGTCTCTTCAACTCAAGTCTCGAGGGCAATACCCGGCGTGCCATCGATTTCCACGAGGACGACAAGATTGACACAAACGCCTTAAAGGCGCTCATCCGCGCGGCCGTGGCACTGAACACATCTGCGCGGGCGGGCGCTCGCCCCGCGCAGTCTAAGAAACGACCCGGGAGCGCGTGAGGGAATTCGCGATCCTCATCGCAGGACTTCAACTGCGAAATTTGGCGGTCGCAATCAAATGACCAGTTCGCGCCTGGATACCCTCGACCGGCGTTCCGGCGGCGGCGAGTTGGTTCTCGCGGCACATTGACGGAAGCGCTGCGCCAATTGCCGCCAATGCGCTTTGCTCTCGGCGTCACGCGTGAGCTTTGCCATCAGTTCGCAGTCCGACGCGTGCTTTTGAAATTCTTGTTCCAGGTCCATCGCAAAGATCCTGTTTGCGCTTCGGAGTTTGTCTGGAATTCCAACCCGGGTCGCGTCCGGGCGCAGTCCTGTTCGGACCACGCCCGGACACGTCCCGACCAGCGGGTGGGGGTGAGGGGGCTGGCCGGCCGGGCAGATGGTCAATGCTCACTACCCGACGTTTGTTCCTGAGAAGGAGTTCATTCTGTTGTCCATCGGGCACAGGGGGCCAGAATCCACGGTACAAACGGAACAATGAGCCACATAGGGACTTATGTGAATTGATATAGTGGTGGGTGGCGGACCCTGAGGAGGTAGGGCATGACCGCCGACTATTTCCGGGAACTTGCTTCCCGCTGCCGCAAAGCGAGTCGAGATTGTTTCGACTTGTTTGCCAAAGAGGAATTTCGTCGGCTGGCGAACGAGCTCAACGCTAAGGCCGACGAGGTCGAGTTTTCGTCAAGGTACCCCGAACGCACGGGCTGGTTCTGGCAACCCCAACACCATCCAACGGACCGTTAGCGTACGGTCGGATCACCGCAAGTCACGCACGGCGTCCGGCGTGACGTCAGGCTTCTGTCCGCCAAAGCTGACCCGCAGATAGTTCGCGAGTTGCGCCGCTTGCGCGTCGCTGAGCTTGTCGGCGAAAGGCGGCATTGCCTGCATGCGCTGCAGATAGGGAAAGCCTTGTGCGGCGATGCCGTCCAGCATCGACAGAACGAGGTTGCGCGGATTGGCGAGCCGCAGCGTCGTATTGCCGCGCATCGGCACCACTGTATTCGGAATGCCTTCGCCGTTGAAGCCATGGCAACCCGAGCACAGCGCCACATAGGTTACCCGCCCCGCTGCGGTCGTGGTCACGTCGGCCGGCGGCGGCGCATCCGGGAGCGCGACGGGGGGCGGGGGCCGATCACCCATCAGGTAGGTCGCGGCCTTGCTCAGATCGTTCGCGGTGAGATGCCGGGTGCTGAGCATCACGACCAGGTGCATGTCGCTGAATGCGGAACCATCCTCGACCCACCCGCTGCCGAGAAATTCGCGCAATACCGCTTGGGTCCACCCGCGGCCGGCCAGTCCGTCCGGCGTGATATCAGGCGCCTCGAAGCGGCCGAGCGTCGATCCCGTCATCGGCCGCGAGAGTTCCATCTGGCCCAGGAAGCCGCGCGGAGTGTGACACTCGCCGCAATGGCCAAGCACGTCGACCACATAACGCCCACGCTCCCATGCGGGAGTGTGCCCGACCGAGGCCGCTGGAATCGTGTCGGTCAGGAACAACAAATTCCATCCACGCATGCCCTAACCGAATGTTGAACGGGAAGCGCAGGTCGGTCGTACGATTTGGTACCTTCGCGGGGCGAAGCTGCATCAGATAGGCATAGATCGCGTCCGCATCAGTGCGGGTCATTCCGCGATAAGATGTGTAGGGCATTGCCGGATAGAGTTGCTGGCCGTCGCGCCGCACGCCGTCATGCAGCGCGCGCCAGAAATCATCAGCGGTCCAGCGCCCAATTCCGTTGTCCGGGTCAGGCGTGATGTTGGTCGCGTAGATCGTGCCGAAGCCGCTCTGCATGGCGAGGCCGCCCGCAAACGGGGCTCCCCCAGGAGCGGTGTGGCACGCGGCGCAGTCGGCGGCTTCGGCGAGATATTTGCCGCGTGCGACGATGTCGGCGGGCGCGTTCGTCAGTTGCACGGGCCCGCCGGTCGTGCCGCGCAGCAGATTGGCTGAGAAGAACAGCCCGACTGCAATGCCGCCGAGCACAGCAGCGATGCCGATCGCCCACGGGATCAGCTTCCGCAAGCGCCGATCTTTCATACGCTGTCCCGCGTCAGGCCGGGGGTCGTCAGGATCAGATCGCGGACGGCCGCATAGTAACGCACATACCCGGTGCAGCGGCAGATGTGCGACTCGAGTGCGGCCGCAACCGTTGCTTCCACGTCGTGGCGCGCAATTGGCGCGCGGCGCAGCCGTTCGATCAGCACGGTCGCCGCGTTGACGAAGCCCGGCGTGCAGTAGCCGCACTGGAAGCTGAATTGATCGAGAAATGCTTGTTGAACCGGCGACAGCGCAGTGACCTCACCCTGCTGATCGCGTTGCGCGATTCCCTCGATAGTGCGGATGCGCTTGCCGTCGAAGAAGTCGGCGCCGGTGATGCAGGTTGGCACGGTCTCGCTGTGCTTGTCGTCGCGATCCCAGATCACGACGCAGGCGTGACAGATGCCTTGGCCGCAGCCGAGGCGAGATCCCGTCATGCCAAGCATCTCATGCAACACGTCGATCATCATCATGCCTTCCGGCACGTCGATCGGCCCGTGCTGCGTGCCGTTGATCGTCAGTGTGAGTGGGCGGGTTGGCAGGTTCATCCCAGCACCGCGGCAATTTTGTCCGGCGTAACCGGAAGTGTGCGGAAGCGATGACCGATCGCATGCGCGATTGCGTTTACGATGGCGGCGGTGATCGGAATGCCGGCGGCCTCAGCCATGCCCTTTGGCGGCTCGTCCTCCGAAAGCGGCGGCAACACATCAGCGGTCTGCGTCCACACCGCAACATCGCTGCCGCGCGGCAGCACATAGCGATTGAAGTTCCAGGTGCCGTCGCCCGGGCCTTCTTCGTAGAGCGGCAAATATTCGGAGAGCGCTAGACCTATGCCGGTGGCGGCGCCGCCTTGGATTTGGCCAGACACGAGCTCCGGCACCAGCAGATTGCCGCATTCGACGATGTTGTGGTGGTTGAGCAACGCGACTTGACCGGTCGCCGCATCAACAGTGAGTTCGGCGAGCGCCGCGGTGATCGTGTAGGTCGACACCATCGCGTCCATGCTTCGCGGCGAAGGATAGAACACGTTGCGCCGGTCCAACACGGTGTAGCCGCCCTCGCCGTTACGCAGCGAGAGGCCGTCAAGCGCAAGCCGCGCGGTGCGGCCATCGATCTCGAAATCGGCTTCCGCCCAACGCCAGCGATTGAAGGCGTGCACGGTGGCGCCGGTCACCAACCCGCTCGCATGCGCTTGTGCGGCGAGTTCCCGCACACCCAGCCCCCTCATGCCTGGTGCAGTCAGCGCGCCCTCAGACCAGCGCGCACTCTCAATAGCTGGCGCGGACGAATTGCCTGACTTGCCCCAGATCGTCAGCGCCGCCGGCCACAAGCCGTGTTGGAAAACGAGACGCGCGGCTTCGCGGGTCGTGTGGGTGAAGTAGTAGGACGAGTTGCTGCCGCTCGATGCCGTGGCCAGGTTCGGTGTCCAGCGCGGATTTGCTGCCAGCCGATTCTGCTCGGATTCATCAACGTCTAAGCTCCCGGCGCTTGTTTCGATCGGCAGTTCCGGCCAATCGGTGACGGCGAGTTCGACACGGTCGGCCGGCCGCCCAAGCCAACGCGCGCAAGCAACTGCCTGAGCCGACGACGTGCCGGTGCCGATCTCGGCGGCCGTGTGCGCCAGCGAAATCGTCCCATCAGCCGCCAGCTCGACCTTGGCGAAACTCGCTTCCAGCCCGATGCCGAAACGACGATGGCACGCGGCAAAGCCGACACCGTAATATTTGCCGGGATGCGCTGCCTCGTAGGCGGATTTACGCGCTGATCGTTCGGTCCACAGCGGATGCGCCTTGGCGCGCTGCAGCACCGCCTCGCCGCGAGCGATGCCGTCAGGAATGGCGCCTTGTGTTGTGCGCATCCCGGTCTTCATCACGTTGCGCAGGCGAAACTCGATCGGGTCGAGGCCGAGTTCGCCCGCAATCTCGTCCACCATCAGCTCGGTCGCGGTGATGGTTTCAATGGCGCCAAAACCGCGCGCCGCGCCGCAGTCGACCGCGCGCGAGGCAATCGCGGTTGCCGCAATGTCGCTCTTGGGAAAGTAGTAGATCGACTGGGCCTGGGTCGCTCCAGCCATTGTCAGATCGACCGAGCAGTTTGCGCGCCCACCGCCGTTGGCAATGATATTGGCCTGGAATGTCTGCATGAGGCCGGTCTTGCGGTCGACCGCCATGGCGTAATGCATGTCGAACTGATGCCGCTTCAAGCTGGTCTGGAACTGCTCGAACCGATCATTGGCGAGGCGGATCGGGACGCCGTCGCCGTAGATCGCCGCCACGAGCCCGTAGTAGGGCGTGTTGCAGTGATCCTTCGATCCATATCCGACGGTGAAACACGGATGCAGGAACAGCCGCTTCAGTCCGATCTTGCTCGCGGCGAGCATGCTGGCGGTGTTCTCCGCGACCTCCTGCGGCGACTGCGAGGCCACGACAAGGTGCAACTCCTCGCGGTCGCGGTCGTACCAGCCGTTGACGTTGTCGGGCTCGAGCGCGGCCGTGTCGCCCGATTGCGTGGCGTAGTCGCGCTGCACCACCAACCAGTCCGGCGGCGGCTCTGCGAGCTCCCGCGCGATGGCGTTGGCGAAGTACATGCCCTGCGCGCCCACCTCGCCGTCGCGCGCCGGTTCCGGCCACACCGGCTGGTGGTTCCGATAGGTCGGAGAGAAGGAGCCCTGTTTGACGGGAGAAAACACGTCCTCCGCAGCAGGGTCTGCTCCGGCAACGCGGACGAAACGGGACGAACCCCAGGGGTCGCGCTCGAGTGGGACCCCGGGTTCGCCATAACGCACGACAGTGTTGTTGAACTGCAATTTGTATTTGGCAAAGCGAAAGCGAACAAAGTCTTTGTAGATCAGGATCGCAACGGCCTGCCCGAGATAGGCGGGGATCTGCCCCTCGGGCAGCAGCATGTCGTCGCCATAAAACTCAGGAAACAGGAGCCGGTCGCGGGCGAGATCCGCGGCGGTCACGACGCGATCGGGAGTAAGATCAGGATCGAGCAGGGAGAGATCGAAGCCCGCGTAGGGCCGGTCGGCTTTGGTCACCCGCAGCACGAGGGCGTGCCCTTGCTGCTGCGGCCAATGCGGCATGTCGCGGGCACGGATGTCGCGCGCGAAAACCTTTTCGCCTGTGACTTTGCTGATGCCGTCGATCCGGTATTTCAGGGTCGAAGTCGCGGCTGTTCCAGACCGGCCGCGTCAGCCCGCGATCATCGAACAGCGCCGCATAAGCGCGACTACCAAGCGGCGCGAGATAAACAGCGATCCCGCCGATGAGACTTGCGCGCAAGACCTGGCGCCGCGACGGGCGCAAGCCGTCCATTGTTGGAACCTCTTGGCGTCGATAACGAGCGCGTGCCCCGATACCGACGCCCGTCAGCGAGTTGTCACCCCGCGTGCAATAACCACCTTAACATCATGCCCGTGTCGAGCAAACGCCGCGACGAGGCTTGCTATGCCGTCGCCGCAAGCGATTGGTCCGCTTTGACGGCCTGTGATCGCGGTGGAACTTTTGCAAATAAGGATCCGAGCCCCTCGGCCATGGTCGGGTGCGTGAGAACGGCGTCACGGAGGATCTGATAGGAGAGTTTCGCCAGGATCGCGGTCTGCACCGCGGCCAGCACCTCTCCGGCCTCGGCGCCGATCATTGTGAAACCGAGGATGCGGTCGTCGTCCCGGCCGACGATGGCCTTCATGAAACCCTGTTTCTCATCGGTCGCTTCCGTACGCAGGACGGCAGCCATGGGAAGCTTCGCGATGCGGATTGCGATGCCTTCCCGCAGTGCGTCGCGTTCGCTCAGTCCGACGTGTGCCATTTGCGGATCGGTGAACATGCAGTAAGGCACCAGCCGGCCGCGCGTGCTGCGCGTTCCGCCGGCGAGGTTGTCCCTGACAATCCGGAAGTCATCACCGGCCACGTGCGTGAACTGCGGACTGCCGGCGCAATCTCCCATCGCCCACACATCGGGTGCACTGGTCTCCAACCGATCGTTGACCCGGATATATCCGCGCGCATCCAACGCCACACCGGCCTCCGCCAAGCCGATCTCCTGGGTATTGGGACTACGGCCTGCCGCAACCAGCAGGTCGCTGCCCTCGATTTGCTGTTCGCCCGATGGCGTGCGCAACACCACTTTGACGTCCTCTCCGGACCGGCCCTGTACGTTGACGGCCTGGGTCCCTAACAGAAAGTGGATGCCTTCAGCCTCGAGAATCCGTTGCATCTCAGCCGCAACATCTGGATCCTCTCGCCCCATCAGCTGCGGCCCAGGCTCGATGACCGTCACGCGACTGCCGAACCGGCGATAGGCTTGCGCCAGCTCGAGGCCGATGTACCCCGCGCCCAGCACGATGAGGTGGGTGGGCAGATAGTCGAGCTCGAGCGCTTCGATGTGGGTGAGGGGCCGAGCGGCTTCGAGACCGAGAACCGCTGGGATCACCGCATGTGTTCCGACATTGAGGAACACGCGTTCGCCGGAGAGCATGCGCGTTCCGCCGTCATTGAGATTCACTTCGAGTGTCTTCGGCGCCACAAAACGCCCATTGCCCATGATCAGCTCGGCGCCCGTCGTTTTGTAGTTGTGCAGATGCGCCTGGATCTCGCGCTGGACCATGTCGCGCTTGCGCTTGACCACGGTCGCCATGTCTGTCGTCACGGGGCCGGTCACGACTCCGAACTTGGCGCCATGCCGTGCGAGGTGCACGACCTTGGCGCTCCAGATTTCGTTCTTGCTGGGTAGACAAGCAATGTTCGGGCACGAGCCACCGATCCAGCGCCGCTCGACGACGGCCGTTCGCCGCCCCGATTGCGCCATGTGCCAAGCTAACAGCTTACCGCTCTCGCCGCTGCCGAGGATCAGGATATCGAATTGTTCTGGTCGAGACATGATCACCTCGATGTTGCCGTTGACGGATCAGAAAATCGTGGCCGTCGTCGATCCGGTTAGGCGGCGAGCTTGTGCCGGCGGATGAGCTGATCGGCGACATCGTTGAGGTCGTTGCCGACGATGTGCGGCTGAGGGCCGACGCCCAACACATCGTTGCCGACGCGCTTGATCAGCGCCGCATCCCAGCCCGCCGCGACGGCACCCAGCGTGTCCCACGTGTGGCAGGCGATCAGACAGAATTGGGATGGCTGCGCGCCAAGCTCCTTTTCCACATAGGCATAAGCCTGGCGCGACGGCTTGTGATGCTTCACGCCGTCCGCGCTGAACCGTCGCTCGAACAGATCGACAATGCCGCCATGTTCGAAGCTGGCGGGTTTGCACCTCAAGCAGATTGTCGGTGAGCGTGAAAAGCCGGAACCCCGCATCACGCAATTTGCGCAGCGCCGCCGGAACCTCCGATGCGGCGGCATCGTGGAAAACTTTTCCGTAAGCTCTTTCTTGTCGTTGTCGGTGATCTTGATGCCGCGTGTATCCGCCAGCATCTTCATGACCGCCGCGCCGATATCCGTGAACGGAACGTAACAGCCCGCCACGGTCAAGGCGGCGGAATACATGATGAAGTTGGCGAACCAAAGTCGCATGGCAGCTCTTTTCTCCGAAGATGCGTTCAAAGATCGGCTCCATCGTTTCAAGGTCGAGAAGCGTCTCGTTGACATCGAAGACGATCAAGGGAAGGGCGGCCATGTTATGAGACTCCTGTGTGCTTGCGCCTGATCCAGTTTGCGTTGGCTTGTCAGTTCTTGCTCTTGAGCCGGTCGCGGTGCGCGGCCTGTTTGGCGCGATTGCCGCACACCGCCATGCTGCACCATCGTCTCGCTCGCCGTCGCGTATGGTCCGCGAACACCAGCGTACAGCTCTGTCCCTCGCAGGCTTTCACGTTGGCGAAATCTTCGTCACACACGAGTTGCGCCAACGCTTCGCCGATCGGCAGCAGTAGCGACTTCGGAGATCGCCAGCGCCGCATCATGCGCAGCTCCAAGCGATCCCCATCGCTACGGTGATGCCGTGTTATTTGGTTGAACGCTTCGTCACGCTCCAAGAGCCTGTTCAAAGACCCCAGTTCGTGCAGCACCTTGGGCGGGAGCGTCCGGCCCATATGTTTGCGAACGAAGCCTCTGAACCATTCCCGCAGAGCACGCGCCTGATCCGCAACCTCTGTCCAGTTCTCCCGGCATTGCTCGTGCTTTCAGTTCGTCGATTGCAGTTGCTGGAACAAGCTTGGCTTGAGCCAGCCATCGCAACAGCCCATCGCCGTCGTCGAGCCAGTCAACAGGTGTATCGACCGGCGTTGCGATGGAGTTCAAAAAATCGAGGCCGAGCGAGTCGGCGATGAAAATCGCAGGCGGTCTGTGTTGCACGATTGGCCCCCTTCACGAAGCAAATGAAGAGGTATCCAATAACCCGTCAGACGGCCGTTGACAAGTTATGATCTCCTTGGCATAGGCCGTCAAGCGCTTTCCAACTGGTCATGAGCCAGTGGTCCTCCGTCTCCAGGAACAGCAGGATGGCAATCCAAGATGTGAGCGTAGTGCTGGCCCACGGCGCATGGGCGGATGGATCAAGCTGGGCGAAGGTCATCACGGCACTCAAGGCTTTGTCGGTGCAGGTGTTGGCGGCCCCACTGCCGCTGACCTCTCTTGGCTGACGATGTCGCCGCCCTCAATCGCAGCCTCGATCGGACGCAAGGGCCGATCGTGCTCGCCGGGCACGCCTATGCGGGTGCCGTCATCGCGCTCGCTCGTCCCGAACGGGTGAAGGCGCTGGTCTACGTAACCGCTCTCGCTCCCGACGAAGGCGAGAAAGTTGCAGACGTGTTCTATCGTCTCAAGCCCCATCCCCAGGCGCCGAAGCTCGCACCCGACAGCAACGGCTTGATTTGGCTGCCGGACGACGCATTCGCGGCGGCCTTCGCGCAGAACGCTTCTGCGGAGGATCGAGCGGTGCTCGCGGCGGTGCAGCGGCCGATATCGCTGAGCTGCATCAGCGTCCCGGTCGGGCATCCGCTCTGGAAGGACCTTCCGAGTTGGTTTCTTGTTGCCGAAGACGACCGGATGATCGTGCCCGAAACGCAGCGCTTCATGGCGCAGCGGATGAAGGCGAAGATAACGGCGCATGCCGTCGATCACACACCCAGCGTTACCGCTCCCGGAGCTGTGGTCGACATTATCCGCGACGCCGCCTCCTCGGTAACAAGCAATTGAAGCAAGCGCTCACTACAATGAGTGTTCGGTACCGTGCCATATTATAACCAGTTTATGGCGATCTATCAGGTTATGAAAAACAGGAGGGTTTGATGACCCCCACGAGATACCGCATAGCGGATGTCGATGGCTTCAAGGTCTTCTATCGCGAGGCCGGACCAGCCAACGGGCCGAACCTCCTGCTGTTGCACGGTTTCCCGAGCGCGGGCCACATGTTCCGCGACCTGATCCCGCTGCTCGCCGACAGGTTTCATGTCGTCGCGCCGGACCTTCCCGGGTTCGGTCAATCCGACATGCCGCCCCGAGACAAATTCAAATACACGTTCGACAACATCGCCCGCGTGATCGAGCGCTTTACCGAGATCATCCGCCTCGATCGGTTTGCGGTGTACGTCTTTGACTACGGCGCGCCGACGGGTTTCCGGCTCGCCGTCCGCCATCCCGAGCGGATCACGGCCATCATCTCGCAGAACGGCAACGCCTACGAGGAAGGTCTCAGCGAGGGCTGGACTCCGATCAGGGCCTATTGGCAAGACCCGTCGGAGGCGAACCGAAAGGCGCTGCGCGCCTTTCTCACTCCAGAGACGACCCGCTGGCAGTACACCCATGGCGTTCCGGACGAGACTATCGTTTCGCCGGACGGGCAGAACCTCGACAACTTCTATCTGGCTCGTCCAGGCGCTGATGAAATCCAGCTCGACCTGTTTGGCGATTACAAGAGCAACGTCGCACTGTATCCGGCCTTTCAGGACTATTTCCGCGCCCACAAACCGCCACTGCTGGCCGTGTGGGGCAAGAATGACCCGTTCTTTATCCCGCCCGGCGCCGAGGCATTCAAGCGCGACAATCCCCGCGCCGTTGTGCAATTCCTGGATACCGGTCACTTCGCGCTGGAAACTCATGCCCGCGAGATCGCAGAAAGCATCCGCGATTTCCTGAAGTGATTACCGTGACCCGGACCCGCAAACCGGTCGGGCTGGATCAGTGAATGCGCATTGGCAGGCTTTGCAGGCGCAGTTCGCCCACAGCGCCGCCGTAGACCGGCTTGAAATTGGGGTCACGCAGCCGCGCCTGCGGAAAGCGGGCCAACAGGTGCGTGACCGCGATAGTGATGGTCGAGCGTCCGAGAATATTGCCAATGCAGTGATGGGGGCCCGAACCGAATGACATGATGCGCTGTGGCTTGCGGTGAATATCAAAGCGCATCGGGTCCGGAAAAACATCCGGATCGTAGTTTGGGGCGAGTGGCGAAGGGCGCACCACAGTTCCTTTGGGAATGCGGGTGCCCCCAACTTCCGTGTCGCGTGTAGCGATGCGCGGGAAGGTGAAATAGCCGTTGCTGCCGAGCCGCAGGCACTCTTCGATCGCATCGGGAATGAGGCGCGGATCGTCGATCAATTCCCGGCGCTGGTCGTCATGCGTGTAAAGCAGATGCAAAACGCCGCCGGCAGCACGGCTGGTCGCCGACAGCGACGCGCCACAGATCCCGAAAATCTGGTCAAACAATTCGCGATCGCTGAGCTTGTCGCCTTGGTCGCGGGCGTTGACCAGATCGCTGATGAAGTCCGAACGTGGGCTGACGCGGCGCTCGTCGATAATGACTTTGATCTCCGCCATGGCGCGGTCGAAGGCCAGTCGCAGTTCCGGGGCCCACGTTTCACCCGGTTTGACGTAAGTGGTGCCGGGAATGAGATCGTGAAATCCGACAAATATCGCCTTGCGCCGCTCGTCCATGTTGATCATGGCATCGAGCAGCGCGCGAACAACAAGGTGCGCGCCGTAATCCTGCATGCCGTCGAATTCGGGCCCATTGGCTTCGATACTGTCGAGCATACCGTCGACGATCGTTGCCGATGCTCTCTTCCAACTGTGCGATCCGGCGCGAAGAAAATGCCGGCATGAGCAGCCGGCGAACGCGGGCGTGCTGCTCGCCGTCCATTTGGGTCACGAAGTGGGCGTCCATGATCTTGTTGAACTGTTCCCATCCGGGGCCGCGCGGCATCTCGGAGGCGAATGTCTCGGTGTCGGAAAATACCTGACGCACGTCGGCATAGCGGCCCACCACGAGCTGCGGCCGCTGCCCCGGTCCGACCATGTAGAACGGGCGCCGGCGCGCCCATTCGGCCATATAGCGGTGCGCGTTGGCCTTGAATGCGGCGCTGCCCGGATCGAGTTCAACCACGTTGTCGGCATCGATCTCCGTCGACAGGCTCATTCTCCAACTCCACAATGATATGCGGGTAGCACCGGCCTACAGGTTGAGCAGCCGCTCCGCGTTGCCGTGCGCGATGCGCTCCCGGTCCGCCGGGCTAATCGGCAGTTGGTCGAGAAACGTGCGCGCTTCCACCATCGATCCGTACGGATGGTCGACCGAGAACATGATCCGATCGACGCCGACCTCCAGGTACAGGTCGAGAAATGTGGCCGGGAAATTAAAGCCGCCAAAGGTGTAGTGCACATTTTCGCGCAGATAGGCGGCAAACGGACGGGCAAGTTTGGTCATCTCCGGCGGAAAGTTCCTGTTCATCCGCGGCAGCATGAAGGGAACGGCTTCGCCGAGATGTCCGACCACCACTTGCAGCTTGGGATAGCGGTCAAACACCCCGCCGAGGATCATGCGAATGAGATGAACTCCCGTTTCGATGTGCCAGCCCCAGCCGGCGGCAGCGAACACCGCGCTCACCGTTGGGGAAAAACCGCCATAGAGCACATCGACAACCGGCTTCGCTGGTACCGTCGGATGCAGATAGATCGGGACATTGAGCGCTTCGGCGCGCTCCAGGATCGGCCAGAAGTATTTGTCGTCGAGATAGCGGCCGCGCGTGTGCCCATTGATGAGCGTGCCCTTGAAACCCTGCTGCTTGACCCTGCGATCCAGTTCATCGGCGGCTTGCTCAGGAGCCGCGACCGGCAAACAGGCAAAGGCCGCAAAGCGCTTTGGATTTTTTTTCACTGCGTCGGCAAGGAAATCATTTGATTCGCGGGCAATCGCGATTTGCTCTTCCACATCGGCTTGCTCCACGCCGGGCGCATTGAGCGAGAGCACCTGCATATCGATACCGGCGGCGTCCATCTCCGCCAGGCGGCCGTCGCTGACATCCTGCAGCTGCTGCATGATCTTTGCACCGCGAGGGCCGGCCGTGCGGATTCGTTCAAGGAACTCGCGGCCCGGTCCGGCCAGAAATTCCGGGCTCGCGAAGTGCTCTTCAAGGGTGATGGTTCTCAAGTTCGTTCCTTTCTGCGGCAGGTCGCTGACGGTCTCGCGATTGCGCTGGGCAATCACCGGCAACGGCATCGTTGCCGAAGCCGCGCCGATCGATGCAGCCTATATGAAATCGCGCCGGTTCATGACAGTGCTCCCGGCTTGAGGGGAACCGTTGCCGCGGCTAGTTCAGCCGATCGCTGATCTTGGCGAGGCCAGCATTGGCACAGGCTTCGTCCTTATCGCCTCCGGGAGCGCCACTGACTCCGATGGCGCCGATCGTCTCGTCGCCGGCCTTGACCGGCAATCCGCCCGCCGCAGTGACGAGTTGCGTGTCGTAGAGCGTGGGATTGAAGGCGCCCGGGGCAGCAACCTGCTTGGCCAGTTCTCCGGTCGAAATGCGCCGGACGGCCGCCGTATACGCCTTGCGACGACTGAGCCGACGGCTGAGCGCACTGGCACCGTCGCCGACCAGCAGGAGTTTCGGGTTACCTGCTCTGTCCACGATCGAGACAGAAATGATGTAGCCCTGCTGCTTGCAGGTTGCGATCGCCGCCTGTGCGGCTTCGACCGCCAGGGCGACGGGAAGGATTTTGAAGGTCTCGGTCGGCAGGGGCTCTGCCGGTACCGCTATGACGCTGGTGAGAAGTACGATACAGGCGACTGGCGCGGACGCGCGGAAGCGGGTCATGGACGTCCTCCCGAGGGCAGGTGTTGTTTTTGTGCAGACGTCTATATCACAACGAAGCGCACGCGAGCCATGGTCGATCCGTTTACCTGGATTGTGCAGCTGCACGCATGTGACCGGGGTCATATGCCAGTCAAGCGTAGACGTTAAGATATCAGGTAGTTGCAAGCTCCCGCGCAATGTTTGGAGATGATCGATGCCGCGTTATCTGAAAGTGGCCCTCATCACTTTGGCTGTATTGAACACGCTCGCCTTGGCCATCAACTTTTCGCATCCCACCAAGGCGGCGGTCGGCGCCAAGTCCTATGAGGATCTGCTGGATGATCCGGATTTTACGCTCGCCGTGCAGGCCGTTATTGAAAAGTGCAAGGTCAATTTAGATATTGCCAAGCTGCAATGCGGGTCGCAAAAGTAGTTGTCGAAACGGGGGCGACGAGAGCGAATTGGCTTGGGTCGGATGACAATTCAACGTTTGTCGTCGTGGTTCGTCGCGCCGGCGTTCTGCGCGGTTCTGACGTTTGGGATCGCCACGGCAATCGCGCAGGACAAGGGCACTCTCAATCCCGAGCCGCTACCGCCGCTCACCAAAACTCCCGGGCCCAGTACGCTCGCCAAAGAGCTGTTCGCACGCAAAACGGCGCCATCGGCAGGATCGGCGCACTCTATCGGCTTTTACTCCAAAGGCTGCATCGCCGGGGCGGTTGCACTGCCCATCAACGGTGAGACGTGGCAGGTGATGCGCGTCTCGCGCAATCGCTATTGGGGTCATCCCGAGCTCATCAAATTCATTGAAGAGTTGGCGGGCAAGGGCATGAAAACCGGTTGGCATGGTCTCCTCATCGGTGACATGTCGCAACCACGCGGTGGTCCGCTCATTGCCGGGCACGCCAGCCATCAGGTCGGGCTCGACGCTGATATCTGGCTTACACCGATGCCTGCGCGCGATCTCACCCGCCAACAACGCGAAGAGATGATGGCGACAATGGTGGTTGCTGCGGACCGAAAGGATGTCGATCCGAAGGTGTGGAGCCCGGCTCACTTCGCGCTGATCAAGGCCGCTGCTGAGGACCCCCGCATCAACCGCGTGTTCGTGAACACCGCCATCAAGAAAGCGCTTTGCCGCGACGCCGGTGACGATCGCGCCTGGCTGGGCAAGGTTCAGCCGTGGCTTGGACATGACTGGCACTTCCATATCCGTCTCGATTGCCCGCCCGACAGCCCGGACTGCGAGTCCCAGCCGCCGCGTCCCGAGGGCGATGGCTGCCATACCAAGGAGATGGAGCGTTGGGCCAACAACATCCTACTGGAGCATTCGAACCCGCATGCGGGGCCGCAGATGTCCAAGCTGCCGAAAGCCTGCTGGGACGTATTGAACGCCCCGTAGCGCAAAGCAGAAACTTCGGGTCGGCGCTTACGCGCAATAAACCCCGCCGCCGTAATGCGCGGCTAGCGCGGCGCTCAGGTACGGCATGGCGGCGCGAATATCTGCCGTGGTCGGGGCCGCTTTGCGCAGTGCCGTCAGAAGCTCGGCTTCCAGCTCTGGAAGATCGAGACTCACGAGAGCGCCGTCGCGCACGACCTCGCGACCACCAACGAACAAGCCTTTGACGTGTTGGTGCGTGCCTTTGGCGAGCAACAATTGCAGGGGGGACACGTCGGGCTCGACGAACTCGGCCGAGAGCGCATCCCAATCGAGCAGCAGGAGATCGGCCGGTGCGCCGGGCGCGACTCGCCCGCCGTCGCTGCGGCCCGTCACCGCGAACCGGCCGTGTTCGAAGCCAAAGCGTAACAGGTCGGCACGCGGCACTCGGATGTCGAAGCCGCGTGCCTTGTGCACCGCGTAGGCGAGTCGCATCTCGCGTAGCGCGTCTTCGTCCTCGTCAAACGCGAGGCCGTCGAGCCCCATGGCGATACGGCAGCCGCGCGCGAGCATCTCGCCGACCGGCGCCAGTCCGGAGCTGACAATGAAATTCGAGCTGGTGTTGATGACGATCGTGGCGCCGCGCGCGGCGATCAACTCCATCTCGTCAGGGCGCAAATAGACGCAATGCGCAAACGAGACGCGCTCGTTGAGTAGACCGATCTCGTCCAGATAGTTGACGATGCCCTGCGGGAAGGTCTTGTCGGCCCAGACGCGTTGATAGCGTGTTTCCAGAAGATGCATGTGCACGCGACGGCCGCTGCGCGCCGATGCCTCGCCAATGCGGCGCAGCATGTCGTCGGTGCACCATTGCACTCCGGCCGGTCCGTACTGAACCGTAACACCATCGCCTTCAACATCGCGCGCCACCGCCTCGACCATGGCGACCTGCTCGGCCGCCGGCAGTGGTGGATGCAGGAAGCGCTGCTTGACGCACGCGCATGCGTCAGGTGGTAGCCGCGCCAGGACCCCGTCGTGCCCATCGTAGACCAGCGGGTTCAGGTCGCGGCAGTGTACGGCGAGCGCAACATTGATGCCGACGTCGCGTGCGGCTTTAGTTACGGCGCGTGCTTCTGTTGGAAAGTCAGTAAGGCCCTGCACGCGCGTGTAGTGCGCCATCACCGAGCCGACGCCCCCACGCGCGGTGCGGCCGAAGGCGACCGCGGATGCAAGCCAGGGATCGACCGCGGGAATGAGCGCGAGATAGGGAAGCCAGGCCTCGAGCGGCACGTCGTAGCTGCCGACCTGGCTCAATCGGACAACGCGCGCATGGTCGTGCGCATTGGCGAGCGCCGGCAGAACGAAGGGTCCGGATCCGGTGCCCGGGTCCGGCCGAACGGTGGCGATTCGGCCGGCGTCGAGTTCGATGACTTGCCGCGCCTGCGGCGGCTCGTTCGCGCTGGGCAGGAGCCACGACGCCGCGAGGCGCTGCGTCGTGTCAGTTGAAACAAACATTGCGGGCGTTACTACATCGCGAGTTTCAGCTCGCGGGCAGACTTCGGCGGTAGGAACGAGGGATCGAAGATGTCGGCGACAGTCGGCGTATTCGGCAACGTGTAGGTTTCCACCAGCGTGCCGATTGCCTTGGTCATCCGTTCCGGCTTGATCGCCCCGATACCGATCTCATCGGTCTCCGGCGATACGAAATGCGTCTTGACGGCGTAGAGCAGACGCTTCTTTTCCAGGTCCGCATTCATGAGCGGCTCGACCTTCATCATGATCGCCATCGCGGCGTCCGGCTGCTGCGCCACTTCGATCAGAGCGCGGTTGAGCGCTTTCACCAATCCGGTGACCGCCTTGGGATTTTCCTTCACCAGCTTCTGCGACACCATGATGCCGTTCGAATAGAGATCGAGACCGAGATCGGAGTAGAAGATCCAGCGGATGTCCTTGTCGGGATCGACCTTCATGCCCAGCAGGTTGATGTAGCTCGTGACCGTAAACACGGCCGAGAAGTCGACCTGATCGGTCAACAACATCTGCTCTTGCAGGTTGGGGGCCATGTTGACGACCGGAACGGAAGCCGGGTCGATGCCGTTGCTTTTGGCCAGCGCCGGGAAGAGCTGACCGGCGGCACCTCCGGCGGGGGTTCCAAGCTTGCGGCCGACGACATCCTTGAGCGACTTGATCGGGCTCGAGGCTTTGGTGATGAGTGCGAACGGCGGCTTGTTGTAGACCATGTACACCATCTTCGGCTGCTCGCCGGGTTTGGTGCCGGCCAGCTGGATGACGGCGTTGACGTCGCCGAAGCCCGCGTCGTAGGTGCCGGATACGATGCGCGTCACCGTTGCAGCCGAGCCGGTTCCCTGGTCGATGTTGACGTCGAGGCCTTCGGCGGCGAAGTAGCCCTTCTCCTGCGCCCAGAAGACGAAGGCGTGAATGCCCTGGTACTTCCAGTCGAGGGTGAAGCGGATCTTTGTTTTGTCCTGCGCGTGGGCACTGCCGACGATCAGCAGGGCGGCGCCGGCGAAGACAGCGGCGACAATTGATTTCACTGACATCTCCCGTTGACTAGCCAAGAGCAAACTCATCGGTGCGCCGGGTCCACCCGGTCACCCGCGCCTCGATGAAAGAAAAGATCACGTACAGGGCGACGCCGAGCACCGCGAGAATAAGCAGGCCGGCGAACACCAGCGGCACGTCGAAGTTGGAGCTCGCAATCATGATGAGATTGCCGATGCCGCGGTTGGACGCGACCGTTTCGGCAATGACGGTGCCGACGAACGCCTGGGTGATGGCCACCTTGAGCGATGCAAAGAAGTAGGGCATCGCGCGCGGGAGGCCGACATTCAACAAAATGTCGAGCCTGCTGGCTTTGAGCGCCCGCATCACGTCCTCAAGCTCCGGCTCGGTGGTGGCAAGGCCGGTCGCGACGTTGACCACGATCGGGAAGATGCAGAGGATCATCGCGGTGAGCACCGCGGGCACCGTCCCGGCGCCGAACCAGAGGACGAAGATCGGCACCACGGCGACCTTGGGAATGGTCGAGAACCCAACCAGCAGCGGATAGGCCGTATCGTAGGCGAGGCGGGAGGAACCGATCAGCACGCCGATCAGCACGCCAAAGAAAATGCCGAGCCCGAACCCGATCAACGTCGCATAGAGTGTCTGTACCGCATGTGGCCAGATCGCCGGCAGGCGGTCGAACAAAGTGACGATGATTTGCGACGGCTCCGGCAGCACGATGTCCTTGATGCCGAACGCCGCACAAGCGAATTGCCAGATCGCGAAGAAGCCGATGATGAGCGCAATCGAGCCGGCGCGTCGCCGCAACGTGCTCTTCATGGTGCGACCTCCTGGGGCGGGCTTGCCACGACGATCAGTTCGCGCAGACGCTGGGTGAGCGAGACGAAATCCGGCTCATACGTCATCGCGACAGTGCGCGGGCGAGGGAAGGGGACTTCGTTGTCGTCAATGATGCGGCCCGGCCGCGCCTGCATGACGCAGATGCGGTTGGCGAGATAGGCCGCTTCCTTGAGGTCGTGGGTGACCAGAACGACGGTCGGTTTGCGCGACAGCCAGAGGTTCTGCATCACGCCCCACAGTTCCTCGCGGGTGAACTGGTCGAGCGCGCCGAACGGCTCGTCGAGCATCAACAACTGCGGCTCGTGGATCAGCGCCCGGCACAGCGAGGCCCGCTGCAACATGCCGCCGGAGAGCTGCCACGGATATTTGTCGCTGAAGCCGGTGAGTCCGACTTGCGCCAGCAGCGCCTCGACGCGGTCGCGATACTCGCGTTTGCGTTTGCGGCGATACTCCTGCCGGAACGGCGGCACGATCTTGAGCGGCAGCATGACGTTGTCGCGCAAATTGAGCCACGGCAGCATCGTCGGGTTCTGGAACGCCATGCCGACACGCACCGGCTCGGCGCCGATCTCACGGCCGGCGATGAGGACCGCGCCGCTCGATGCGCTGATCAGTCCGGTAATCAGCTTGAGGATCGTCGACTTGCCGCATCCTGATGGGCCGACCAGCGCAACGAAGTTGCCTTGCTCGATCTTCAGATTGGTTTTGTCGAGCGCGGTGACGGTCCGGCTCAGCCGCCCATAGGTGTGCGTGACATCTTGAAGCTGCACGAACGGCTCCAGTGCCGGTTCGTCCATCGATGCCGTTGCGGCGAGCGGCGCGTGCATCATGCGGCCTGCCCCTGTCTGTGTGGGACCGACGTCACCGCCTGCAAGGTCTGGTCCGCATTGCGGACGACCGGCGGCGGCATTTGCTGGATGCTGTGCACGGAGCGGCCCCAGCCGCGCGCATCGGATACGAGCGCGCGCTCGCGCATCACGAACTTGCCGCGCACCAGTGTGTGCATCGGCAACCCTTTGACCGCACGCCCGTGCCACGGCGTGATCTTCGAGCGAGACTGCAGTTTCGCGTCGTCGATGGTCCACTCGCGCGCTAGATCAACAAGTGTGAGATCGGCATCGGCGCCGGGTTGGATCACGCCTTTGCGCGGGTAGAGACCCCAGATTCGCGCCGGGCTCGCAGCGCTGAGCCGCACGTAGTCGCAAATGCTCAGCCGGCCCGCATTCACGGCCGTGAGCATCAGCGGCATCTGCAATTCGACGCCCGGAAAGCCGCAATCGACCGTCCAGATGTCGTTACGGGTCTTTTCGTCCGGCGCATGCGGGGCGTGATCGGTGGCGATGAGGTCGATTGTGCCGTCGGCTACCGCCTGCCAGAGCGGCTCCTGGTTGCGCTTCTCCCGTACCGGCGGATTGACGCGGATGACGCCGGCGAACTTGGCGTAGTCCTCGCTCGATAACATCAAATAATGCGGGCAGGTCTCGCCGGTGATGTCGACGCCGCGGGCCTTGGCCTCGCGCAATGGCCGCAGCTCGTCGGCCGATGAGATGTGCAGGATGTGGATGCGTGCACCGGTCCATTCCGCCAGGATCGCCGCGCGGCTGACCGCCTCGATCGCAACGACGGCGGGGCGCGAAGCGATATGTGCCAGCGGGTCGGTGCGGCCCGCCGCACGCAGTCGCGTCTCGCGCCGTTCCATGATCGAGTTCGTCTCGGCATGCAGCGAGATACGTTTACCGGTTGTCGCGACGACCTCGAAGGCCTCCAGCATCGCGCCGGTGGAGGGCGTCGGGATTTTCCCAAACGTGTTGCCCATGTAGCATTTGAAGCCGATGACGCCGCCTGCGCAGAGCGCCGGCACGGCCTCGATCGTGTCCTCACCCAGCAAGCCGTAGAGGCCGTAATCGACATGCGCCTTGCTGGACGCGATGGCATGTTTGGCCGCCAGGATCTCCGGTGTGCCGGTGGGCGGGATCGTGTTCGGCATGTCGAACACAGTGGTGACGCCGCCGAAGGCCGCGGCCGCGGTGCCGCTCGCCCAATCTTCCTTGTGCGGATAGCCGGGATCGCGGAAATGCACATGCACGTCGATCGCGCCCGGCAGGACGTGCAGTCCCGTGGCGTCCACGGTTTCGGCCGCGGACGGCATCGCATCCGCGCTACCGACGGCAATGATCTTGCCATCCTTGATGGCAACGCTTGTCGCGAACACCGAGTCCGGCGTGACGACCAAGCCGTTGTTGATGAGGAGATCAGCGCTGTTGCCCATTTGCTGCTTCCTCACAACATCGCCCAGCCGCCGTCCACCGGCAGGTCGACGCCGGTGATCTGGCGCGAGACGTCGCTTGCCAGGAACAGGCACGCATTGGCGACGTCCTCATCGAGCGTGATGCGCTTGAGCGCGTAGTCGGCGGCGTGCCGCTTGGCCGCTTCCTCGACCGTGATGCCGAGGCGCTTGGCCATATCGGCGCACACCTTGTCGCGAAAGCGCGGGCCATCGACCATGCCCGGCGCGACGCAGTTCACATTGATGTTGTAGGAACCGACCTCCAGCGCAAAACTCTTGGTGATGCCGCGCAGGCCCCATTTCGATGCGGAGTAGGCGAGGCGGCCGGCGCGTCCGCGCATGCCGAAGGTGCCGCCAACGTTGACGATCTTGCCGTAGCGCTGATCGATCATGCTGGGCAGGACGCTGCGGATGGTGTGAAAGCAGCCGTTCATGTTGAGGGTGACGATGTCGTCAAATTCCTCAGGCGTGGTTTCCACGCCGGTCTTGCCGACCGGACCCGAGCCGCCGGCCACGTTCACCAGGAAATCGATGCGGCCGTAGGTGGCGTGTGTCTTGGCGGCGGCCGCATCGCATTGCTTGGCGTCGGTCAGATCGCAGCCGATGACGATGGCTTCGGCGCCGATCTTTCGTGCCTCCGCGGCGATAGGCTCGATTGCGGCCGTGTCGCGTCCGATCAAGGCGAGGCGTGCGCCTTCGAGCGCGAAAGCGCGCGTGATCGCCGCGCCCATGCCTTTGGCAGGGCCGGTAATGACGCCGACCTTGTCCGTTAAATTGAGTTGCATGACGAAAGTCCCGGACTTGGCATTGAGATCCGCAGATTGTTCAGAACAACTTGTGCGGCAGGTCGGAGCTCGGCGGCAGGAATGCCGGTGTGAAGATCTCCGCTACGGTTGGGGTGCGCGGCAGGTTCTCGGCCATCACCAGGATGTCGATCGACTTCTTCAAGCGATCCATATCGACATTGCCGAGCCCGATGGTCGCGATCTCCGGATGGTTCATCTCGTCTTTGAGCGTGGCGTCGAAGCGCTCGCGCTCGACCGGGATTTGAATGAGCGGCTCGCGCTTGGCGACGGCGGCAACGGCCGCGGCAGGATCCTTCAGCGCGTCTTCGAGGCCCTTGTTGATGGCGCGGACGAGGCCCTTCACCGCCTCCGGCTTTTCCTTCACGAGCTTTTTCGAAACGATGATGGCGTTGGAATAGAGGTCCATGCCGTAGTCGCCGTAGTTGATGTAGCGCAGCTTGGAGTCATCGACGCCCATCAGCTTGGCGGAGAAGCGGATGGTGTTGACGTAGCCGAACACGCCGTCGACCTGGCCCTGCATGAGCATTTGCTCGCGCAGGTTCGGCTGCATGTTGGTGATCTTGACCTTGTCGCAATCGATCTTTGCGGTCTTGCAGAAGGCGGGGAACAGCTTGAGCGCGCCGTCATTGGCAGCGCCGCCGAGGGTTTTGCCCTCGAAGTCCTTGGGCGACCTGATCGGGCTGTCCGCCTTCACCGCAACGGTGAATGGCGGACGGTTGTACATGACATAGACGGCGATTGGCGCGTCATCGGGTTTCTTGGCGGCGAGCTCGATCAGCGCATTCAGGTCACCGAACGCAACATCGTAGGCGCCGTTGGCGACCAGCGGTACGCCCGCCCCGGAGCCGTTGCCTTGGTCGATGACCATGTCGAGACCTTCGGCTTTGAAGTAGCCGCGGTCATCGGCGAGAAAGAACCAGCCCTGCGGCCCCTGGTATTTCCAGTTCAAGACCATCTTCAGCTTGGTCTGCGCCTGCGCGGGCGGCGCGGACACCATCGCGCAGCCGACAACGGCGAGGAACACGGACAGAAATTGCTTTGCGCGCTGGCGTGGCAGGCTCGAAACGTGACGGTGCGGCATGTGCTTTTCTCGCGTTTGGCGGGCGGTGATGCCGTCCGGCGGGGCACCCCGCCGGTCCCCCCTTGCAAGGCCCGTGCAAGATGCGTTGCCGGACCGGTAAAATCAGACGGACCGTAATCGCGTCGAGTGATTCAGTCTGCCGCTGAATTTTTGCTAGAGTGCTGCCAAAATCGCATCACTAGGCGAATAAGAGCGTGATATGAAGCACTTACGCATTTTCCACTATGTGGACGAGGTCGCGCGCTGCGGCTCGATTCGCAAGGCGGCGGAGCAGCTCAACGTCACGTCCTCGGCGGTGAACCGTCATGTCCTCGACCTCGAGGAAGAGCTCGGCGCGCCGCTGTTTGAGCGGCGTCCGCGTGGTGTGCGGCTGACCGCGGCCGGCGAGGTGTTCGTGAATTTCCTGCGCCAGCACAACAGCGACGTCGAACGTATGAAGTCGCAGATCGAGGATTTGAAAGGGATGCGGCGCGGCACCGTGCGCATCGCCTGCAGCCAGGCATTGGCGCTCGAATTCCTGCCGCGGGAAGTCGCCGCGTTCCGAGACCGCTTCAGCTCGGTGAGCTTCGAGGTGAAGGTGCTCGATCACGAGCAGGCGATGGCGGCGCTTGCCGACTACGACGTCGACTTGTCGTTGGTGTTCCGCCCGGCCTACCTGGCGAACTTCCAGCCTTTGATGACTTTGGAGCAGCGTCTCGTTGCGATCATGGATGCGCAGCACCCGCTCGCGGATAAAAAGACGCTGCGGCTGCGCGACTGTACGCGCTATCAGGTGGCGCTGGCGACGCGCGGGTTTGGCGGCCGCCAATTGCTGGACGAGTTCTGCGCGCGCTCGGGCTTGCGCTTCCGCATCGCGGTCGAATCCAATTCCTTCGAGTTTCTGCGCAGCCTGGTCGGTTATCGCGAGCTGATCACGTTTCAGATCAAGATTGGGGCGCCGGCGGACAGCAACCGGCTTGGCATGGTGACGCGTGACATCGATGATCGCGACGCGCCGCGCGCCAATCTGGTGCTTGGGCAACTCCGCGGCCGCAACTTGCCGGTCCCCGCGGCGGTGTTTGCGCATCAGCTGGCGCGTTCCCTCGAGGCGGCGCGCGAGGCGCCGGCCGACGCGGCAGGCTAAGGTCAATTCGAGCGACGCGTTCAGCCCTTGCTTCTGGACGTCCAACTCGCCAGGGCCGCCTCTCTCGCGGCAAGCGCCTCCTGCCAGGCGGGCAGTGTCGTGAGCCCTTCGTACCAGCGAATGATTTCAGGAAAAGTTCTGATCGGAAGCTGCAAGCGCTCAGCCGACGGAACGAGGCCCCCGATCGAGAAATCGGCGATGGTGAGCCGTTCGCCCGTAAGCCACGTCCTGCCTTGGAGCGAGTTGTTGAGCACAGCCGCGAAACGGGCGAAGTTCTGCTCGCCACGGGCGATGAAGGCGGGGTCCGAGGGGCCAAGGCCGAGCACGGCTTTCGACGCTTTCTCGAACGAAACCATGCCAACGGACTCGGCATCCCAATGGGCGCTTTCCCACGCGAGCCAACGCAACACATTGGCTTGGCCTTGTGCATCGGAGGGCCATAGCCCTTGGTCGGGGCGCTTGGCCGCCAAGTAGAACAAGATCGCGTTCGACTCCCACAGCACGAAACCATCGTCCTCGAGCGTCGGCATTTTCTTGTTGGCGTTGAGCGTGAGATACTGCGGTGTGAGTTGGTCGCCACGTCCGAGATCAATCGCCAGTACCTCACAATCAAGCGCGAGATGGCTCTTGAGAGCCATGATGCCCACCACGCGCCCGGATGGCGGAAAGATGTAGAGTTTCATGCGCAGCAACTTCCCTTGAGCATAGTGTGATGCGGCTGGGCGCTCGGTTGCATGAGATCGTCGGAATATCCCGCCTCGACGCGCGGCCACTGGACGATCGGACGTCCATCGCGACGGTAGGGATGTTCGCCTTTCGGAAATTGTGGCCAGCCGCTCGGGGAGTCCTCCCAGTGCTCTTGCCGCCCGTAGATAGTGAGGTCGAGCAAGCGGTAGCTGTTATCCATCGCTTCGACCCCGCGCCGCGTCGTCCAGTAAGTCTCGAAGACCTTGGATCCTTGCCGCAGGTAACAAACGATGTGCATCATGCCGACCCGTCGTCCCACCAAGAGCGTGTCGAGTGCGTCTCCTTGGGCGGAGTACCAGGGCATCTCCCAGCCCATGAACGCGCGATAACGGGCGCTCTCTCCGTACGGGCCTTGGCAGAACGTGGCGTAGGTGACGTCGCGGGAATGCAGGAACGATAGCTCGCGGACCTGGGACGTGTAGAATGTGCACCCTTCGCATTGCTCCGGCGCCGCGCGACCCGCGTGCCACATGAAGTAATAGGCGACGAGCAGCCGTCGTCCTTCAAACACATCCAGCAGGGTCACCGGCCCATGTTCGCCAATGAGCGGCGTGGCACCGTCGACCTCCACCATCGGCAACCGCCGGCGGGCGGCCGCAATGGCGTCACCTTCCCGCGTGTGAGCCTTCTCGCGAATGCGCAGCGCGTCGAGCTCTGCCTGGAACGTGCTCCGGTCGACTATTTTGGGCGCTGCAAGCTGATTGCTGGTCGAGTTTGTCATGGTTCTCTCCATCTGCCTTGGCCCAGAGACTAAGCTCTGATCGCCGAGCCGGAGAGTGACAAGTGTGACGCGATTCCAGTGGTACCGGGGGCCTGCGGCTATTTCGCCGGGGTGTAGAGAATATCAATAAGCCCTTTCTGCACCTCCGCGACCGATAGCGGCGCGCTGATGTATTTGTATTCCAACGCCTGGCTGAGCGTGAGGTCGAGGCCACGCACCTCGCTCAGCTGCAACGACTGTTTGGGATAGAACTCATCGCGCGTGCGCTGGGCGAGTTCGCGCGGGACCTTGGCCAGCGCCGCATAGGCATCGATGGCAGCGTCGCCCGTATAGGCCCAGTCGATCGCGCGGCTGAGCGCCCGGATGTAGCGCGCGAAAGCGTCGCGTTTTTCCTTGAGCGCATTGGCGTTGGCGACGTTGACCCGGATAGTCTGGTCGCGGATCGCGACCACGTCGCTGCCCCGGGCTATGATCTGCAGGCGCCCATCGGCGAGATCTTTGAGCACGAACGGCGGGACTGACCAGCCGACATCGATCTGGCCGGTCATCACCTGCGTGAGCGTACCAGGCATTCCGCCGGTCGGAACGAGCTTAGGCCCCACGTTCTCCTGCTTGATGAGCTGCAGGATGATGAGATTGGTTGACGATCCGGGCGAGGAGAACGCGACCGTCTTGCCGTTCGTGTCCTTGATGCTCTTGATGCCGCTCTCTGGCCGCGCATACCAGAATGCATCGGGCGCGCCGGTTGCCTCTGCCGAAATGATCTTCACCGGCATGCCTTTGGCGAAAGCTGCGATGACGCCGAGCGTGCCGTTGGTCATGGCGATGTCGATCGAGCCCGCGACTAGTGGCGTGAGGGTCGAGGCGCCGCCTTCCGTGTAGAGGATCTCGATGTCGAGTCCCTCCTGCTTGAAGAAGCCTTGCTGGAGCGCAAACTCGACGAAGGAACTGTTCCAAAAGCCGCGCTGCGCGACGGCCACCCTGAGAACCTCGGCCGACGCATTGCTGATCCAGAGGGCGGCGATCGCGGCGACGATTGTCGTTCGAAAAGTTAGGCTCGATCGCATGGCGGGTTTTCCTCTCCAGCAAGACCCATTGGATAGCCTCGTTGAAGTCAGCCTAGCATGCTCCATCGCGAGCATCATGTGTCCGGTTTTGCCGGCTTGCCCCGTGCGGCCAATGCGTAGATCAGGATCGCGGCGGTCGCCGCCACGTTCAGCGACTGCACCGACCCCGAGCCGGGGATTGTGACCAGCTCGTCGCAACCGCGCTGTGTGTCGCGGGGTAGACCGTGTTGCTCGTTGCCGAGCACGAGTGCCATCGGCTTGTCGCCCGTGCTGATGGCCGAGATCGGCTTGCCGTTCTCGGCTGCAGCGCCGATCACGTGATGGCTGTGCCGCAGGCCGCGCAACGCCTTGGCAAAGTGGTGCGCGCGATAGAGCTCGACATGCTCCATGCCGCCTTCGGCCACGCGGTAGCTCGCGTCGGACGGACCGGCTTGCTCCGGATGATCCGAGATCACCACGCGTGGGATGCCGAAGAACGCCGCAGTGCGCACGATCGCGCCCAGATTGTGCGGGTTGCCGATGCCGTCGAGCATAAGGAGCAGTCGTCCGTCGGTCGCCCAGGTTGCGGCGCGTGCGGGATCGAACTCCGGTACTGGACGGGGCTGGGCGAGGGCGAGGATTCCACCATGCAGCACGGAGCTGGCCAACCGCGCGAGGTCTTCCGCCTCTACCTCCCGGTAGGGTTTGCGCCGGCGTGCGAGTTCCGCACAGAACGAGCCAACTTGCGGCTTAAGCCGCGCATCAAAGAACAGGCGCTCGATCCGCTCGGGCGCCGCGGCAAACAAGGCCGCCACCGCGGGTAATCCGGCAACGCGCATGAGCTTGTGGGTCTCGCCAGGAGGCGCTGATCGGGGGCTGCGCGGGCTCACGTCGCCACGCCCAAATTGATCCAGGTCAGCTCATGTTTGTTGTGGTGCAGATGCACCAATCGCGAACCTGGGATTGCTGCAAATTCGGCCATGACGTCGAGATCGGTCGGTCCCTGGAACTTGATGGTGCAGATAAAGCGCCGCACCGTTCCAGCCGCAAGCCATTTGCGAATGAGCGCGAGCAGGCGCTGCGGATAGCAAGCGATGTCTGCGACCAGCCAGTCGATGCGCTCGAAACTCTGCGGCTCGAGCGCGAACGCGCTCTCGCGACGGTAGGTCACGCCGGGCAAGCCTGCGATTGCCGGATCGAGGGCTGCCTTATCGACGCTGATCACGCGAGCACCGAGTTTCTGCAGGACCCAGGTCCATCCGCCAGGGCTCGCGCCGAGATCGAGGCAAAGCTCGCCGGGCTGCGGGTGGGTCCCGATCAAGGTGAGCGCTTCCCAAAGCTTCAAATAGGCGCGGTTCGGCGCGGTGCGGTCTTCCACGAAATTCAGCTCGCCATTAGGGAACGCGCTCGAGCACGTAGGTGAAGCGAGCATCAGGTCCGGCGCGAGCAGCGTCCATGACCCAAGCGGCGCCGTCGGCACGGGCGTGCCGAAGGCAAGCGGCTTGGCCGAGACTTTCGGGAGCTTCTCGACGATCAGCGCGGCGCGTCGATGGTGCGCATGCGGGTAGAGCGCCCAGTTGCGCTGGATGGCGCGCAATTTCTTTGCGGCATCGCCGATTGACGCGATCGGGATACGCTGGGGCGCGTGCCAGATATTGGCGACCCAGGCAACTGTGCCGACTGGTCGCGCGGCAAGGATAAGATCTCCGTATACATCAACAACAGTGTCGCCCAGTTCCCGTTGTAGTTCCGCCAGGAAGCCGCGCGGTGCCAGGTAGCCGGTCAGTTCGGACATGATGGTGTCCTCAGACCGGAGATCGGTCTTAGCCCTCGTACAGATGGTTTGGAATTAGTTTGATTCCAATTTGACCTTCGCATGACAGCGCTAAAAGTCGCTATGTCCGGATTTTCCTTGATCTTGATCCCGTAACACTGGCATCGCTCTTCTTCTGAGCGCGAAATTGCACGATGGAGTTCAGTGAGCATGTGCGCAGCGATGAAAAGGTTGGCCGGGAGACGGTCGGCTCATGTGGCTCTGGTATTGGTTGCGATAGCATGCATCGCCATTATGACGCACGCGCAAGCGCAGCCGGTGCCCAGCGGAGAAGGCCTTCCCGCCGACCTGTTGCCCCGCGATCTCTCGCCCTGGGGTATGTTTATGGCCGCCGACCGGCTGGTGAAAGCGGTCATGACCGGGCTTGCTTTCGCCTCCGTGGTGACCTGGACGATTGCGATCGCCAAATGGCTTGAGCTCGCCGCCTTCAAGACAGGCCTACGTAAGCCGCACCAGGCTATCGCTGGGGCAAGGTCGCTGGCGGAAGCTCAGACCCGGATCGGCGAGACGAGCAACGCCGCTGCCCAGCTGGTGCGCGCCGCCGTGCTGGAGCTCGAGAAATCACCGGATCGCTCCGACCGCGAAGGCATCCGTGAGCGGCTGGCGGCGACGATCGAGCGCATCGAAGCGACGGTCGGGCGCGGGCTCGGGCGCGGGACCGGCATTCTCGGCACGATCGGCGCAACTGCGCCGTTTGTCGGCCTGTTCGGCACCGTCTGGGGCATCATGAACAGCTTCATCGGGATTTCGAAGGCGCACACCACCAACCTCGCGGTGGTCGCGCCCGGCATTGCTGAAGCCCTCTTGGCCACCGCGCTCGGCCTTGCCGCGGCAATCCCCGCGGTGGTGATCTACAATTACCTGGCGCGCTCGATTGCCGGCTGCAAGGCGCTGTTTGCCAATACCAGCACCGAGGTGCTCAATCTCACCAGCCGCGAAATCGCGCAGCCAACGGAGCGCCGACGTGCACCTGTGATGCCGGCGCGCATGCCGGCGGAGTAATCGGCCATGAGCGTGCGCCTCGACCATGGTGACGACGAGCTCACCGACATCCACGAGATCAACGTCACCCCGTTCATCGACGTCATTCTGGTGCTGCTGATCATCTTCATGATTGCCGCGCCGCTGGCGACGGTCGACGTCAACGTCAATCTTCCGGGCCTGACGGCGGAGCCGCAAAAGCGACCGGACAAGCCGATATTCCTGACCATCAAGGCGGACCATAGCCTCGCGCTCGGGGACAATCCGGTTTCACGCGAGGAACTCGCGTCCGCGCTTGCCGCCCAGACCAACGGCGACAAGGGCCAACCCATTTTTCTGCGCGCCGACAAATCGCTGCCGTACGGAGATTTCGCTGAGGTGGTCAATCTGCTGCGGCGATCCGGGTTTCTCAAAGTCGCCCTGGTCGGGCTTGAGGTGAACGAGAAACCGTGAGCTGTTTAGAAATATTCTGATCAAAAGATTAGAGTTACTCCAATTCAAAAGTGGATTCATTCCAATCAAGTTGCGTGAGCGCAACCATTTTCAAGAAATTCTCTAAACCAACGCTTGCACACACAGTCCGCAATAAACTCACGCGCGACAGTGCTCTATCTGCGAACTCGCAACTCAATCCGCGTTGATGCGAATGTTCTCGGCCATGGCATGATCCGATTCGACGGCCACAACTCGTTGCTTTCGATCGGACCCGACATCCTGGTGTGGGGAGGAAGCTTCCTCCTTGTGGTGACGTTGCACGTCGTGGGGGTGGTCGGCTTTCAGCCCGACCGCTCGGAGGGAGAGGCGGCGGGCGATCCGTCGGTCGTTATCGAGCTCGACGCGGTGTCCGCCGCGCCGATCGTGGGTCAATCCGAGACCACGCCCGGCCCCGAGCAGATCGAAACCGATGAGGTGTCGCAAGCTTCGGTCGCCCAGCAGGAAGTGCCTGAGCAAAGCCGGAAAGAGAAGCAGGAGGCGAGTGTCCTGGAGGCCGATACGGCCAAGACGCCCGATCCAGAGATTGCGCTGCCGGATCTTCCCAAGAAACCGCAGGCCAATCCAGACGAACAGCAGCAGAAACAGACGGAAGCCGAGTCGGCACCACAAATGCCGTCCGAGGCACATCTGGAGTCGGCGCCGACCTCGGCGCCGCGCGCTGAAGCCGCTCTCGCTCCGGAGGTGAGTGCGAAAGCCGGAGCCGTCGTCGAGGACGCCGTCGCACTGGTCACTTGGCGCGCGACGCTTGCTGCGCACGTGCAGCGGTTCAAAAGATATCCGGCGGAAGCCGTTGGGCGTCACATGCACGGCACCACAATGGTGCGCTTTACAATCGATCGGCAGGGCGCTCTCGTCGCGGCGGAGATCGTCGGCCGTTCCGGAGTAGAAGTGCTCGATCGCGAATCCCTGAGCCTGATCGCGCGCGCCGCTCCTCTGCCGCCACCGCCGCATCACATCGCCGGCTCGCATTTCACATTCACGATTCCGGTTCGCTTCCATCCGCAACGTTGATCCATCGCTGCCGGTGCGCGAAGCGATTTCCGGCTTGAGCGGACTTCATCTCCCAACGGTCGCAACCTACAGATCGTCTTGCTTCGGCGAGTCACAGCGGAGCGCGGGCAGGATTGTGTGACGAAGTTGCAACGTTCGTCGGGCGTTTTTGGCTGCCCAGAATTTGGGTCGAACCAACTCAACTGGAAAAACGCAGCCGTTGTCGCAACTTACGTCATTTGATTGATTTATAATAATTCTCAAGTGGCTCAACGATCAATCTATTCTAAGCCCCGTGTGAGGACTCAAGTGTTTCTGTTTGTTACTAAATACGTCGGGGACGCTGTCAAGCAATTGTTCTGTTTGAAGCGATCGATAAGGGGCAAACATGACACGCAAGATTCGAGTTCCACGGCGCAACGGGGCGATAAGGTCCCTGGCGCTGCTCTCCGTGAGCTACCTGGCGCTCGCCGCGGCGAGTCCGAGCATGCTCCATGCCCAGTCGGCGCCGCAAACGCCCGAGGCTGGTAAAACGGAGGCTCCGGCGTTGCCGCCAAGTGCGCCAGCAGAGGCCCCCGCCGTCGTCGGCGCCATCTGGTCAACCGGAGGTGGCGCCGCCGTCGCCAGAACAGCAGCAGGCTCCCGATACGAAATCCAATGACGTTCCGCTGCCTCCAGTCACTATTTATCCGCCACGTGAGACGCCGCAGCCTCCTGTCATCCAGTCGCGCGAAGCGGCACCTGCTCCCGTTCCCGTCAGCCCACCGCGAGCGAAGACAAAGCGGAGCACACATGCGACGGCCGCAGGCACGGTTCGCGCCGCGACGCCGGGTATCCCGGTGTCAGCCAACACGGTGGCAAACGCGATCGCCGCAGCTTGGCCCGCGAGTCAAAGCCAGGGTGGGAAGACCGGACAGTCCGGCGTCTACCAAAACAGCACCTCGGCTGCGACCAAGATCAATACGCCGATCGTCAATATTCCGCAGTCGCTCAGCGTCGTGACCAAGGAGTTCATCGCTGACAACGCCTTCCAGAACATCACCGACGTCACCCGCTACGTTCCCGGCGTCGACGTTCACCAGGGTGAAGGCAACCGCGACGAGCTGATCATTCGCGGCGTCGACTCGAGCGCGAACTTTTTCGTCAACGGCTTCCGCGATGACGTGCAGATCTTCCGCGACTTCTACAACGCGCAGAGCGTCGAAATTCTGAAAGGACCGAGCGCGATCACATTCGGGCGCAGCTCGGGCGGTGGCCTGCTCAACCGCACGCTCAAAGAAGCGGATGGCCAGCGAATTTACGAGACGACGGTGCAGACAGGGTCCTGGGCCGACCAGCGTTATACCCTTGATGCCGGCCAGGCTGTCAGCGAGAACTTCGCCGCCCGCCTGAACATGATGTACGAAAAGAGCGACGGGTTCCGGCAGTACTTCTTTCTTGAGCGTTACGGCATCAACCCGACCTTCACGTACAAGCTCGACCCGATGACCACGCTCAAATTCAGCTACGAATATTTCCATGATAACCGGACGGCGGATCGTGGTAACCCGTCGCAGGCGACGTTCCCGACTGGATCGACCAAGCAGAACCCCGGGTTTCCGTTCTCTCCCAGTGGAGACCTGCAGGCGTTCTATGGAAGTCCGACCCTAAACCTTGCGCTGGCCAATGTGCACACCTGGCAGGGCTTCATCGACCACGACTTTGGCAACGGGTTGACGATGAAAAACGGCACCTATTATGCCGAGTACGACAAATTCTACCAGAATGTTTACCCCGGAAACGGGCCTTTGTCGGGGGCGGTGAATCCGACTGACACGTCCTTCAATCGCGCCGCCTATAACCACACCACCAACCGTAACAATTTCTTCAACGACACCGACTTCTTCTACAAGCTCTACACCGGGCCTCTCTATCACTCGATCGCCTTCGGAACCGAGTTCGGTCGGCAGGTCGGCATCGACGTCCGCAATACCGGGATATTCCCGAATGGGTTGAGCACCGAGGCGGACAACCCGTTCAGTCCGGGCTATTTCGGTCCGATCAGTTTCATCCACGAATCCGCCGGCAGCTTCACCCGCGGGGTGACAAGCCCGGACAGCAACAGCCACTACAACCTCAACATTCAGTCGGGATATGCCCGCGATACAATCGACATTACGCCATGGCTGCAGGTCATCGGAGCGGGTCGATATGACCGCTTTGACGAGGGTGCGACGAATCTGAACGACGGCTCAACTCAAACCTTGGACAACAGCTTCCTATCCCCGCAAGCGGCCGTGATCGTGAAGCCGCAGGCGAACATGTCGATCTGGACCGCCTACATGGTCTCTTACCTTCCGGCCTCTGGCGATCAGTTCAGCGCGATAACCCCTGGTACGGCCATCCTCAAGCCGCAGAAGTTCGTCAACGAGGAGGTCGGATTCAAATGGAACATGGGGCCACGGCTGCTCTATACAATGTCGGTCTATAATCTCGACCGCTACAATGTGCCGCTGGCCGACCCGAACAACCCCGGGTTCTTCATTCTGTCAGGCAAGAACCGAATTCAAGGGTTCGAAAGCGAGCTGAAAGGCTACGTTACGGATCAATGGCAGTCGTGGCTCGGTTACGCGTACACCGACGCGCGGATCGCGAGCGCAACGTCGGCCACCGTCGTGGCCGGCAATCGCATTCAGCTTGTGCCATTCAACCAGTTCTCGTGGTGGAACAAATATCAGTTCAACCCGGTCTGGGCGGCCTCACTGGGTATCATCTACTTCTCGGACTCATATGCGTCCTCGGATGACACCGTGGTCCTGCCCAGCTATCTGGCGCTTCGATGCCGGGCTCTTCGCGACGATTGACGAGCATTGGAAGGCACAAATCAACGTCGAGAACCTGTTCAACAAAGGCTATTGGGCGACGGCTGACGGAAACAACAACATTTCGCCGGGCCAAGGCCGAACCATCAGGGGTAAAATCACCGCCAATTTCTGACGCACGGGTCTGGTGATGGCGGGCAGCGTGCCCGCCATCGCGGCGCACTGCCGGGCGTGGGATCATCATCTGTTCATCCGGGAGGTTTACGTTTAAAGGAACGAATCTCGCGAAACGGTACGGAGGGCAGCATGGACCAGCTGTCGCGCCGCGGAACCCTGATCGCAGGTTGCGCCTGGGCGGCCGCTGCGTTGATCCCGAAAAACCTTCGTGGCCAGACAAGTGCGCGGCCGTCACTGCCCATCCCACCGGAACTGCGGGCCGACGCCGCAGGCACGATCAAGCTCGACGCGCGCACAGGCACGATGCGCTTCTTGGGCGATCGTGACACGGCCACCTACGGCATCAACGGCCCCTACCTCGGGCCCGCGCTGCGCTTGCGCCGCGGCGAGGCGGTGACGGTGCAAGTCACCAACAACGTGCCGGAAAACATAACCATGCACTGGCACGGGCTGGTCATTCCGGGATCAGCCGATGGCGGACCGCATCAAGTCATCAAGCCAGGCAAGTGGTGGAAGACCAAGCTCGAAATCGACCAGCCGGCAGCGACGCTCTGGTTTCATCCGCACTACTACCCATCGACCGCCCAGGAGGTCATCAAAGGCCTTGCCGGCTTGCTGATCATTGATGATGAGGAGGCCGGCGGTTTGCCACTGCCAACCCGCTGGGGAGTCGATGATATCCCGCTCATCATTCAGGACCGCCGGTTCACCCCTGACGGCCAGTTCTTCGATCGCATGAACATCATCGCCATCGTGAACGGCTACGTCGGCGATGTCGCGCTCGTCAACGGCGCCCGTTACCCGGAAACGCATACGGCACGCGGCTGGATTCGATTGCGCATTCTCAACGGTTCGAATGCGCGCAGCTACAACCTCAGCACTTCGGACAACCGCTCGCTTTACGTCATCGCGTCGGACGGCGGTTTGCTGTCAAGCCCGGTCGAGCTCAAACAATTGCTGATCAACGTCGGTGAGCGCTTCGAGGTGATGGTCGACGCGCGCGACGGCCGCGCGTTCGATATCATCACCTTGCCGATCGCACAGGACATCATGCGGCTGCCGCCCTTCGACGGTCCGCTCGCGCTGGTGACGATCAGGCCGGATGGTGCCGATGGAACCGCGCAGCTCCCGGCGTCGCTTGCGACCCTGCCCTCGTTGCCGCAGCAGCTTCCGCCAATCAGTCAGGAGCTGGTGATGAACATGTTCCGCGACATGCCGGGCATGATGCCACTCAAGCAGGCGGGCCTGCCGGCTATGATCGAGAGCGGCAAGACCGATCCAGGCGTGGTCGCGCGGGTCGTTGACCTCATCGTCAACGATCCGGCGCTGCCGGAGAAGGAGCAACTCTCCTCGAATGGCGTGAATGGCAAACCATTCGCGCTCGAAACCATCAACTTCTCCGCTGCCCGCAACCAGGATCTGCGCTGGCGGATTGCTGAAGGGGGCGACGTGATGCTGCACCCAGTGCACATCCACGGCTGTCAGTTCCGCATTGTCTCGCATGACGGCAAGCCGCCTCCGCCGGAGCTCGCCGGCTGGAAGGACGTTGCTCCGATTTCCAAGGGCGGCGTCAGCGAGATCCTGGTGCGGTTCCCACACGAAGCGACACGGGACGATCCCTACATGGCGCACTGTCATATCCTGGAGCATGAGGATTCCGGTATGATGGCGCAGTTCACCGTCTGATTCGGAACTGATGCCCAGCATTTTCGGTATTTGGACCGACAGCCTCGACCACTTCGTTCACCTGCTGGTCGCCTACTTGCTTGCCTTGCCGATCGGATGGCACCGCGCGCGCGAGGAACGCGGCGCGGGCTTGCGCACGTTTCCCTTGGTTGCGATCGCCAGCTGCGCTCTGGTGCAGACGGCGATTTCCGTGTTCGGCCCCACGGCCGTCGTGAACGCCAATATCTTGCAGGGCGTGGTCACGGGCATCGGCTTCATCGGCGCGGGTGCCATCATCAGACAAGGTGATCTCACCACCGGTCACGCGACTGCAGCCAGCATCTGGACTGTCGGCATCATGGGTGCTGCGGTCGGTTATGGCTATTACGACATTGGCATCATCCTAGCGGTGGCCAACCTCGCCGTGCTTGCCTTGCGACGCCGATCGGCGGCCGGCTGATCGTGGGAGCAACAGATCCCCGACGTGCGCGCTTGCAGTGCGCCGACGCCATATGCTACACGTTGTAGCGCTACGCCAAGTCATTAACTTGTGTTCGCAAGCCCCAGAGGTGCCGGATGGCCGAAGCGTCCCCGATGCTGGTCGGTGCCGCGACCGTATTCGTCGTCGCTGACATCGTCAAAAGCCTTGCCTACTACCGTGACGCGCTCGGGTTCCAGGTCACGTTCCAATATGGCGAGCCGTTGTTTTACGCCTGCCTATGTCGCGACGAGGTCGCGCTGCACCTGCTTGCCGCAGGCAGAACCAAACAATTGCCGGGCCACGGCGGCATCTGCGTGTTCGTGAAGGATGTCGACGCCATTCATGCTGAGTTGGTCGAGCGCGGCGCCAAAGTGATCAAGCCGCCGCAGGACTACGCTTACGGCATGCGGGATTTCGACCTCGTCGATCTCGACGGCAACCGTCTCACCTATGGGATGGAATCCCGTTAATGCACTCGCGTGTCAAACGCACGTCATTTGCGGCGGTTCGAATACGTGCGAGTCGGGTCAATCGTGCAAGGGGCATCCCATGTTCTGGAACTACGTATTGCTCATCGTCGGGATCGTGGTTTTCATTGGCGGTCTTTTCAAGCTGGGCCAGGGCCAAGGCGGCTGGAGCTTCGACAACGTGAAGGCCAACGCCGGTATCGGTTCGGGCCAAGCGAGCCCGGCGCCCACCGGCAGCGCTCCGGCAGCCACGCCGGCGAAGAAGGCGCCCGATTGGGTCGGGATCGCCGTGACCGTGATCGGTTTGATTGTCGCACTGATCGGGCTGTTTAAAGACTGAGCCTCACGGGGCTTATCAACTTTCACCCGGCTTCCGCCGCCAGCGCCAGCGTTGGTGCTTGTCGGCGCGCGGGCGGCCAAATAGCTGCTCGCGCTCGAGATGGGCGCGCTGCGCCGTGTAGAAATCGCGCAGGAAGGTGATGATGTCCGCGTCCGCTACCCTCTCTTTCCAGCCGATCTTGCGGCAAATGCGATCGCAGACGTCGCGGAAGAGCGACGGGTCGCGCTCTGCGTCCGGGCGGCGCAGAAGCTCTTCCAGCACCTGCAGTTCCAGCGCGCCATAGGCCTGAAGCTGCGGTTCGCTGAATGTGAAGCGTAGCGTGCTCTCGGACAGATCCCCGAGGAGTGGCTGGCGCGGCATGCCGATGACGATGGTGCCGGCAATGAAATCGCCGGCGCGCATGCGGTCGCGATTGAAGAACACCAACGCGACGAAACAAGCGAGCCACCCGCCCAGGAACAGATATTCCCACTGGCCCGATGCGCTCGCAGCCGCCGCAGAGATCAAGATGCCAAGTGGAATGAAGATCTCGATTTCGCGCGTGAGATTGCGAGCGATGACTGCCGCGGGCAGCAGCGGTCCGCCGCGCCGGTCGACCACCCGGATGCCGACGATGCGCTTGCCTGGCGTCGCGCCATGCCAAGAGAGCTCGAAGTGAATGAAGTAGAGATTGCGCACGATGAAGGCCGAGAACAACAGCACTGCGACCAGCACCACGCCGCTCAGCCCCTGCAGCGGTGTAAGCACAAGCAGCACGACAACAGCGATGCTGGCCAGAAGCCAGATCGTAAGGTCGATCACGAAGGCGACTGCGCGCTCGCTATGCGAAGCGAGCTCGACGGAGAGCGGCACGCCTTCCGGCGTGACGATCTGGCGCTGCGCGCGCAGGTTCGGCCGCAGGAACTGGGTGGCGAGGTCAACATTGGTCATGGCTTCGCTCGCCCAACCTGCGTGTAGTAGGCGAGCCATGCAAGCCCAGTCGCGCCGCCGACAGCGAAACGCCAGGGCGTGCTGGCGATGAGCTGGCGAAACACGCCTTCCAGGATTGCCGCAACGAACAGCATCAGCACCGCGCCCACCGCGATCTCGGCAGCGCGCGGCCCATAGATCGCGAGGCTGTCGGTTCGGGAGTAGCGGTCAGGAAATAAAATCTTCTCGGCGATCAACAACCCGGCGGCGCCGCACAGCACGATGGCGCTGATCTCGGTTACGCCGTGGATGGAAATCCAACCCAGGAAGTCGATGGTCAGGCCGCGGTTGTAATGCAAGGCGATGAAGGCGCCGAGCGTGAGCCCCTGGTAGGCGAGCAGCAAAATGGTCGGCACCCCGGCCATCAGCCCGAGGCTGAAGGTGAGGATGCCGACGATCGTGTTGTGGCTAAACAGGAAATTGGCGACGATGCCGAGCGACACGGCGGGCCCCGGCCACGGCGCGAAAATCTCGCCCTTAAGCAGGGATTCGCGTGAGCTCGCGGCCCCGCGCCCGTCGGAGAGTGCCGACGGGACAAAGGTGGAGAACCACGCCTCGTCGGCGACGGTGAGCCAGAAGCCCACAGCGAGGCCGATCATGAGCGTAATGAGGGCGATGGCGAAATGCCAGCGCGCGCCGCGAACCGCGGCGGGAAGATCGCGACGCAGGAATTGGCCGGCGGCCTCGAGAAATCCGGTGGGCGGACTGTAGATCGCCAGGAATGCGCGCAGCGCCAGATTTTCCAGATAGAGCAGCAAGTGCCGGTCGAGGGCGATGGCGCGTGCCACGGAGAGTGAGGAAAGGGTGGCGCGGTAGAGCAGCGGGAGTTGCTGGAGTTGATCCGGGTTGAGGCTGCGCATGCCGCGCTTCTCGACCGTGTCGATCAGGCGTTCGAGCTCGCGCCATGTTGCCTCGCGCGCGCGGCGGAACTCGCCGCTTTTGAGCATGATTGCGGGCGCGGGCGGGGGAGCGGCGGCGGGGAGATCGTTGAGCTGAGGGGAGGCGGCGGCGAGGTCTTGTAGGGTCACGAACTCACCTCATGCGTGCCCAAAGGTGTCGAGGGCGCGGTCGTAAGATCGAACATCACAACAATCCCCGCTGTTTGATCATCAAATATCGGTTGATCAGCCCGACCGGGAGGCTGCGGCTGGGCACGTCGAGGCACTGCACGCCAAGCCGCGCCAGGCGCTCGAACACGGTCGTGCGCTCGCGCAGGAAATCGTAAGCAATCACTGCTTTGGCGACGTCGTCGAATTTGTTGGGCGGCGCTTCTGCCAGCCCGTGCAGCACTGCGTCGCGCAAGGTCACGAACACCACCACGTGCTGACGCGCGATCCGGGCCATGGACTCGACCAGTAACTCGGCCGTCACCGTGTCGATGAATTCAGTGAACAGGATCACCAGCGCGCGCCGCTTGAGTCTTGCCGAGAGCTCGGCGAGCCCCAGTGTGAAGTTGGTCTCCGTGTGATGGTAATCGAGCCGCGCGGTGGCACGCAGAAGCTGGGTGAAGTTGGCAACGCCGCGGCGCGGTTGTTGATATTGGCGGAGCACCTCGTCAAACCCATAGAGCCCGACAAGGTCGCCGCCCTGCAGCGAAATCCAAGCGAGCAACAGCCCGGCATTGATCGCGTGATCGAGCCGCGGCAACCCGTCCACCGGTTCGACCATCAGATAACCGGTGTCGAAGGCGAGTACGACGTGATGGTTGCGTTCGGCGCGAAACTCTTTGCACACCAGCTTGCGGTGACGCGCGGAGCGTTTCCAGTCGATGAAGCGGCTGTCGAGCCCGGGCGCGTAGTCGCGCAGTGCGTCGAACTCGGCGCCTTCGCCTTTGTGTGGTTGCACTTTGCTGCCAAACAATGCCTCACGCGAGAAGAACTCGAGCGTGGCGCTGCGCACCCCGCGCACATTCGGCACCACGTCGACCGTGGTGTTGACCGCAATACGGCGCACGAACTCGACAAGCCCGAGCGGGCCGCGCCAGCGTACCCAGACGGCGTCGATCTCAACGCGCCCGCGCCGCTTCGGCGCCAGCACGAACCGGGCCTGCGCATCGATGCCGGACTTGAGCGTGCAGTGCGCGATCTCGCTGGGCTCGGCCTCCGGCCGGCGCTCGCACAGCAAGCTGAACTGCGCCGTGCGCCGGACGTTGGCGTGGGCGATGGTGGCCGTGATCGCGCCGGTCTCGCCGATCTGCAGGCTCTCGGGCGAGGTGACACGCAGAACGAGCCGCCGCGGTGGGAACGCGGCCGCGGCATCACCGGCCAACACCACCAGCATCACCAGCCCGTATGCGAGCGAAAACTCCCAGAGTGTCGGGTTGTAAATGACCAGCAGCAACGTCAGCGGAATGCCGGCGGTGAAGACCGCGACCGCGCGCGGCGTGGGCTTGATCATCGCGGCGCCGTCGTGCGGCTGAGGATCTCGCCGACGATGCGGTCGGCGGTGAGGCCCTCGATCTCGGCGCCCGCGGAGAGGATGAGGCGGTGGCGCAGCACGGGCAGCGCCAGCGTCTTCACGTCGTCCGGAATCACGAAATCGCGTCCCTGCAGCGCCGCGTAGGCGCGGCTGGCGACGGCCAGCATGTTGGCGGCGCGGGTCGAAGCGCCGACGTCGAGCGAGGCGTGCTCGCGGGTGCCGCGGATCACATCGACGATGTAGTCCAGCAGTTCCTCGGAGAGGCGGATACTCACGACCTGCTCGCGCATCGCCGCCAGCGCCTTGGAGTCCGCGACCGGATGCAGCCCGAACTCCTCGAGCCGGGGCATCGCGGAGCGGTGGCCGTGCCGACGCACCACCTCACGCTCCTCGTCGCGGCTCGGATGCGCGACGATGATCTTGAACAGGAACCGATCGAGCTGTGCTTCGGGCAGCGGATAGGTGCCCTGCTGTTCGATCGGGTTCTGGGTCGCGACCACCATGAAATCGTCGCCGAGCCCATAGTCGCGCCCGTCGATCGTGATCTTGCGCTCGTTCATTGCCTGCAGCAGCGCGGCCTGCGTTTTTGGCGGCGCGCGGTTGATCTCGTCAGCAAGCAGCAATTCGGTGAAGATCGGGCCTTTGGTGAGGACGAACGTGTTGGTCTGGAAATTGAACAGGTTGGTGCCGAGCACGTCGCCGGGCATCAGGTCGGGCGTGAACTGGATGCGGCCAAAGTTGATCGCGAGGGTCGCGGCAAACGCCTGCGCCAGCAGCGTCTTGCCGGTGCCGGGCACGCCTTCGAGCAGAATGTGCCCGCCCACCAGCAAGCTGGTGAGCATGAGATCGATGACGTCATCCTGACCGACCAGGGCCTTGCGGACTTCGCCGCGAATGGCCTCGGTCAGGTCGTGAATCTCGCGAACCTCCATCAACGATCTCCTGTTTCCAGCGGAAAATGTCGCGCGCAAGCGCCGCCGTGGACGTATATGAACTTTGCGAACCACCGCCCAATTCGCCTGCCGCGGTGAGGACAGCCGCGCAATCAACGCCGACATCGCGCGCCTGGCCGGTGCGCTGCAGCCAGGCGATGAGCGCGGGATCGGTCAGGCCCGCGGGCGCGTGCAATGTGCGGCCAGCGTCGCGGATCATGGCATAGATATAGCGCCGGACGATCACCGGCTGATAGCGGGCGAGCGCGAAGAGCTTGGCGGTGTTCTCGATCAGTCGGGTCTTGCCCGAGGGCAACACAATCGGCGCCGTGAGCGGCAGGCCGAAGCGTCCCATGGTGGCCCACAGGAGGAGCGCGATGGCGATCAAGCCCTGGATGGTCGCGAGCACGAGCGGCCATTCGAACAGCATGTGGAACGGCGAGGCTGGCTGTTCCGTAAAGCCGTGGATGGTCTCGTCGAACACGACGTTGCCGTCGGCTTCGCGTAATTTGTTGATCAACGCGATATCGAAGGCGGCGTTCCTGGTCAGTCCGTGATTCTGCAACACGTCCGGATCGGCGAGGATCCACAGCCGGTGCTGGTTATTGGTGATCTCGCCAATCAGCATGCCGTCGGACGAGCCGAGGATCGGGCGCAGGCGATTGGATTTGATCAGCTGCGGTTTCTCGCTGATCACCGGCACGCTGCCGATCTCATTAGTTGTCCAGACGGGAGCTGCATCGAGCCGCACGATCTCGGCGCCGGGCGCTGCGATGCGAGCGATGCTGCGCGGGTTGTCCTCAGGGGCGAGCGAGGCATCGTCGATCCACCCCGGCACCTTCTCGCTCGGTTGTCCAATCCACTTGGGCAGGACCAGCAACACCCTGTTGGCGGTGAGCAACGAGCGCAGCTGCTGTGGCGAGATCGAACGCATCGGCTCAGCGACGATCAGCACCCCATGCTGGTCGAGCTTGGCGAGCGAGCCGCCGCGGCTCTTCACCACCGGCGCCCCCAGCCGGTGCATGACGTCGGCCACGCCGGCATATCCGATCGCCGAACTGGAGAACGCCGATGGCCCCGCTGGGCGCTCGGGCGAGCCGAACATCATGAACAGGATCATCGCCACGAATAGCAGCGCGGCGACCGCGACCCAGATTACGAGCACGCGCGGCGAAAACAGACTGCTTGCGCCGGCACTCATGCGGGATTGCTCGCAAGCGCGTGGCGCAGGTCCTCAAAACTCTTCCGGCATGCATTGTAATCGGCAAGCGCTGCCGGATAGCCGCCGAAATAGGTCCACTCCACGGACGCGACGATCTCGCGCAGCGAAGCCCGGCCTTGGGCTGGCAGCCGCGTGCCGCGCAGGATCTCGCGACTAGTGAGCGAGTTGGCGAACTCGATGCCGAGCCGGTGGCGGATGTCGGCGAGGCTTTGCAGCAACAGCGTATGCATAGCGTCGACAAAGCGGCCCTGCCGAGCAAGCTCGTCGGCGGATGCGAGCACATCGGCGTCGCTGCGCGCCCCGCCGGCCGCGCCGTCCGGGCCGGCTTCACCCCAATCGTTGTCCGTGCGGCGGCGCCACACGAGGGAATTGCGCATCGCATAGAGCAAAAAAGCCGCAGCGCACGCGAGCAACACCCAGACAAGCTCCTGTGGCAGCTGCAGCTTGATCGGTTCAATATTGTGCTGGTGCGGAAGCTCGGTCTGCAGGTCCAGCGCCCGAGTACTATCCTTGGCCGCCTTTTCGGGGTCCGGGGATTGTGCCCAGGCCGCGCCAAAAAGCAGGCCGCCGGCCAGGGCGGCAAGAAACCGCGAGGGGACCTTCATTTTGCGAGCCTCAACAAACCGATAGGCAGTGCTGGCCGAACTTCATGCGGCGTCATATTGATGTGTCTCAGCCGTGCCGGCAATCCTTGCGCTCGTTCAGGGTAAGGTCGGTCCACCAGGGGAGGAGGTTCATGTCCGATTTGCCCAAAACCGTGTCGATCCAGGAAGAAGGTCCACGCGAAGGCTTTCAGATCGAAAAGGGGCCGATTGCGACCGCGCGCAAGGTCGAACTGATCGATGCGCTCTCCCAGACCGGAGTCAAGCAGATCCAGGTGGTCTCATTCGTGAGCCCGAACGCGGTGCCGCAGATGGCGGATGCTGAGGACGTGGTCCGCGCCTTCAAGCCCAAGCCGGGCGTGCGCTACACGGCGCTATGGCTCAATGACCGTGGCTTTGAGCGCGCGTTGGCCTGTGGGCGGCTCGATCTTGCCGCTGGCGTCACGCTCACCGCGTCGGAGACGTTTCTCAAACGCAACCAGCGCCGCACCATGGCGGAGAATCTCGCCGCCCAGCGCATCAGCATCAGCAACTACAAGGTCAAGGGTATTCCGATCGAGAGCGCCGGGATCATGGCCGCGTTTGGGTGCAACTTCGAGGGCGAGGTTCCGCCACCGCGGGTGATCGAGCTGATCGGGCAAGTGCTCGAGATCGCCGCTGAGCAGGACGTGAAGATCAAGAAACTCACCTTGGCCGACACCATGGCCTGGGCGACGCCGGCTTCAATCAAGCGACTGGTCGGCCTGGTGCGCGAACGCTATCCCGCCCTGCGGATCACGCTGCACCTGCATGATACGCGTGGGATGGGAATCGCCAACGCTTACGCCGGACTGGAAATGGGAGTCGACAGTTTCGACGCAGCCGTGGCCGGGCTCGGGGGTTGTCCATTCGCGGCACATGCCGGCGCCGCCGGCAATGTCTGCACCGAGGACCTCGTGTTCATGTGCCAGGAGATGGGGATCGATACCGGCGTTGATCTCGAGGCGCTGATAGCGGCCGCGCGGCTCGCCGAGGACATCGTCGGCCACCCGCTGCCCGGCTCGGTGATGCGCGGGGGCAGTCTCGACGCGCTGCGACGGCGTGGGCATTGAGCCGCGACGCCCACAGCAGCTCTTCAACAAATCGTTGATCAACAATGATGTCGATCATGACGGCCAAGAGTTCATGTCAGCACACGCATCAGTCGCACGGAACCTTCGGCCGCATGACCGGTTATCTGCCCGACCGAATAAACCAGGAGAATGTACATGGATTGGGATCGGGTTTCCGGAAACTGGAAACAGGTCAAGGGCAAGGTAAAGGAGCAGTGGGGCAAGCTCACTGACGATGATCTCAACGTCATCGATGGCCGTCGCGATCAGCTCGAAGGTAAAATTCAGGAACGCTACGGCTATGCCAAGGATCAGGTGCGCAAGGACATCGACGATTGGTATGGCTCGCAGCGGTGGTGATCATCGCCAGGCAACGAGGGCTGTGTGATGCGCTTCCTAAGTGTGACCATGGCTGGTGCTGTGCTCGTCGCTGCATGTCTGTCCAGCGCTGGCGCGCAAACAACCGGCACGTCGAGTGGCGGAGCCGTGGGGGCGCCGCAAGGCGTCCCCGGCTCGGTCGGCAACAGCTCCCCCGGGTTCGGTAGAAGTAGCACGGGCGGTTCTGCGGGCGCCTCCACAGGGCCTAGCAGTCCGGCGGCTCCCGGCGCGAGCACAGCCGGCGGGTCGGGTGGCTCAGCAACTGGGCCGACGGCGCCGGCAAAATCGAAGTAATATCTGCGAGCCAAATTGAAATTCCGGCGTGTGAGGTTTCACATCGCCTCCCCGTCATTGCTGCCTGCGGCAAGGGGCGGCGTATTTTGAACGTTTCTTCGACCTTCGCGTTAATCAAGTCGGTTCCACGCGTCTCACGCACCTGCCCTCCAGTTAGGAAACCGCCATGGCCAAAGAGCTCGCTCTGGAGCCGCGCCTTGCAGTTCCCGAATCCGGTGCCCCCGGGCAGGTCTGGGACGCGTTCGTCGAGTCGGCGCAGTTCGGTATTGCCATGACGGATTGCGACGCTCGCCTCAAGCAAACCAATTCGGCATTCGCCGGCCTCGTCGGTTACACGCGCGCGGAGCTCGCAGCACTCACGCTTGTTGATCTGTGCCTGGAAGATGAGCGCGACATGATGGTCGCGGCATTCGAGGCGCTGCGCCAGGGCAGCCGCTCAGTCGCGAAGTTTGAAACCACCTACCAGCGCAAGGACCAGACACTTGTCCCGGCGGCGGTGGTGTTATCCACCGCGACGGAGCCCGCGCAGGATCAGCCGTTGGTGCTGGCCGTGCTGGTTGACATCAGTGCAGGCCGCAGGGCGCAGGACGCTTTGCGCGCCGAGCAGGCTGAGCTTGGGCGGATGGCGCGCTTTACCACGGTCGGCGCCATGACGGCATCGATCGCGCATGAACTCAGACAGCCCTTGGCGGCCATCGTCACCAACGGCAATGCCGGCCTGCGTTGGCTCGACCGCCCAACGCCTGATCTCACAGAGGTACGCGCCGCGCTGCAGCGGATGGTGAGTGAGGGGCATCGCGCGAGTGAGATCATCTCGAGCATCCGCGCCATGTTCAGCAAGGAGCAACAACAACGCAAATCAGTGAGCGTCGATGACCTCATTCGCGAAGTTTTGTCGGCATTGCTTGGTGACTTGAAGAGTTGCGGGATTACGCTTCGCCTGGAATTGCTCGACGGGGTGCACCCGGTCGAGGCAGATCGCGTGCAACTGCGGCAAGTCTTGTTCAACCTGGTCACCAACGCCATGGATGCGATGAAGGCCGTTGAAGACCGCCCGCGGGTGCTGCGGATCCGCTCGGAAGGGCTGGATCACGAATGGGTCGTCATCAGCGTCCAGGATTCAGGCAGTGGAATTTCGGCGGAGAACATGGATCGTATCTTCGATGCGTTCTTCACCACCAAGTCGCATGGGATGGGGCTCGGGTTATCGATTTGCCGGTCGATCATCGAGGCACACGGCGGATGGTTGTCGGCCTCGGCCGCGCACCCGCATGGCTCGACGTTCCAGCTCATGTTGCCGGTACAGGCGCGAACGGCCGAGCGATCAACGGCGTAGCACGAGCTCGATGATGTGCGGGATCGCGCGACCGATCGGTCCCTCCGTGGAGCGGGACTGCCTGCGTCACTCTCGTCGCGGTGAATACGGGTGAGCTCGAGCGCGCTGTCATCAATTCTGTGCGTAAATGCCCGTGACGCGATGTCGGAGGGCGGTATCATTTCGATTTCTGCGAAGAACGTTTGCGGCCCGAAGAGGGGAAGTTTGACGGAAGAGTTTGTCGCGTTGTCCGTACGGGATATCGGCATCGAAAAGCGATGACGCCTTTCGCGGGCACGTGTTGCTGGTCGAAGTTGATGCGGAAGTCGCCGGTGCTCGGGTCGGGCGACGTAGTGCAGCTCTGCAAGCCTGAACGAACTCCGTAAAGTCAATGCAGCGTCGGTTGCGCCGCCGCTAGTGCCTCGGCGTGCAAGGCGCTCACTTCCCGGATCTCTTCTGCCATGTGCCAATACCCATACGTCCGGCAGTCGTCGGCGAGGGCGGTCCAAAGCACCCTGAGGATATCCAACAGCTCGCGCTGTTCGGTTGTGACGGCCTTCTCGCTTGCGGATCGGCAAGCTTCTGCTCGTGCTTGAAGTTCAAGCTGGAGATCGCGCATCTCTGGTCCTCGCCATCGTTTTCGCTCGCATCAAGTCGCAACCTACATTTTGGTTCCCGCCCTTTTCGACGCTTGGACGGTGTGGAACCGATCTTGGGTCAAAGGCTTATTAGCAACAGCAAGTCGGAGACGAGCCATGCTGGATAAAACCGATCATTTTCGAAAAATGGCTGACGAGTGCGTCGCGCGGGCAAAAGAGGCGATCACCAACAAGCTGCGCGTGGAGCATTACGCCGAGGCCGAGCGATATTGGAGACTCGCACAAGCTTCGGCTCGAGTCCGGCGGGAGCCACGACCGAGCTGATCGACAGGAAGTTAGGTAAGAGCGATTGTTTACAACCACAACGCGCTGACGCGGTGGTGCTATCGTTTTTTCGCGAGCGGTGCGCTTGGCGCGGAGAGCGGCGTTTATTTTGTGTGGAGCTGGCCGGCGGACCGGAACGCGCCGATCACGTCCCGCAGTGCCTGCTCGATCGGACGCGGGGTATAGCCGAGTTCGCGGCGCGACTTGTCGATGGACATCGGTTTGGACCGCACCGCAATCCGCACCGCCTCGAGGGTCGCTTCCGGCAACCGGTGCGTGACGTGATCGGCGCAAAATTCCATAAGGACCGCTGCGGTTTGCGCGACAGCGCCGGGAATCGGAATGCGTAGCGCTTGGCGGCCGCTGATCGCTCCCATCAAGGGTAGCAGTTTGCTGAGCGAAATGTCCTCGCCGCCGAGGATGTAGCGCTGTCCGACCTGGCCGCGATGCATCGCAAGAATGAGGCCCGCCGCGACGTCGCGCACGTCGACCAGATTGATCGTGAAGTCGAGATAGAATTGCAGGCGCTGGGCCAGAAACCGCAGCAGCATCTGATTGGGTGGGGTGAGGCTCCCGTCGTGCGGTCCGATCGGCATCGTCGGGCTGGCGATCACCACCGGGAACCCGGCGGCCGCGGCCTGCAACGCGCTTTGTTCGGCCAGCAGTTTCGAACGTGTGTAGGCGCCCGGCATCTCGTCAAGCGAAGTTGCGGTCGCTTCCGTGATGACGCTCTCGCCGCGCGAACGGCCAAACAAAAGGGCTCCCGTTGAGCAGTGCACGAAGCGCGAGACGCCCTGCTTGCGTGCAGCGTCGATCACGATCTGGGTGCCCACGCAATTGACGGCTTGAAAATCGGCTTTGTTGGGCATCCACATGCCGGAGAGCGCAGCAAGGTGGTAGACCTCTTGCACATCCTCGAGCGCAGCGTGAACCGCTTCCGGATCCAGTACCGAGCCCTGGATGTACCGGACGCCCTGCGGCGCGCAGGCCGGAGGGTGGACATCAAGAACGCACACGCGGCGCTCTTGCGCGAGCCGTGACACGAGATGCGCGCCAATGAACCCGCTACCACCCGTGACCAGTGCTTGGCTCATGGATATCGGCGCTGGTGCCATGGTCGTCGGGGTCGGTGAGGAGCTCAAACTGGTCTGATCTCCCGCCGAAAGCCCGCGCGACGATCGGTCGTCGTGAGCTTTCAGAGGTCAGCCGGGTCAACGCCAAGTACAGCAGGGTAGGCGGTCAACGGCCTGCCCCACTCATGCGGTATTATTTTGCCTTACGCCCCTTCGCAGATATAGCCACAACGATTTGAACTGGTATAGCTTTTTCTCGGTTAGCTGGCGCTCGTGCTCTGCGTTTCGATAACCGTGTGGCCGTTATGTAACGCTTAGGCTGCGCACGCGGTCCACAATCTCCCGCTGTGATCCTCCATGGTGAGCGGCAGGGCGCGTCACCGGCGCCATGGCGAGCGCATCGTTTGGCGTGTAATCCATAACGACGACCGATATGACTCCGAGGGGTTGGTTTGGGAGATGGGCGCTTCGGGCTTGACGCTTATTACCGGCGCCAGCGGCTTCGTCGGTTCGGCCGTCGCAAAGGTCTTTCGCGAGGCCGGTTATCCGGTCCGGGCCTTGGTTCGGAAATCCAGCCTGCGCACCAACATCGATCCAGCTGATGCGATCGTCATCGGCGACATTTGCGACCGCAGTTCCGTTGCGGCGGCTCTCCGCGGCGTCCGCTATGTGGTTCACGCCGCGGCGGACTACAGGCTGTGGGCAGCTCATCCAGAAGAGATCTTGCGGACCAACATCGAAGGAACGCGCATCGTCATGGAGGAGGCGTTGCGCGCCGGCGTGGAACGCGTGATCTATACGAGCAGCGTCGCCACGATTGAATTGGGACCGCACGGCCCTTCTGATGAGAGCAGCCGGCTCGACGAAAAGCTGGCGGTCGGCGCATACAAGAAGAGCAAGGTCGTGGCCGAGCGAATGGTCGAACGCATGGTCAAGGATGCTGGGTTGCCGGCGGTGATCGTCAACCCCTCGACGCCCATCGGCCCGCGCGACGTCAAACCCACCCCGACCGGACGTATCATCGTCGAGGCGGCACGTGGCCGCATGCCGGGATTTGTCGATACCGGCCTCAATTTCGTGCACGTCGATGACGTGGCTGCCGGACACTTGGCGGCATTGCACAAAGGCCGGATCGGTGAACGATACATCCTTGGCGGCGAGAACGTGCAGCTTCGTGACATGTTGTTGGAAATTGCCCGCATTGTCGAGCGAAGACCGCCGAGGCTGCGGCTTCCCGTGGCGGCGATTTATCCACTTGCCGTCGGCGCGGAGCTCTGGTCCTACGCGAGTGGAACCGAGCCTTTCCTCACCCGCGACGGACTACGGATGGCGCGTCATCACATGTTCTTCTCAGACGCCAAGGCCCGCCGTGAGCTTGGGTATCAGTCGCGGCCGTATCAGGAAGGCGTCGCCGATGCGATTGCCTGGTTCAAGAAAGCTGGTTATCTCGGCGATCAGCGGCTCGTTGCTCAGCAATCACAATAGCCGGCAAGCGTAACGTCGGGGCGGTGCGCGAGCACACTAATCTCCGGATCAATCAAAGCCGCGAGTTCGTCAGCATAGCGATAGCCCGCTGCGCTACCGGCAAACTCGTCGCGCGTGGCCGGATGCAGGTAAATCTCCGTCGTGCCTGGGCCGAGATGACGGAGCAGCCCCGAAACCCGGGAGGGCGACATGGCGCCGGACCAGGCAAGTCCGAAAACCTGATCCGGTGCGCGCAACCCGGCACGCCGTGCGCGCAGCGATAGCCACCACGCCAAGAACCGCTCGCTCGCTGGTCCCCGCGTGCCCGGCTCGATCTGGGCAAGCACGGTCGCCCGCTCACGCGGAATGCGCAGTGCGCGCATTCCATAACGCTGTCCAATGGCGATGACCTCGCTCGCCACGGCTGGGTGGAGATGGAAATGCTTATGGCCGTTCACATGATCGAGCGCGAGGCCGGTTTTCTGGTAGGCGCGGAACTGAGCCTCGATCTCCGCTTTGAGCTGCGCCCGCACGGAGGGCCGCGCGCAGATATCAAATCCAAATCGCGTGAGATCCTTACGCAAGTGCCCGCTTGCGTCGACGAGATCGGGGACCCTCCCCGGAGGCAAGGTCGGCTTACCCTCGACCATGACCAGATGCAGTCCGATTCGCAGATTCGGTAGATGGCGCGCGCGCTCGACCGCGTCTGCGGCCGCCGCCCCGGCCACCATCAGGCTCGCCGCGCTGAGGATGCCTTGGCGATGCGCCAACTCCACCGCTTCGTTGACCTCGGGCGCGAGCCCGAAATCATCGGCGGTGACAATGAGACGCTTCAGGCGGCGACCTCGCGCTGGCGCAAGAACTTGAAGAACTCAACGCCCTCGCGCAGCCGGCGCTTCATCATCTCGGGACTGCGTACCATTTCGCCGACGATCGATGCGATCTTCGGCGCACGGAAATAGAACCGGCGATAGAAGTCATCGACCGACTGGAAGATCTCGGTGTGGCTCAGATGCGGATAGTTCAGCGCCGCCATCTGCGTGCCGAGGTCGGTGAGCAATTGCGGTTTTTCATCCACGAGCCAGCCGTTTTCCAACGCCTGCTTGTGGAGGAACGTGCCGGGGTAGGGTGCGGCGAGCGAGATCTGGATCGTGTGCGGGTTGATCTCGGTGGCGAAGCGAATTGTTTCTTCGATGGTTTCCTTGGTCTCGCCCGGCAGGCCCAGGATGAAGGTGCCATGGATGACGATGCCGAGCTCGTGACAGTCCTTGGTGAAGCGTCGCGCGACGTCCACCAGCATGCCCTTCTTGATGTTGTGCAGAATTTTCTGATTACCAGAACTCGTAACCCACCAACAACAATCGCAGGCCGTTGTCCTTCATGATCTTCAGCGTCGAGCGCGGGACGTTGGCCTTGGCGTTGCACGACCAGGTGATCCCGAGCTTGCCGATCTCGCGCGCCAAAGCTTCGACACGCGGCGCGTTGTCGGTCAGCGTATCGTCATCGAAGAAGAATTCCTTGACCTGCGGGAAGGCCTTCTGCGCCCACCTCAGCTCTTCGATCACATGGCCGACGCTGCGGGTGCGATAGCGATGTCCGCCGATCGTTTGCGGCCACAGGCAGAACGTGCAGCGCGATTTGCAGCCGCGACCGGTGTAGAACGAGATGTACGGGTGTTTGAGATATCCGCCGAAATAGTTTTCGATGACGAGGTCGCGCTTGTAGATCGGGGTCACGAAGGGCAGGTCGTCCATGCTCTCCAGGATGGTGCGATCCTCATTGTGCACGATCGTGCCGTCGGCACGGCGCCAGGAGAGTCCTGCAACGTGAGCGAGATCGCGCCCCTCGGCGACTTCCTTGATGGTGAAATCGAACTCGTTGCGCGCCACGAAATCGATGGCGGGGGATGCCTTCAGGCTCGCGTCAGATTCGACCGCGACCTTCGCGCCGATCATGCCGATCTTCAGCCTCGGATTGCGTGCCTTGAGCGCCTCGGCGGTCTTCACGTCGGAGGCGAATGACGGCGTCGACGTATGCATGACGATGAGGTCACGTTGCATTGCCTCGGGCGCGACGTCGTCGAACGAGAGCCGGTGCGGAGGGGCATCGATCAGCTTCGAGCCCTCGACCAGCGCGGCCGGCTGGGCGAGCCACGTCGGATACCAGAACGAGCGGACTTCGCGACGCATCTGATAGCGCGCGCCGGCGCCGCCGTCGTAGCCGTCATAGGACGGTGCTTGCAGAAACAGTGTGCGCATCATGTTGTTGGAGCACTCCGCGAAATAGCCAGGGCCCCCCCTGGAGAAAATCGGTACTCACGGCCTTTCCATTGCGCCGCGTTACCGAAGCAACCCCACGCAAACACAGCGAACGACCAGAGATCACGGACAGGAACAAGCCAGCGCGATTGCGCGGGCAAGGCGAACGTCTGCTCGAGCAGCCCCAGCACCGCCAGACGGCAAAGCACCGCGGCTATACAGAGTCCAATGCCGACGGCCGGCGTCAACGATCCGGCAAGGCTGCCCGTCAAAGCCGCAATCGCTCCCATGGGGAAGGGATGGGTGATGATCGAGCCCACATACCCGATGGGATCGACGCTTCGGATGGTGCGCGCCCATCGCACGTCGTGCTGCCACAGCTCGCGCGCCGAGCTCTCGGCACACGCATGCCCCACGGTCAGCGGTGGAATGGCAACATCGTAGCCGCGGTCGCGAAACGAAGCGCCGATGGCATAGTCGTCGGCGAGACAGTCGGCGACGGCGCCGAAGCCGCCAGCCTCGACAAAGGGTTTTCGCTTGAACGCGATCGTCGAGCCGAAACACGGACGCGCGAGTCCAAGTCCGACGCCTGTGATCACATTGGGCAGGAAATGCCCATTGATGCCGAGCGCGGCGAGATGGGACCAAACTCCGGCTACGGGAAAGCCGTGGTACAGGCAGGTCACTGCACCGACGTGGTCTTGATCGAGCGTCGCAACGATACCGGCGAGATAGTCGTCGTCCACCCGGATGTCGCTGTCGGACAGGACGATGGTGTCGTGTTCCGCGCGCCGCCACATATTGATCAGATTGGAGACCTTGCGGTTCAAGCCATGCATCGTCGTGTCGACGACCAGATCGAGCGCGGCGCCCTGTCGCTCGACGACGCCAATTGCCGCGTCGCCCAGGTCCTGCACGCCACAGATAATTTGGATCGGGCCGGAATAGCTTTGAGCCTGGAACGAGGCGATGTTCTCCGCCAAACCGGGCTCCGCACCATGTAGCGGCTTGAGGATGGTCACTCCGGCGGCAGCCGTGGACTCCGCCGGGCGCGGTCTGCGGGCAAAGCGATCAATCAAAATCGCCGTCAGCACCAGGTAGCAGCAGCCGACCACGGCGAGCAGCGCGAAGATGATCGACAACCACCAGAGCATGAGCTTCCTGTTCACCCCAAAATTGGCAATGCCGCTAACGCCGGTTACGGACGCGCATTTGCCGCAAGGCGACCGCCTTCCGTAATCTGCAGCGCGATCAAGCCGGGCACCCCGACAATGACATCGGCGGCCCGCTTGATCAGCGACAGCGCCAACGCCTCATCCGGCGGGACCCCGAATATGCCACATAGCAGTATCAGGCCGGCCTCCTGAGCGCCAATGGCGCTCGGGATCATGAAGGCTCCCGCGCGAACGGCCTGCGTAAGGCTTTCGATCACAAGCGCGTCGCCGACACTGACCGGATGCCCCATCCAGGCGAGCGCGAACCAAACCTCACCGATGCCGATCAGCCAGCCGAGAATGTGCACCTGCGTGCTTGCGGCGAGGTTGGAGCGCCGTGCGTAAATCACCGACAGGCTGTGGTACACCGCATCGAGCGTGCCCAGCACGCCCCACTTTTCACCGACGTTCAGCCGGTTCAGGACATAGTAAAAGAGCCGGCGGCCGGATTCGCGCTGAACGAAATAGAACCCCCCGAGCATCGGGATCGCCAACGCGAGCCCCGTGGCCGCAATCCAGACCACGGTCTCGTCCGCGCCGAGCGCGATCAGCATCGCGAGGCCCAGCGCCGTGAACAGGAACAGGGTTGCAGCCTGAACCAGCACATCGATGATGATGCTGGCGGCGGCAAGCGGGCCGGACACGCCCCAAAATGTCAGCAGTCGCGCACCGACAAAGTCCCCGGCAACTTGGGTAAACGGCAGCAGGCTATTGACCGCTTCTCGGATGAATCTGACGAAAACAGCAGTCCACAACCCCACCGGCGTTGGCGCGGGCAACAGCATCCACCAGCCGGCACCCGCCACCGAGACGGTAGCGATTCGCGTGAGCACCACGAACAGCAGACCCCAGCCGACGCTGATGAGCGCGCTGCCAACCTCGCGGTAGCCTGACCAAAGGATAAGGCCGATAAAAACGGCAATACCCGCGCACCAGGCGATGCCGCCGATGTGCTTCAAAGCCCCCATTTGCCCGAATACCCTCGTGACCCGCTGAGACTATACCACTCGGCGGGTTGAGTGTAGTCGCGCGCAACAGTTGCCGTTGTCTCGGCCCTCGGTCACGAATATGCCCCCAAACCCCCAGTTTGGAGGTTTGTCACCATAGACTGCGCCAAAAGGATGGACGAAATCGGCCTTTTTGCCGGCCGGGCGCGTCTTCAGGCCTTGGGCGCTGCTGTCGGCGTCGATCCAGTGATGATTGTGGGGGGTGCCTTGCGGGCGGCGAGCGCGATGCCGATCATCGCAGTGCCGCCGAATACCATATCGATGCCGACCAGCAGGCCGATCGCCCAGGCCGCGGTCGAAGGCAGGCCGGCGTAGATCAGGAACGCCAGCACCAGGGTGACGATGCCGCTCGCCAGCATCCAGCCCCAGCGCCCGTGCAACTCGCCCCTGTGCTCAACCGCGTACATGATGCTGCTGATGCCTTCGATCAGGAAGAACGCGATCAGCACGATGGTGAGCGAGACGATGCCGGTGATCGGCCAGATCAGCAGCAACACGCCGGCGATAATGCCGACGACCGCGGAGATCAGCGACCACCAGTACCCGGGAGCGCCTTTGGTGGTGAAGGTCATGTAGAGTCCGACCGCGCCGCCGATCAGCATCAGCCACCCGATCAGGATCTCGACCGCGAGGCTCGCGATATTGGGCACCAGGATCGCGAGGATGCCGAGCACGACGAGGACGATGCCCTCGACCAAAAACATAGTCGAATGCTCGCGGACCGCATTGGCGAATTGCGCCTGCGCGCGTTGCACGAAGTCGTTCGGTGCCTGGCTCATCGAAGTTCTCCCCGTTATCCCTGAACAAAACTCAGCATACCACGCCATCAATCAAACGGATATTGTCCCGGTTCGGCCCTATAAGCCTTGGCGATGCCCAGCATGCCGGAGCGCAACATGGCTTCCCAAGACTCAGCTGTGGTGGCGCCGATGTGCGGCGAGCCGAAGAAGTTCGGCACTTCGAGCAGCGGGTTGCCGTTTGCCGGCTCGGTCGCGAACACGTCGAATGCCGCCCCGGCAATGTGCCCGCTGATCAGTCGCTCCTTCAGCGCGGCCTCGTCGACGATGCCGCCGCGCGCGCAATTGATCAGGATCGCGCCCGGCTTCATCTGATCCAGTACGGCCGCCGAATAGAGCCCGATGGTGGAGGTGTTGCGTGAGAGGTGGATGGTCAGCACGTCGGAACGCGCCCATAGTTCCGCTGGCTCGACCGCCTCCACGTTCCAGTCCTTGTAGAAAGTGGAGAAATCGATGCGGTCGCAAGCGAGGATCTTTACTCCGTACGGCTGCAGCAGCTTGACCACTTCCTTGCCGATGTGGCCGCAGCCGTGAATGCCCACCGTGCGCCCGCGCAGATCGGCGGCGAAGCCGATCGGTCCCTTCCACTCGCCGCGCCGCAGCACCGAGCTGAAGAAGTGCACGCGCCGGATCGCAAACACCATGTAGGAGACGGCAAGCTCGGAGACGGAGATTTTGTTGATCCCCGGCGTCCACCACATTTTGATTCCGTACTTATTGAGCACGGCGGGATCGATGTGGTCGGCACCCGCCGAGCACAGCGACACGACTTTCAAGTCGGGCAGATTGGCGCAGACCTTGTCGGTGAAGCGGTCCAGCCCGATCACCGCCGCCTCGTAGCCCTTGAGGTAATCGATCAGCGCGTCCTCGGTCAGCGGCGTCCTGTCGATGCGGAACTTGGCGCTGGGGTAGAGCGCTTCGAACTCGGCCTTCAGTCGTGGAAAGAAATCGAAGTAGGGCGTAGTGACCGCGACCCGGGTCATCGGCGGTTCCTTCTCGGACGATGGGGAGGCATGCAGGTCAGGAGAGAGACCTGGACTGGCGAGGCTGGAGCCGCACGACTAATCTCTTGCTTGGCCGCCTGCAATAGCGGTGCGCCGGGAGGAATAACGGCGATGAATGTCCACGTGGCCGCAACCGCCGGCCCTAGCGCGGCGTCCGTCATCTCGGTACCGATTCTGATCATCGGCTGCGGGTTCGGCGGCATTGCACTGGCAATCGCGCTCAAGAAGGCCGGTATCACCGGCTTCAGCATCCTGGAGCGGGCCTCCGACGTCGGCGGGGTGTGGCGCGACAACAGTTATCCGGGGGCGGCCTGCGACGTTGTCTCACGGCTCTATTCCTTCTCCTACGATCAGGATTACGAATGGTCGACCGCGTTTGCGCCGCGCGACGAGATCTTTGCCTATATCCAACGCTGCGTTGCCGGCCACGGTATTCGCGAACACGTGCGCTTCGACTGCGAGGTGACGCTCGCGGCCTTTGACGCGCGGCGCGGGACGTGGATGATTCAAACGGCTCGAGGCGAGCGGTTTGAAACCCCGATCCTCGTCTCGGCGGTCGGGCTTTTCAACAATCCAACCATTCCCGATCTGCCGGGCCGCGATCAATTCATGGGCGTGCAGTTCCATTCGGCCCGTTGGGACCATGGCTACGCGCTCGCCGGCAAGACCGTCGCGGTGATCGGCACGGGCGCGAGCGCGGTGCAGTTCGTGCCGCGCGTCGCCCGCGAGGTCGCCAAGCTCTATCTGTTCCAGCGCTCGCCGCAATACGTGATGCCGAAGACGCTGTTTCCCGGCACCGGCGAATGGGACAGGTGGTTGCAGCAATATCCGCGGCTGCGCGGGCTCGCGCGGCTCAAGATCTTTTTCATGTTCGAGCGCTTCATCTGGCGGCGCAAGTACCGGCCACAGCTGCGTCTCGCCGGCGAAGCGGCGTTCCGCAAACTGCTCGAAACCAAAGTCCGGGATCCGGAGCTGCGGCGCAAGCTGACACCGGATTATCCCATGGGCTGCAAGCGCCAGCTTGTGTCGGACGAGTGGTACGACGCCTTGGTGCGGCCGAACGTCGAGGTCGTGGATAATCCGATCGCCCAAATTGATGCGGATGGGATCGTCACTCAGAACGGAACGCACCGCCGCGTCGATGCGATCATTTACGGCACCGGCTTCACGCCGACCGCGTTCCTGACGCCGATGCGGATCACCGGGCTTGAGGGGCGCGACCTCAATGACGCCTGGCGAAAGGGCGCTGAAGCCTATCTGGGCCTCACGGTTAACGGCTTTCCCAATTTCTTCATGATGTACGGGCCCAACACCAACGCGATCACCAGCATCATTTATATGCTTGAGTGCCAATCGCGCTACATCGTGCGTGCTATTGGGTTGCTCCGGCGCAAGGGCGCGCGCTACATGAATGTGCGCGCCGACCTGCAGCGCCGCTTCAACGAGGAGGCGCAGGCTCGCTTGGCGCAGACCGTGCCGGCGCGGCCCGACTGCTTCACCTACTTCAAGGATGCCAACGGTCGCATCACCACCCAATGGCCCGGCTATGCGTTGGAATACCGCATCCGCACGCACGCAGCCCGTGCCGGCGATTATGAGTTTGTGTAAAAATGCCTGACGACATCCCGTTCGACAAAAGATTCGACCTAGCGCCCGGGCACGCGGAGGAGGTCGCGCCCGGCGTGCGGCGGCTTCTATGCAACAACCCGAGTCCGTTCACGTTCAAAGGCACGGTGAGCTACATCATTGGCCGCGGACGTGTTGCCATCATCGACCCCGGTCCGGACGATTCCGCGCATGTGCAGGCGCTGCTCGACGCGGTGCGCGGCGAGACCGTGACGCATATCTTCGTTACTCACACGCACCGCGATCACTCGCCCGCGGTCCGCGACGTGAAGGCGGCGACCGGCGCCCTGGTGCTGGCCGAGGGGCCACATCGTGCCGCGCGGCCGCTCAACATCGGTGAAGCCAAGCGGCTCGATGCCAGCGGCGACCTCGATTTCGTGCCCGACCGCCGTCTTGCTGACGGTGAGGTGGTGAGCACCGACGGCTTTGCAGTCGAAGCAATCGCGACCCCTGGCCACACGGCGAACCACATGGCTTATGCACTCGCCGGCACGGACATCTTGTTCGCCGGCGACCATGTCATGGCTTGGTCGACCTCGATCGTCGCGCCGCCAGATGGCGCCATGAGCGACTACATGGCCTCATTGGAGAAGCTCGCGCGTCGGCCGGAGACGACCTACTTCCCCGGTCACGGCGGAGCGGTGCGCGACGCACCGGCATTCGTGGGGCACTACATCCGCCATCGCCAGGGTCGCGAGGCCTCGATCCTGCAGAGGCTGGCCAAGGGCGCGGCCGACATTCCGACCATTGTCCGCGCGGTCTATATCGGGCTCGACGCGCGGCTCGCCGGCGCCGCCGGGCTCTCGACCTTGGCACACCTGGAAGACATGGTCGCGCGCGGCCAGGTGGCAACGGACGGCGCGCCGTCAATCGACGGCGTCTATCGCCTCGTCGCCTGACCAGGCCGGAACGCCGGCTTGGCCGGCTGCTTCTGGGGCTTCTTGCCCGCAGGTTCGGTTGCCACGCTGGCGGGCACCGCGTCATCGATGTCGTTGAGCAGGTTGATCAGCCGTGTCGCGTTGGCGCCGAAGTCGTGGAAGCCGTAACGCGAGGCCGAACGCGCATCGATGCGCGAACCAGCCCCTGCCGTGCGGATCCGGAGTACGACGTCATCGCGAAAGCCCATGATCGGCGTACGCGCCACTGCCTGGATGATGCCCTCGCGATTGGCCTGCGGCGGGCGAGCGTCCACGATCGCCCACTTCCGCTTGGTCACGATGGAATAGGCCGTGTCATAGGCGACCTGCGGGGGGACATCGAGCGACAGCGGCGCCACGTCCGGATAGGCTGCGGTCTGCTTCTGATACACCGCAGGACCGGGATAGGCGGTCGAGTTGGCGGCGCGGGTGCGCAGCCGTTGGGCCGCTTCAAGCCGCGGCGGATCGTTGGGATCGGTGGTGATGTCGTTGATACTGGGAAGGCGATAGGCCTTGGTGCCGAGATAGGCCGGATAGGCGAGCAATAGCAGACTGATCGCGATCGCCGCAAAGGCCGATCCGGCGCCGCTGCGGCCGTCGATCCAGATCACCACCAGAGCCGCGATGGCGAGCAGAATCGCGAGCACGGCCAACGCGAGCCCCGCGCCGAACGTCACCAGCGCCGGCTGGACATCGAACGAACCGGCTCGTGCAATGACGATCGCGAGCAGCACGACCGGTATGGCAAAGATCGCGAGTCGCCGCGCCCACACGGCGAGCAGAGAACGTGGCGGTTCGAGAAAGCGGCGTCGCTGCATGGGGCAGGGCGAGGGTGCTTACCTCTCCCCGCTTGCGGGGAGAGAGCCTGCCCCGGACTTGATCCGGGGTCGGCGCGAAGCGCCGGATGAGGGGGCGTCTCCGCACGTTTGAGGGCTTGGAGAGGCCCCCTCACCCGACTTTCTCGCTGCGCTCGAAAGTCGACCTCTCCCCGCAAGCGGGGCGAGGTAAAGTCCGCATTGTCGCATCATAAGCGATCGCTCTGCATGGCCGAGAGAGGTGTCGTCGCGAATGCGTCGCACTATCACGACGCCGCGGCCATGGGAAACACGTAATCCTTGAAGCGGTCGCGCAGGGCGATCTTCTGGATCTTGCCGGTGGCGGTGTGCGGGATCTCCTCGGCGATCACCACGTCGTCGGGCATCCACCATTTCGCGATCTTACCCTCGAGAAAGCCGAGGATGTCCTCGCGCGTGGGGTACTCACCTTTTTTTGGCACGATCACCAGCAACGGCCGCTCATCCCATTTCGGATGCTTGAGGCCGATCACCGCCGCTTCGGCCACTTTCGGATGGCCAACCGCGAGGTTCTCGATTTCGATCGATGAAATCCATTCGCCGCCGGATTTGATCACATCCTTGGCGCGGTCGGTGATCTGCATATAACCGTGCGGGTCGATGGTTGAGACGTCGCCGGTCTCGAAGTAGCCCTCCTCGTCGAGGACGTCGAAGCCTTCCTTGAAATAGGCACGGGTCACGGCCGGGCCGCGCACCTTGAGCCGGCCGAAGGTCTTGCCGTCCCAGGGCAGTTTGCGGCCGGTGTCGTCGGTGATCTTCATCTCCACGCCGAACGGCACGTGTCCCTGCTTGAGCTGCGCCTCGACACGCGCTGAGCCAGAGAGCCCGGAATATTCAGGTTTGAGCGTGCATACGGTGCCGAGCGGACTCATCTCCGTCATGCCCCAGGCGTGAATCACCTCGACCCCGTACACGTCCTGGAACTTCTCGATCACCATGCGCGGGCAGGCGGAGCCGCCGATTAGCACTCGCTTGAGGTGGGGAAGCTTGTTGCCGGTCGAACTCGAGATATTGCAGCAAACCGAGCCATACGGTCGGCACCGCAGCCGTGAACGTCACTTTGTAATCGGTGAGGAGCTCGTAGACCGACGCGCCGTCGAGCTTCGGCCCCGGCATCACCATCGAGGCACCTACCATGGGGACGGAGAACGCCAGCGACCAACCATTGGCATGGAACAGCGGCACGACGGGCATCACGACGTCGCGCGAGGTCTGCCCAAGCATGTCGGCGCTGCACGCGATCATTGAGTGCAGGATGTTGGAGCGATGCGAGTATAGAACGCCTTTCGGATTGCCGGTCGTGCCCGACGTGTAGCACATGCCTGCAGCGGTGTTCTCATCGAGCGACTTCCAGTCAAAATCGCTGTCGACCTCGGCGATCCAGTCGTCATACGGGACTGCGTTCTTCAACGTCGTCGCAGGCATATGGGCGTTGTCGGTCAGCACGACATAGCGCTCGATCTTCGGTAGCTTGTCGGCGAGCTTCTCCAACAGTGGCACGAAGGTGAGATCGACCATCGCCATGCGGTCTTCGGCATGGTTCATGATCCAGACGATCTGATCTGGAAACAGCCTCGGATTGACGGTGTGATAGATCGCGCCGACGCCGGTGATGCCGTACCAGCATTCAAGATGGCGGGCGGTGTTCCAGGCGAGCGTAGCGATGCGGTCACCGACCCGGACGCCCTCGCGATCGAGCCGTTTGGCGAGCCGCAAAGCCCGCGCATGGATCGCCGCGTAGGTCGTTGTCGTGATCGGACCCTCGACCGACCGCGTCACGACGCGCCGCTCGGCATGATTGGTCGCCGCGTGATCGATGACGCGGTGCAGCAGCAGCGGCCAATCCTGCATCAATCCCAACATGGCGCTCCCTCAGCCGTTGTTTGTTGTCGGTGAATATTGTGTGACAAATGGACCTTGGCGTCCATCCGGGATGCCCCCTAGGCTTGCCTTGAACCTGCCTAACCGAAACCGTGCGATGTCACGTGTGGTCGCACCGGAGGTGGCAAGCTCGGCAACAACCTCACCGATCAGCGGTGCGAACTTGAAGCCATGTCCGGAGCATGGTGACGCAACAATGATACGCGGCTCGCCGGGCAGCGTGTCGATGATGAAATCACCATCGGGCGCCATCGTATAGAGGCAGGTCGTAGCGGATTTGAGCTGGCCGTTGGCGGCCGGCAGATAGTCGGCGACCGCGGCGCGAATCGCGGCTTCGTCGGATGAAGATACATTGCGATCGTAATCATCAGGATCAACTACTTCTTCGAAGTGATGATGTTTGGCGACCTTGACGCCCCCTCCCGGCTGCAGCGGAAAGCCGTAATGGGTCCCGTGCGGACCTTCGATCAGAAACACCGGACATCGCGCCGGATCGAACAGGTCGGGTTGCTGCGGCTCGAACCAGGCGAGCACTTGGCGGGTGGCGCGTAGCCGTACAGGCAAGTCGGGGAGAAGTTTGCTGATTCGGGCACCCGCTGCGACCACGACCGTCGCGGCGTCGATCGCATCCGAATCGGTAACCACGCGCACCCCGTCCTGGCGCGGTTCGATTGCGCGCACGGTCGTGTTGGTGCGGATCTCGGCGCCGGCTGCTCGGGCCAGGGCGATCTGGGCGGCGAGCGTTGGCTCCGCCTCGACGAAGCCGCCGTCCGGCTGGGCCACGGCAATGAATTCGCCGGGAACCCGGAACGCGGGATGGCGGCGCATCAGCTCGGCGGCATCCAGAACGTCGTGCGGCAGGGCGTGCTCACGCGCCGCCGCGAGGGTACCGCGCACCAGCGCGCTATCTGGTGTGCCGATCTCGACGATACCGGTGATGTGCAGGAGCTTTCGGCCGGCCTTGGCCTCGAGCTCGCGCCAGAGCGGGTAAGCCTCGTGCAGCAGCCGCACGTAGGAGGGATGCTCGAAATAGCTCAGCCGAATGATGCGGGTCGCGCCATGGGAAGAGCCGCGATCATGCCCAGGTTCGAAGCGCTCGATGCCGAGCACGCGCACCCCGCGCGCGGCGAGGCTGCGGAGCGCCGCGCTGCCCATCACGCCCAGCCCGATCACCACGGTATCGACCCGCGCCATGTGTGCTCTTATCCGCCAAGGGCGAGGGCGGGGCCATCCCTCAATTTTGTCGCAAAGCGCTGCGTTTTCTTACCGCCCCTACCTCGATCCTATTGCAACCCATGCGTTTAATCATTTTGAGCCTCGCTTTTTCGCTTGTCTGCGGGCCCGGGTACGTAGCCAGCGCGGCCGCACCGACGCGCAATATCCCTTTGCCCCGACCGCGCCCCCCGGAAGCCGAACAGGCGCAGCCAACTGAGCCCGCGGAACCGGCCGGCCCGTCCCAGTGCTTTATCGATCTCACCTCGTCCGGGGTGGCCATTGCCGAATCGCTGCCGTCGCTCGAAGCGCGGCGCGGCTGCGGCGCCGAGGACGCGCTGCGCCTCAATGCGGTGGTGCTGGACGATGCGCGCCAGGTGGAATTCAAGCCAGCGCCGGTCCTGCGCTGCACAATGGCGACCGAGCTTGCCAAATGGGTGCGCCAAGACCTGGCCGCGCAAGTGCTCCCCCTAGGCGCGCCGCTCGCCGAGATCGAGAACTATGATTCCTATGAGTGCCGGCCCCGCAACCGGGTCGCCGGCGCGCAGATCAGCGAGCATGGTCGCGCCAACGCCATCGACATTCGCTCCGTCACGCTCACGAACGGCAAGCGCTACGAACTGACCGATCCCTACGTGAAGAAAGCGGTGCGCGACCAGCTCAAGGCAAGCGTCTGCGCGCGTTTTGTCACTGTGCTCGGCCCCGGCTCGGACGGCTATCACGAACAGCACATCCATCTCGATCTGGCGGAAAACCAGAACGGATATCGCCTGTGCCACTGGGATGTGAACCTGCCGATCCCGCTGCCGCGTCCGCGCCCCGCGAACGCGCCGCAGGCTCAGGAGTCAGTGATCAGTAATCAGTCATCAGAATGAGGATGTTTGATTACTGAGCACTGATTCCTGGATTGTACCCGTAGATCCAGGCGATCTCCTGCAAGGCGGTCTTCGCGCCGCGCCAGCGCCGCCAGGCGATGCGTGCATCGCGCTTGAAGCGGTCCCACGGGGAGCTCAAGTGATTGATACGCCCGCGCTCCCGCGCGCCGAGTTGGATCTTGCTGGTGCGCGGCAGCCGTAGCGCCTCATATTGTTTGAGCGCCGCATCGGGATTCTCCGGCGCCCGCGCCAGAACGTCTGCGAGCACGCAGGCATCCTCGATCGATTGCCCGGCGCCTTGCGCCAGATACGGCAGCATGGCGTGCGCAGAATCGCCGAGCAGCGTGACACGATCGCGTCCCCAGGATTTGAGTGGGTCGCGATCATAGAGCGCCCATTTGTAGCAGCGCTCGGTCGCTTCGAAAATCTGGCGCAGATGCTTGTTCCAGTGTTTGTAGGTCTCCAGCAACTCGGGCATGTCGCCTTCGGTCGACCAGGACTCCTCGGTCCAGCTGTCGGTCTCGATATGGGCGACCCAATTGAGCAATTCACCGCGGCGGACATAGTAATGCACGACGTGACCGTGCGGCCCCCACCAGGCGGTCTGCTCGGGTGCAACGAGCCCGGGCGGCAGCCGCGTCGGATCGACGAGACCACGCCAGCACATCAGGCCGGTGAAGTGCGGATTTTCCGGACCGAACAGGCTGGTGCGCACGGCCGAATGAATGCCGTCGGCGCCGACCACCACGTCGGCCTCGGCCTCGCTGCCATCGGCAAAGCGCGCAACCGCGCCGCGCGGTCCGGGGATGACCTCGGTACAGCGCGCGGAAAGCCGCAGGTCGCGCTCGGGTACGAATTCCGCGAGCAGCTTTTGCATATCGCCGCGATGGATCGAGCAGCTGGTGGCGCCGAACATGGACCGGTAGCTGGCAAACGAGTTGCGCACGATCACGCGACCGCTGCGCCAGCTACGCACCACCTGGCTCTTCGACTCGAAGCCATCGGCCAGCACGCGTTCTTCGAGGCCGAGCGCGCGCAGCGCGGTCAGCGCATTGGGGGTGAGCACGACACCGCCGCCGAATTCGCTCAGGCGCGGCGCCTGCTCGAACACGGTCACCTCCATGCCGCGCATCAATAGCGCGCGTGCCGCTGCCAAGCCGCCAATGCCGCCGCCGATCACGGCCACGCGCAGGGGTCGCGCCATGTTTTTCCTCCCAAGTCTTATTAAATGCGCTTGCCAGCTTTACGGCCCGCTGGCAATCGGGAGGGATGCATCCCTGACACCCGGTGGTGACTCCATGCCGAGCAATCTCGCAGTCCGCGATATCGAAACGCTGATCCACCCCTACACCAACCTCGAGCAGTTCCGGCAGACCGGTCCGCTGCTGCTCGAGCGCGGGCAGGGGGTCCACGTCTACGATAGCGAGGGCAAGAGCTATATCGAAGGTATGTCCGGGCTGTGGTGCACGGCGCTCGGCTATGGCAATGAAGAACTCGTCGAAACCGCGGCGTCACAGATGCGCAAGCTCTCGTTCGCGCACCTGTTCGGCGGCAAAAGCCACGACCCGGCGATCGAGCTTGCCGAACGCCTCAAGGAGATCGCGCCGGTGCCGATCTCGAAAGTGTTCTTCTGCAACTCAGGTTCTGAAGCGAACGACACTCAGGTCAAGCTCGTCTGGTACATGAACAATGCGCTTGGCCGGCCGCGCAAGAAAAAGATTATCAGCCGCATCAAGGCGTATCACGGGATCACGATTGCATCGGCCTCGCTGACCGGGCTTCCCGCCAATCAAACCGATTTCGACCTGCCGATTGCCAATATCATCCATACCTCTTGCCCGCACCACTATCGCTTCGCCCATGACGGTGAGAGTGAGGAGCAGTTTTCGGCGCGGCTCGCGCGTGAGCTCGAAGAACTGATCATCGCGCAGGATCCGGACACGGTCGCGGCCTTCATCGCCGAACCGGTGATGGGGGCGGGCGGAGTGATCGTGCCGCCGGCTGGATATTTTCCCGCTATCGCGGCGGTGTGCGCGAAATATGATCTTTATTTGATCTGCGATGAGGTAATCACCGGCTTCGGCCGGTTAGGCAAGATGTTCGGCTGCAACGTGGTGGGCTTCGAGCCGCATGCGATCTCGATCGCAAAGGCGCTATCCTCGGCCTATGTGCCGATCGCCGGCGTGATGCTGCCGGAGATGATGTACGAGGCAATGCTGATCGAGAGCCGCAAGATCGGTACCTTCGGCCACGGCTTCACCTATTCGGGGCATCCGGTCGCGGCGGCGGTGGCGCTGAAAACCTTGGAGATCATCGAACGCGAGCGCATCGTCGATGCGGTTGCCGCCAAGGTGCCGCAGTTTCTGGGGCGCTTGCATGCATTGGCCGAGCACCCACTGGTCGGCGAGGCGCGCGGACTTGGGCTCGTCGGCGCAGTCGAACTGGTGGCGGACAAAACGAGCAAGCGCGTCTTCGACGCCAAGCTCGGGGTCGCCGCGCGTTGCGCGCAGTTCGCCCAAGAGGTCGGATTGATCGTGCGCGGGCTCGCCGACAGCGTCGCCATCTGCCCGCCGCTGGTGATCACGCCGGCGGAGATCGACGTGATGTTCGATCGGCTGGCGACCGCGCTCAACCGCACGCTCGACTGGGCGACGCGGGAGAAGTTGTTGGACGCATAGAGCGCGCATCGCCTCGCTCTGCGCGGATTGCGCGCATCCAAGCAGCAATTGCTGATGGGCGTGGTATCGGCGCAACGTTTTTCGAGAAGATACAAATATCTTGGAATTGCAAGTGACGTCATCAGCTTGAATCACATACCAGATCGATTCCAAGAATCGCTCCAAATAGTGCTTGGAGCAAATGTAATTCGCGAATGTCGCCCGCCAAGTATGTTGGCACCGATGCCGACAGATTTCGGAAATGGGGTGAGGCGATGTTGCGACAGATTTTTCGGGGTGGGCGCGGGCTGCGGCACCGTTTGGATGCAAGCGTTATTGGCGCGCTCAGCGTGATGGCGGCTTCGTTGTTTGCGACCAGCGCGATCGCGCAAACAGCGTCTGACAATCCTCCGGCGGCATCGGCTCCGGATTCTGGGTCGGCAGGCAATGGGCCAGCAGGATCCGCGCCGTCTGAACCGCTTCAATCGCGGCCAGAAAACTCCCAGGCGCAGCCGCCGCTCGCCGGCAGCGGCGAACAGCAGCACGTTCCTGATGCACGATCCGGCGGCGCGTTGGCGCCGGTCGACATCAGACCGGCACAGCCACAGCCGCGAGCCACCGTGCAATCCAAGGCGATTGCCGTCCCGGTGCGGAAGCCTGCCATCGTACAGCACGCCCAGCCGTCGCCCGCAGCCAAGTCGACCGCGACCGCGCAGCGTGGCCGGCCAGCGCCAGCCACGCAGTCCAGCGCGAACTCGGAAGCCATCGGATCGGGTTCCGACCAGAGCGGCAACATCGTGGGACCGCTCGGTGGCCAATACCCGCAGCCCAAGTCGCTGCATCAGGTGACGCAAAGTGTCACCGTGGTTGATCGCAAGGAGATCGAGCTGACGGCGCCGTCGAGCACCCTCGACATTCTGAGCGCCGTCCCCGGCGTATCGATCGCACGGTCGGGCGGGATCGGCGGGCAGATTTATCTGCGCGGGTTCAGCTCCAACAGTATGCGCTCCCCCCTGTTCATCGATGGTGATCGGCTGCATGGACGCAACACGCTTCAATACCAGTATTTCCAGCCGGAAGAGATCGAGCGGGTTGAAGTCATTCGCGGTCCAGCTTCGGTGCTCTATGGCAGCGATGCGCTGACGGGCGTCGTAAACCTGATCATGCGGCACCCGACCATCGATATGAGCGGACCCGTGCGCTTCAGCGGCGGGGTCAGTGCCGGCGTCGGGAGTGCCGCCGATTCGTTCACGAACTACAATTGGGCGCAAGCAACCGGCGGAGGGTTTGCCGTTCTCGGCGGGTACGGCACGCGCAACGGCTTCAACTATGACACACCACTCGGGCCGGCCAAAAACAGCGACTACAAGAGTGTGGGCGGGAACCTGAACGTCGCCTATGCACCGGCGATAGGCCAGCGCATCGAATTCACGCTGCGCGACTACGAGGAATCCGACGGCCGTGCAGGCGGCGTCGGAGGAACTCCCGGATATCCCTATCTGAATGTGCGGCAGAGTCCCAACGATCTGCGCATGGGTCGGCTTGCCTATACGGGGGATTTCACCAACAGCGTTCTCAAACACGCTGAGGCTTCATTCTACGCCAATTACTTTGACACGCATTTGTTGACGGTCAACACCAGTACCCCGGGGAAGGTTGTCACCCAGGACAGCCACGTGATGGGCCCACTGGTGATCGGTGGCAAGGCCTTGAGCACGTTCGCCTGGGAACAGACGCCCTTTGGAGGCTTGCAGAGCACCATAGGTATGGATGGCTTTTCCGAAGCACGTCCCGGCAGCACCTTGACCTCAACAACGGAGACGCTCAGCGCTACGGGCCAGGTAAAGTCGATCACGACAAACCCGTTGGCGCAGGTCGTGCCCGATTCCGGACAATCCAATATCGGCGCGTTTATGTTGCACGAATGGACGCCCGTCACGCCTTTGACCCTGTCCGCAGGCGGTCGCTACGATTGGTTCAACACCTACACATTGCTTTCGCCTCTGGCATCTCCGGCTCTGCTTCCTGCGTATCAAAAGGCAAGCAATGTCGACCGCACGGCGCCGACCGGAAGCATCGGCGCGGTTTACCGAATCTCGCCGCTCGTCGATCTGGTCGGTGATGTCGCCACCGCGTTCCGCCAGCCGACCAACGCAGAGTTATTCAACTCGACGGCGACACAGATCCCAAATCCCAGTTTGCAGCCGGAAACCAGCCTCACATATGAGGGTGGATTTCGCTTCCACTTGAATCAAGCGACGGTGAAAGTCACCACGTTTGATAGCCTGTATCACAACCTGATTTTGGCCGTGCCCGTCAAATATAATGGCTCATCGGCGTATACCCAGAATCAGAACGTGGGCGATGCCGAGATCCAGGGCATCGAGATCGAAGAGCGCTGGCAGCTCACGCCCGCGTTCAACATCTTCGGCAATGCAACGATGCTGCGCGGGACCAACACGACGACCGATATGCCGCTCGCCTACATTTCTCCGTTCCATGGCCGGACCGGCGTGCAATATGCGCCCCCGGGCGCCGGCTATTCGCTCATGACGTTTGTCGACTGGGCGTCGGCGAAAACCCGGATCGACCCAACGCAGGAATATCCCACGGCGGCCTATGCGGTCTGGAACATGTTCGCGACCTTCGAACTCGGGACGGTGATATCTCCGGCTCTCGGCGACACGCGCGTAACGCTCGGTTTGGAAAACATCCTCAACGCGCTCTATGTTGATGCCGCGACATTCGCAAACCCCGCCTACCCGAGAAGCATGTACAACCCGCTGGTCAATCCGGGTCGTAACTTCACGGCCAAATTGACGCATACATTCTGAGGGGAGGCGTGTACTCACATGAATACGATCGAACCGTTCGCCCTGGCGTCGAGCCAGAGCCTTGTTGGTCCGATAATCCGTGTGATGGCGGAGGAGTACCCCATCGATATCACATTTTCTGCCGTGGCCGCCTATCACGGGCAAGCGGCCCTGGCCATGTTGGCCGTCGCGTTCCAGGCCATCAACGTCGGATTTGGTGTTTTGTCTCCCGACAGGCCTCCGCCAAGAACGGCCACCACGGTTGTCAGTGGGCATCCGGGGCCGGGAGTGCGGGACGCGTTTGAATTCGTGACCCGCGCGGTGACGCGCGGCGTCTACGTGGTGGACCGATCCTTACCGTCGTCCCGCCTCGTTGCGGAACATGACATCTCCTATAGCTTTCGCATCAGCTTGAACGGCCGAACGGTTGAGATCGCGCTCAGGCCGGATGCGCTACCCGAGCGCTTCTTTGTACTGAACTTTGCCAAGTCGCGCAGCGCGGCGAACGAGCAAGAGCTTAGCGAGCTTAAGAGATCAATTGCGGAGCAGGTTCTCCGCGGTTTGCCGGAGAATCTATTCGTCATCGGTTTGCTCAAGTCATGAAACCCGCGCTTGCTCTGACGTTCGGATATTCCGACGGGTCGCTTCAGGCCTTGCAGCGGCACGAGATCACGAAAAATCGCGTGACTTTGCGGGACACTTATTCGCTGGACGAGCCCATGCTACGCGATTGTGATGCATTGCTGATCAGCATGCATTGCGATCAACGATTTCTTGCCGGCCGCTGCGGATTAATTGAAGAGTTTCTGCAGCAGGGCGGCACTGTCGTCGCAAATGGCCATCTTGCCTATCCATTTTTGGTTGGAATTCGCGGTTTTCATTCGATCGAAGATTGTCGCGTTGAAGACCTGGCGATCATCCGCCTTGCCGATCACCCGATCTGGAGTGGGGTTTCCGAACAAGCGCTTACATTTCGGCGTGGGGTCGCCGGGTTCTATGGACGGGTCTGGCATGATCCGCCTGCCGGCGCGATGGTGGTACATGCCCTGGGTCGGCAAGACCGCCCGGTCGATTTCATCTATCCTCGAGGCCGGGGACGCGTGCTGTTTCACGGTGGCAACGACCTTTGGCAGTTCGGCGACGACGACGCGACGAGCCGCATTCTGCCCCAATTCTTCCAATGGCTCTTCAGTGGGGAGAGCCGACGATGACCTTGGCGGTGCTCGATGGCGGCACGTTCTACCATCACGCGACGATACATGGTTCGCGGTATCGCCATTTGTTCGACGCGGCGATTTATATCCTCGACCTCACCCGCGAGGCATTGGCGGGAACGACATTTCTGATCGTGCCTGATCGCATTAATCCCGATGTTTTGCGCGCACGTCGTTCCATCCTGGTCGACTTCGTAAACCAAGGCCGCACGATCGCGGTGTTTGGCGAGAACCAAGCCGAGACGTGGCTTCCTGGGGTGAAGTGGTCTTCCCGACCCACGAATTTTTGGTGGTGGCTGGACAAGAACGCGAAGCCGCAACAACGGCTGGTATCGTCCCAGCACGAGTTGTTTCGTGCGGTGCCGTTTTCCGACACCATCTGGCATTTCCATGGCGTGCTTACGCCACCGGCCGGCGCGGAGATATTGATCGACGTGCCGGCCGATCCTGAGGGTCGGGACAGCGGAGGGGCGCTCCTCTACGACGATCGTGTCACGACAGCCGGACGCCTGATCGTGTCGACGCTGGATCCGTTCTATCATCACGGCAGCAACTTCATGCCGGCGACCACCAAATTCTTGGACGGATTCCTACCTTGGGCGAAGTCCGTCGCAACGCGCGACGCGAGGACGCGGTAGGAGACGAACGTCAGCCAGGCTGTTGGTGGTCGTTCAGGCTCCGAAGCCCATGCAACGGCACGATCGCCGCGGCAGTTTCATTTTCCGCGCTGACATCAATCCTGCGGACGGGAATGCCATACATTCGGGTCAGATTGGCTTCACTGAGCACAGCGCCGGTTCCGCCCCAGATATGATTGACGTCCCGTTGCATCAGCAACGTGTCGTCCGCGATGCCGAGCGCATGGTCTGGGTGATGCGTCGTGAACAGGATCGACAGACCCTGCGACTTGGCCAGCTGAAGTAGCAGCCGCAACATCACCCCTTGATTCGAAAGGTCGAGGGCCGATGCAGGCTCGTCGAGCACCAGAAGCTGACAATCACTCGCCAGTGCGCGCGCCAGCAAAATCAATTGGCGCTGACCACCGCTTAACCGGTCGTATCGTTGGGAGGCGATGGCCGACAGGCCTACCTGGTCCAGGCATTCGAGAGCGCGGACTTTGTCTTTTCGGCCGGGAGAATTGAAACGTCCGAGGTAGCGGCTTCTGCCGAGGAGGACCATTTCGGCAGCTGTGTAGCCTTGGTCGCTCTGTAGCGCCTGAGGCACGAAACCGATGCGGCCTTGGGCCTCGATGGTTCCCGCCTTCAGCTGTAGCGCACCGCACACTGCGCGCAACAGCGTTGTCTTGCCACAACCATTTGGACCCAGGATCGCCGTAATGCGGGACGGTTGGAGTTCAAAGGACAGATCCTGAAACAACCAGTGATCTGGTCGAAACCAATGACCGGCGTGAATGACCCGGATCACCGAACACCGCCAGTGCTGCGACGGAGCAGCAACGCAAAGATTGGAGTGCCTACGATCGCGGTCACGATGCCGACCGGGATTTCGGCCGGGCTTATATCGCGAGCCAAAGTGTCCGCAGTCACCAGGAAAATGGCGCCTAGCAGGGCTGACGTCGGCAACAGGTGTCGATGATCGGCACCGACGATCATGCGAGCGAGGTTGGGAATAATCAGTCCGACCCAGCCAATCGTGCCGCTGACGGCCACCTGGGCAGAGATGGCGAGGCAGGTTGCAGCCAACAGGATCAAACGGTCTCGGCTCGGATTGACGCCCAAGCTCTTGGCGTCGTCGTCTCCCAACGACAGTACATTCACGCGCCAGCGCATGCCGATCAGCACAAGCGCAGCGACGCAGGTGCAGGCGGCAAGCAACCAGAGCTTTGACCAAGTGGCCGCCGCGAAGCTACCGAGCAACCAGAACACGATGTCCTGCAGCTTCGTCTCGGGGTCGGCGACGTAGGTGGCGAGACCAACAAGCGCGCTGCAGAAGGCGCTGACGACCACCCCGGCAAGGACAAGGGTCAAAACCGGGGACAAGCTGTCGCTTCGCGCAATCGCGAGCACGACGAGCAGGGCTACTGCGGCTCCGACAAACGCGCTGACTTGAACAGCCGGTCCAAAGCCGAACGCGAGGATCGCGGTCACACCGCCGAGAGCCGCGCCCGAAGCGGCTCCGATTGTTTGGGGACCAACCAGGGGGTTGCGAAATATGCCTTGCAGAACCGCGCCGCAAAGCGAGAGGCCTGCACCGGCGGCACCCGCGGTCAGAACGCGTGGGAGACGCACGACCTCGACAACGACCCGCTCCGTCGAGCTCCAAGTCGGTTCGACGTCGGCGACATGGCTCGCGAGGATCGAGAGGACGTTGCTCAGTGGAATTGGATAGCGCCCCGCGATAGTGGACCAGAACAAAACCAGCAGCAGCCCCAAGAGCAGCACGCCGTAAAGAACGAAGAGAAACGCCGGTGAGTGGAGTTCCATCCGAGCCGCTGGGCTCGGTCGCGAATTGTGCGGACTCATCGTTTGACATAGCGGTCGTAGCCAACCGAGTCCCCATTTTCTTTGACAAAGAGAATCTGGTCGATCTCACTATCTGTAAGCTGATGATTGTAGAGAAATCCGAACCAGTCGCGCATCTCGTCACGCAGATTTACGTTCAGCCGCTCGGGGTGGAAGAGCCCCGCCAGCCAGAGCCACGTCAGGCTCGATTCCTGGCTGGGGGGGTCCCATCGATACCCTCCCAGAGGCATCCGATACACGCGACGGTTCCTGACGGCATCGACGCTTTGCCAGCGCGGATCGTCATAAATATCGGCGGGCAGGGCGGTGTCGAAATTGCCGAGCAGGATCACCTGCGGGTTCCAGGTCAGGACCTGCTCGATCGTCACCGTGCTGATCGGTGGATTGTCGCCTGCCGCATTCCGGCCGCCAGCCAGTCGAATATAGAAATCATTGAAGGAGCCTTGCCCGCTGACGCGCAGCAGATTTACGGCGCGGTTGAAATAGAGCACGCGCGGCTGCTCCGACATTGGAATGCCAGCCAGAGCCGCTTCGAGATCGCGTCTTGTCTTGAGTTGTCGATCGAGCAGAGCTTCGGCGCGGCCTTCCTTGCCGGCCACCAACCCCATGATCCTGACATACGCTGCGAAATCGTCCCATGTTCCTGCCCGCATTCCCAGCACGGGGAGGCCGGTACGATCCAGTACACTGATCACGTCGCTGCCCGCGTTCGCCCATTGAAACACCAGATCAGGTCGCAGCGAGAGGATTGCTTCCACATTCGGCGAAAAGTTCGACGCATCACCGCCGCCCATGACCACGTTCGTCTTGATGCGGGTGAAATCCGGAAACATCTTTCCGAAGATACCTTCGCGCATCGCGCTTGCCGAAAAAGCATTCATGCCGACCACCCGCTTGTCGCTCCCGTCGATTGTAATGAAGGTCGACGGAGCGGGGATCGGCATGAAAACGAGTCGTTCGGGTGGTTTCGCGAGCGAAATCGTGTGACCGCGTTGATCGACGATTTCCAACGCATGCGCGGCTTGAGCAAGGAATAATGCCAGAAGGCACGCAAGTATCCTTACAGGGCCATCACCAAGCGCGGTTGTGCTGCTTGATTGCCGGACAACAGGTATTGCGCGGAGCAACATCGACAGTCTTCTTCTGAGCGTCTGGAGAGGGATCAGCGTGGATAGAGGCGCGACCGGGACGGTGAATGTGAAGGCGTGCCGCAGACATGGCCAACCGCAGACGTCTAGGCAACTGCTTAGAGTGCAGGCTTGGATCATCGCCCCGTTCCTTGAATTGATCTAATAGTTGCGAATAGTAATAGAGCTGTCAGAGAGTTGGGCGGCAACGCGGAGCAATTCCAAACGATGGCGCCGATGTATGTTTGGAGCAAATGTAAATCGTGGTGGTCGCTGCGTTGCGCGGGGGCTCTAATCTCCACCGGGTAACCGGCCGACCGGGCATCATGCCTGCGGGGTCTGCCAGGTCACATGCGGATGTTCCCGGCGAGCCCTCCTGCGGCGCGCTAAAGTCGCGCAACTGAGAGCGTGATACACCGGAAGGACACCGCATGCGCAACAGCCGCAGTCATATTCTGACCAGTCATGTGGGGAGCATGCCGCGTCCCGATGATCTGATCGAGGCGAATCGCAAGCGCGACGCCGGCGAGGGCATGGACGAAGCGCGGTTCCAGGACTTGCTACAGGCCGCGGTGATCGACGTTGTGCGGCGGCAAAAGAATGCCGGGATCGACGTGCCCGGCGACGGCGAGTTCGGCAAGTCCATGGGGCACCGCGTCAATTACGGTGCGTGGCTGAGCTACGCGTTCAACCGGCTGACCGGGCTTGAGCGCACCCCGGTGGAGCACCCGGAGGTGCCGCCGCGCAAGTCGCATCCCGACGAGTTGGTGCTCCTGGGGCTGCCCAAGCGGCGTGACCGCAAGCGCTTTACGGCCGCGTATACCGACCCCGACTCGGGGATTTCGATTGGCCGCTTGCCGATGCACCGGCCGGTGTGCGTCGGCCCGGTGAAATACGTCGGCCACGATGCCATCAAGGCGGACATCGCGCATTTCAAGAAAGCGCTCGATGCGTGCGGCACCAGCGAGGGCTTCATGACCTCGATCGCGCCAGGCAGCGTCTCGCGACTGGGCAACACCTATTACAAGACCGACGAAGAGTTCATGTTCGCCTGCGCCGATGCCATGCGCGAAGAATATAAGGCGATCGTCGACGCCGGACTCGTGCTGCAACTCGACGATCCGGGCATCGCCGAGAACTGGGACCAGATCGATCCGGAGCCGAGCGTCGAGGCCTATCGCAAGTTCACCATGCGACGCGTGGAGGCGCTCAATCATGCGATCAAGGGCCTGCCGCAGGATCGCATCCGCTTTCATCTGTGCTGGGGCAGCTGGCACGGCCCGCACACCACCGACCTGCCGATGCGTGACATCGTCGACGTGATGCTGGCGATCAACTGCCAAGCCTACTCCTTCGAAGCCGGCAACGTGCGCCACGAGCACGAGTGGGTCGTTTGGCAGGACGTGAAGCTGCCTGATGACAAGATCATCCTGCCCGGCGTGGTCAGTCACGCCACCAACGTCGTCGAACATCCGGAGCTGGTGGCGCAACGCATCCTACGCTTCGCCAATCTGGTTGGGCGCGAGCGCGTCATTGCGTCGACCGATTGCGGACTGGGCGGACGCATTCATCCAGACATTGCCTTCGCCAAGCTCGAAGCCTTGGCGCAGGGGGCCGCGCTTGCAACTAAACAGTTGTGGGCGAAGTAAGACACGCGATCACGTCGTCCGCGTGAGCGCCGCCGTGGCGCAATCGCAACGTTGCTTGAACGAATCCAATGTTTTGGAATCGCAAGCCGTGGCCAGCGTTTGCCGCAGACACTGGAGCGTTTCTAAGAACATCTCCAACAAATAGTTGGAGCAAATGTAATTTCTGATGTGGACTAGTGACGTATGTTGAGCCCCACAGCCCATAGGCCGGGTCTATGGCATTCCTGTTCTGCTCGTCATTCGTGATCGATGTTCGGGCTCCTGGCCGCGCTGCTCGGCCAGGGTTTCTGGCATGGCCTGTCGTGGCTTACGCTGAGCCTTCCGATCGTGTCGGCTGCTTGGTACGCGACACGTCGAGTCGCGCGTAGCAGGTGAGGGGCGCAACCAAAGGCGCGCTACCGCAAAAGCAAATGGCGCCGCTCGAATGCGGCGCCATTGCATCTTTGCCGAGAGTGTTAGATCAGTAGCCCGAATTGAGGCTCTGATAACCCGAAGTGGATGAGGCAACCTGCGCCCGGCTGGTCGCGTCGCCCTGGCCCGGAGCAATGACCACGACCGGCGTTCCAACCTTGGCGCGGTTGAAGAGGTCGATCACGTCCTCGTTGGTCATGCGGATACAGCCCGAGGAGATCGCCTGCCCGATATACTCGGGCTGGTTGGTCCCGTGGATACGGTAAAGCGTGTCCTTACCACTTTCGTAGAGATAGAGGGCGCGCGCACCCATCGGATTGTGCGGACCGCCGCTCACGTAGTTTGGCAGCGGGCCAAGCCGCGCGTGCTCGCTTGCCGTCGGGGTCCAGCCCGGCCACTCGGTCTTGTTGCCGACCTTGGCAATGCCGGACCATCGCATGGCGTCTTCGCCGACGGTGATGCCGTAGCGGATCGCCTGCCCGTCCGGCAGCACGTAGTAGAGGAAGCGGGCATCGGAATCGACCACGATGGTGCCAGGCGCTTCCTTGCGCTGATAGCTAACGATGTGCCGGCGGAAGGGCTCTGGAATCGAAGCCTGCTGATAGGGCGCGTTGGCCAACAGCTCACGATCACGCGGCTTCAGATTGGTTTCCGGCGCCGGCTCTATCACCGACTGCATGCACCCGCCAAGCATCAATCCGAGTGCAACAAACGCGATCGCCTTCGCCTTCATGGCCCACCCCTATTTTCCCGTCGACCGACCAGCACGCTCCCCCAGCGGCCAACCGCTCGAGTCGAAGGTTTGTTGTTGTTACTTAACCAAACAGCCCCCGGGGTTCTAGCGTTCTCGCCGCTTCCGGATGCTGTTCGTCGCAATGTGTTGCAGGATTACCGCACCGTTGGGGGCTGCTTCTCTTTCACCTGCCCTTGCAGGGGGGACTCGCCCGCCCAAGGAAGCACCAGCGGGGGGATGGGGGGTGGTCGGGAAACGGCACGGCCGTGCGTGAACCATTGGCCCGAAATCTTTGAACTAAATCAAAGACCGTTAACTGCCGTTGCGGAACTTTTAACCACTTGGGTCGAAGCTCCGACCGGATCATGGCTTCGGCACGAAATGGTCACGAAGAGGCACAGTTTATTGCCCATTTCAGCCTCTTGGCAGACCTACCACGCGGGCCCCGTCACACGGGCGGGTTGTTCCAAAAGGGTCCAAAAAGGGAGAAGGCAGCATGGAACGCAAGCATCAAACCAGCGGCAATGCGCGCCCAGACCGCAGCAAGGTCAAGCTCGACCGCCGCTACGGCGAGATCGGTATTTCGGCGGTGGCGGCCGCAGTTCAATGCAAAGGCGAGCAGCAGGAGCAGTCCGCCCGGGAAAAGATCTTGGTTCTGGCCGAGACGGATTAACTCGGAACTCGTCGTCATAGCCTGGCCCCATGGGCCAGGCGGCCGGTTAATTAGTACCGCTCACGTCGGGTTGTCGAGGCTGAGCACTCCGGCATCCTCATCGTAGGCGAAGACCTCGCCGTAGCGCGCCCACTGGATCACGCCGCGCAGGGTCTGGTCGGCGAATTCCTCGGACATGAAGTCTTCGAGCTCGTCGCGGAAGCGGCTGACGAGTGCGCGATGGGTCGGCCGCTCATCCAGCACGCGCTTGATATGCGCGGCGAGCGGCACATTGGCGACCAGCAGCTGCCCGAACCGCTTCTTGCGTTCGTCAACTTCGGCGTTTGCGAACCGCATGCCGGGATCGGTCAGGCGAATATCGCCTTCCGCAACCTCGGCAAAGCCAAGCAACTGCAGGGTTTCGGCAATCGGGAAGAGTTCGTCGACCTCCATCTGCAGCGTGCCGGCGATGAGCGGGAGATCGGCCTTGCCGTGGTAGGGTGCAGCCGCAATGGCCTCGATCAGACCGGACAGCTCGTTGGTGGAAATATCCGGCAGCACCATTGCGATGCCGGTGCCGGGAAAATTCCCCTCGCGCCGGCCAATCTGCCGCGCAGTCATGCGCGCGTAGATATTGTCCACCAGCTGGCGAAAGTGGGGGGAGAGGCGATTGCGGGGTTGCGGTAGGTCGACCTTGATCTCGGCCGCCACGCGGCCCGGATTCGATGAAAACACCAGGATGCGATCCGACATCAGCACCGCTTCCTCGATGTTGTGCGTAACCATCAGGATTGAGGAGATTGGCATGCGCTTCTCCGTCCACAGGTCGAGCAGGTCGGTACGCAAGGTCTCGGCGGTCAGCACGTCGAGCGCCGAGAACGGCTCATCCATCAGCAGTACCTTGGGGTGCACGACGAGGGCGCGCGCCAAGCCGACCCGCTGGCGCATGCCGCCCGACAACTCCTTGGGATAGGCGGTTTCGAATCCGTCAAGTCCGATCAGGTCGATCGCGGCGAGCGCACGCGTCTTGCGCTCCTCGGGGGCAATTCCCTGCGCCTCAAGCCCGATTTCCACGTTCTGCAGCACGGTCAGCCACGGGAACAGAGCGAAGCTCTGAAACACCATGGCGATCTGCGCGGCCGGTCCATCGACGGTCTCGCCGTCGATCGCGACCGTGCCGCGGGTTGGCGGCATCAGGCCGGCGATGATCCGCAGCAAAGTGGACTTGCCGCTGCCCGAACGGCCCAGCAGGGAGACGATTTCGTTGGCACGCAGTTCGAGCGAGACATCCTGCAGCACGAGCAAATCGTTGCCGCCGCCTTTGTGATAGGTGCGCGACACGCCGTCGACTTTGACCAGCGGCGCGTCAGCCAGGACGCTGGTCCGCTTTGCTACAGGCGCATCCATGCGAGATCTCTCTAACCAACTGTGATTGTCCGCTTCAATCGCCCGCGAAACTCGTCTTAATTCAACCGGTAGCGCTCCTCGGCAATCCGGTAGAGCGGCCGCCACAGAATCCGGTTCGTGGCGATCACGAACATCGACATCACTGCTATCCCGAGCACGACCCGGTGATAGTCGCCCGCATCGGTTGCCTCTGCGATATAGGCCCCAATCCCCGCTGCCTGAAGCTTGATCTGTCCCCAGCTCGCCACTTCCGCGACGATGCTTGCATTCCACGATCCGCCGGTCGCGGTCAGCGCGCCGGTCACGTAGTAGGGCAGGATGCCAGGCACGATCACCTTGCGCCACCACTGCGGCGAACGCAAACGGTAGAGGGTTGCGGCCTCGCGTAGATCGGTCGGGAACGCACTGGCGCCGGCGATGACGTTGAAGAGGATATACCACTGGGTGCCGAGCACCATCAGCGGGCTCAGCCAGATATTCGGGTTCAGCGCGAGTTGCACGATGGCCACGACCGCGATCGGGAACAGCACGTTGGCGGGGAATGCTGCAAGGAATTGTGCGATCGGCTGCACACGTTCGGCGGCCCATGGACGTAGCCCAATCCACACCCCGATCGGAACCCAGACCACGCTCGCAAGCGCAATCAGTATGACGACACGCAGCAACGTGAGCAGGCCAAGCCCGATTGCGGTCAGGATCTCGTGCAGCCCCAGTGTGCTGTGCACGTATTCAACAATGACCCACAGCGCGTAGGCCGTGACGGCGAGCACCACGCCGAGCCACACCAAATTGGTCGCCCGGTCGAACCACGGCGGTAATGTCTTGCGCGGGCGCTTCGGCAGCGGCAGCCGCACCGTGGAGACATGGTCGCCAAGCCGGGCCAGCGGCGCCATGAGGCGCCGCAGCACCTTGGTGCGCCGCATGAAGTCGTAGACCCAGGAGCGCGGCCGTTCCTGCGCGGCAGTCTGCTCGAATTTGAACTTATCGGCCCATGCGATGATCGGCCGAAACACGAATTGATCATAGGCCAGGATGACGATTGCCATCGTGCCGACGGCAAGCGCGACAGCGCCAAGATTCTCGCGCGCGATGGCAATCGCAATCCACGAACCAATGCCCGGCAACATCACGGTGGTGTCACCGACCGTAATCGCCTCGGACGCGACCACGAAGAACCAGCCGCCGGACATGGACATCATGGTGTTCCAGATCAGGCCTGGGGCCGCGAATGGCACTTCGAGGCGCCAGAAGCGCAGCCATGGTGACAGGCGAAAGTGTCTGGCGCATTCATCGAGGTCGGACGGAATGGTGCGCAGCGATTGATAGAAGCTGAACGCCATATTCCAGGCTTGCGCAGTGAAGATCGCAAAAATCGCGGCGCACTCCGCTCCCAGAACGTTGCCAGGGAACAGCCCGAGGAAGAACGTAACCGTGAAGGTGAGGAAACCCAGCACGGGGACCGACTGCAGAATGTCGAGCGCCGGAATGATCACCAGCTCGGCTTTGCGGCTCTTGGCCGCCAAGGTCGCGACCACGAACGTGAACATCAACGAGGCGACGATGGCCGCAAACATGCGCAACGTGGTACGCAGCGCATATTCGGGCAGATTGCGCGGATCGAGGGTAATGGCGGCGACATCCAATCCTTTGAGCGAGCCGTGCATCTCGCGCGCACCGTGCGCGATCAACACGAACACGCCGGCGATCAGGATGAACACCACGACGTCATAGATGTTGGGAACGAGCCCGTGCCGTCCGATCCCCAGCGGTGACAGGCGCATGGCCCCAGCCATGGCGCGGATATCCATCGACGACCTCGTGTTTCGGAAGTTTCTGTCCGGGATGATGGTTGCAGTTCGCCAACCGCGCCCGATCAATGCTCCGCCTCAGTGACGCCCAGATGACCCAAAGCCCTTATGGCGTCAATGAGATTCGGATTCGGGCGGTCGATCCGACACCGTCTCATTCGGCGATGGCTTCGGCACTCCAGCTCGCAGCGGAAACAGTCGGTTCGAGGCTCAGCCGTCCAATGATCTGTTCAAGCACCGCGCTGCTGCGTTCATGGGCGGTGACCTGTGCCGTGACTTCCACGCGATCGGTGTTTTCGACATCGACGCTCTCCAGCCGCCGTAAGCTGAGCTGACTGGCGCTAGCCGCTTGCAAAAGCACGGTGCGGACGTGCGCCTCGTCCGGGCTGCGGCAGACCACGCGAACCCGGTAATGCGTATCAACGTCGGCCTGCTGCACCGGTTGTCGATTGATCACCCGCACCAGCGGGCGCATGCCGAGATTGGCGAAGACGACGAAAGCGGCTGCGATCGCCGCATGCGCAGCGAGGCCTTCGCCGGCGAGCACGCCGACCGCAGCCGAGCACCAGAGTGTTGCTGCGGTATTAAGTCCGGTGATGTTGAACCCCTCGCGGAAAATGATGCCGGCGCCGAGAAAACCGATGCCGGAGACGACCTGCGCCGCCACGCGCGTTGGACTGCCTTCGCCTGGAACCAGCGACGCAAAGATCACGAAGCTCGCAGCACCAATCGCAACAAGCGTGTTGGTGCGCAGGCCCGCCATGCGCTGACGCCACTGCCGTTCCAGTCCGATCACTGCGCCGAGCAGCGTCGCCACCGCGAGATTGATCACCGTGTGCAGGAGAGGTGGCATGAATGCCTCAGAATTGCATGTGCAGGCGCGTGCTGAATACCGAGACTGGTCCCCGATCACGGTTGTAGCCGGGGTTGTCGATGAACTGGTAATCGAAGGTCACGTGCCAAGCGTAGAGCGGGAACTGGTAGTAGGTTTCGATGATCTGCTCGAGGCCGGGGTGCGGCAGTTGCCCGTCGCCGACCAGGATACCGAGGCCGCCGTTGTTGAGAAAGATCTGGTGGCTGGTCGAGATATTGTTGATGATGCCGGCTACTCCCCACACATCATCCGGCCGCCCCCACGATTTGCCTGAGAATACGGCGCCACCCGCAATCGTGCGGTCGATGTCAGTAAAGGCATCCGGCTCGATATTCGGGCTCGCCAACCCGGTACGCATGAATACGCCCAAAACCGGCGTGATTTGCTGTTCAAAGTTCGCGGCGATGCCGCTACGGGTTGTGTACTGCCGCACGGCCGCGATATTGGCCGGTTGGCCGGTCAGCTGCGCCAATGCCGTGGCATCATTATAATTGCCGAGCCGTGCGCGCGTGAACCATCCCGTCACAGCGACCTTGCCGGGCTGTCCCATGAGCTCGTGCCGGTGCTCGATTTCGAACAGCGACTGGAATTGACTGAAATGCGGGTCAACTTCGACATTGTTGGGTACGATCGGCGCATCGAATATACCCGCGCGCAGCGTCCACTCTGCCTGATACCATTCGATCGCGCCGCCGTAGGTGTATCCCCATGCGTCGGCGACATAGTCGAACGTTCCGGTATCTGCGAGGGCCCAGTTGAGGAAATCGTTCCGCGGGTCGTGTGCATAGCGGTTGCTGTCAAAGATGTCGGCCACGCCAAGCTTGCCCACCGTTAGAACGAGTCGATTCTCTGTTTGTGCTTGCGAAAACTGATTGATTCCAGCTTCGATGTTGTCGGTCTTGCCCCCCAAGTTGATGGTCTGCCGCATGAAAAAGCGCGGCGCGCGCGCGTACGGATAATCGTTACCGACCTTGTAGGCTTCGGCGCTGGTGAAGCCGGCGACGCCGAGCGTATTGCTGAGGCCAAAGCCTTGATCGAGTTCCGGATTGATCCAGACTTCTGCGCCCTCCCAGAGCCGAGCGCCAATGTAGAAGGTTGTATCGCTGGTCTCGCGACCCTGGTTGGGAATGAGACTATTTGGTCCAACATAGGGCGAGCGGTATTTAGGGGCATATTGTTCGACGAAGGTCACCTGTCCGTGCAGGGCGAAGCGGTCCTGTTCGATCGCACTCGGGCCGTTGCTGATAAAGTTTGCCCATTTCGAGGTATCGCCGATCTGATAGTTGAATCCGACGCGAACGCTCTGCATCCCCAAGTTCGAGTTGAACACCTGCGCGCCATTGGGAAAAAAGATGCTGCTGTTGCCGAAGCGCGAATACTGATACTCGAGTTTTCCGGTCCAGTTCGGGGCGATGGGCACCTCAAGCCCGGCCCCCAAGGTCCACCCAAGTCGCCACATGAAACCGTTCTGAGAACTGCCCTCCTGCGCGGTGCCGTTCACAGGCATACCGAGGAGCTGGGTGCGTTGCAGCTTGTCGTAAGCGTAGGCGAAACCACCGGTGCCGTAGATCAACCAGTTGTTATCGAGCACGTAACCCATGCGCCCGCGCATTGTACCCGAATAGGCCACCGTGTCCTGGTAGCTCGCTTGCCCCACCTGCGGTGACGCAAAAATCTGCGCCCCTAGAAGCCCTACCGGAAGGCTCGGGAACGAAACATCAACCTCCGCACCGACAACAACCCGCTGCCCAAGCTTCTGGTTGTAGCCCGCCTGCAGTCCGCCGAAGTAACTGCCATCGCCGAAATAGCCCCTGAGAGGATTGGTAAGATCAACGTCGCCGCGCAGAGTCGGTACGGCGGATCCGGCCTCGGTGGCGTTCCAACGAGAATAGCCTGTTGCGAAGCCGTAATGGCCGCCGAAGTACCAGCCAGTCCACTCAAGGGCGGGAGCCGGTGCCGCAGGCGCCTTCACTGGCAATTGCACGGACAAGTCCGCAGCGGCGGCCGTCAGCACGGACCCCGTCGTGCTCGCGCCCATAAGCGCAAGCCAAACTCCAATTCTTGATGCGACCCGTCGTGTCATGCCCGCCCCCTGGCACGCCTTCAACATTGCGCTGGAAGAGTGCAGCGTCAAATCCGAGCAAAGATCAACGTCGCTTTGGCCGACCGCCGAACAACATCCAACTGTGTGACAGTTGGATGACAGTTTTGACCGCCAGGCCCCGCTGCTGGCATTGGGGCAATCGGTGTGTCCTCCGCGCAACGTTGCGGAAGGCATGGCGGCGCCTCAGGATCGTCGGACAGGAGTTCCAGATTCCAATGCCACTCGAGCCGGCCGGTCTGCTCGTTCTTGTGCCAACGACCGACCAGTGCGGTCCGGGCCGGAGTGGCCGGCGCGTGCCGCTCGGCACGGCGATTGTCATTGGCATGCGCAAGCTTGGCCGCCGCTGCGGCGCGCTTGCGTTCGATCATCAGAAGTTTTTCGATCGCGAACATTGCTCACCTCCTGCCGCATTGGCGGCGGTCGGTGAGCGGGCAGGGCTAGAACAGGCCTCGCGGGCTCACGCGACCGAGGCTGCCGCGGCGCTTTCTCTGTTGTGGTGACGCCGGCCTGGTCACATCCGCCGGGATAGCGCCGCCGAAGTTGGTACTGCCCATTTGTCCTTCGATTGTTGTAAGCATACGATCGGGTAGGCGCGCGGCCCAACACGATTGTGGGCAAATAGGCTTGCGCAGCGCGCTTGTCAAGCATTTCACCCGATCCTCCCGGGTGGATAGGCTATATCCCCCGGGGAGGATCAGAGGCTCGATGCCGCACCACGCTCATCCTGACGTGATCAAGCGCCTCAAGCGCGCCAACGGCCACCTCGAAACAATCATCGAAATGATCGAAGAGGGTCGTCCCCACGCGCAACTCGCCCAGCAACTGGAGGCGGTGGAACGCGCCATCGAGAACGCCAAGAAGGCGTTGATTCACGACTATATCGATCAGGCGTTGGAACGCGTGTTTCAGGAGCCCGGCCCGAAGGGGCGGGCGGCGCTGCGTCAGCTCAAGGTGATTGCGAAGTATCTTTGACCGGAACCGCGCCGGGCTTGGGCGATGGCGTCGCAGCAAACGGCAAAATCGTTGCTGATCGATCCGCCACGTCCCAGCACCATTCGACCCCGCCGCCGATGCGTGCGCGCCAATGTCCGACAAGCGCCGGTTTGCGCAGCGGCCAGGGAGCCGGCGCGGCGCGCGGCCGGTTGCGCGGATCGTCCGGCGGCACCAGCCCGAGCAGACGCAGACGTTCCGCGCCACAGCGCGAGCGCGCGCGATTTTGCGGCAGAGTCGAACATGTCGGCATCGTTATCCAAACCGGCGCTCCGCGCAATGTACTTGACGTGTGCGATCCACCGATCCTCAGAAATCAGTTGCGCTGCACCTCGACGGTGACATGCGACAGCGCGGAGAAGCGCGCGAGCAGCCGGTGATAGTAGTCAGGTCCGCGCAGTTTCGCGGTGACGACCGAGAGCACGGCGCCCAGGTGGCCAGGGCCGAGCCGCCAGAGGTGCAGGTCGGTAAGGCGGTCGCCATCGACCTCGATCACGGTGCGCATCCGTTCCGCCATGGTGTTGTCGGGATTCATGTCGAGCAGGATCGCACTGGTGTCGCGGATCAAACCGTAGGACCAGGCCGCGATGACGACGGCGCCGACAAGACCGACCACGGGATCGAGCCAGTTCCAGCCGAACAGGCGTCCGAGCAGAAGTCCGGCGATCACCAGCAGCGACACGGCCGCGTCGGCCAGCACGTGAATGACGGCGGCTCGCAGATTGTTGTCGCGGTGCGCGGCGCTGACGCTGGCGGCGTGCTCCTCGAATACGACGCGGTAGGGTTCGCCATCCGGCGTGAGGCGAATAAAGGCGGTGAAGGCATGCGGCTCAGGAACCTCCTCGACGGATTGCAAATACTCGTCGATTTCCTCGAGCGGCGAAGACCTGCCGGGCACCATCGGGCCGCAAGGTCTCGATGGTGGTCTGGCCGCCCTGCGGCCGGGCGCCGGTTTCGGCGGCAAGGCGAAAGCGCGGCGGAACACCGTCCTCAAAGATCGAGAGCCACAACACATGCCCCTCGGCCTCGATGCGGTGCTCCTCGTCGTGCGCGTGGCCTTGCGCGCCATGATCATGTGCGTGCCCATGCCCGTGTCCGTGATCGTGGCCGCCGCCGCTGAGCAGCAACACGCTCGCCACGTTGACCGCGAGTCCGAGCACCGCGATCGGAATTGCCTCGTCGAAGCTGATAGGGATCGGCTCGATGAAGCGCGAGATCGCCTCATAGCCGATGAGCAGCGCGATCATGGCCAGCACGATGGCGCTGGTGAAGCCGGCGAGATCGCCGAGCTTGCCGGTGCCGAACGTGAAGCGACGATCATGCGCGTGACGGCGGGCATAGCTGTAGGCCAGCGCCGCGAGCAGCAAGCGCGCTCGCATGCGTCGACATGTGCAGGCCGTCGGCGACAAGCGCAATCGATCCAAACATCAGCCCGCCGATGATCTCGGCCACCATCATGATCGCGCACAGCGCGATCACCATCCAGGTGCGGCGCTCCGCCTGGGCGTGGCCGGCGCCGAGGAAAACGTGATCGTGTGCCGTGTTCGTGTTGCTCATCGCGAGCCTCACTTGATGTAGGAGCGCACGACGTCGATCAGCTCCTGCGCGCCACGGCCCCGGTCGGTATTGGGCTCGCGCGCCGGATCAACGATGTGGAAGCGGATGTGATCTTCCATCACCTCGGCCATCAGGCCGTTCACGGCGCCGCGCACCGAGGCGATGACCTGCAACACGTCGGCACAACCGATCTCGGCTTCGAGCGCGCGTTCGATCGCCTCGACCTGGCCGCGGATGCGCCGCACCCGGGCGAGGAGTTTGGTCTTTTCACGGATCGTATGAGCCATGGCTGCGCCGCCTGTTAGGATAGAGGGGTAGGGTATACGGCGCGCAGAAGCGGCCGGCAAGCCGATCAGATCGCTTACACGTGCTGGCCGCCGTTGATGTGGATCTCGGCCCCGTGCACGTAGGACGACGTTTCGGTGCACAGCACGTAGATGATCTTGGCGACTTCGTCCGTAGTGCCGAGCCGGTGCAGCGGGATCTGTTCCACCAAGGCCTTGGTGCCCGGCGAAAGGATCGCGGTATCGATCTCGCCCGGCGCGATCGCGTTGACGCGAATGCTGAGCGGCCCGAAGTCGGCCGCCATCTCGCGGGTGAGCGCGGCCAGTGCTGCCTTCGAGGTCGCGTAGGCCGCCCCGGCGAACGGATGCACGCGCGAACCGGCGATCGAGGTCACGTTGACGATCGAGCCTTTGGCCGCCTTGAGTTCCTCGACCAGACCGCGCGCCAACATGATCGGCGCAAAGAAGTTCACCTGGAACACGTGCTGCCAGACGTCGAGGTTCGTCGCAATCGACGAGAGGCGCGCGCCATTGAGCTTCGGCGAAATGCCGGCATTGTTGACGAGCGCGTGCAGCTCGCCGTGCAGCCGGCTCCGAATCTCGGCGATCGCGCGCGTCGTATCGTCGGCGTTGCTGAGATCAACCTGAATGTGGTCTTCGGGCCCCGCTTCCCACGGGCAGTTCTCCGGGAACGGATGGCGCGAGCAGGTGATCACCCGCCAGCCGGCCGCCTGAAAGCGTTTGACGGTGGCGTGCCCGATTCCCCGGCTCGCGCCGGTGAGGAGCAGGGTGCGGCGCGGTTGATTTGATTGCGAGGGTGGCATTGGGGTGGTTCGCGGTTCAGGGATAGAGTCTGGTCTTGGTCCAGCGCGCACGGTCCGCACTCTGGGCAAAGACAACGCGGTCGTGCAGCCGGAACGGCCGGTCCTGCCAGAACTCGATTGCAGTCGGGACCAGGCGATAACCGATCCAGTAGGGCGGGCGTGGCACTGTGCCGATCGCGTATTTGGCGGTCATCAATGCTACCGCCTTCTCAAAGGCGAAGCGGCTCTCGAGTGGTGAAGATTGCTGGCTCGCCCAGGCGCCGATCTGGGCGCCGCGCGGGCGCGATGCGAAGTAGGCGTCCGCCTCCGCGTCGCTGACTTGGTGGATGCGGCCGCGTAAGCGGACCTGGCGCTTGAGCGATTTCCAGTAGAACACCAACGCGGCACGCGGGTTGGCGGCAAGCTCGGCGCCCTTCTGGCTATTGGCGTTGCTGTAGAACACGAAGCCACGCTCATCGTAGCCCTTCATCAGCACCATCCGCACGTCGGGCAAGCCATCTGCGTCGACCGTGGCGAGCGCCATGGCGTTGGGATCGGCTGGCTCCGCAGCTTGGGCCTCGGCAAACCAGGTCGCAAAAAGCGCAAGCGGTTCATCCACTTGCGTGAAATCACCGGATGTTAACCCGCTTTGGTGTTCAATCGCCGCCGTCTCGGACATGGGGGGCCTGGTGTCAGGGGTCGCAACGCGCGAGCGCTTATATAGGGCAACGCCGTCCCGGCGCCTACGCCGGGAATGGGCCGTGCCGGCGGGCGCGTTGGCGATCGTGGCCCTGGGACTCTGTCTCGGGGGGTGCAGCTACTCGCTTGGATCTCTGCTCGATGAGGCCAAGGCCAAACCGGGCACCGTGGTCGCGGCAAGCAAGCTGCCGAGCGATGCTGACCTTGCCTACGCGAGCGCGGCCGCCACCGCCGCGCTGGCCAAGGGCGGCAAGGACATGAGTGCGCCGTGGGAGAACCCGCGCACCGGCGCGCGTGGCACCATCACGCCGATCGACACGGCCTACGCGCAGGATGGTTCGGAGTGCCGCGCCTTCCTGGCAAGCTACGTGGTCGAAAACGACGCCGCCTGGTTGCACGGCGAAGCTTGCCGCAAGGACGAGGGCAAATGGGTCGTGCGCAGCCTCAAGCCCTGGCAGCGGGATAAAGCTAATTTCACTTAGGTTTCGAAGCTACGGTCGCTTCAACCGAGCATTCGGGCATTGCGTCCCGGCGGCGTAACCCCCACATTTTGGCAAACGAATCTGGGCCAGGGGACTTTGCCGGCAATGACGTGGAGTGATCTGAATGCGCGACCCCTATGACGTGTTGGGGGTGCAACGTTCCGCCAAGCCGGCAGCAATCAAGAGTGCCTTTCGGCGGCTTGCCAAGAAGCTCCACCCGGACGCCAACCCCAACGACCCCAAGGCCGCCGGCAAGTTCGCCGAGCTGAACACGGCCTATGAAATCGTGGGTGACGAGGCCAAGCGGCGCGCCTTTGATGCCGGCGAGATCGACGCCGAGGGCAAGCCTGTGGCGCCGGCGTTCGAAGGGTTTGGCGCGCGGCCCGGCGGCGGCGATAGCCGGTTCGAGACCTTCACCTGGGGGCCGGGCGGTTTCCAGCGGGGTGGCGGCGGAGGCGCAGGCGGGGCAGGGGCCGGAGCCGCAGGCTTTGAAGATGTGCTCAAGGACCTGTTTGGTCGCGCCGGGGCCGGCGCGGCCGGGGCGCGTCCGGGCGGGCGGCGCGGCGGATTCCAGTTTGAGCCCGAAGACTTCGGCCCGCCGCCCGGTGGCCGCGACGTCTCGGTCGCGGCGACGATCTCGCTGACCGAGGCTGCGAAAGGTACGAGCCGACGTGTTTCACTGCCGACCGGGAAAGAGGTCGAGGTCAAGATTCCTGCCGGCCTCGGCGACGGCCAGCAGATCCGGCTGAAGGGGCAGGGCCTGCCCGGCGCCGGCGGTAACGGTGACGTGCTGATCACTGTGCACATCGCCGATGACCCGCGCTTCAAGCGCGAAGGCGCCGACCTGCGGCTTGAGCTTCCGATTACGCTCTACGAAGCGGTACTGGGCGGCCAGGTGCGGGTGCCGACCCTCGACGGGGCGGTGTCGCTGACCATTCCGCCGGGGACCAATAGCGGCCGCGTCTTCCGGCTGCGCGGCAAGGGCCTGCCGCAGAAATCAGGCGCTGGCGACCTGTTCGCGACGGCGCGCATCGTGCTGCCGGAGGGGAACGATCCCGCGCTCGAAGAGCTGATGCGCACTTGGCGCGAGACCAAGCCCTACGATCCCAGGAGTCAGTGATCGGACCAGCGGATGATCAGCACGGCCTGACTACTGATCCCCGATTACTGAGTCCTGTTACCCTCCACTCTTCGCGGGAGATCGGTGGCTGTCGATCTGCTCGTAGGCCGCGACTGCAACGTCGTTGACCTTGGTGCGATCGCCCTTGCCGCTGACCACGTAGGCGATGTCGTTGTCGGCCCAGTAGACCGCCGTGGCCTTGCCGATGTCGTTGTAGCGCAGCGCCGTGTCGGGCGCGTTCGAGCGCGCGCAGTAGATCGTGTAGCGCTCGCCTGACGGTCCCTCATACATGAAGAACGCGGCCGGTCCGGTCGGGCCGGGCAACAGCCGTCCGCCAACGAGCTTCAAACCGAGCTTTTCCAGATCTGGCGCGCGTAGCTGATAGCCCACACGCTTGGACAGCCATTGCACGAGGTGATCGGCATCGCTCGCCGGAACTTCCACCGGATGACGAACCTCGACCACATAAAGATTGTAAGCATCGACCGCTTCGGCGGTGAATTGCTGGAATGGGCTGTGCTCGGAACTCGCCTGCTCGGACCACATGTCTCGGCCAAACCAACCCGCAGAGCCACCGATCAGGAACGCCAGGGCGGCCGCCGCCGCGATGCTCTTCCACGGCCACGTTCGCCGCGCCAATCGCGCCAGCTCGAAGCGCACCGGAACCGGCTCGCTTGCCACGGCGCCATAGCGGCTGCGGATCGACTCCGCCTGGGCCCGCCAGGCGCCGACCCGCGCGGTGTCGTCCGGATGCATTGCCAGCCATGCCTCAACGGCCTCGCGGCGCTCCGGCGCGAGCTCGCCATCCACGTAGGCGTGCAGCTCCTCTTCGGCGACAGGTTGATCGCGATCAAACATCCTTCGACCTCATTTCACGCGGCGCAGCGCCGGGCGCTCGCCGTCGAGATAGGCTTTTATTTGTGCCCGCGCGCGGGCCAGGCGCGACATCACGGTTCCAATCGGGACGCCTTGGATCTCGGCGACCTCGCGGTAGGTCCGTCCCTCAAGCACGACCAGCAGCAGGGCGACGCGTTGATCCTCGACGAGGGTCGCCAAAGCGCGCTCGATATCGCGCATGCCGGCCTCCGGCCCGGCGAGATCGATCGCGTCGTCGTCGCCGATCGCGGTGTGGACCGGACGCCGGGCGAGCGAGCGCAGGCGGTTGCGATTGAGGTTGGTCAGGATGGTGTAGAGCCAGCTGCGAACCTCTTCGCCCTGGAACAGGTGCTCGGACCGCAGGGCGCGAACCAGCGTGTCCTGCACCAGGTCATCGGCCACGTCGGCATTACGTGTCAGCGCCCGCGCATAGCGCCGCAGCGCCGGGATCGCAGCCTGGACGTTCTGTCGAAATGCCGCCACGGGCGTGCACGCTCTCCCAATCGGTGACTTGCCGGAACCGCGCCCACCGCCCCGAAATGCCCGTCGTGGCGGGTCAGGCGCCGCGTCGGTCACGGCCTGACGTTCCTGCCAAGAACACCGGGATTGCATGCGGTATTCCAGGGTGTTGCAGCCGGACGTCAACTTGATGGTGCTGGGACCCTATGCCATAGCGATATACGGAATTCAGCCAGGTGGGCAGGGAGGTTCGATGGACGCCTCGGGTCTGTTGCGCGGAAAACGCGGCTTGATCATGGGGCTCGCCAACAATCGGTCGCTCGCGTGGGGGATCGCCAAGGCGGCCCATGCGCATGGCGCACAGCTCGCCTTCACCTATCAGGGTGATGCCCTCAAGAAGCGGGTCGAGCCCTTGGCCGACGAAGTCGGCGGCATGGTGCTGGGCCATTGCGACGTGACCGACCCGGCGACCCTCGATGCCGTGTTCGCGACCGCCGGCGAAGCTTTGGGCAGCATCGATTTCCTGGTGCACGCGATCGCCTTCTCCGACAAGGACGAGCTGACCGGGCGCTATCTCGACACGACGCTGCCGAACTTCATCAAGACCATGACGGTGAGTTGCTACTCGTTCACCGCCATCGCCCAGCGGGCCGAGAAGCTGATGCGCGATGGCGGCGCGCTGCTCACGCTCACCTATTACGGCGCCGAGAAATGGATGCCGCACTACAATGTCATGGGCGTCGCCAAGGCGGGGCTCGAAGCTTCGGTGCGCTACCTCGCGGCGGATCTCGGGCCGCGCAACATCCGGGTCAATGCGATCTCGTCCGGCCCGATCAAGACGCTGGCGGCATCCGGGATTGGCGACTTCCGCTACATCCTGAAATGGAACGAATACAACTCGCCGCTGCGCCGCAGCGTGACCATCGAAGAGGTCGGCGACACCGCGGTGTATCTCGTCTCCGATCTCTCGCGCGGCGTCACCGGCGAGATCCACCACGTCGATGCCGGCTACAACATCGTCGGCATGAAACACCCCGATGCGCCTGACATCGCGGTGGGTAAGGAATAGAGCGGAACAGGGGACGACAGAAACAGAAGTCGCCAGAAACGAAAAGGGCCGACGCTCGCGTCGACCCTTTCCTAAACCTGATCCGACCCACGCCACATCAGCGCGAAAGCCGGATGTGACGAGTGTCCGTTAGGACTTCTTCGCCTTCTTCTTGGCCTTCTTCGCCATGATGTCCTCCAGAGAGTCCGATGATCGGCGGATCGGATGATGACTAAATGCCGATTTTTTTTCCATACAGGAAGCACTCTTCAACCGCAAACAGAATCTGCAAAAAACAGCAAGAAAATCTGGGACTTAACGAAAATTCAGTTCAAGATGAACCGCCATTCAGATAACCCAACTTCGTGACGTATCTGTGTGGATAGGAAAGCCTCGCGGTTCGTATAGTTGCAGCGCTGTGATCGCTGCGTGCATCGCGCGCTTCGAAGTTCTTATCAGCATGACCTTCCGAGAATCGATAGGCGCGTTCCAAATAGAAAGGGCCGGCGTGGCCGGCCCCTGTTGCTTGCCGCTCGATTGCGCGTATGCGCGATGAGGGGCGTTGCTCCGCCTCGCGGCGGAGGCGAATTACATCTTCTTCGCTTTCTTCTTGGCTTTCTTGGCCATCTGTCGTCCCTCGCAAATGTCGACGCTCAGTTTGACGCCGATGAGAGAAGACTAAGCTACGCCGCGCGCAGCCGGCAACAGAATTCTTGCAATTCTCTGACCTTTCGCACGATCAGATCGAACATGAACCGATGTTCAGCTCGTTTGACCCGTGCCGGTCCGCGGGCTACGACGGCGCCATGTCGTACAACACGTTCGGCCACATGTTTCGGGTGACGACGTTCGGCGAGAGCCACGGGCCGGCGATCGGCTGTGTGGTTGATGGCTGTCCGCCGAACATCCCGCTGACCGCGGCCGATATTCAACGCGAGCTCGACCGCCGCCGCCCAGGCCAATCGCGCTTCACGACTCAGCGCCGCGAGCCCGACACGGTGCGCATTCTGTCGGGCGTGTTCACCCATCCGGCGAGCGGTGAAGAGGTCACCACCGGAACGCCGATCGGGCTGATGATCGAGAACGTCGATCAGCGCTCCAAGGATTATTCCGACATCAAGGATGTTTATCGTCCGGGCCACGCCAGCTACACCTACGACGCCAAATACGGCTTCCACGATTATCGCGGCGGCGGCCGCGCCTCAGCCCGCGAGACCGCGACGCGTGTCGCGGCCGGCGCGATCGCCCGCAAGATCGTGCCAGGCCTCGTGGTTCGCGGCGCGCTGGTGCAGATGGGGCCGCACAAAATCGATCGCGCGTCCTGGAGCTGGGACGAGGTGAGCAACAATCCGTTCTTCTGCCCGGACGCCAAGCAGGCCGCGTTCTACGCGGACTATCTCGACGAGGTGCGCAAGCGTGGATCGTCCGTCGGCGCCGTGATCGAGATCGTGGCCGACGGCGTGCCGCCCGGTCTAGGCGCGCCGATTTATGGCAAGCTTGACGGCGATCTTGCCGCCGCCGTGATGGGGATCAACGCCGTCAAGGGCGTGGAGATCGGGGCCGGCTTTGCGGCGGCGGAGCTCAGCGGCGAGGAGAACGCCGACGAGATGCGGGTCGGCAACGACGGCAAGCCGCGCTTTCTCTCCAACAATGCCGGCGGCATTCTCGGCGGCATCTCGACCGGGCAATCCGTGATCGTCCGTTTCGCCGTGAAGCCGACCTCGTCGATTCTTACTCCGCGCCGCACCGTCGACCGCTATGGGCGCGAGACCGAGGTTTCAACCAAAGGTCGCCATGACCCGTGCGTCGGCATCCGCGCGGTGCCGGTGGGCGAAGCCATGGTGGCGTGCGTCATCGCGGACCATTATCTACGTCAGCGGGGGCAGGTCGGCGCGAGCCCGACGTGGCCGTTCGATCCGCCCAAAACCTAAGCCGGGACCCTCCATGAATGACCAGGTACACCGGCCGGAGCCGGAATTGAGCGAGCGCGTCGCCGCGGCGGTTGAGGCGTTCGCCCGTGGCGAGATCGTGGTCGTCGCGGACGACGACGATCGTGAGAACGAGGGCGATCTGTTTGTCGCGGCCTCGCTCTGCACGCCGGAGAAGATGGCCTTCATCATCCGCCATACCTCCGGGATTGTCTGTGCGCCGGTTGCGCAGGAAGAGGCGCGCCGGCTGCGCCTTGATCCGATGGTCTCGGCAAACGATGCGCCGCTGGGCACGGCCTTCACCGTGTCGGTCGATTTCCGCCACGGACTGACCACGGGCATCTCGGCGGAGGAGCGCACCAACACTGTGCGGGGGCTTGCGAACTCCAACACCGGCGCGGTGGATTTCGTGCGCCCGGGCCACGTGTTTCCGCTCATCGCCAAGGAAGGCGGCGTGCTCATGCGCTCCGGCCACACCGAGGCGTGCGTTGACCTCTGCCAGCTCGCCAAGCTGCCGCCCGTCGGCGTGCTCGCCGAGCTGATGAATGACGACGGCACGGTTATGCGTGGGCGCGACGTGCAGGCCTTTTCGGCCAAGCACAAGCTCAAATACGTATCGATCGCCGACCTGATCGCGTACCGGCAGTCGCGCGACAAGCTGGTGGAGCGCGTCGGCGAATTTGCCATCGAATCGGAGATCGGCGAGCTCAAGGGCTATGCCTATGTGACGCCGTTCGACCCGGTCTACCACTTGGCCTGCGTCTATGGACGCATCGGCGACGGCCGTGACGTTCCCTGCCGGCTGCACCGCGCCAACATCATCACCGACACGTTCGGCAAGGCGCGCCCGGTGCAGGCGGCGCTCAAGCGCTTCGAGGAAGCGGGCCGCGGCGTCATCGTGTTTCTACGCGACGGCACCGCTGGCGTGCCGGTGACGGCGCTGCCGCAGAACAACACGGCATCCGAGGAAGCACGCGTTCGTCAGTGGCGTGAGGTTGGGCTCGGCGCGCAGATCCTGCGCGATCTCGGCATTTCATCGATCCGATTGCTCACCACCGCGCGCCACCGCTACGTTGGATTGGCCGGGTTCGGGATTGAGATCACTGACGTCGAGCCGATGGCCTTCTAGAGCTTTGCCATGCTGGTCGGCGTTCCCAAGGAGATCAAGGACAACGAATATCGCGTTGGACTCGTGCCCGCGAGCGTTCGTGAGCTCACCGCCAAGGGGCACGGTGTTCTGGTCCAGACGGGCGCCGGCCTGGGCGCCGGTCTCACCGATGCCGAATACGAAGCCGCCGGCGCGAAGATCGTCGCTAGCGCGGAGGAGATCTTCGCCAACGCCGAGCTGGTGGTGAAAGTGAAGGAACCGCTGGCGAGCGAGCGCAAGCTGTCTGCGCCGCGGACAGATCCTCTTCACCTACCTGCATCTCGCCCCCGATCCGCAGCAGACCAATGAGCTGATCGAGAGCGGCGTGAGTGCGATCGCCTACGAGACGGTGACCTCGCCGCATGGCGGACTTCCGCTGCTGATGCCGATGTCCGAGGTCGCCGGCCGCATGGCGCCGCACGTCGGCGCGCATTGCCTGGAGAAGGAGAACGGCGGGCGCGGCGTGCTGCTGGGCGGCGTGCCCGGCGTGCCGGCCGCGAGCGTCGTCGTCCTCGGCGGCGGCGTCGCCGGAACGAATGCGGCGTTTATCGCTGCCGGTATCGGCGCCGACGTGGTCGTGGTCGATCGCAGTCCGGAGGCGCTGCGCCGCATCGCGGCGCAGTTCGGCAACCGGGTGCGCACGCTCTACTCCACGCGTGATGGCGTGGAGACCGCGTGCCGTGGCGCCGATCTCGTCATCGGCACTGTGCTGGTGCCGGGCGCGGCTGCGCCCAAGCTTGTGACCGCCGAGACGGTGCGCGCCATGAAGTCCGGATCGGTGATCGTCGACGTTGCGATCGACCAAGGCGGGTGCGCCGAAACCTCGCGGCCCACGACGCACTCGCATCCGACCTACGTGGTCGATGACGTCGTGCACTACTGCGTGACCAACATGCCGGGCGCGGTGGCACGCACCTCGACCTTCGCGCTCAACAACATGACCATGCCGTTCGTCGTCGCGCTCGCCGACCACGGCCTGCGCGTCGCGCTCGGTGAGGATGAGCACCTGCGCAACGGTCTCAACGTGCACGAGGGACGCGTCACCCACCGCGCCGTCGCCGGTGCGCTGAAGTTGCGCTATACCGCGCCGCAGGAAGTGCTGCGGATATAATTCCGCCCGCTTTTCCTTCTTTCGCGACCGTGCGACGATGTCCGCACTGGGGGTGAGGAGGATCGAATGCGTGCACCTCTTGGAGCAGTTGCGGCTCTTGGCGCGGTCGTCGGCGTGCTGATGCTCGCCGCCGGACCCGAAGCGATCGGAGCGCGCCTTGTGCAGACGCCGCGCCCGGCGGCCGATGTCGATCTCGAGCTCATTCTGGCGGTTGACGTCTCCTACTCGATGGATCCGGACGAGCAGGCCCTGCAGCGCGAAGGCTATATCCTGGGTCTGACCTCGCCCGAGTTTCTCAGCGCGCTCAAGCAAGGCGGACACGGACGGATCGCGATTACCTATTTCGAGTGGGCCGGTATCGCCGACCAGAAAGTCGTGGTGCCCTGGCGTCTCATCGATGGCGCGGCAACCGCGAAGGCGTTCACCGACGAGATCGCAGCAGCGCCCTATCGGCGCGCCTATCGCACGTCGATTTCGGGCGCGCTGCTCTATGCCTCACCGCTGTTCGACGCCAACCCGTTTCACGGAGTGCGGCGCACGGTCGATGTCTCCGGCGACGGCGTCAACAATCAAGGCCCGCCGGTCACCACCATTCGCGATGAGCTGCTCGCCAAGACCGTCACCATCAACGGCCTGCCGATCATGCTGAAGCGGCCGATGGCGGCCAGCATGGATATCGAGAACCTCGACGTTTACTACGAAGACTGCGTCATCGGTGGTCCGGGCGCGTTCGTGGTGCCGATCAAGGAACGTGAGCACTTCAAGGATGCGACGCGCACCAAGCTGGTGCTGGAAGTCGCCGGACGAACGCCGCCGGCGCGTGTCGTCCCGGTCACGTCGGAGGCGCCACGGATCTCTTGCATGATCGGCGAGCGCATGTGGCAATACCGTTGGGGCGGCCAGGATTTCAACTAACAGTTCGGTTCTTCTTGGGCCCTCATCCTGAGAGCATGCGAGCGTAAGTCGCGCGTCGAAGGATGGCCGCACGCACGGCCTTCGATTGGTGCTCCTTCGAGGCTCCTCAGGATGAGGGCCCGAAAAATCACCGTTCCAGCCGCGCCACGATCTCCACGTGCGGTGAATATCGGAACTGATCGATCGGCGTCACGGCCTTCAGTTTGTAGCCGCCGTCGACCAGGATTTCGACGTCGCGGGCAAACGTCGCCGGATTGCAGGACACCGCAATCACCAGCGGCACCTTGCTTGTGGCGAGCGCGTGCGCTTGCGCTTGTGCGCCCTGACGGGGCGGATCGAACACGACTGCGTCGGCGCCGCGCAGTTCCTCCGCCACGAACGGCCGGCGGAACAGATCCCGCGCCGTCGCCTCGATCGGACGCAGGCCGGGCGCGCGTGCCCCCTTGACGAGCGCGGCGATGGCATCCGCGTCCGTGTCCGCTGCGATCACGCGTGCCGTCTCGGCGATGCGCAGCGCGAACGGGCCAAGCCCGCAGAACAGATCAACAACAAGCTTTGCCTTCCCGAGATGCGCGATCACGCTGCGTGCCAACGCTGCCTCACCTTCGGCGGTCGCCTGCAGGAATACGCCGGGCGAAAGCTCGACACGCGCGCGGCCCATGGTGATCGTCGGCGTCGCGCGCTGCGCCACCAGCTCTCCATGGCGGGTGAGGCGGGCGAGGCGATGGCGCTCGGCCACCGCGGCGAGCGCTGAACCGAGATGTGGCTGCAGCGGTCCCGACCCGCGCACGTCGATGTCGAGGCCGACCTCGGTCGCCGTCACCGCGATGTCGAGCGGTTTCTTGATTGGCTCGAGCTCCTGCGTGATCGCCCACGCCGCCGCCAGCGCTCCGTCGAGCCCCGGCGCCAGGATCGGGCAGCGGTCGATCGGCACGATGTGGTGTTGATGCGCGGCCGCGAAAGCCGACGGCGAGCACGCCATGCGTGCCGCTGCGCGCATGAAACACCGCGCGCCGGCGGCCGTCGCCATGAGCATCAACGAGATCGTCGACCGGCGCATCGAGCCCAGCCTGCTGCAGGGCCGTGCGCACGAGGTCGCGCTTCCAGGCGCTGTACTCACTCCAATCCCAGTGCTGCAGCGCGCAGCCGCCGCACACGCCGAAATGCGGACAGATCGGCGCGATGCGTTCGGCGCTCGCGCTCTCGACACGTAACAACTGGCGGCGATCCGGATGACCGGGCCAAGCTTCGACCTCAACGGTCTCGCCCGGCAGCGTGTAGGGCACGTAGATCGGTCCCGCCTCGCCATCGGCCACACCGTCGCCGCGGTGGCCCAGATGCGTGACGATCAGACGCTCGGTCATGAAAATGCGGTCGCTGCTGCGGTCCGTGCTGTCGACGGTAGATATTCGCGATGCGCCAAGCGGGCAAAGCGCGCGACCAGCAGCGCCGCGTAGCAGCCGAGGCCAAGCACCAGTCCAACCCAAACCCCGGCCGCGCCGAGGCCGGCGCGAAAAGCGAGCCAATAGGCGCAGGTGAAGCCGACCACCCAGAAGCTCAGCGCGGCAAACAGCAGCGGCACGCGCGTGTCGTTGAAGCCGCGCAGCGCGCCGTTGGCAATGACTTGCAGACCATCGAAGATAAAGAAGCTCGTGCCGATGAGGAGCAACGTCGAGGTGAGCGCAAGCGTCGCCGCGTCGGCGCCGGAGCCGAAGAACAGCAGCGGGATTTGCTCGCGTCCGAGCACGACACAGATCGCCATCGCGGCCTGGAATACAACGCCCAGTGCCATTGCGGCAAAGCCGGCGCGGCGCGCGGCACCGGCATCGCGCCGGCCGACCGCGTGACCGACCCGAATCGTCGCCGCCATGCCGATGCCGAGCGGGACCATGAACACGATTGCCGCCGTGTGCAGCGCCACCTGGTGCGCGGCGAGCGCGACCGTGCCGATGATGCCCATGAGCAGCGCAGCCGACGCAAACACGCCGTGCTCGAGCAGGAACGTCGCCGAGATCGGCAGTCCGATCGCGATCAGCTGGCGGAACAACGGCCAGTCGCTGCGCCAGATGTGGCCGAGAACGTGGTATTTCTTGAACGGCGCCGATGCGTAACAGATCCACACCCCGACGACGAACATCCCGATGCTCACGAGCGTTGTCGCAATGCCGGCACCCAGCAAATCGAGCCGCGGCAATCCGAACGCGCCGAAGATCAACAAATAGGCGAGGACGCCGTTGGCTGGAATCGCCGCAAGCGTGATCCATAACGCGGGCTCGGGCCGATTGAGCGCGCTCATGAACCCGCGCAGCGCGATGAAGAGCCATGCCGGGGTCAGCGACCAGGCGAGCCCGTCGAGATAACGTTGCGCCAGCAACGCCGCGTCGGCCGGCTGTCCGAGCCAGATCAGCAAATCGCCCGAGCGCATCTGCAGCAAACTGAGCGGGATCCCGACCATGACGGCCGTCCACAATCCGACGCGCAGGGCGCGGCGAACGAGCCGCGGCTTGCGCGCCCCAAAAGCCTGCGCGGCGAGCGGCGAGACGGCGGTGACGAGGCCAAGGCCGAACATGAACGCCGTGTACAAGACGCTGTGCGCCAGCGCCGCCGCGGCCACCGCGCTGTTGCCCAGCCGTCCGATCAGCGCGAGATCGACCGTCATCATGGCGATCTGCCCGAGCTGGGTGAGCGCCAGCGGGCCGGCCAATTTGACCGTGCCGATCAGCTCGTCGCGCCAGATGCGCGCTGGCGCCGAAGTGTTGATGCCGCCGGACATGCTAATCCCGCTGGGCCGCGATAAAAAATTCACGGTTGCCGTCGCCCCCGGCAATCGCTGAGGGAAACGTCGCCATCACGGTACAGCTCAGCGAGCGCACGAAGGCGGCGATCTCGTCGCACACCGCCGCATGCACGGCGGGGTCGCGCACGATCCCTTTCTTGACGGTGCGAGGAGAAGCCTCGAACTGCGGCTTGATCAAGGCGACGACCTGCGCGTGTGGTGCGGCAAGGTTGAGGGCCGCCGGCAGCACGAGCTTGAGCGAGATGAAGCTCACGTCGATGACGACGAGATCCGGCGTTTCCGTCAGCTGCGCCGGATCGAGACTGCGGATATCCGTGTGCTCGAACAGCACGAGGTCTGCGCGCCCCTGCAGGCGCGAGTGTAGCTGGCCATGCCCAACTTCGATCGCATAGACGCGCCGCGCGCCGCGCGTCAGCAACACCTCGGAGAAGCCGCCGGTCGACGCACCAACGTCGAGGGCGACGCGGCCGTGTGCTGAGACCCCGGCGTGGTCTAACGCATCGGCGAGCTTGACGCCGCCGCGTGACACCCAAGGATGCGGCGCCGTCGCGCGCAGCACCGCATCGGTCGCGATCTCGGCCGACGGCTTGGCAACGACGACGTGGTCCGCGGTGACAAGCCCCGCCGCGATCGCGGCCTGCGCCCGCGCGCGGCTTTCAAACAAGCCGCGCTCGACCAGCAATAAATCCGCGCGGCGGCGCGAAGACATGGGGGCTCAATCAGTTTGAATCTACTCGAACCTCGTCCTGAGGAGCCTGTCCGTAGGGCAGGCGTCTCGAAGGATGAGGGCTGCGGATTGCTCAGGACTTGGCGAGCTTCACCAATCCGGGTGAGCGCTTGCCGAGTGCCTCGAACACCTTGGCGACGATGCTCTTGGCGTCGAGGCCGGCCTGCACGTACATGGCGGCTGGCGAGTCCTGATCCTGGAACACGTCCGGCAGCACCATGCTGCGCACCTTGAGACCGCGATCGAGCACGCCGGCTTCGGCGAGCTCATGCAGCACGAACGAGCCGAAGCCGCCGATCGAGCCTTCCTCGATGGTGATTAGCACTTCGTGCTCGCGGGCAAGGCGCAGGATCAAATCCAGATCGAGCGGCTTGGCAAAGCGCGCGTCGGCGACGGTCGCCGACAGCCCGAGCGTCGCGAGCTCGTCCGCGGCCTTCAGGCATTCGGCAAGCCGCGTACCGAACGAGAGCAGGGCAATTTTGCCGCCTTCGCGCACAATGCGGCCCTTGCCGATTTCGAGCGGCACGCCTTCCGCCGGCAGCGGCACACCGATGCCTTCGCCGCGCGGATAGCGCAACGCCGAAGGGCGATCATCGATCGCCGCGGCGGTTGCCACCATGTGCGCCAGCTCGGCTTCGTCGGCTGCGGCCATCAACACAAAGCCGGGCAGGCAGCCCAGATAGGCAATATCGAATGAGCCCGCGTGGGTCGGCCCATCGGCGCCGACGAGGCCGGCGCGGTCCAAGACAAAGCGAACCGGCAGGCGCTGGATCGCAACGTCGTGCACGACCTGATCATAGGCGCGCTGCAGGAAGGTTGAGTAGATCGCGGTGAACGGGCGGAAGCCCTCCGTGGCCAAGCCGGCCGCGAAGGTCACTGCGTGCTGCTCGGCAATGCCGACGTCGAAGCAGCGTTCGGGGAAGCGCTTGCCGAACAGATCGAGCCCGGTGCCGGACGGCATCGCCGCCGTGATGGCAACGATCTTGTCGTCCTTCTCGGCCTGCTTGATCAGCGATTCGCCGAACACCTTGGTGTAGGCCGGAGCGCGCGCGCTCGACTTCGCTTGCGTGCCGGTGGCGACGTCGAACTTCACTACGCCATGATATTTGTCGGCGGAGGTCTCGGCCGGCGGATAGCCTTTGCCCTTCTGGGTGATGACGTGCACCAGGATCGGGCCGTGCTCGGCGTCGCGCACATTGGCCAGGACCGGAAGCAGGTGCTCGATGTTGTGGCCGTCGATCGGGCCGACGTAGTAGAAGCCGAGCTCTTCAAACAATGTGCCGCCGGTGAGCAAACCGCGCGCGAATTCCTCAGCCGCCGCTGCCTTCTGCTCGAAGAACTTTGGCAGGTGATGCGCGAATTGCCGGCCGATCTCGCGCAGCGACAAGTAGGTACGCCCGGAGATGAGCCGCGCCAGATAGGCCGACATGGCGCCGACCGGCGGCGCGATCGACATGTCGTTGTCGTTGAGAATGACGATCAGCCGCGAGTTCATGGCGCCGGCGTTGTTCATGGCCTCGTAGGCCATGCCGGCCGACATGGACCCGTCGCCGATCACCGCGACGATGTTGTTGGTCTTGTGCGCGAGGTCCCGCGCCACCGCCATGCCGAGCCCGGCGGAGATCGAGGTCGATGCGTGCGCGGCACCGAATGGGTCGTACTCGCTCTCGGCGCGCTTGGTGAAGCCGGAGAGGCCGCCGCCCTGGCGCAACGTGCGGATGCGATCCCGCCGCCCGGTGAGGATCTTGTGCGGATAGGCCTGGTGGCCCACGTCCCAGATCAGGCGGTCGCGCGGCGTATCAAACACGTAGTGCAACGCGACGGTAAGCTCGACCACGCCTAACCCGGCGCCCAGATGGCCGCCCGTTACCGAGACGGCGCTGATGGTTTCCTGGCGCAGTTCATCCGCGAGCTGGCGCAGCGAGGCCTCATTGAGACGGCGCAGATCGGCCGGCGTGTGGACTTGATCGAGCAGGGGCGTTGTTGAGGATTCGGTCAAGGCACTACCTGAGTGTGATTGAGCGTAAGCATAATCTTATAGCACGAACAGCCGCATTCCGACGATAATTGAGCCTAAAGCAAGGCAGGTCTCCGGGCGGCCGTGGCTTCCGGGCCACTCTGGCACAATCATACGGGCCGTGGTGGCGAAAACCTGGGCACCTGGCGTGCCAAAACCGGTGTTAATATGCCGGAACCGCGGGTTTGGGCGGGGCGTTGTGTCAAAGCCCGCGGATTCGGGCCAAACAGGGCAGGCCACCGTGGCCCTCAAGACATACCGCGCCAAGCGCAAATTCAACGTTACCTCCGAGCCCCGCGGCAAGGTCGCCGAGGCGGGCGGCAACCGATTCGTCATCCAGAAGCACGCGGCACGACGGCTGCACTACGACCTTCGGCTCGAGCTCGACGGGGTCATGAAGAGCTGGGCGGTAACCCGTGGCCCCAGCCTGGTGCCGGGCGAGAAGCGGCTCGCGATCCACGTCGAGGATCATCCGATCGAGTACAACTCGTTCGAGGGCACGATCCCGCAGGGCGAGTACGGCGGCGGCACGGTGATGGTCTGGGACCGCGGCCGCTGGTTTCCGGAAGGCGATGCGCGCAAGGGCTACCGCACCGGCCGGCTCAACTTTCGGCTCGACGGCGACAAGCTGCACGGCAGCTGGCACCTGGTACGCATGCGCAAGCGCGAGGGCGAGCGCCAGGACCCGTGGCTGCTGATCAAGGCCAACGACGCCGAGGCGCGCCCGCCCAGCGCACCGGATATCCTCGAAGAGGAGCCGTGGTCGGTCGCCACCAAGCGCAGCATGGATGAGATCACCGAGGGCGCACCAGTGCGCAAGCGGCGCCCGGCGGCGAAGACAACAACAAACAAAGCCAAGCCCAGCAAGGCCGCCAAGCCGGCGAAGCGCACCGCGAAGCGCGCCTCCAGTCGCAGCCGCGCCGCGGTTGCCGCGACCGAGGTGCGGCGCGCCGAGCCCCGCTCGCGCGGCAACAAAACGCCGCCGGATTTTGTCGCGCCGTGTCTGGCGCGGCTCGAGGCGGAAGCGCCCGGCGGGGCGGGATGGGTGCATGAAATCAAGTTCGACGGCTATCGCATGCAGGCGCGCCTCGAGCGCCGCCGGGTCGAGCTCAAGACCCGCACCGGCCTCGACTGGACCGAGAAGTTCAAGCCGATTGCCGACGCCGTCGCCGAGCTGCCGGCCGACGGCGCGCTGATCGATGGCGAGATCGTGGTCGATCTGGGCAACGGCATCTCGGATTTCTCCACCCTGCAGGCGGACCTGAGCAGCGGCCGCACCGACCGCTTCGTCTACTACGTGTTCGATTTGTTGTTCTTCGATGGCGAGGATTTGCGCCAACGTCCATTGCTTGAGCGCAAGGCCGCGCTGGCGAAACTGGTCGGCAAGAGACGCGACGGGCGCGTGCGCTTGAGCGAAGATTTCAGCGAGCCCGGCCCGGCCGTGCTCAAGCATGCCTGTCAGCTCGGCCTGGAGGGTATCATCTCCAAGAAGCGCGATGCGCCGTATCGTTCAGGCCGTACCGGCGACTGGCTCAAGACCAAATGCTCGGACCGGCAGGAATTCGTCATCGCCGGCTATAAGGACTCCACGGTTGGCCCCGGGCTGATCGGCGCACTGGCGCTCGGCTACTATCAGAACGGCGCGTTCCGCTACGCCGGGCGCGTCGGTACCGGCTACACGCAGAAAATCGCGCGCGATCTCTATCGGCGGCTGCAGCCGCTGCGCCAGGACAAGGCGCCCTTTGCCACGCGGCTCGAGGCTACGCAGCGCCGCGGCGTACACTGGGTCAAGCCCGAGCTGGTGGCCGAGATCAATTCGCGCGGTTTCACGGCCGATCAGATCCTGCGTCACCCGTCGTTCAAGGGCCTGCGCGAGGATAAGCCTGCGCGCGAGGTGGTCCGCGAGACGCCGGCGCAGGCGGCAGCGCAAGAGGACGCCATGGCCAAAGCGAGTGCGCAACGCAAACCGAAATCCAAACAATCCTCCGACGCGGTGCGCTTGACCCATCCGGACCGGCTCTACTGGAGCGACACCGGGATCACCAAGCAGGACCTCGCCGATTACTACCGCGACGTCTGGGACTGGATCGCGCCGCACGTGGTACGCCGACCGCTGGCGCTGCTGCGTTGTCCCGATGGTGCCAGCGGCCAATGCTTCTTCCAGAAGCACGCGCATGCGACCTTCAATCAGGGGCATATCCTGCGCGTGCGCGATGGCAAGGAGGAGATCATCGCCATCGAGGGTCTCGATGGCCTGATCGCACTGGCGCAGGCCGGCGTGCTGGAAGTGCACGTGTGGGGCTCGACCATCGACGACATCGATGCCTGTGACCGGCTCGTGTTTGATCTCGATCCTGGACCCGGCGTTGCCTGGCCGGACGTGATTGCGGCAACGCGCGAGCTGCGAACGCGGCTGTCGAAGATGAAGCTCGAGAGCTTCGTGAAGACCACCGGCGGCAAGGGCTTCCACGTGGTGGTGCCGATCGTCGGCACCGACTGGGACACCGCCAAGGACTTCTCGCACCGGCTCGCGATCGCCATGGAGGCGGATGCGCCCGACCGCTACGTGTCGAAGATGACCAAGAGCAAGCGCAAGGGCCGCATCTTTGTCGATTACCTGCGCAACGGCCGTGGCGCGACGGCGGTCGTCGCCTACTCGACGCGCGCGCGTCCCGGCGCGCCGGTGTCAACGCCGATCGACTGGAGCGAGCTCTCGCCGAAGCTGATGGCGGACAAGTTCAACCTCGGCAATGTGCGGGCGCGGCTGGGGCGATTGCAGAATGATCCGTGGAAAGAGATCGGCAAGATCAAACAGAAATTGCCGAGCAACAAGTGAGCCAAACACTACAGCCCTCATCCTGAGGAGCGTGCGTGCGCAGCACGCATGCGTCTCGAAGGATGGCCCAGAGTACAGGCCGTTGCTTGTGGCCGTCCTTCGAGACGCTTGGTCCCTTGCGGGACCAAGCTCCTCAGGACGAGGGTTGTTGTTGTTGCTGACTAGCCCGCGTTACCTGCTCACCGCCACGTCGAGAATCGCGGTCTTGCCGGCCTTGTTGGCGGCGAGCGCGGCTTCGATCGCGCCTTTCAGATCGGCCGGCTTTTCCACCTTCTGGCCGTGACAGCCGAACGGCTTGCCGAGCTCGCTGTAGCTCGGGCCGTCGATCTTCACGCCGTAGAGGAAGTCCTTGTTGGCGGCGACGCCGTCCTCGTAGTGCTTGACGTGGCCCTGCATCATGGCGCGATACATCTTGTTGTTGAGTACCACGATGGTGACCGGCAGGTTGTGCTGTTTGGACGCGCCCAATGCCTGCACGATCGGATTGTAGAGGAACGAGCCATCGCCGACGACCAGCATCACGGGGCGCGACGGCGCCGCGAGCTTGACACCCAGCGCGAAGCCGATGCCCTGGCCAAGCCCGCCCCAGGAGCGGAAGAAACTCTGCGGCCTACGAATCGGCAAATGCTGACGGATCATGAACTGCGCCGTGATGGTTTCATCGACGTAGATCGTGTCCTGCGGCATCACCTCGCCGAGTGTCGCGAACACCGTGACCGGGTCGATCGCGTCGCCCTTGGCGGCCTTCTGCTCCTCGGCCCGCGTAGCCTTCGCCACCTTCTCGTGCTCGGCGTCCCAGTGCTTGCGGCGCTTGGCAATCACCTTTTCATCAGCTCCCTTGGCCGCGGCCTTGGTGAGCATTTGCAGGGAGGCGGCGATATTGCCTTCGAGGTAAGCGTCGGCATGCAGGTTCTGATGCACCATGTAGCCCTTGAACGGCACGTCATGGATCAACACGAGCTTGCCGTCGGTCGGACGCTTGTGCGGCGGATACCAGGGCGCGCGACAACCCACCATCAACACCAGGTCGGACTCCGCCACGTAGTTGTAGGTCGTCACCCCCAGATAGAGCGGATGATTGCTGGGGAAGTTGGCGAACGTCGCGTTGCGGCCGATGATGACCGGGATCGCCAGCGCCTCGGCGAACGCCACCATCGCCTCGTAGGCGGCGGGATCGCGCCCGGCGGTTTCGGTGACGATCACCGGGTTCTTGGCGTTGCGGATGAGGGCCGCGATGTTCTCGACCTCCTCGGGCGCCGCCTGCACCTTCGGCGCCGGTTGCACGTCGCGCTTGGCGCTCGCGGGCGGCGTCCAGTCGTGCAGCATCTGCTCGAGCCCGACATTGAGATAGACCGGCCCCATTGGGGCGCGCTGCGCCATCTCGCCGGCGCGCACCACCATGTCGAACAAGGTGTGCGGGCTGGTCACCATGTGGGCCCACTTGGTGATCGGCTCGACGAAGCGCTCGTTGCCGCCGGCGCTCAGGCCGCCGAACCACTGACCCTCGATGTCCAGTTCCGGGTCCTCGCCGAGCGATTGCAATTCACCCGACATCACGACCATCGGCACTTCCGCCTGCAAGGCGCCGTGAATGCCCATCGCCCCTTGCAGCAGGCCGACGCCGGCGTGCAGCAGCACCGCCTGGGGGCGGCCGGTGATGGCCGTGTAGCCGCTCGCCATGTTGACCGCGAGGGTTTCGTGCCAGGACTCGATGAACTTGGGGCCAGGCCGTTTTTCCACCGTCTGGCGGGTCAGCGCTTCCCAGACCGGCGACCATTCGGAGCCGGGCGATGACATGATGTAGTCGACCTTGAGCTTACGGAACGCTTCAACGATGGCCTCGCCGCCGTCGACGTAATTTCGCATCGCCTTCCTCCTCCTCGCGAGAAATTCTTAATTGGGGAACCCGATACCGGAAATTCGCTCGGGGCTCCAGGGGCGTGGTTGAAACGCGTTGACGCTCATGGCTGTCATTCCGGGGCGCCGCGAGCGGCGAGCTCGGAATCCATACTCCCGGGCGGTGGTTCACGGATTGCGGGCTCCGGCCTTCGGCCGACCCCGGAATGACGTTTCACGGGCGCGTTGACCTGCCCGCGCGATTGATGCACACGGGCGGGGGGAACGGGGATGGATGATGGTCCGCAAGCGCCACGTCTTCTTCATAGCCGGGTTCGACCCATACGACGTCGCAGGACTGTACCGCCGGTTCACGCGCGAGGCCGCGGTCTGCGCCAGGACCTGGGGCATCGACGCCAAGGTGTCGGCGCTGAGCCAGAGCGGTGATCTCGCCGGCGATTGGACGATCGCCGCGAGCGGGCCGAACTGGGCGACGCAAACCACCTACGAGCCATGGGCCTGGCACGACATCGTCCGCGCCGATGTGGCAGGGCCCATGCTGCCGCGGCTCAAGGCCGGCGCCGCCACGTTCTGGGACTTCATCGCTTCCGGGACGGCGAAGCGCTATTTCAAGGCCAATTACCGTTACGGGCTGTTCTTCCTGATCCCGTTCCTTGACGTCGTGTTGTTCGCGGTGCTCGGCATCGTCGCCGGGTGGTTCGCGGCGCGCGCAGTGCCGGTCGCACCGGTGCTCGCCTGGCTGGTCGGTCTCATTGTCGCGCTCGCCGCCTTCGTGTTGTTGTTGCGCTGGCCGGGCCAGCGCTGGCGCGTGAGCCAAGGCCTCGCCGATTGGATCACGGCGCGCGATTATATGTACGACCGCCGGCCGGACATCGCGGCCCGCATTGCCAACTTCAGCGAACAGCTGATCGCCCGCGTGCAGCACAGCGACGCTGACGAAATCCTCATCGTCGGCCATAGCCTCGGCGCGACGCTCGCCGTCGATGCGCTCGCGCATGCGCTCGCGACCGATCCTGAGCTTACACGCCACGGTCCCAAGCTCGCGTTCCTGACGATCGGCGCCACGATCCCGAAGCTCGGACTGCATCCGGCGGCGACGCGCCTTCGCGCGTGCGCGGACCGGGTCGCCGCGGAGAAGGATCTGACCTGGGGCGAATTCCAGACTCGCCAGGACCCGATCAGCTTCTACCGCTTCGATCCGGTGCGGTTGACCAAATTCAAGGACAACAGCGGCGGCAAGCCGCATGTCCGCGTCGTCAACTTCCGCGACCTGCTCTCGCCGGAGACCACCCGGCGCATCTTCTGGGACTTCATGCGCATCCACTATCAGTTCGTCATGGCGTCGGAGCGGCGCGGCGTCTACGACCTGTTCACGATGCTCATCGGACCGGCGCCGCTCGAGCGCACGATCTGGGCCCCGGGCGGCAGCGCCGAGCTGATTGGCGAGGACGGCTCCTATCTGGACGCGGCGGCAGCGGCGCCGCAACGCGCGGCCGGCGCAGTTTGATGACACCGCTTGCCGCCAAGATCATCTGGTTCCTCGGCTGCGTCGCTTGGTACATCATCCGCTATCCGCATCAGCGCCGCTCGCGCAAGACGCCGATCTCGCAGCGTGCGCAGGTCTCACGCGACCGCGTGCTGCTCGCGATCTCCTTCACCGGCCTGTTCATCATTCCGCTGTTCTATGTGGTGACCGGTGAGCCGCGCTTTGCCGACTACCGCTTCCAACCCGTGCTCGCGGTGATCGGCACGCTGCTGTTCGCGGCAACGATGTGGTTGTTCTATCGCGTGCATCGCGAGCTCGGCCGCTCCTGGTCGGTGACGCTCGAGATCCGCGACCAGCATGCGCTGGTCACGCACGGGCTCTACAAACATGTGCGCCACCCGATGTACACCGCGTTCTGGATGTGGGGGCTGTCGCAGTTGTTGTTGCTGCCGAACTGGATCGCCGGCCTCGCGGGGCTCGCGGGCTTCGGCATTCTTTACTTCTGCCGCATCGGTCCCGAGGAGCAGCTGATGCTCGACGTATTCGGCGACGATTACCGCGCCTACATGGAGCGAACGAAGAAGATCATTCCCGGGGTTTATTAGTTGTTTCTTCCCGGGCCCTCATCCTGAGGAGCCCCGCGAAGCGGGGCGTCTCGAAGGATGGCCCCAGGCACCGCCTGTCCTTGCGGCCGTCCTTCGAGACGCGTGACCTTCGGTCACGCTCCTCAGGACGAGGGCTGTTGTTGTTGCGATTCCGGTTACGACTTCTCCACGTCGAGCGGCTCGGCGCCCTTGGGCTTGCCGTTGACGTCGAGGGTGATCTTTTCCACGCGCGCTTCGGCTTGGCGCAGCAATTCCTCGCAGCGGCGCTTGAGCGCTTCGCCGCGCTCGTAGATCGCAACGGATTCCTCGAGCGGCACCTTGCCCTCCTCGAGGCGCTTCACGATCGATTCGAGCTCCTCGATCGCCTTCTCGAAGGAGAGCTTCGCCACGTCGGCATGGGTGTTCTCGGGCACGCTGAACAATCCTGTGATTCGTGAGCGAGTGTACTACCCCCGCATCAGCGCGGTCACGTGCGCGGCGACGGACGCCGCGAGGCCTTGCAGGTCATAGCCGCCTTCGAGCAGCGAGACCACGCGGCCGTTGGCCTTCGCATCGGCAATTTCCATGAGCTTCTGCGTGACCCAGGCGTAGTCCGCCTCGACCAGGTTGAGGTTGGCGAGCGGGTCGCGCAGATGCGCATCGAAGCCGGCGGAGATCACGACCAGGTCCGGGCCGAACTCGCGCAGCCGCGGCAGGATCGTCTGCTCGAACGCGGCGCGGAACGCGTCGCCGGCATCGCCCGCGCGCAGCGGCGCATTGACGATGGTGTTGTGCTCGCCGCGCTCGCTGCGTGCGCCGGTGCCGGGGTAGAGCGGCATCTCGTGGGTCGAGCAGTACATCACGGTCGGATCGGACCAGAAGATCTCCTGGGTGCCGTTGCCGTGATGCACGTCGAAATCGACGATGGCGACGCGCTCGGCGCCATGTTTCTTCTGCGCGTGGCGCGCGGCGATCGCGGCGCTGTTGAACAAACAGAAGCCCATCGGCCGCACGGTCTCGGCGTGATGGCCGGGCGGGCGCATGGCGCAGAACGCGTTGGGCGCCTTGCCGGTCATCACCTCATCGACCGCATAGAGCGCGCCGCCGATCGCGCGCAGCGCCGCCGCAAAACTGCCCGGCGACATGGAGGTGTCGGCGTCAATCCGCACCATGCCTTCTTTGGGCACCGCCGCGGCGATCTCCTCGATGAAGTCGCGCGGATGGCAGAGCGCGATGTCGTCGATGCTCGCCTCCGGCGCGGCGACGCGCGCCAAGGTCTGGAAGCGCTCGTGCTCGAGCACGCGATCGATGGCGCGCAGCCGATCCGGGCGCTCGGGATGACCGGACGGAGTGAGGTGATTGAGACAGGCCGGATGGGTGATGTAGAGGGTGGACATTCTGTTGTTATTTCACTTCAGGTTTTGGCCGCGAGGCTGACGCCGGCGGGCGGCTTGATGGCGTCCGGCACGAAGAAATCGGGCGACAGCGGCTGGCTCGGCTCGACCCGATAGGCATCGAAATCGCGCACGCCCTCGCCGGCGAGGAAGGTGTCGTCGATCAGGAAGTTGCCGGTGAAGCTCTTGGCGGGTTTCTGGAAGATCAGGTAGGCCGCATCAGCAAGAATCTCGGGCGTGCGCGACATCTTCATCACCGCGTCGCCGCCGAGCAGGTTCTTGATTGCGGCGGTAGCGATTGTGGTGCGGGGCCACAGGGCATTGACCGCGATCCCCTTCGGGCGCAGCTCGCCGGCAAGCCCGAGCACGACCATGCTCATGCCGAACTTCGCCATGGTGTAGGCGGTGTGGCGCGCAAACCATTTCTCCTGCATGTCGAGCGGCGGCGACAGCATCAGGATGTGCGGGTTCGCGGCCTTCTCCAGATACGGGATTGCGTATTTGGAGACCATGTAGGTGCCGCGCGTGTTGATCTGATGCATCAGGTCGAAGCGCTTCATCTCGGTCTGCGTCACCGGCGTGAGCGAGATCGCGCTGGCGTTGTTGACCACGATGTCGAGCCCGCCGAAGCGCGCCGCGGTCTGGTCGATGGCGGCTTTCACCGCGGCTTCGTCGCGCACATCGACGACGAGCGGCAGCGCCTTGCCGCCGGCTTTCTCGATTTGCTCGGCCGCTGTGTAGATGGTGCCCTCGAGCTTCGGGTTTGGCGTCTCGGTCTTGGCGGCGATCGCCACATTGGCGCCGTCGCGGGCGGCGCGCAGCCCGATGGCGAGGCCGATGCCGCGCGAGGCGCCGGTGATGAACAGGGTCTTTCCGCTGAGCGACATCGTCTCACCGTTTACGGCTAAAGAAGGCTTCGAACGCGGCCTTGGCTTCCGGCGATTGCAGGCGCTCGTTGAAGTGCTTGCCTTCGAGCGCGATGCGCGCCTCGAGCTCATCGCCGGAGCCGCGCATCAATGTGCGCGCGGCTGCGACCGCGCCGGGCGGCAGCGCCGCGATCTCGCGCGCGGCTTTCAGCCCAGCGGCGTCCACGTCTTCCGGCTTCACCACGATATTGGCGATGCCGCATTCCTTCGCCGTCGCGGCGTCGAACACGTGGCCCATCACCAACAACTCGAAGGCGCGGCGCTGGCCCATCATGCGCGGCGCCAGCAAGCTGGACGCGGCTTCCGGCACCAGGCCGAGGCCGACGAACGGGGTCGAGAGCCGCGCGTCGGTCGCCACCGCCACATAGTCGCAATGCAGCAGCATGGTCGTGCCGATGCCGACCGCGACACCACTCACCGCGGCGACCAGCGGCTTCTTGCAGTGGACCAGGGCAGGGAGAAAGCGCAGCGCCTGCGCGCTCCAGCGGCCAGTGCCCTGGGTGGCGGCGAGAAAATCGCCCATGTCGTTGCCGGCCGAGAACGCGCCGGGCACGCCGGCAATCAGCACGCAGCGGATCGCGTCGCTGGTGCTCGCGGTCTCGAGCGCGTTGGTCATGACGTCATACATCGCCATGGTGAGCGCGTTCTTCTTGTCCGGCCGGTTGATCCGGACGGTGCGGATGCCGCCCTCATCGCTGACGTTGACGTGTTCACTCATGTTGATTCATCCAATCGCATCGGGCTCGACCGCGAGCGCGTCGGCGCCCTCGATCACGGTCGCGGCGAGACCCGCCGCGGCGTTGGCGATGTTGGTGGCAAAGAAGCGCGCGACCGCAACGCTGCTGCCCGGGATTGCCGGCGCGCAGCGCGGCCAGCGCATCCTTGGCGAGCGCGCAGCCGCCCGCCGCGAGACCGAACAGGCGCAGATACGGCGTGGCACCGGCGAGCGCAGTGTCCGGCTCGCGTTCGATTTTGGTGAGCAGCCAGCTGGTGGCGCGGTCGAGTTGTTGGACAGTGTCGCCGAGGCAGCGGCCGGTCGCGCCGAAGGCGGGATCGTTGCTGGCCTCAACCTCGGCCACGGTGGCGCGCAGCTCATTGATATACGTGCGCACCGTCTCGCCGCCGGACAGCGGCAGCTTGCGGGTGACGAGGTCGATCGCCTGGATGCCGTTGGTGCCCTCATAGATCCGGGCGATGCGGGCGTCGCGATAGAACTGCGCCGCGCCGGTCTCCTCGATGTAGCCCATGCCGCCGTGCACCTGCACGCCGAGGGAGGAGACTTCGCTGCCGATGTCGGTGGAGAACGCCTTGGCGATAGGCGTAAGCAGGGCGGCGCGCTCATGCGCGGCCTTGCGGCGCGCCTCATCGGCGCTGCGGTGCTGGCGGTCGATGCGCGACGGCGGTCGCAAAGCAGATCGCGCGCGCCGCATTGGTGAGCGCACGCATGGTCAACAACATGCGCTTGACGTCGGGGTGGACGATGATCGGCGTCGTCTCGTTCGCCGGCATGCCTGGCCCGCGGCCTTGCTTGCGCTCACGTGCGTAGGCGACGGCCTGCTGGGTCGCGGCTTCGGCAATCCCGAGGCCCTGAAGCCCGATGGCAAGGCGCGCATCGTTCATCATGGTGAACATGCAGGCCATGCCGCGGTTCTCGTCGCCGATCAGATAGGCGGTGGCGCCGCCATTGTCGCCGAACACCATGGTGCAGGTGGGTGAGGCGTGGATGCCGAGCTTGTGCTCGATCGAATGCGCGCGCACGTCGTTGCGTTCGCCGAGCGAGCCGTCCGGGTTGACCAGGAATTTCGGCACCAGGAACAGCGAGATGCCCTTGGTGCCGGGCGGTGCATCGGGCAGCCGCGCCAGGACGAGGTGCACGATGTTGTCGGTGAGGTCGTGCTCGCCATAGGTGATGAAGATCTTCTGCCCGGTGATCTTGTAGGCGCCATTGTGGCGTTCCGCGCGGGTGCGAAGGAGGCCCACGTCGGAGCCGGCCTGCGGCTCGGTGAGCTGCATGGTCCCGGTCCATTCGCCGGAGATGAGCTTGCCGAGATAGGTGCGCTTGAGCTCATCCGACCCGTGGGCCGCGAGGGCGTCGATCCCGGCCATGGTCAGCGTCGGCCCGACCATGAAGGCGGCGGAGGCCGAGTTCCACATCTCGATACAGGCGGCGTTCACCGCCCAGGGCAGCCCTTGGCCGCCCCATTCGGTCGGGCCGGCGAGCCCGTTCCAGCCGGCGCCGGCCCAGGCGGTGTAGGCCTCTTTCCAGCCGGGCGGCATGGTGACGGCGCCGTCCTTGAAGACCGCACCGCGCTGATCGCCGATCCGGTTGAGCGGCGCGATGCACGTCGCCGGCGAACTTGCCGGCTTCGCTGAGCACGGCCTCGAGCAGGTCGTCGCCGAGGTCATCATAGATGCCCTCGGCCTGCGCGGCCGCAAACCCGGCGGAATGCTTCAGGGTGAAGGCGATGATGTCGACCGGAGCACGGTACATGATGGTCTCCGCAGGCGAATACTGTAGCGATGCGCCGCGGGGAGGGAAAGGCGAGGCGCTTACCTCTCCCGCAAGCGGGGAGAGGTCGAGCGCGCTCTACGGAACGCGGAACCCGATGCGGCCGCGCACGGCGTCGAAGGCGATCTGCATGCGGCGGAAAATGAGACCACCGGAGTTGAACCCGAGCACGCTGCCGTGCGGCGGCTCGTAGCGGTAGCGGTTGGTCCACGGCTCGCGGCCGGCGATGATGGCGATCTTCATGCCGGCTTGCGGCACGCTGGTCGTCACCACGCTGCCGGGCCGAACGCGCGTGTGCAGAAGCTGCGGCGGCAGGCCGGGCGGCTCGAAGCTGCCGGTCCCGGCGCCGGTATCGAACACGGTGCCGAAGCAGCCGGGCGGCCCGTCGTCCACGGAAAAACAGGCCTGCACGCTCTTGGTGTCCCAGGCCTTGAGCCCCTCGGGTTGATCGCCGCCGCTCGCCGCCTCGAACGGCGCGAAGGAAAAGCCGGCCGTGTTCTGGTCCGTGAGGCCGACGATGATATGCGGCGCGATGTTCGGCCGGGCGATGTCATCGGCGGCGACGATGAAGCCGCCCGCGAGATTGCCGTCGAGCTGCGCCAGCGGATTGAACACGGCGAAGGGAAGGTAGGCTGCCCCCATCACACCCATCTCGGTCGGCTTCCAGCCGGGGCAATCCGGCTTCTCCGGCTTGCAGGTGATCTGCTGCACGACGTGGACGGCGATCTCGGCTTTGGTGGCGACCGCCGGGTTCGCGCCCGGAAAGCTTACCTTGGCATAGCCGATGACACCTGTGAGGACATTGCCGCTCGTATAGGAATAGGTGAGCGGAATATTTGTGAGCCGCACGTCCGGTCCGACCGCCGCGGCGCGGATGCGCAGGCCGGTCGAGCCGGTGTCGAGCAGAACATCGCCGGCCGGGCCGCCGCCGACCGAGACGGCGATGAAGTTTGCAAATCCGCTCTGGTCAGGCCGCTTGTGCAGCGGGATCGTCGCGCTGTCCTGGGCCAGCGCCGGGCTGGCGGCGAGGAGGAGCGCGGTCAAGGTGCCGGTTGTGGCTCTGCGCAGCATAGATGCCATAGATTCCATAGATGACCGTTTTCAACGACACACACAGGCGAGTGATTTTGCAATTCATAGCCTGAGACGGCGCGGTCTCGCATAGATGACGCGACGCGCCATTGATGACGTGATTCTCATACATGACGTCTTACTTGCGCAATGAGCGCGACCTCGCCCCGGCGTACGAGGCGCCGGACGCATAGATTCCATACATGACATAGATGACGGCGCATCGCTCGCGTGAAAAACCCGGGGCTCGCGCTCGATCCCCGACTTCGCTGGGCTCCATCCCGGCTACGAACGACGGCGCCATAGATGACCGAGATTCATACATGACCTTTTTCGCATAGATGACGTCGCAATTCGATTCTCTTCTTAGATGACGGATTCAGACTCGTCATTGCGAGGAGCCAACGGGTCCGGCCGGAAGTGGCCGGCCCGATGACAGGCTCCGCGACGAAGCAATCCAGCTTGGCGGCTCAGAGTTGATTGCGCGACCGAGAGCCTCTCTGGATTGCTTCGCTCCGCTCGCAATGACGAGTTTGCCATTGATGACCTTTTTCTTCATAGATGGCAGCGTCGCATAGATGACGTGGCTTTCGACAAGCGGCGCATCCACATTGGTGACAGTCGCTCGCATAGGTGACCATGCTCTCGCCTAATGGCACAGTCCACATTGCTGATACTGTTGCTTGATCTCAATCAGACATGACATCGTGCGTGTGGCTGGCGCCGCAAAGCCAAAATTGTCCTCCGACCTGTCTTTTGCTTTGCAAGTCGTCAAGCTCTCCACGGTGGAAAGCGTATGACGCAGCTGCAAACGACTCGGCGGCGGTCACTGTCCGCCAAACGCCGCCGATCGGGTACCCTCCCTTTTGAAACCGTCGTCGGGTCATTTCACGCCCGCGGCACTGCCTGACGCGGTGTGCGGATCGAACGCGGGCGCGGCGATCGCGCCGCCGCGATCGGAGAACCGGGGGGCGCGCGGCGCGCTTCGACCGAACGCTTCCACGGTTGGAATGTCGTCAGGCGAAATCGTCGCCACCGCCGGCTTTCGCGCCAGCGCCGCCGCGATGTAGGGCGCGAGCGCGCGCGCCTTCTCGGCCTGTCGCACGACGTCGCGTTGCTTGAACTCCGGCATGACCTCGCCGGCGAACAGCTCGAGCGACTCGCAGATGTGCGCATGCTGATTGCTGCCGGATTGCTGGACGAAGATGATCTGATCGACGCCGGCGCGCTCATAGCGCTGCAGATGTTCGCGCAGCTGCGCGGGCGTGCCGATGCCGCCCTGGCCGGCGTCGCGGGGCAGGGTATCCTTCACCTCCTGGAACCGCGCCCACAGATCGGTGAGCGACGGCCGGTGCGCGCCGAACGCGGCGTAGTGGCCGAGCGAATAGCCGAAGAACTTGAACCCATCGAGGCCGCGGCGAATGGCTTCAGCCTCGTCCGGATGGCACGACATGCCGCTCACCAGCGCGACGTTGGCATTGACCGACCAGCCGAGCGGGACGCAGGCCTCGGAGCGGATGATGTCGTAATATTCCGCAATCCACGTCGCCGCCTGCTCCGGTTCGACGAAGGCGAACGCCAACGCCCCCATCCCATGCCGCGCCGCCTTGTGAATGCTCTCGCGCTTGGAGCACGCGAGCCACAAAGGCGGGTGCGGTTTCTGCAGCGGCTTGGGCACCACGTTGCGGCAGGGCATCTCGACGTAGCGCCCCTTGCAGCCGGGATAAGGCGTCAGCACCGCCATGTTGACGGCCTGCTCGGTTGCCTCGCGCCACATCGCGGCCTTGTGGTCGCGGTCGATGCCGAACCCGCCCAGCTCCATGGCGCTGCCGGATTCGCCGGTGCCCCATTCGACACGGCCGTTCGAGACCAGATCGAGCGTGGCGATGCGTTCGGCGGCGCGTGCCGGATGCGTGTAGTTTGGCGGCATCAGCATGATGCCATGACCGAGGCGAATCTGTTTGGTGCGCTGCGAGCACGCCGCCAGGAACACCTCCGGGGCGGACGAATGCGAATACTCCTCGAGAAAATGATGCTCGACCTCCCAGACGTAATCGAGGCCGAGGCGGTCCGCGAGCTCGACCTGATCGAGGGCGTCGGCAAACAACTGCCGCTCGGAGTCCGTGCCCCACGGGCGCGGCAACTGGTGCTCGTAGAACAGCCCGAACTTCATCACCAAAACTCCCGCTACTGTACAGATCGTATCATCGGATACGAGATTGTAACAAATGAAACGATATGTCACCTGGCAAATTTGACGACCATTCCGGCGCCGGGCATATGCAACAAGGAGGTACGGGTGACCAACAGAATTAGGCCCAAGCGCCGCGCCGCAACGGGACGCAGGCTGCGCCTCGACTTGCCGAACTTCGTTCCCTACCGGATCACGGTGCTGGCGACGCTGGTGCGTCGGGCGCTGGCTGAGATCTATCGCGACGACCCGGGCCTCAGCGAGCCGGAATGGAAGGTGATGACCACGCTCGCGCACTACGGTCCGCTACCCTCCGGCGACATCGGCGTTTACGTGACGCTCGATCGGGTGGCGGTCAGCCGCGCGCTGGCCCGATTGATGAAGCTCGGGCTTGTGACCCGCGCCCGGAACGCCAGCGATCAGCGCACCTTCATGGTCGACCTGACCGCGCCGGCGGCGCGTCTCTATGACCGCATGGCCGCCGATGCGCTGGAGCTTGAAACGCGCATGCTGCGCGGCCTGCGGCCCGCGGACGTGCGCCACCTGCTCACCCTGCTTGATGGACTCGAAGCAAGCCTGCGCAGCCCCGCCGATCAGCGCCGGCTGCTGCTCATGCAGAGCAAGAGCGCGGCGGCCGAGGGCGTCGCGCCAGCGAGGCGGCCGCGGCGCCGGTGAACCGGGAATGAGTCACGCAGGGGCGCGGACGGCGTTCGCCGCCGCGGTTGCGCGTTGCCACCCCATCGCCGGCGCGATCTTGGTGGCGATCAGCTCCATCGCCTTCAGTGTTTGATCGAAGGTCGGCACGCCGGGATTGACCTGGCACAGCACGTCGGTCGCGATCGGCAGGGTCTGCTCGGTTTGCAGCTCGGCGATGATCTCGTCCGGGTGGCCGTAGAAACAATGCAGTCGCGCCAGGTAGCCGTCGGTGTCGAGGCCCGGCGGGAACCGGCCCTCCGCCACCTGCCGCTTGGCGAAATGCATCACGCCGGCCTCGAGATGCGACCGGGCGGTGGCCTTGTCGGCGGCCGGATAGATGAAGCGCGAGGCGCCGATGCAGGGCGTGGGCGCGCGGTTCTTCGCCTGTTTGCCCCATTCGTCCAGATAGGCGTCGGCCCAGGGGCGCTGGACCAGATCGGTGCGCGCGTCATAGCCGTAGGCGGCGCGGTTGAGCAGGAGATGCGCGCCGGTGGCGGCGACGTGGCGCGCGCCAAATTCGCTGAAGATGCCCTGCCAGACGCGGCCGGCCAGGCCGGGCGATTGCGGCTGCAGCACTGCACGGCCGTCGGCGAGCAGCGGCTCGCCGTTGAGCGCGCGATAGAGCAGGTCGGCGCCGCGCGAGGTCGCCTCGCGCCGCTCCGCGATCGGCACGCCGAAGGCCGAAAACGTCATTTCGTCAAACCCGCTGCCGATGCCAAGCTCAACGCGCCCGCCGCTGATGAGGTCGACCGTCGCCGCGTCCTCGGCGAGCCGCAGCGGGTTCTCCAGCGGAATGGTCATCACCGCCGTCCCGAGCCGAATGCGCGAGGTGCGCTCGGCGACGGCGGCGAGCAGGACGAAGGGCGAGGCGCCCGCGCCGGCCCCGGAGCGGCCGTCCTCGAAATGGTGCTGGGCGATCCAGCCGCTGTCGAAGCCAAGCTCCTCGGCGGCGACGAACTGGGTGATCAGCCGGCGATAGAGGGTGGCGAGGTCGGCCTGGCCCTCGACATGGGTGAGAAAGCCCAACCGGACCGCGTTGGCCATGGCGACGCTCCCCCCTTGCGGCCGGCAACGCCCTGCGCCGGCTCAAATAATCTCGTTCGGCTGAACGGGCGCGCCGGGCGGCGCGCTCAAGTTGACAGGACCCACCCTGCCGGTATGGTCCGCCCCGCTTCCCAGCGCAATGGGGCGTAGCCAAGTGGTAAGGCAGCGGATTTTGATTCCGCCATTCCCAGGTTCGAATCCTGGCGCCCCAGCCACCCAGTTGTGTTATTTTGGCGCGTCGGGAGACTTGCGGAAAAGTCCAGACATTCCGTGCATTAGCTCGCGACTACTCGGTCTCAGGCGCCAACTAATTCGTATTTTGGAGCCGAAAAGCGGGACATTCGGGGCGCAGTCTCAGTTCGAAAGTTTCCAATTTCCGTTTTTGCGTCGCCGGCGGACCGGAGACTTATTTGTTCTACACTGAGACTCGGTTCGACAATGGCACTTGCTGACGTGATCCCTTATGTTCGCCCGCATAAAAGCGGCGCAAGTCTTCGAACATGCAGCAGTCAAGCTGTGTTCGAACGGTTCGCATTTCCTCGAGAGGAAACTACTATGGGGCGGGGATTCTGGACGGCAATCGTCATAGCTCTTGCCCTTGGGACGATACGGTCCGAAGCGCAGACATGGCCTGCACGGAGCGGCTGGGAAGGCACCGAGGATGGGGCGCTTACCTTGAAGTTGCCGGTAAGCTACAGCAAAACTCGTGGAAGTATCGCCTTATCTTCCAATAGAACAGAGAGAGTTTCATCCTGAAGCTTGGGACTGTGACGAACACGCCAGGTTTGCCGAACTCGCCGTTATCCCCGTGTATGAGCTAACACGAGATCAATTCAAGGAGATTCGAAGACTTAAGAAAAGAGCCAAGGTTCCTTAACGCGGATCAACCGGCTAGCGCGCTCAATACATTGCCGCGCCAACGGACCCGCCTGCCGAGGTGGAGGACACCGTCGACCGATCCGAACCGGGTGAAGCAACTGACGAGGATCAAGTGTGATCAGTACGACTCTGTTAACGGCCAGAACAGTTACAGGCGGGCACGATGCCTGTCCGCATGCACGTCGATGAGAGCGGGGTATGTGCAGGATCATCCGCCTTTGCTACTGTCGTCGGCAATTCTTGCATCGCGCGCGTACTATTAACGTGCGCGATCGCAGTAAGCAGCGTGATCAATCCGGCAAGAGTGGCCATAGCGCCGCGCAATGACCGTTTTCGCGCGATCACGGTCAGCGCTAGCGCGAACAACGCGCAGAACCCTGCGGCTAAGACAAACAGAGTGTCGGGCATCGGCGTCTCCCAGGATTCGGTCTTTTCGAACCGTGCGTCGGGGAGGGCAGTATGGTGGTGACTCCAGTGCCTCACGGGTTCCTCCTCGCCGGAATTTATCGGCGCGAGGAGCACTCCAAAAAGGCTCTGGAGCACAATAGGGGGTTCTGGGCTCGTTTTTCTAATCCCGCCAGAACTTCCTGAAACGATCTGGTGCTAACGCCATGTACCGCTGCGTACTAAGCAGCGAGCGGTGCCCCAAATAGCCCTGGATCGCACGGCTGTCGTGACCATCGTTGGCGACCTTATAGCCCGTCGAATGGCGCAACATGTGACTGTGGATCAAGAACCGGAACTTAGCGGCCCTTCCAGTCCGCGCGACCATCCGTGATATCCGGCCACGCTGAGCGGTGCACCGCGCGTCGCTGACGAACAAGTAGAGGCTTTTCGCTGACTCGCGCTGAAGTCGACGCAAGGCTCTCAGCTCCTTGCCGCCGAGTGGGTGGACGGCCGTTTCTCCGCCCTTGGAGCGCCGTACGTGAAGCCGCTCGGTGGTGAAGTCGATATCGTCCCAGCGAAGCGCGACCAGCTCACTGGCGCGCATTCCATGACGATATGCCAACAAGATCGCCGTCGCGTCGCGGTGACCCCATCGGTTCTGACGAGCAGCGTCCATGAGCCGCTCGATCTCGGGTTCAGTGAGTATTCTCGAGGGCACTTGGGCATGACTGTTACACTTACTATTGTTGGAGCTTGCAAGTCCTGTGATTGATTGTCCACGCCTTTTTGCCTCTAGGTCAATGCCACTGTTACAGATCAATATACTTCAACGACAGTAGTTTAGCTCGTAAACGAAAGATATGGGGCAGGCCTGAAAGCGAGGATGATATCGAGGAGCGCGTCCGTTGGCGGAACAGCGCGTCTGCTCTGCGAGATGTGGATCAGCCGAAGTGTCAGGGCACCTGGGGGTGGGTCCCGATTTCCAAAGACACCCCCGACCGGGGCTGCAGTCGCCGCCGACGAATTGTCCAAAATTGAAGCCAAAAAAATTTTTGCGATCTGTGCAAAGGGCCGTCCCGACCGCCGGGAAGCCGAACACGATCCACCGAAGGATTCCGGTTCGTGAGCGACAACCAAGCCGCATATTCGATCGCCACTATGCCAGCTGCTGGGTGTCTCCTCCAGCAGCTATTACGCGTGGGTGAAGCGAGAAGCCTCGCAGCGGGCGCGCAGCGATGCGATGCTGCTGGCCGAGATCCGTGCCGCGCATGCGGCTTCACGCGGCACCTGCAGCGCGCCGCGTATTCATGCCGAACTGGCCGCCAAGGGCATTCGTGTCG
>CAVXDE010000021.1:0-249189 GCA_963760435.1 uncultured Alphaproteobacteria bacterium
ACCGGATCAACGCTGCGGATCAGATAATGATGTTGCGGCGCTTGGCGGAACGGCCCGAGCTCCTGGCGACCGAGCGCCAGGAATACGTGGCGCGACGCTTCGCCCAATACCTGCACAGCCTGTTGCGCGTCGGCAACCTCGATCCAGCGATCGCCCGGTTTCCACACCCACGGTGCTCGCCGCAACGCCATCAGGCGCACGTCGATAAGTTCGACCGCGCGCGCCGCATGGTCGGACATGCTGGCCGCGTACGGATGCGTGGCATCAATCAGCACATTGACTGCGCTCGGAGCGAGATATTGGGCAAGCCCCTTGCTGCCGCCGAAACCACCGACCCGCACCGGCACGCCTTGCGGCGCCGGTGTCGCTGTACGGCCCGCAAGCGACAGCGTCACCGCGACATCGTCGCGATCCGCGAGTTTCTGGGCAAGTTGACGCGCCTCGGCCGTGCCGCCGAGGATAAGGATACGTTGCATGACCTTCGCCGACCCCGTTTTGGCTAAGAATGCCGTGTTAACCCGGTGGCTGTCCATCGTCGGCATTGGCGAGGATGGGGTAGCCGCCTTATCGCCCGCCGCCCGGGCTCTGGTCGAGAGCGCCGAGGTCGTATTTGGGGGGCAGCGCCATCTCACGTTGGCTGCCTCGCTTATTCACGGACGCGCCCGGCCGTGGCCGAGCCCTTTCGGGCGCGCAGTGGCGGAAGTGTTGGGCGAGCGCCCAAAGCGCGTCTGCGTGCTCGCCTCCGGCGACCCCTTCCACTACGGGATTGGGGCGCAACTCGCGCGCCAGGTGCCAGCGGCGGAAATGGTGACCGTGCCGGCGCCTTCGGCGTTCAGCCTTGCCGCGGCGCGGCTCGGCTGGCCGCTCGCAGAAACCACCCTGCTCGCGCTCAATGGCCGCGCGCTCGATCTGATTCGCCCGCATCTGCATCCGGGTGTCCGTATCCTGGCGCTGAGTGCGGGAGCGGAGACGCCGGGGGCGGTCGCGCAGTTATTGGCAGCCAGCGGGTTCGGGGGGTCACGGCTCGTCGTCCTCGAAGCGCTGGGCGGCGCCCGCGAGCGCATCCGCACCACGCGCGCCGGCGCCTTCGACCTCGCCGCAATCGATCCGCTGAACACCATCGCCATTGAGGTCGTGGCTGGAGCGCAGGCGCGAATCATCCCGACGCGCACCCGGTCTTGCCGATTTGCTCTTCGAGCACGACGGCCAGATCACCAAGGGCGAGGTGCGCGCGCTGACCCTCTCGGCGCTGGCGCCGCGGCGGGGCGAACGGCTGTGGGATATCGGCGCCGGCGCCGGGTCGGTGGCGATCGAGTGGATGCTCGCGGACACTTCGCTGCGTGCGATCGCGGTCGAGGCACATGCCGAGCGCGCCGCGCGCATTATCCGCAACGCCGCGGCGCTGGGCGTGCCTGGGCTTGAGGTGGTGCACGCAACCGCGCCGGCAGCACTCGCCAAACTGGCCCGGCCGGATGCGATCTTCATCGGCGGCGGCGCGAGCGGACCGGGGATGCTCGAACGATGTATCGAGGCGCTTCCAGCCGGTGGGCGGCTTGTGGTCAACGCCGTGACGCTGGCCACCGAAGCGCTGCTCATCGGGCGTCATAGCGAGCTCGGCGGCGAGTTGACCCGTATCGCGATCGCGCGCGCCGAGCCGCTGGGCGGCAAGACCGGCTGGCGGCCGGCGATGCCAATCACCCAATGGAGCTGGACGAAACCGATTATCGCCGGCGTCGGCTGCCGCCGCGGCGCGAGCGCGCGCCAGATAGAGGCCGCGATTGCGCAGGCGTTGGCGCAGGGCAAGCTCGAGGCCAGCGCGCTCGGCTTGATTGCGACCGCACAGGCGAAGGCGGATGAGATGGGGATTGTTGATGCCGCTGCAGCGCTCGGAGCACGACTTGTCCTGGTGTCACAAACTGCGTTGGTGGAAGCGGGAGAGCGCGTTATCACCAAATCGGAGCGTGTGCAGGAGCTGATTGGCGTCCCATCAGTGGCTGAAGCCGCCGCGCTCGCCGCCGGCGGCGCCAAAGCGCGGTTGCTTGCACGGCGCATTGTTGTTGGTCCGGTGACCTGTGCGCTGGGAGAGGTGCCGTGACCGTGCACTTCATCGGCGCCGGGCCCGGCGCGGCGGATCTCATCACCGTGCGCGGGCGCGACCTCATCGGGCACTGCCCGGTGTGTCTTTATGCGGGCTCGCTGGTACCGGCCGCCCTGCTGACCCATTGCCCGCCCGGCGCGCGCATCATCGACACAGCGCCACTCTCGCTTGACCAGATCGAGCAGGAGTTCATCGCCGCGTACGACGCGGGCCAAGACGTCGCGCGACTGCATTCGGGCGACCTCTCGATCTACAGCGCCCTCGCAGAGCAGACGCGGCGACTTGCGCGCCTCGGCATTCCCTACACGATCACGCCGGGTGTGCCGGCCTTTGCGGCTGCGTCCGCCGCACTCGGACGCGAACTGACTGTCCCTGAAGTTGCGCAAAGCGTGGTGTTGACGCGCGTAGCCGGCCGCGCCTCGCGCATGCCGGAGCGCGAAAAGCTCGCGGCGTTTGCGGCCACGGGCGCAACGCTCGCAATCCATCTTGCGGTGCACGCCATAGAGGCGACGGCGGCGGAGCTTGTTTCCTACTATGGCGCCGATTGTCCGGCTGTGGTCGTGGCGCGCGCGAGTTGGCCGGATGAGCAGATCGTGCACGGCACGCTCGCCGACATCGCCGGCAAAGTTGTTGCGGCACGCATTGATCGCACCGCGCTGATCCTGGTCGGCCGCGCACTCGCCGCTGAAGAGTTTCGCGAGAGCGCGCTCTACGACGCCGATTATGTCCGACGGTTTCGCAGGGGTGCTTCCTGATGCTGCGCGCGGCCTACGAGGCTCCCCTCTCGGTCAAACATCACGACGTCGATTGCGACGGCGGCGCCGGCGACGACATCGGCCGCGACCGCGCGCGCCATGGCCGCAACTTGATCGCCGAGCGAAATGCCGGCGGCCCCTGCGAGAGCAAATGCTTGCGCGGCGGTGTTGGCTGCAAGTATCTGCTCGCACAGCTCGGCCGAAGCGTCGCAGCGGCGTGCCACGTCTGCAAGCGCCGCGAGATCGACCGAGCCGCGCTTGGAATGCAGATCAAGCAGACCTTGTGCGAGCTTGCTCATCTTGGCGACGCCGCCGGCGATGGTGACGCGCGCTACGGGATGGCGGCGCACGTATTTGAGCATGCCGCCGACGAAATCGCCCATGTCGATGAGCGCGGTCTCCGGAAGATTGTAAAGTTTCTGCACCGCGGCTTCCGAGGTCGAGCCGGTCGACCCGGCGATGTGCGTCAACCCTGCGGCACGCGCCACGTCGATGCCGCTATGGATCGAGGCGATCCAGGCGGAGCAGGAATACGGGACTACAATTCCGGTCGTACCCAGGATCGACAAGCCGCCGACAATGCCGAGCCGCGGGTTCCAGGTTTTGAGTGCGAGCGCAGCGCCGCCGGCAACGGCGATCTCGATCTCGGCATCGGCTGCGCAACCAACGGCGGCGGCGACTTCGTCGATTGCCGCGCGCATCATTTGCCGCGGGACCGGATTGATCGCCGGCTCGCCGGGTGGAATTGCGAGCCCGGGCCGCGTCACCGTGCCGACCCCCTCCCCGGCGCGGAACGTCACGCCAGATCCCGGCGCGCCCCGCCGCACGGTGGCCACAACGAGCGCCCCATGGGTCACGTCGGGATCGTCGCCCGCGTCCTTGATGACGCCGGCGGTCGCGCTCTCCGCATCCTTGCGCGCGAGCGCGAGCGCAAAGGTAGGCCGCTCGCCGCGCGGCAAGGTCACACTGATCGGATCAACAAATTCGCCGGTCGCCAGCGCGCCGAATGCTGCCTTGGCGGCGGCGGTGGCGCAGGTCCCGGTGGTCCAGCCACGCCGCAGCGGCCGATCCTCATTGGTCATAGGTCGCGTATAGCACGGCGGCGGAGTTGCCGGTGATGCCGCGCGGCCTGATCGTTGCGGCCACACATTCGGGCTGCGGGAAGACGACAATCACGCTGGCGCTGCTGGCGGCGCTCAGGCGCCGCGGCATTGCGGTGCGCGCCGCCAAGGCAGGACCGGATTACATCGATCCTGCGTTTCCACGCCGCGGCGACCGGCGCGCCGAGCATTAATCTCGACAGCTGGGCGATGCCGCCGGATATCCTCGATACGCTGGCCACTCGCCAGGGCGAAGGCGCCGAATTGCTGGTCATCGAAGGCGTGATGGGACTGTTTGATGGTGCCGCCGGTCCGATCGGCCGCAGCGGCGCCACCGCCGACCTGGCGCGGCACTTCAAGTTGCCAGTCATTCTGGTGCTCGACGTGCATGGCCAGTCCCAATCAGCGGCGGCGTTTGTGCGCGGGTTCGCGGCGCATGATCCGGCTGTGCGTGTCGCCGGGGTGATTCTCAATCGCATCGGCAGCGATCGCCACCGCGCGCTTATTGCTGATGCGCTTGCGCCGCTGGCGATTCCCATAGTCGGCGCAATGCCGCGCAATCAAGACATTGCGCTGCCGGAACGTCATCTCGGATTGGTCCAGGCCGGGGAGCACAGCGATCTCGCGAAGCGACTTGATTTGTTGGCGCAGCTCGCAGGGAACAACTTCGATCTCGATCGTATTGTTGACCTGGCCGCACCGCTCGCGTTTAAGCCGGACACCACTGCGACTGCCATTGACCCGCCCGGTCAGCGCATCGCGCTCGCGCGTGATCAAGCATTCAGCTTCATCTATCCGCACCTCATCGATGCCTGGCGACGCGCCGGGGCGGAGATTCTGCCCTTCTCGCCGCTCGCCGACGAAGCCCCCGACGCAAGTTGCGACGCCTGTTGGCTACCGGGCGGATATCCGGAACTGCACGCCGGCATGCTGGCCGCGGCAGCGAAATTCCGCCGCGACATGCAGGACTTTGCGCAGCACCATCCCGTCCACGGCGAATGCGGAGGCTACATGGTGCTCGGCGAGGGACTGGAGGATGCCTCAGGCAAGCGCCACCCCATGCTCGGCCTGCTGGCGCACGCCACGAGCTTCGCGCAACGCAAGCTGCATCTCGGCTACCGCACGGCGCGGCTCCTGACCGACAGTCCGGTGGGCACCGCCGGCAGTGTTGTTCGCGGGCACGAGTTCCACTATGCGCGCCTGATCGAACCGGGAAACGACCCGCCGCTGGTTGAACTCGCCGACGCGCAAGACGCGCCGCTCGGCAAAGCCGGCGGCCGGCGTGGCCACGTGACGGGCACGTTCTTCCACGCGATCGCCACGGCTAAGCCTGCGCCTTGAGCGCGGCACGCTGCTCGAACAGCGCACGGCACCCGGCCGCCATGGCCTGGACGAACCTCACGATTTGAACGCCGGCACGACCTCTTTGCCAAACAGGCGGATCGAGTTGCGCACCAACTCGGTCGGCATGTGCCCGATTTCATGATTGGTGCAGAAGATGTCGTAGCCGATGCGCCGCTTGCCCTCTTCAAGCCGGCGGATGACCGTCTCCGGGCTGCCGACAATCGCCAGGCCCTGCTCGATGTTGAATTCGTAGCTCTCGCGCGCGAGCCGCATGGTATCGCCGCGCGCTTTGTCGTCGGGCCGATCGCTGTCGCGTCCCATGCCGCGCGCGTGCGTGCCCCAACCGATGCGGGTCTTTTCGATCGGCCCACCGCCGACCGGCACCGCCCCGCCCTCGCGGCTCGCCAGATATTGGCGCGCCTGTTCGTGCGCCTTGGCATCCGTCTCGGCGACATGCACCTGCCGCATCAGAAAGACGCGCGGCATCGGCCCGGCGTGGCCGCACTCCTTCCAGATCTTGCGGTAGAGATCGAACTTGCGCGCAATCACCTCGTCGGTGTCGAGGTTCTGTGCGACGTGATAGTTGTTGCGCGCCGCGAACTCGACCGCCGGGTCGCTGTGCACCGCCGCCCAGATCGGCGGATGTGGCTTCTGGTACGGCTTTGGCTGCGGCAACGCTTCGTTGAACCGGAAATATTTTCCCTCAAACGTGACCTCGTCCTTGGTCCAGGCCTGCTTGACGATTTCCAGCACTTCGCCGGCCATCGCAGCGCGCTGATAGTAGTCGACACCCCAGCGAATGAATTCGTGCTCGTGCACGCCGATGCCGGTGCCGAACTCGACCCGCCCGCGCGAGAGCTGATCGAGCATGGCCACTTCCTGAGCAAGCCTGATTGGATGATAGAACGGCAGTTGCCACATCATCGCGCCGACGCGCAGCTGCTGCGTTGCGCGCGCCACCGCGGTCAAGAACACCGTCGGCGCCGTGATGCGGCCGAGCGGCGAGTTCTGATGTTCGATGACGAAGTAGGAGTGCCAGCCGGCCGCATCGAGCTCCTGCGCAAGCGCGATATGCTCGTCGTAGATATCCGACATCGACGAGGTCGCGCCCGAATAGCCGCCGACCGCATCCCAGAGCGCAAAATCGATCCGCGCCATGATCCTCCCCGCAACGGTTGTGATTGGCGCCAGATTGGCAAATGGCTCGACGCGGTCAACCGCAAGACAGTCCGGGCGCCCGCATGGCAGGCACGCGGATGGCGCCGGACCTCGTCCGGGTTTATCCGGCTTGCGTCTCGCTCGCCGTATCGGGCGGCTTGTCGGAGACGCCGGCCTGCGCAAACGTCGCCATGCCGGTGTGGCAGGCAAGCGCGGCACGCACCAGCAGCACGGCTGTCGCTGCACCCGATGCCTCACCGAGCCGCATGTCCAAATTGAGCAGCGGCGCCAAGCCCAGCATATCGAGCAGAAGGCGATGCCCCGCCTCGGCCGAGACGTGGCCGGCGACGACGTGCGCGAGCGTGTCGGTGCGCAGTTTGGCAAGCGGAGCCGCGGCGGCGGTACAGACAAAGCCGTCGAGCACCACCGGAACGCGCAGCTTGCGCGCGGCGAGCGTCGCACCCAGGATCGCGGCGAGCTCGCGCCCCCCGAGCGAAGCCGCAACCCGCAGCGGATCGTTCAGCGCCGCCACATGGGTCGCGAGTGCCTGGTTGATCACGACGCGCTTATGCGCAAGGCGCGCATCATCAACACCGGTGCCGCGGCCGGCCCAGCGCAGCGAGCCGCCACCAAACAATGCGGCCGCGATCGCCGCCGCCGCCGTGGTATTGCCGATCCCCATCTCGCCGAGACACAGAAGATCGGTCTGCGGACGCACGGCGTCATAGCCGGTCGCAACTGCGTCAAGGAACTCGCGTTCATTCATCGCCGGCGCCTGCGTGAAGTCGGCGGTCGGCGTGTCCAGCGCGAGCGGGATCACGCGCAAAGCAGCGCCTGCGGCACGCGCCAGCTGATTGATGGCCGCGCCGCCGCTTGCGAAATTCGCCACCATCTGTGCCGTCACCTCGGCCGGATAGGCGGACACACCCTGCCCGCTCACACCGTGATTGCCGGCAAAGACCAGTACCTCGACGTCATCGAGCCGTGGGGGATTGCGCCCCTGCCAGTGCGCGAGCCAGGCGGTCAGGTCCTCCAATCGACCAAGGCTGCGCGGCGGCTTTGTCAGTTGCGCCTCACGGTTCGCGACGGCGCTGGACACCGCCGGATGGCCCAACGGCAGATCAAGACACGCGGCACGCAGCTCGGCCAATGAAGCAAATGTGGTCACCCGCAACTCCCATCCATCACGACGATATCGCTACTATGGATGAATTCACCGGCCGCGTCATTGCGCCGAGGGGGACGCATAATGGCCACGTCGCCACCTGCACCGACACGACTCGCCCGCGATCTCAAAGTCGCGTTGAGCTTCTGCACGCGGCTTCCAGTGTTGCAAGCAATACCCGTGACGGGCGCCGATGTGGCGCGCGCCGGCTGGGCGTTGCCGATTGCCGGCGCGCTCGTCGGGGCGATTGGCGCGCTGGTGTACTGGCTCGGCGCTGCGGCGGGGGTCCCGGCGATGCCTGCCGCGGCGCTCGCGGTTGCCGCAACGGCGCTTTCCACCGGCGCGCTGCACGAGGATGGGCTTGCCGATGTGGCGGACGGGTTTGGCGGCGGCGCAACGCGCGAGCGCAAGCTCGACATCATGCGCGACAGCCGGCTCGGCACCTATGGGGCCTGTGCGCTCGTGCTCTCGCTTCTGCTCCGCATCAGCGCAATCGCGAGCCTCACGCAACCAGCGTTGGTCGTCTCAGCGCTGCTTGCCGCGCATATCGGGGCGCGGGGCGTGATGCCGGCGGTGATGTGGTTCGTTCCGCCGGCCAAGCCCGACGGACTTTCCGCATCTGCAGGCCTTCCGCCGGTGGCAAGCGTCGTCATGGCGGCAGTGCTCGGCGCGATTGCGCTCGGGGTCGGTCTCGGGCCGGGCGCCGGCGCGATTGCGGTGCTGGTCGTGCTCGTCGGGGCAGCTGTCGTGGCCCGTCTCAGCATCGCCCAGATCGGGGGCCAGACCGGCGACGTGCTCGGCGCTGTCGAGCAGGTCAGCGAGATCCTGATTTTGCTCGTGGCGGCACGCATTTAGCCCTGCCGGGAATAAAATTACCCGCCCTGGAGTCAGACTTCACGGAAATCTCCGTCGCACGAGGTTGGCATGAGCCAGCGAAGCGCGTTTGAGCAGGTGGCGTTGCCGCATCTCGAGGCAGCGCACAACCTCGCCTATTGGCTGGTGCGCAGCCGGCCGGACGCCGAGGACATCGTCCAGGACGCGTTCGTGCGCGCGTTCCGGGCTTTTGCGAGCTTCCGCGGCGGCGACATGCGGCCATGGCTGCTGACGATCGTGCGCAATGTCGCCTATCGGTGGCTCGCGGTGCGCAAGCGCGGCAGCAACGTGGTCTCGATCGAGGACGCGTTCGCGCCGCGCGACGGCAGCGATGTTGCGGGCGAAGCCTGGATCGCGGCCGACGAGCCCTCGCCGGAGGCGATGCTGATCGGCGCGCAGGAGCGCGCGCGTGTGCTGACCGCGCTGGCCGGATTGCCGCCGGCGTTTCGCGAAGTGCTGGTGCTGCGCGAGATCGAGGAGCTTTCCTACAACGAGATTGCCGACGTCATCGGCACGCCGGTGGGGACTGTGATGTCGCGGCTCGCGCGCGCCCGCGACGAGCTGCGCAAGCGCCTGGGCGCTTTGATCGAGAAGGAAGAAAAAAATGCACTGTGACGAAGCGCAACAGCTGATCAGCGCCGGCATCGACGGCGAGATCTCGGACACGAGCGCCGAGAAGCTGCGCGAGCACACCGAGACCTGCACAAGCTGCTCGGGGGTGCAGGCCGATTTCCGCCGCATCAGCCAGCAGCTCAAGAGCGCCGGACGCGAGGTGTTGCCGTCGCGGCTCGAGCCGCGCGTGCGCGATGCGATCGCTCGGGCGGCGCGGGACAGCTACGTGCCCAACCTCACCCGCAAGCCATGGCTGCGCCAAGTCGCCGCGCTGGCGGCGATCTGCCTGATCGCGGTCTTCGGTACCTGGACGATGACCCGCCAGTACGACAGCCAGACGCGCATCGAGCACGACGTGCTGGCCGCGCATATGCGCGCGCTGTTGCAGGACAACCCGATCCAGGTCGCCTCGAGCGACACCCACACCGTCAAGCCGTGGTTCAATGGACGCGTCGAGTTTTCGCCCGATGTGAAGGACTTCGCGGCCGATGGATTTCCGCTGGCCGGCGGCCGGCTCGATTACATCGGCGGCAAGCGCGTTGCCGCCCTGGTCTACCGTCATCGCCTGCACGTGATTGACGTGTTCGTCTGGCCCGCCGCAACGGCCGAGGAGGTACCGCCGCGCCTGATTTCGACTGATGGATACAACTTGCTCACCTGGAACCATGGCGGCCTGACCTACTGGGCGGTGTCGGACCTCAACGCCACCGAGCTGCAGCAGTTCAAGGCGTTGTTGTAGATCCGTGCTTGGTACCATCCTTCGAGACGCATCCGCGCATAGCGCGGATGCTCCTCAGGATGAGGGCTGCGGGTTGATTGAGGGCTGCGCAGCAACAAACACTGACCTCATCCTGAGGAGCCTGGACCGCAGGTCCAGGCGTCTCGAAGGATGGCGACAAGCTCCTACTCCGCGACGCCGATCAGGCGATCAAGCAAGGCGTGATCGTGCAGGAGTTCACGGCTCGGGCAGCGATGCACGATCTCGCCGCGGTCCATGACCAGGCAGCGGTCGGAATTGGCGAGCGCAATCTCGAACTTCTGCTCGACCATGAGGATCGCGAGATTACCCGCATCGCGCATGCGTGCGATCGCTGCGACCAGCTCCTGCACCACGAGAGGCGCCAGACCTTCGACCGGCTCGTCCAGCAGCAACAAGGATGGGTTGGTCGCGAGCGCGCGGGCGATGGCGAGCATCTGCTGCTCGCCGCCGGAAAGCTGCGTGCCGGCATTGCGGCGGCGTGCCGCGAGGCGCGGAAACAGATCGTAAAGCGCATCGAGACTCCAGGGACCCGGGCGGCCCACCACGGTGAGGTTCTCCTCGACGCTGAGCGAACCAAACACCTCGCGTTCCTGCGGCACCCAGCCGAGCCCGAGCCGAGAGCGCCGGTGCGATGGCAAGCCTTCGACCCGTTTGCCGTGGAGCGAGATTTCTCCGCCCTGCAGGGTGGTGAGGCCGCACAGTGTCTCGATCAGCGTGGTCTTCCCCACGCCGTTGCGGCCGATCACGACGACGAGCTCGCCCCGGCTGATGCTGAACTCCAGCCCGTGCAGCACCCGCGCCTTGCCGTACCCGGCCTGCAGGCCTTTGACGGCGAGCGCCGGCACGCCATCGCCCGTGCTGGTCGGCTCAGGTGCCAAGGTAGACCTCGCGCACGCGCGCATGGGTGCGGATCTTGTCGGGGGTGTCCTGCACCACAAGTGCTCCAGCCGCGAAGACGGACACGCGATCAGCGTAACGAAACACGAGGTTCATATCGTGCTCGATGAACAGCACCGTCGTATCTGCGGTCAGGACCGCAAGTTGCCGGAACAACTCATGACCTTGCGCGGTCGAAAGCCCGGCCGCGGGTTCATCCAACAGCAACAATTGCGGGCGCAGCGCGAACGCGAGCGCGACTTCGAGCAGCCGCTGCTTGCCGTAGGGCAAAGTCTCGGTCACGGTCAGCGCATCGTCAGCCAAACCGAATTTCGCCAGCAGGGCGTTCGCCTCATCGATCAGCTTTCGTTCGCGCGACACCGAGCGCAGCGACACATTGGCCCGGCCGTCCCGCTGCGCAAGCGCAATCACGAGCGACGCCAGCGGATTGAGCGCCTTGAACAACGAATTGATCTGGAAGGTGCGCGCGATCCCGGCCTTGACGCGCTGCTGCGGCGACTGCTGCGTGATGACGCGTCCGTTGAACAACACGTCACCCGATGTCGGTCGCAACAATCCGGTCACCAGGCTCACGAACGTGGTCTTGCCGGCCCCGTTCGGCCCAATGATGGCATGCCGCTCGCCGCGACCCAGCGCAAAGCTGAGATGCTCGAACACGACGAGCCCGCCGAACGCCATATGTAGATCGCGGGTTTCCAGGATTGGCGCGTTTTGTGGATCGGTCATCGGCGGCGCAGGCGTCCCACCAGCGCCTCAAGCGACGGCACGATCCCCTTGCGGAAAAACGCCACCATCACGACCAGCAGCAGCCCGATCCAGAAGTACCAATAGACCGGGCTAAGCTCGGCGAGCCAGTCGCGCAGGAACAGGAACACGAAGGCGCCGACAAAGGCGCCATAGAGGCGGCCGGTCCCACCGATGATCAGGATCACCAGCACGTCGGCAGAGCGCTCGAACGAGAGGCTGCTCGGCGCCACGAATTGGGTCGTCTGGGTGAGCAGCGCGCCGGCGGCGCCGGCAAACGCCGCCGCGATGGCGAACACCGTGGTCACGTCGCGCTCGAGCGGCGCGCCCAGCATGATCATGCGGCGCGGGTTCTCGCGCGCCCCGAGCATTGCCAACCCGAACGGCGATTTGACCAGCGCGCGTGCCAGCAGGAACAGCACAAACGTGACCGCGACCGCATACAAATAGGCCGTGTAGCCAAAGATATCGAAACGGAACAGCCCGAGCACCGGGGCGATTTCGATGCCCTGCAAGCCGTCGTCACCACCGGTGAGGCCGCTCTGCCGGTGCACGATGTCATAGAGGATCAGGTTGAGCCCGAGCGTCACCATCAACAGCGCGATCCCGCTCACGCGCTGGATCAGCCGGCCCGTCAGCCAGCCGATGATGCCCGCCAGCAGCGCGGCAATCACGAGGCCGCTGATCGGCTCGGTCCAGCCGAACTTGCCGAGGTAGCCCGCCGCGTAGCCACCGATGCCGAAGAACGCCGCGTGGCCGAGCGACGGGATGCCGCGATAGCCGAGCAACAAATCAAGCGACATCGCAAACAGGCCCCAGATCACGATCTGCCCGTACAGCGGCAGGTTCGCATCCGGAATGAAGAACAGTCCGACCAGCGCGACCCAGAACAGAATCTCCCAAACGCTCCAGCGCGCCAGCCCGGCAAAATACTGGTTCGCGGGCGTGCGCGTCGCTGTCGCGGGGTCCGTGATCGTGCTCATGCGCGGCGCCCCATGAGCCCGTGTGGCCGCCAGAGCATGACCAGCACGGTGATTGTGTAGATCACGAAGCCGCCGATCTCCGGCGCATAGTATTTGCCCGCCACATCGGCGACCCCGAGCAAGAGCGCGGCGACCAACGTGCCGGTGATGGTCCCCATGCCACCAACCGAGACGACGATCAGGAGGTACACCAGGTATCGCAGCGGAAAATTCGGGTCGATGCCGAGCAGGTTGGCCGAGAGTGCGCCGGCGAGACCGGCGAGCCCACCGCCGATGGCGAACGTCACCGCGAACACAAGCTCCGTGTTGAGCCCGCAGGCGCGCGCAACCCGGGCGTTGTCGACGCAGGCGCGCACGCAGGCCCCGAACCGGGTGCGCTCGAGCCCGAAGATCAGCACCAGCGCCAGCACGGCCCCGACCGCGACCAGGAACATGCGATAGCGCTCGAGGGTGAGCCCGAGCACGTCCTGCTGGCCGGTGAGCCAGGACGGCACGCTGATCTGTTGATAGGTGCCGCCCCAGAAATAGGTGATGATCGCGATCGACATGAAGATCAGGCCGAGCGTCAGCAGCACCTGGGTCAGGTCGTCAGTACCATAGAAGTAACGAAAAACCGTACGCTCAAGGACGATCGATACGACACCAGCGATGATGAACGCGAGCGGCAGGCTGACCAGGAACGGCAGCCCGAGTTGATGGGTGACCACCACCAGCACGTAGCCGCCGAGCATGGAGAAGCTCGCATGCGCCAGGTTGACGAAGTTCATCATCCCCATCGTCACCGACAGCCCGACCGACATGATGAACAAGAGCATGCCGTAAGCGACGCCGTTGAACAGCACGGTCACGATGGTGGCCATGGACACGAGTTCCTGCGCAACCCCCCAGCTACTTGAAGGCCTGGTTCGGCAGCGTCTCGATCTCCACGTTCTGCAACAGCCCGTCGATCTTCTGGGCGCGGCGGATATAGACGTTCTGGGTGATATCGCCGTTGCCCTTGTCGATCGAGACCGGTCCGCGCGGGCTCTCGAACGAACGTCCGCGCACGAACGCCATGAACTTATCCGGATCGAAGCTCGTCCCGGCCTGCGCGTTGAGCCCGTCATACATGAGCCGCAGCGCGTCCCAATCGGCCACATTGGTCCAGCCGATACGCGGCGACTTGCCGTTGAGTGCGATGTAGTCCTTGACGAACTCCTTGTTCAGCTCGCTCGGGTGCTGCGTCGAGTAGATGCCGGTGGTCAGCACGTCGACCGCGGCGTCGCCAATCGCATCGACATAGGGCTCGTCGGTGATGTCACCGGTGCCCATGATCTTCACGCCGCTGGCCTTCAGGCCTGAATCGCTCGCGGCACGCAGAGCCCCCAGGCTCGGCTCGCCGATCGGCATGAAGATGAACAGCGCGTCCGGCTTGGCGTCCTTGATACGCTGCATATAGGCGGAGAACTCCGGATTGCTGAGCGGGATGCGCACATTGCCGGCCGACGTGCCGCCCGCCTCGGCGAGCGCCGCCAGAAAGTATTTCTCGCAATCATGGCCGGGGGCGAAATCCGCCACCATCACATAGACGCGCTTCCAGTTGTTCTTCACCGCATAAGACGCAAGCGGCTTGCAGAGCTGCGGGATCGCAAAGAACGTGCGCGTGAAGTACGGCGACTTCTCACCGATGATGCCGGTCGTGGCCGCCCCGATCACGAAGGTCGGCACTTTGGCTTCGTTGACGATCGGTGCGGCGGCAAGCGTATTCGGCGTGAAGTCCGGCCCGATCATGATCCGCACCTTCTCGCGCGTGACGACCTCCTGCACCAGGCGCTTGGCCACCTCGGGATTGGGACCGGTCGTATCGCGGCGGACAAACTCGATCTTATGCCCACCAGGTGCGTCACCGTATTTCTGTTGGAACAGCTTGATCGTCGCGTCGGTCTGCTGGCCGGAGAGCGAGCCGATCCCCGAATAGCCAACCAGCACACCGACCTTGATCGTGTCCTCGGCGGACGCGGGCAGCAGGCCAAGGCCCGCCATCAGCGCGGCGGCAGCCGCGGTGCGCACAAGCATGTTCATCAGTGATCCTCCCAAACCGGATTGTGGCAGCCGGTGCTGTTTTTGTCGGCTATAATCGATCACAAAGCCGGAACCGTTGTCAAAATTGCTTCGCGGAGGAATGCATGCCCAAGGTTTTGAGCGAGGAGCAAGTCCGCGCGTTTGCGGACCATGGCTTTGTCTCGCCGGTGGTTGCGACCTCGCCGGAAGACGCGGCCGATTGCCGCCGTCAGCTCGAGGCCTACGAGGCTGAGACTGGACGCTCGGCCGTCGAGACGATCCACATCAAGGGGCACCTTTATTTCGACTGGGCCTGGCGGCTCGCCCGCCACCCGCGCCTCCTCGGCGCAATAGCCGACCTCGTCGGGCCAGATCTTTTCATCATGGCCTCGCGGTTCTGGATCAAGGATCCGCAGGACCGCAAGTTCGTCAGCTGGCACCAGGACCACGCCTATTTCGGGCTCAAGCCGCCGACCATCATCACGGCGTGGCTCGCGCTCACCGAGGTCACACGTCACAACGGTTGCATGCGCGCAGTCCCAGGCTCGCACCGCACCGGCACGCACAAGCACGTGGAGACCCACGACAAGGACAACCTGCTCTCGCGCGGCCAGGCGCTGGTGGATGTTGACGAATCAACCGCGGTCGACCTCGTGCTCAAGCCCGGCGAGTTCTCGATCCATCACGGCCACCTGTTCCACTCCTCCGAACCGAACACGTCCGACGACCGGCGCATCGGCTTTGCGATGATGTTCATTCCGACCCACGTCGAAATCGACCATCGGCCGGCGCGCCGCGACGCTCGTCTCTGGCGAGGATCGCTTTGGCTACTGGGACCACGACCCGCTGCCGACGCGCGACCGCGATCCCGCGATCTGGGAGCTGATGCACGCGGCCGACCGGCACTACCGGGACAAAACGCACCGGCAGGATGCGGAGGCGGCGCCGGCCAAATAGAAATTACGCCGCTGTCTTCGCCACAAATGTATCCTTCGCGCCCGGTTTGAGCACGACGTAAGCGCGGCGCCACGGCTGATCATCGATCAGGCGCCAGCGGTGGCCGGTCCCCATCGTGTCCTCGGCGACCAGCACGTCACCCGGGCGCAGAACGAATTTCTCGCCGTCGCGCGTGATGAATTCCAGTGTGCCGGACAGGGTGATCACGTATTGCGCCTCCGGTGCGGTGTGCCAATCGAGCGACGAATGGGCCGGCGTCTCCTCGACATGGATCGAGACCACGTCCGTGCGCGCGTGCTCCTTGATCGTGCCCTCCTGCACGTGCGACGCGTTGTCCGGCCCGGTGATGAACTTGAACGCGCGGATCATGATGTGCTCCGTGTTGTTTGGTTCGGAAACCAGCGCGCCGTCAGCGCCGCAAAGGTGCCGTCGCGTTTGAGCGTGCCGAGCGTCTCATTCACCGCATCGCACAGCGACTGGTTGGACTTGGCGAAGGCGATACCCAGCTGTTCATTGGTGGGTACCTGGAAGGCGACCGCAAGCTGCGGTCGATCCTTGATGAGCCAGGAGATCACCGGAAACAGCTTGATCACGAGGCCGATGCGGCCAGCCTCCAGGTCGTTGATCGCCGCGCCAATCGCGTCGTACGCATAGTAGCGAATATCCGCAATGATCCCCTTTTCCTTCAGTCGCCGAGCCACCAAATCCGACGTGTTGCCATGCTGGATGCCCGCCACCAAGCCGCTCAGGCCAGCCTCAGCGACCACATGCGGCGAGGTGCGCCGGTTGACGGCGACGCCCTGATTGAATGTGAGATACGGGTTGGAGAACAGGACGCGTTCGGCACGCTGCGGCGTAATCGTCGTCCCTGAGATCACCGCGTCATAGATCCCCTGCTCCAGTCCGGCGAAAATGCCGTTGAAGTCACTGCCCGGATAGCGGACCGGCCGCATGGTCAGCTTCAGCTGTGCGCAGATCGCACGCATCAACTCCAGATCGAAGCCGGTCGGCGTTCCGTCCTCCAGGATATCGAACGGCGGATCCGGATAGGCTGACGCGACGATCAGTGTGCCGGGCTCACAGGTCGATGCCATCACGATCTCTTCATGAGTGAACTCGATCACATTTCGCCCCGACGCGGCAGGCTATGCAACAAGGTGGCATCGCTTCGGGTCGAACGATGCTACCATTTGGGAACGCACGCAGAGGCCCACAATGACCACGCCCATCACACGCCGTGGTTCACTCAAGGCGCTCGGAGCCGCAACGGTATTGGCGCCCGCGCTGGTTCGCCACGCGCCCGCGCAGACCCCCGCCTTGCCGCCTCTCCCCAACCTCGGCGCCAACGATGCAACACTGCTGCAACCCGGTCAGCCCGGTTACGACACCTTCGAGCCGGCCGCCAACGAGCGCGTGCTGCTGCGGCCCAAACTGCGCGCCCTGTGCAAGACCGCAAACGCGGTCTCGGTCATGGTCAACTGGTGCCGCACCAACAACTTGCCGTTTGCGGTCCGCAGCGGCGGGCACAGCTACGAGGGCTTTTCGCAGAGCGCGAGCGTCGTCATCGACACCCGCATGCTGAATCAAATCACGTTTGACCGCACCGCGCGGACGATGACCGTCGGCGCCGGAGCAACCCTCGGCCCGGTCTATGAGGCAATCGGCGCCGCCGGGTTCGGGTTTCCGGGCGGAACCTGTCCAACCGTGGGCGTCGCCGGCCATGCACTCGGCGGCGGTTTTGGCCTGATCGGGCGTGCGTTCGGGCTCGCCTGCGACAACCTGCAATGGCTCGAGCTTGTCGATCCCCAGGGTGCGATCATTCCGGTCGACGCGCAGCACAACCCCGATCTGTTCTGGGCCGCGCGCGGAGGTGGCGGCGGAAGCTTTGGCGCGGTGACGCGCTTCCGCTTCAAGATTTTCCGCATCCCCGAGGTTGTCGTGCTCGGGGTTACCTGGCGCTTGCCGCAAACGCACGCCAAGCAGCTTTTCAAAGCCTGGCAAGCCTGGGCGCCGCAAGCGCCAGCGAACATCACGACCTTCCTGCGCGTGGGCCACGCGGCGGGCGGCCTCATCGAGCTGCATTGCGCCGGCCAGTCGATTGGCAGCGTGGCCGAGTTCAGGCGCGAGCTGCGCGCGCTGACCGACGTCGCCCAACCCGTCACACCGCCAAGCATCCTATCAATGTCGTTCCTCAATGCGGCCAAGCATTTCTTCGGCGGCACGCCGCAGCCGACCTACTTCAAGGCCAAATCGGATTACATCACCTCACCGTTGACGGACGCCGGCGTTGCGACCTTGCTCGGCCAGCTCGAGCTAACGCCGTCCGTCGTCGCGATCTGCGATGCTTATGGCGGCGCCATCACCCACGTGGCGCGCGATGCCACGGCCTTTGCGCATCGGGCCGGCACGCTGTTCTGCATCCAGTATTTTTCCGAATGGACGAATGCCGTCGAGACGCAGGGCGAGCTCGGCCATATCCGCACGCTCTACGCCGCCATGCGCCCCTTCGTGTCGGGCGAATGCTACGTCAACTACTGTGATCTCGATCTCACCAATTGGGCACAAGCCTATTGGGGAGCCAACCTGCCCCGGCTGAAGCAAATCAAGAAAGCGTTCGATCCCAACAATGTTTTTCAGCACGCGCAGAGCGTGCCGGTCGCATAAAATCCGCTACGCCGACTTGCGCATGCGGATCTCGATGCGGCGGCGCTCGCGCACGTCGCCCTGATAGTCCCAGCGGGTGAGCGTGCCGTCGGTGTCGATCAGCTGTGCGGCCGAGAGCGGCAGGATGCGGAACGCCTGCAGGCGTGGGTCGGCGGACAGGACCCGCACCACGGCGAGGGCGCGGGCAAGGCCGAGCCCGGCATTATCGCCCCATTGCAGGCTGTTCGGATCGGTCTCGCCGAGCATCACGCCGGGCAAGTTGCGGTCGAGGTTGGAGGCGCGGCCGGTGACCGGCTGCTCGTCGGTGTGGCCGATCACTTCGATCACGTCCACATCGTAGGAGGCAGCGATCTGCAACAGACGTCGCGCCACCGAAGTTCGTAGCCCATACTCGAAGTCGGGTGTCAACTCGGCGCGGCCGGTCGCAAAGAAGTAACCGTTGGCTTCGCTCAGGTTGATGATCGGCGGCCAGGTATGGCCGCTGGTGGACGTGCGTTCGGTGCTGGTCGTCGATGCGGCCGCGAGCCCGCGCTCGATCAAAGCCACGATCTCATCAGGAGGCAGCTTCGCGGCGCTTCGATAGGGCATATCGATCGCCGTCTGCAGCGCCAGCGCCCGCGCCAGCTTGTCGGGGCTGATGTTGCGCGTGATCAGCTGGCGCATCTGCGCGAACGAACCAGCCTTATCGCGCAAAACCTCGCGCGGCACGCCCTGCTGCTCGAGCTTGCCAACGATGTCGTTGCTCTCCACCAGCGTACGCCAGAATTCGTCGATCTTCTGGCGCGACGCCGGCCCGGTGCGCTGCTCCAGCAACTCCGCCAATTCCGGGTTTCTGGAGATGGAGGCAACCATGGCGGCATCGGCCGCGGCCGTCGCTTCGATCGCCTTCAAATGCGCCAACGCCTCGTCGCGCTCGTTGCGCTCCTTGACCAGCGCGACGCCGACGGCGACCAGCAGGCAGAACACCAGCAACAACATGATCTCCGCCATGGTCAGTCCAAGGACCAGACCTTCGCGGTACGAGGCCGTCTGACGTCCGATCGTCGTCTGTGCCATCAGTCCACGTGCTCCCGTTGCAGTGGCGGGCGGCGCACGCGCGCATCGTCAACCGAACGCGCAATCTTGTCCGCTGCCGCGACCAATGTCTGTGCACCGGCTTCAGTTGCGAGCAGCGCCTCGCGGAGGCCCTCCGTCTGGATGGTCGTTTCCATGGCCGCTTTGATCAGAACGTCCGTGAACGTGGTCATCGTCTGATCGGTGCGTTCGAGCATGCCGTGCAGCACCGCAATGTGCGCTTGCGAGTCCGTCCTGAACTGATCGATGGTCGCGGCCAACGCACTGCTCGATGCCTCGACCGCCTCCTTGACGGTCGCGGCGCTGGCCGGAGGTTGCGACAGCCGCTCGACCGCAAATGCCAGCGCTTGGGTCAATGGCTCGAGACCTGCCTTGATGGCGCTCTCGGGCGTCTCCAGTGCGCCGAGCTTGGTGATGATTTCGTCGAGCTTGAGGGCCGTTGCCTGCACCCTGATCGCCAAGCGATCGGTCTCGGTGCCGAGCTGCTGCGCGCTCTCGCCAAGCGTTGTCGCGAGCGTCTTGGCGAGCTCGCCCAGCGTGTCGCCCGACTGGCGTGACGCCGCTTCCAGCGGCGTCGCGAGCTTTGCGGTGATGTCCTCCAATGTGCCCTGGAATTTGCCGACGATCTCATCAAATTTCTCGGCAATATCGCGGAACGAGTCGGTCGCCGCCTGCTGGGCGGATCGCCGGTGATAGGCAAATTCCACCACCGTGCTGTCGAGCTCGCGCCGCACCCGGCGCGCGGCTTCCGCGAGTTCGAGCCGCATCATGCGCTCGACCTCCACGGGATCGCGCCGCATCTGATTGAACACGACGCGCAACGCGATCCCGGTAATGGTGGACGCAATGGCGATGCCGAAGTTCTGAACGATTTCCTCGGCCGCCCGCTCCACGGAGAACTGATAGAGCGACACCCCGAGGCTCGTCAGGGTGAACAGGAACCCCATGTAGTAGAGATTGTCGCCAGACTGGTCGTCGCGCAGGCGCAGGTTTCTTGCGAAGTAGATCACCAGCGCATAGGTCAGCATGATGGCGACCGGCACGAACGTGACGTAGAACTGATCGATACCGGCGAGCTTCGCCACCAGAATGTAGATGCAGCCCAGCGCCACCACGCTCATGAACACGGAGGCGTTCAGGCCGGTGGAATAGGTCGCCTCAGCGAACCGTTCGATGGCAGGGTGCCGCGGCGCCAATCAACCTACTCCCTGCAGCTTGCTCGCCTGCTTGAGGCGGCCGTTATTGTCGCGAATCCAGTCCGCCCAGAAGCGGATGTGATCGACGGAATTGAGCGGCTTTCCGGTGTTGCGCTGGATGTAATAGATCTGCACGTCGGCGCCGTGCAGGTCGGTGCGCAGCTTGCGGTAGGCGCGCGATGCCTTGAACCGGTCGTACGATAGATCCCCCGCATACTGCGAATAATCGGCTTCGTGCTCGATCATGTCGGAGATCAGCACAAGTTGCTTGGGAACCTGATCCGCCGATCGTCCCGTGAAGCGATCGACGGCGATCCGCTGCACGGTTTCCATGATGGGCGAGATTTTGCCGGGCAGTGGCTGAAACCCTGTCTGCAAGTGCTTGGTCCAGCGGTTCGCGGAAGCCATCCATCCAGCGCTTCTTGGCGAGCCGCGGGTTTGACGTGTATTCGCTCAGGTTCGAGCCGTCGCCCGGATTGCATTTGGCAAACACGATGCGCCCGCCCGCCGCATCGGCATCGAGCAACCTGATCTCCAGAAGCCCATAGGCCGGCAGCGTCTCGGCGAGATCGGTGAGCGCGGTGCGCACCTCCCGCCTGGCAATGTCCGGAATGTCGTCGGTGGAATCGAGCAGCACCACGGTGACCGAGCGAGGTCCGTCGACCGGACACAGCGAGGTTGGATCGAGCGTCGGCGGGCGCGCCGCGGTGGCGTAGACGTAGGCGCCCGCCGCCAGCACCCCGATGGCCAGCGTCGCGAGCACGCCGCCGACGAGATGCTTGTGCACCTCGCCGCCGCTGCGGTTACGTCGCCTTCGCGTACGCACGGGCAACGGGCGTCTCCTCTATGACGTGGTCGATCTCGCGATAGCTCGCGAAGGCGCGTTCGAACTCCGCGTGAATGGCCTGCACCTGCCCGGCCAGGATGTTTTGCGATTCGGTAATCGAGCGGCGCAGGTCATCGCGCGCCGAATTCTCAACCAGCTCCGCCTCGATCGGAACCTTCTCCAGCACATAGGGTGATGTGAACCGGGCTGGCGCCGGCGTCGTCCGTGCCCGTTTGTTGGCTTCCCGATAGACGGACAGCAACGCGTTGACGGTTCGGTCGAGATGAGACTGATGGGCCGCGAACAGCCGCACCATGCGCGAGCGGCCCTCGAGGATGGCATCGTGCTCGGAGCGGCGCACGGATAGATCGCGGTTGGCTTCTTCCAGCACCTCGATCGCCTGATCCCTGATGTCGAGAAGCTCCTCGATCAGATCATTCTTGCGCCGGATATAAGCATCATGCGCCATCTTCCGCCGCTTCTCCAAGCCGCCGTAGCCCGGGTACGGATCGAAAATGAGAAACGCATCGGCAAAGGCGATGAAGGAGCATAGCAGCCCGAGGCCGAAGAACAGCCACGACTTGAAATCGGTGACCGCGAGCGGCGTCGTGCGCAGCCGGATCAGCACCTCGCGACCGGCGTCGGATACCAGCGATCCGGCCACCTCGCGGTAATGCGCGAGCACCAAGTTGAGGCCAAGTGCCAGCGCCAGGTAACAAACGAGCGAGATCAGCCCGAGCAGCTTGCGAAAATAATTGCGGTGATTGAGCTCGCGTACGCCGACGACGCCGATCAGGAAGCTGACCCCGACGTTGAGCAGGGCAAACGTGAAGGCTTCCACCGCCCCACCCAAATACCCAAGCTCGTTTCCCTTAGCCAAGAAGAAACCATTGAGAAACACCTCGGAAACGAACAGCACCAACAGGATGCCGACCTTGAGGGTGAGGCTGCCGCCGCTGCTGGAGCGCGCGGTGCGCTTGAGCTTGTTGCGGCGCTGGAACTCGTCGCGCTCGAGCTCGAGATCGCGCAGATGCCGGCGCAGGCTGTGCAACTCGTCCCGGCCCTGGGCGGCCTCGGCACGAAATTCGCTCACCGCAGCGGGGGCTGCCTGGCGGATGGCGCCGAAGCGGCCCTCGAAGTCGAGGGCCATCAGCCGCTCCTTGTAGGTGCGCAGCTCATCGAGCAGCACCCCGTGCGCCGCGTTCTTTTCCGCCTCGACGTATTCGACGACCCGGCTCTCGACGTCATCGAGGGCGGCCGAATCGGTGGCCGGCTCGTCGTTGGCGCCCCGCTCCGCCCCCAGCTTGGCAAGCGACATGTCCGCGGCGAGCTTGTCGACATTGAGCGCTGGAAAGACCTCCAGCGACGGCCGGAAGTCGTGCGGCTCGCGCTTGAGCCCGTTAACGAGCCGGCTGAGCGCCGATTTCTGTGCCAGACCTGCCATTCGCTCGTCCCAACGGACGCCCCTCGCCTATCATAGCGACTCCACCGGCACGCGCTAAGCGCGGCACAACATCCCGGGTCTGCGGTTTACCGTACGACTCCTTCGCGCGGCCTCGCCTCTCAGTCTACCGAGAATCTGACTCCATTATGAAGCATCGCGGCACGGGCGATAAGCGCCACCGCGAGCAGGAGCCGGGAACGGGGAACCGGAGGCGTGACCAAGTTGATCCTTTCGGTGTCGGGCCTTCACCGGCCGGGTTAGCGGGATAGTCGTCTTGCACTCGGTTTCATAACTATATATATAGTCATTTAGTTATTATCGCGTCAAGTGCATCACCGGCCGACGACACCAATGCACTTCTTCCGCCGAGGTCGACGTCATCTATGCGAACGGTCGTATTCAAACCTGCGGCCATCCTTCGAGACGCCTGGTCCTTTCAGGACCAGGCTCCTCAGGATGAGGGCCGTGGTTGTTGCAGCTTCTTTCGTTTCAACAATCTCATACCTCATCCTGAGAGTAGCCTCTGAGGAGCACGCGCTTGCGCGTGCGTCTCGAAGGATGGCCGCACGCACAGTATCAGCGTCAACGTCATCTATGACGAAAAACGTCATCTATGGATGAAAGGACATCTATGCGCGGCGTTACACAAACCAGCCGACGGCGAGCCCGACGAGCAAGAGGATCCCGAGCAGCGCGCGGTAGATCACGAACGGCCAGGCGGAGAAGCGCTCCAGGATCCACATGAGAGTCCAGATGGCCACAAAGGCCGAGACCGATGCAACAACCAGTCCGACGATCAGCACCAACCATGCATGCGCGTCGATATGCGCCTTGTGCAGTTCCCACAATTCTTTGAGCCCAGCCAATGCGATTGCCGGCAATCCAAGCAGAAACGAAAACCGCGCCGCCTCCTCGCGTTTGAACCCGAGCGCAAGCGCAGCCGTCAACGTGGAACCGGAGCGCGACACCCCCGGAATGAGCGCGCCGACCTGGGCGAGACCGACTAGAAATGCGTCACGGAGAGTGACGCTCCTGATCGTGCGCAAATGGCGGGCACTCAGCTCCGCGAGTGCGAGCAAGAGCGCCATGACCAGACAGGCCCAACCGATCACGCTCAACGCGCGGAGCGGCGACGTGCAGGTGTTCAAGATGCCGGACAGGGCCAAACCGGCCAGCACGATCGGAATGGTGCCGATCACGATCCAAACGGAGAGACGCAAAGATGCATCCTTGAAGTCGCGACGCCCGAGCGCAGCAAGCGAGCCGAACACGAGCTGCTGCACATCGCACCAGAAGTAGGTGACGACGGCCGTCAGGGCGGCGAGCTGCATGGCAGCTGAGAATGCCGAGCCCGGATCTTGCCACCCGAGCAGGGCCGGAACCACGCGCATGTGTGCGGTGGAAGATATCGGCAGGAGCTCGGTGATGCCTTGAACAACGCCCAGCACCGCGACCTTGGCATAGCCCAAGGCTGCGAATCCGGTGTCGACCCCCTGCGTGCAGACCTCAGCCATGTCCGGTGATCCCTCGATGTGCACATTCGGCCGGCGTGGTAGCGGGACGACAAGGCCAAAAGCGGGCGCAATGCCATCTATGACGCGGGACGTCACCTATGACGAAGGACGTCACCTATGCGCGGTGACGTCATGTATGGCGCACGGTCATCTATGCACCGGAGGATCAATTGAATGGGAAATAATGCGGGGCGCACTGCACGTAGCCGTCGTTGCAGTAGCCCTGACCGATCTGACAGCAGCCGAACGATTGCTCGGAGCAATAGTAGACCTGATAGTTTGGCCCGCAATGATTGGCACACACGTAGGTGCCGTGGAAGAAGCCGCAATGGTTCTGGAAACGGCGCGGCAGCAGCGGCAGCGGCGACCAGCTGTGCGAAAACTGGACAATGCCGTCCGGCGCGAGGGGCGGCACCGGTGTAGCAAGCAACTCGGCGCCCGAACACGTCGAGCTCATGACGACAAGGCAAACGACAATCGCGGCCAAGCCCTTCATGCCGCCCTCACTTGATGCACGGCAGAACGGCGGGGCCGCAGGGAAGCGTCCAATCCATAGGCACCGCCGCATCTTTGGCCACGTCGAATTTCTTCTCCTCCAGGGGTTTCGGCCGGTTCCACCAGCCGCCGCCCAAGGCCTGGTACAGCGCCGCCGTGTCGGTCAGCCGCTGGTCTGCGCTTGCACCAGAGCGATGACGGCCGTTTGATAGGCCTGTTGCGCGCTTGCAGCAGCTCCTACGATGTTCACGGCGCCGGCACGATATTGCTGCAAGGTCAGATCGAAGCTGAGCTTCCAGGCGCGCTCGTTGGCACGCGCGGCCTGCAAGGCATCCGCGTCGTTCTGGATGGCACGCAGCGCATCGGCGACGTTCTGCAGCGCGGTGATGACGGTCGTGCGATAGTTCCACGCCGCCTGGTCATAGGTGGCTTCGGCAGCGCGCTTTTGTGCAAAAGCGATGAAGCCGTCGAACACGGTCTGGGTCGCGTTACCGGCGACCGTCCAGAACAGGTTGAAGTGTCGGAAGTAGACCGCCAGCGCCGCAAGGTCGGCAGGCCGTATAACCGCGGTTTCCGCTGATGGTGAAGTTCGGCAGCATGTTGGCGATAGGCGACCCCGACCTGGGCACTGGCCGAATGCAATTGCTCTTCCGCCGCGCGCACGTCGGGCCGCTGCTCGATGAGCTGGGACGGCACGCTCAGGGGCAGGTCAGACGGCAGGTGCAGATCGGTAAGCTGGAAGATTTCCGGCGGCGGTTCGCTCGGCGGCCGTCCCGTCAACGCCGCCAGCAAGTCACGCTGCATGGCGAGCGCCTTGCGCAGCGGCGGCAGCGTTGCCGCCAGTGTCGCCAAGTTGGCCTCCTGCAGGGCAACTTCGACGCGGCTTGCCCCGCCGTGCTCGAATTGGTCACGGACGGCCTTTGAGGATATCCGAGGCGGCACGAATCAGGTCTTCGGTCGCCTTGATCTGCGCCCGCAGCGAGGCCTCGGTGATCGCCGCAACGACCACATTGGACGTCAGGCTCAGGTAGGCAGCCTCGACTTGAAAGTGCTGAAAGTCGGCGAGCGCCTGCTGCAACTTCGACGGCGCGCTGGTTCTGCCCCCAGACGTCGAGGGTGTAGGCGATCGTGAGTTGGCTCGTGTTCAGGTTGAACGGGTTATGATTGGCTGGGCGCCGGCACGTTTGCCCCGCATGCCGGGAGGGGTCGGAATAGCGGAGGGAGATAGTCCCAGCACCGGCGCGAGCGCGGTCGATTGCGATTGCCGGCTTGGATTGAAGTTGGCCGCAATAAGCGGGAAAGAACTTGCCTTGCTGTGCATAGACGCTTTCGTTGGCCACTCGCAGCGCCGCCATGGCCGACTGCAGGTTGGGATTGGCGTCCAGGGCGCGCCGGATCAGCGCATTGAGCTTGCGCGACCCGTAGAGCCGCCACCATTCGCCTTCGACATCACGGCCGGTGCGGAAGTGCTGCGCGGCGCCATCCGCGACCGGCGCGGAGGAAGTGCTGGTTTGCAGCGGTTCCTTGGTATAACGCTCGCTTTCCGGCGCTGACGGCGGGGCAAAATCCGGCCCTACGGCGCAACTGGCAAGCGCCGTTGCAGCCGTCAACGCGGCGGCGATGACTAGGACCCGCTTGACCCACATACCCCACCCATCCTAGCCCCCCGGCTAGGACCCACCCCAGAGAGCTTGCCACGTCGGCCTTTTGCTGGCCATGACCCGGAAAGCACAGCAGTCTTTTAAATGTTAAGCATGGGCGCGAAACTGTGATTCATGACAGTAGACCCGCAAGCGGCGGAGCGGCATTCGTGGTGAAGTCGCCGACATGCAGTCGCGCGCGCGGTACTTCCCATGGCAGTTAGGAAAAAAACCGTTGTTCTATGGGCAGTTGCCGCGGTCGCGTTGGCGAGCTTCGCGGGGGGTGCTTATTTTGCAACACACGTCGAGGATTTCCGCGGCGCGGCGCGCGTGACCGCGAAGGCCGCCGGCACCGAGGAGGACACAAGCAGGGCCTCCGGCCGCGCGCCGCAATCCCGACCGCGCTCGATGTGCAACAGCCTCGAGTTGGCCGAAAGGGACGTCGCGACCGTCAAGCCTGAGCTGGTCGCCAGTCGTGAATTCCCGGTCGAAAAGACGGCCATCGGCAGCATCGACTTCAACCAGGACATGACCGTCCAGGTGTTCACGCCATATCCGGGCCGCATCGTGCAGCTGTCGGCACAATTGGGCGACGAGGTGCAAAAGGGGCAGGTCCTGTTCACGATCGACAGCCCCGACCTGGTGCAGGCGTCCTCGACGCTGATTTCCGCGGCCAGCGTTCTCGACCTCACGAGCCGCAATCTGGCCCGCGCCAAGACCCTGTACGAGACCCGGGCCTGGTCGCAACAGCAATACGAGCAGGCGGTGTCCGACCAGCAGACGGCGGAAGGCAACCTGCGAGCCGCCCGCGACGCGGTGCGCATCTTCGGCAAGACCGACGCCGAGATGGACCGGATGATCAAGGAGCGCAAGGTCGATCCGATCCTGGTCGTCTACAGCCCAGTCCCTGGCCGCGTCGCGGCGCGCAATGCGGCGCCGGGTCTTTACGTGCAACCCGGCAACCCGCCGGCGCCATACGCGGTCGCCGACGTCTCGACCATGTGGCTGCTCGCCAACGTCCCCGAGACCGACGCGCCGGCCTATCGGGTCGGGCAGCCGTTGAAGGTCAAGGTCTCGGCCTATCCGGACCACGAGTTCGACGGCCAGGTGGACACCATCGGGCTGACCGTCGATCCCAACACGCGCCGGGTTCTGGTCCGCTCCGTCATCAAAGATCCGCGCCACGAGCTCTGGGCCGGCATGTTCGCCAACTTCGTGATCCAGGTCGGCGACCCGATCCGCTCGCCGGCGGTGCCGCTCAATGGCGTCATCCGCGAGGGCGACGGCACGATGATCGTCTGGGTCACGACCGATCGTCGCCACTTCACCAAACGAACGGTCAAGATCGGCATTCAGTACGATGGATATCATCAGATCCTGGAGGGGCTGAAGCCGGGCGAGATCGTCGCGACCGGAGGGGGCCTGTTCATGAACAATGCCTTGACGACGGCGACGCGATGATCGCGTCGGACGGAACCCACGCTTTTTGCCGAATCCCACGAATGCGAGCGATGAGCGGGGGATCATTGTGCTTAAGAGTCTGGTTGTATTTGGACTGACCCGGCGTCCGATCGTTCTTCTCTGCCTGCTGGTGTTTGTCGGCGCCGGGATCGTGGCGTTCACGCGGCTGAACATCGAGGCCTATCCAAACCCAGCGCCGGTCATCCTGGAAATCACGGCGCAGGCGCCTGGTCTCTCCGCCGAAGAGATGGAGCGCTACTACACGATTCCGCATGGAGGTCGGGCTCGCCACCACGCCGGGGGTCGATATCATTCGCTCCACCTCGTTCTACGGTCTGTCGTTCGTACGGGTGACTTTCAAATACGGCGTGGATTACTACTTTGCCTCGTCGCAGACGGCGATCAACCTGCAACAGAACGTCTCGCTTCCCAACAACGTATCGCCACAGATCCAGGGCTCGAGCCTCGTTGGCGAAGTGTTTCGTTATCAACTGGTCGGTCCGCCGCACTTCGGATTGACCAACCTGCGCACGGTGCAGGATTGGATCGTGCAGCGCCGGCTGCTCACCGTCGAGGGCGTCGTCCAGGTCAACACCTGGGGCGGAACCACCAAGGAGTTCGAGGTCGAGGTCGATCTCAACAAGCTCGACGCCTACAACGTCACCCTGCCCCAGATGCTGAGCGCCATCGGCAACGCCAACGTCAATGTCGGCGGGCGCACCATCAGTTTCGGCCAGCAATCGGTCAATATCCGCGGCGTCGGCCTGATCGACGACGGCGGCAACAGCCAACCTGACTCGACGGCTACAAGGTCGACGATATCGACAACATCGTTCTCAGCCAGACGAACGGCGTTCCTGTGCTGGTCAAGGACGTAGCCAAGGTCTACGTCGGCTACGTCCCGCGGCTGGGTCAAGCCGGGCGCGACGATCAGAGACGACGTCGTCGAAGGCGATCGTCGTGATGAACCGCACCCTGCACACCAACGACGTCGTGCCACGCATCGAAGCCGCGGTCGCACGACTCAACACGCGACGGATCGCTGCCGGCCGGCGTGAAGCTCGTGCCGTTCTACGATCGCACCACCCTGGTCGCAGTCACCACGCATACGGTCATCCACAACCTCGTGTTCGGATGCCTGCTGGTCTTTTTCATTCAATGGATATTTCTCGGTGACCTGCGCAGCGCCATCATCGTCGGCGTCAACATCCCGTTTGCGCTGTTCTTCAGCGTCATCATCCTGGTGCTGCTCGGGCGAGGATGCAAACCTCCTGTCGGTCGGCGCCGTCGATTTCGGCATTATCGTCGACTCAGCGGTGATCCTGGTCGAGAACGTCTTTCGCAATTTGCAGGCGCCACCCGACACAGCGGCGAATTGCTGTTGCAGAGCCTGGCCGAACAGACGGTGGGGACCGACCCGACGGTGTCGCATGATGCCAGTAGCGCGCAATCACTGGACCGACCGCCTGCGCCTCATCCTGATCAGCGCGCTCGAAGTCGACAAGGCCGTCTTCTTCTCTGCCGCGATCACGGTCGCAGCCTTCATTCCGCTGTTCACGATGCAGGGCGTCGAAGGCCAGATCTTCAATCCGATGGCCCGGACCTACGGCTTTGCCATGGCGGCGCGCTGATTGCGACGTTCACGGTGACACCGGTTCTGGCATCGCTGGTCATCCCGGAGCACGTGAATGAAGTCGAAACGTTCATTGTCACGGGGACTGCGCGCTCAGTCTATTCGCCAGTTCTGCGATGGGCGCTCAAGCAACCGCAAGACCATGGTGGTCGGGTCGGTGGTGTTCTTGCTCGCTACCGGGCTGCTGATCTCGCAGCTCGGCACCGAGTTCCTGCCGACATCTGGAAGAAGGCAATCTCTGGATCCGCGCCGCCATGCCGCCGACGATCTCGCTCGAAGCCGGCAATCCCTACGTCAACCGAATCCGCGAGATCCTGATACGGCATCCGGAGGTCATCACGGTCGTCTCCCAGCACGGACGCCCCGACAACGGCAGCGACGCGGCCGGTTTCTTCAATGCCGAGTTCTTCGCCCCGCTCAAGCCGTTTGACGAATGGCCATCGGGGCATGACCAAGGAGAAGCTGGTCGAAGAGCTGCAGTCGGAGTTCGCCACCGAATTCACCGGAATTGGCTTCAACTTCTCGCAATATATCCAAGACAACGTCGAGGAAGGTCTGTCGGGCGTCAAAGGCGCCAACTCGGTCAAGATCGTCGGCCCCGATCTCGGACAGCTGGAACGATCTGGCCGCCGATGGTCCTGCATGAAATGGATCAGATCAACGGGGTCTCTGACCTCGGAATCTTCCGCGTGCTGGGTCAGCCAAACCTCAACATCACCGTCGATCGCTGAGAAGACCGCCCGCTACGGGCTCAACGTCCGGCGACGTTGCCAACGTGGTGCAAGCGGCGCTGGGCGGGACGGTCGCGACGACCGTGCTGGAAGCCGATCGCCAATTCGGCGTCAATGTCCGTTTGCGCCACAATTTCGTCGATCAGCTTGCGATCGTGGCGCAAGATCAAGGTTGGCGTACCCCAGACAACGTTGGTGGCAACGCTTACATCCCGCTGAGCGAGCTCGCGACGATCAGCCTCGACACCGGCGCGTCCTACATCTTTCCACGAGCGCAACCAGCGTTTCATCCCAATCAAGTTCAGTGTGCGCGGACGCGACCTCGGCAGCACGGTCGCGGAAGCGCAGCAGCGCATAGCCCACAATATCAAGCTTCCCAACGGCTATCGCATCGAATGGGCTGGTGAGTTCGAGGAATTGCAACAGGCGAAAGCACGCCTCGAGATGATCGTGCCGATCGCATTGGTGCTGATCCTCGCCCTGCTCTACGGCCTGTTCAATTCGCTGCGCGACAGCTTGCTGGCACTCGCTGGAATTCCGTTTCGGTCGCGGCGGCATACTTGGCACTGTATATCACGGGGCTGGAATTCAGCATCTCCGTCCGCGATCGGCTTCGTGTCGCTGTTCGGCGTGTCGGTGATGAACGGAATATCTGGTGATCACCTACTACAATCAGGTTCGCGGCAGTCGACCGGCGACCCGATGGAGGCGATGTTCCATGCGGCCGAAGCAGCGCATGCGGCCGATGCTGATGACGGCACTCTCCGCCTGCATCGGCCTCCTGCCGGCGGCGGTTTCGACCGGCATCGGCAGCCAGGTGCAAAAGCCGCTGGCTACGGTGGTCGTGGGCGGCATGCTGGTCGGCCCGATCATCATGCTGGTGGTGGTGCCGGCGCTGCAGACACTGTTCCTCGCGCGCGAAGGCGGCCCACGAGCCGAGTCGGACGAAGCCGGCCGGGGGCGTTGCCGAAGCCGAAACGTAAGGCCATATCAAAACGAATGATGGCTCGTTTCACCCTGCTCCGGCTTTTTGCGTTGGTGACGCTGGATCTCGCGGCCGCGCAGAACGCGGGCGCTGTCGTTGGCACGGCGACCCTGCCCCGGGATCTCACGCCGTGGGGCATGTATCAAGATGCTGATCCGGTCGTGAAAGCCGTGCTGATCGGTCTTGCGCGTCGCCTCGATGGTGACGTGGACCGTCTGGCTGACCAAGACCGTGGACATTGTTTGGTCGCGTCGTCAGATCGGTGTCGCTCTGCGCAACCTCGGACTTGCGGCTTCCATCGCCGAAGCTATGGAGCGGCTTGCCGACACGCAGGGCGAGGTCCGCGATCTCCTCGAGGCGGCGGCAACTGAGCAGAAAGCTCTCTGCCGGCATGGCGAGTGCGGAGGGCATCAAGGAACGGGTCGCTTCGCGGCTTGAGCGGATCGAAGCGGCCTCTGCGCGGCGCATCGCACGCGGCGTCGGCGTGCTGGCGACGATCGGTGCCACCGCGCCGTTCGTCGGCTTGTTCGGCACTGTCTGGGGAATCATGGACAGCTTCATCGGCATATCGCAGGCGAACGCGACGAATCTCGCGGTGGTCGCACCCGGCATCGCCGAGGCCCTGCTTGCAACCGCCCTCGGTCTCGTCGCGGCAATTCCGGCCGTCGTGATATATAATGTGTTCGCCCGCATGGTTGCGGGCTACCGCGCGCAGCTCGGCGATGCGTCGGCGGAGGTGTTCCGCCTCGTCAGTCGGGATCTTGAACGCGACGCGGCTTCGGCATCCGGCACGACCGCGACACCGTTGTCCGCAGTGGGTTGATCATGGTTGCTCTCGCGGCCGACCATCGCAGCATGCATTTGCGCCGCTGGATGATCAGCGCCGCAATCGTCGTTTTGGCTCACGCAGGGATTGCCAGCGCCGTGCTCACGTGGCGTACGCTCAGCGGGCGCCTTGGAGAGCCAGGCCCCAATCGAGATTCGCCTCACGCCGGAACCCGTCACCCCTCCCCCAATGGCGACCATACCCCGGAGGCACCAAGACCGCCCGCGACCAAGCCGGCGGAAGCTCCGGCGACCGCAAAGCGTGAACAAACAGTCGTAGTCGCCCCCGAGCGAGCAACTACCACGCGCCACCGGTCCGGTTATCGTGACCCCTGAGGATCGCGCCCAGCGGGAGCACGATTCTTTGTACACCAACCAGGGCCCCGTCCGTGGCGGTCAGGCCAACCCGTTGAGCGGCCCGATTGACACAACGCTGGGCAACCCAAACCTTCGGCCAAACGTCGGCGGCGCCGCAAATGATTGGCGAAAAGCCCTCCTGACGCACCGCCGACCGTTCGGTTCCAGCGCGCAGTCGCGGCCGCGTGGACCGCGTGTGGCAAATGGTACCGAGGTGCGCAACGCGATCGGAGTCTTGGAGCCCAGGACGGGCGCCCCGGACGCGCTGATCAGTCCGTTTCGAATCCCGGCCCCAGGCTCGGGCGTGGCGGGTGCGATCGGTCACACGATGACAAATGGTCTTGGCACGCTCGTTGAAAGATCCGAATCGGCTGTCGCCCAGGATCTCCCCGTTTGCGCAGACGGCACCGGGCGCTGGGCCTCAATGGTACCGCGCTTACCCGTCCAGGTTCCGGCGTGGGATCGGTCGGCGGTGCCGCAAAAACTGGCACGACTGGTCTCAACGGGAGCACGTTTTCGACCTAGATAACCAACTGGCTGGCGTTCAATTCTGCTTGTGCCTGAGCAAAGCCTACAAATTCGATCAGTGTTTTCATTGATGAACAGCGGCTTCAAATATATATTTGTAAGCGGAACTGCAGCGATGCTTCGGCGATCGGAGATTGTGGTTGCGGTTTATGCCCGAAACCGGCGGCACCTATTCGTCCGGGACGGAGGGCTTATCGGAATGCGAGCTCCATTGGTCACTCGGCGTACAGGCAAGCTGGCGTCCCACGACGCGGCTGGAACGCTGGAACCGCTTACGGCGCGCGTCAAGATAGCTGGCCTGTTCTTCCGGTCCTTGCTGTTGATCGTTTTGGGCCTCATGGCAGCGCGGGTCAGCGCTCCGCAGCATCTCGGCAGCACTTGGTATGATGTTCCGCGCGGCGACTTGATTCGTGCCCTGCTCGGCATCGGCTTCTGCGTGTGGATGCTGGTCGAGCTGTTCATCCTGCCCAAGGACCCGGCCTCCTACCGGACCTGGATCTATCTTGGCGTAACGCTGCTCCCGTTCGGGGTCGTTTGTCTCATCGTGGTTTGGTGAGATCCGGGCTCAGGCCGGCCGCTTCAAGGGTCAATCAAGTTTCCACTTGCGGCCTTGATGGCGGCCTGGATGCGGTTCGAAGCGCCGAGCTTGATGCGCGCATTGTCGATATGAAAGTCGACAGTGCGTTTGGTGAGGCCGAGGATCTTCGCGATCTCGGCCGACGTCTTGCCGCGGGCGGCCCAGGTCAAGGTCTCGACTTCGCGATCGTTGAGGTCGATGAGCTTCGGCCATTTCTCGTTGCGGGAGACACCGGCCAGACGTGCTTGAATGATCGTCTCCAACATGTCGAAGTCGATCGGTTTGGTGACGTAGTCATCGGCACCGAGTTGGCGGCCCTTGAGCTCGTTGTTGCGGTCGGTGAGCGCGGTGAGGAACACGAACGGCATATGCCGGAACCGCGGTGCCAGCGCTGTGACGCGCTCGAGCAGCTCGAAACCGGACATTCCGGGCATGCTGATATCGGACAGGACGAGATCGGGATCATGTTTCAGGATCGCGGCGAGCCCCTCGCGGCCATCGCGCGCGACAAAAACCTCGTATCCGCGATCCACGAGTTCCTCGGCTATCAGGCCTGCGGTCTCGTGATCGTCTTCGACACATAGGATCTTCTTGCGTTCTTCCCACATCCCCAGCGGTTCCGCTCGCATCCTCGGCGTATTATACTGAGACAACTAGGTTTTCAAAGCAAACCTGCCTCATAGAGACCTTCGGCCACATGCGCCAGCCGCGATCGATCCGCTTCCAGTTATCGTCTGTCTTTGTTTTGTTTTTCCTGTTGGTGATCGTGCTGGGCCTGTTCAGCATCTCGTGGCTGCACGAGTTCAACAAGGTTTCCACCAGCATCGTCGAGGTCTGGTTGCCGAGCACCCGTATCCTCGGTGACCTCAACAACTTTACTTCGGATTTCCGCGCCGCCGAAGGCCGCGATGTTCTGTCCTCCGCCGGACGCGGCATCGGTGCGAGCGAGGACACGCTGGCGCTGCTCGACCGTTCGATTGCGCAGGCGCAGCACAGTTACGAGCTCGTTGGACACGATCCCGCCGAAGCCGCCCTCTACGCCCAGTTCAAGGACAAATGGCGTGATTATCGGGGCATTGCCGGCGAAGTCTTGGCCCTGTCGCACGGTGGCGGAACGGCGGAAGCCACCACCATGTATCTTACCCGGTCGCAATCCGCTTATGATGGGGCGAGCGATGTGCTCGGTCAGCTCACCAGCCGCAATGTCGCAAACGCACAGGCCGCAGCCAACCGGGTGGCCGCCACTTACCGGCAAGCCTTATGGCTGATTGGAACGGCGATCCTGGTCGCCGGCGTTATGGTCGCCGCCGGGCTTTGGTACATCAGCCGCGGGATCTCCACCCCGCTGCTGCATCTCGCCAAGTGCATGCGCGATCTCGCCTACAACAAGACCGACATCGACGTGCAAGGGACCGAGCGGCACGATGAGATCGGGGCAATGGCCCGCGCCGCCGTCGTCTTCCAGCGCAATGCCATCGAACTGATGGTGAGTCAGCGCGGCCTGGCTCAGCAGGCATCCATGCTCGAGGAAAAGCTCGCAGCCGAGCAGCAACTGACTGCAATGCAACGCAACTTCGTATCCATGGCGTCGCACGAGTTTCGCACGCCTCTGACCATCATCGACGGCAACGCCCGGCGCCTGATCAAGTTGAAAGAGCGCATGCCGGCGACTGAGGTAGGTCAGCGGGCCGGCAAGATCCGCGCCGCGGTGCTGCGCATGACGCATCTGATGGACAATTTGCTCAACTCCTCGCGGCTCATCGAGCAAGGTGCCGAGCTCTATTTCCATCCCGCGGAAATCGACCTTGCCGGTGTTTTGGCCGACGTATGTCAACTCCATCGTGAAATTGCTGCAAAATCGCAGATCATCGAACGCTTCGAGGTCGACTCGCTACGCATGAGCGGCGACCCCAAGCTGCTGCATCAGGTATTCAGCAATCTCCTGTCGAACGCGGTCAAGTATTCACCGACCGGCAAGCCGATCACCATTCGGGCGGCGATTGAGGCCGGCGAGGCGGTGGTATCGGTCAAGGATCATGGAATTGGGATTCCAGCTGCAGACATCGACCGCGTCTTCGCCCGCTATTCGCGCGGCAGCAATGTGTCGGGGATTGTCGGAACTGGAATTGGCCTTTACCTCGTGCGCATGATCGTTGATCTGCATCACGGTCGCATCACTGTCGAGAGCATCGAAGGCGAAGGCTCGTGCTTTAGCGTGCGCCTGCCCCTTTATGTTGATGATCAGCGCGCGGCGGATGGCGCGATCACGGGCGAGCCCGCGGAAGCCGGCGCGCACACTTGACGCTCTAAAGCATGATCCCGAAACGGGGATACCGGTTTTCGGAAAAGATCATGCTCAAACAATAAGCTAAAGCGCGATGACGATTCGAAGAAAAGTCATCATGCTTTAGTCCTCCGCGGGGCTCGCTTCCAGGCGATAACCGATGCCTGATTCGGTCGTGAGTATTTTCGGATTACCCGGATCTTTCTCGATCTTCCCCCTCACCTGTCGCACCAGCACGCGCAGGTATTGCGACTTGTTGACATGTTCTTCGCCCCAGACCTCGGTGAGCAGCTGCTGCTGGGTGACCGCTTCGCCCGCATGCAGCGCCAGTACACGGAGAAGGCTGAACTCCTTTCGGGTGAGCCGCACCCGGGTGCCGTCAAGCATCACGCGCCGCGCATCAAGATCGATCGTCAGAGGACCGGAGCGAATGAGCGATGGTTTGCCTGTTGCTGGCAGGGCACGCCGCATGTTCGCGCGCGCCCGCGCAAGCAGTTCGCCGATGCCACATGGTTTGACCACGTAATCGTCGGCCCCGAGGTTCAACATGCGCACCTTTTCCGCTTCGTCCGCTTCAACGGAGAGCGCGATGACGGGAACGTTCGATCTCGCCCGCACGTGCGCGAGCACCTCGGAGCCGTGCATGTCGGGCAAACATAGGTCGAGGATGATCAGGTCGGGTGGTTCAAGCGCTGCCGAGCGCAGCCCGGCCGAAGCATTCTCCGCCTCACGCACGGCGAAACCTTCGAGCTCGAAACCGGTGCGGACGAAACGCCGGATATGCGCCTCGTCATCGATGACCAGGACCGCGCCTTGCAGACTAGCCATGTCTCACCTTTGCTGTCGCCAGCCTGTCAGCGTGCTCGGCCCGCAGCCGAACCGAAATCGTAGTTCCATGACCGGTTCCGTTGCTTTCGGCTTCCAACAACCCGCCATTCGCGGCAACCAAACAATGGGCGATCCACAGGCCGAGACCTGAGCCTGGAACGAAACCGCGATGTTGCTCGCCGCGAAACGCACGACGGCCGACCAGAGACTTCTCGGTCGTCGTCAGCCCGGATCCTTGATCTGTCACCGAGATGACCACGTTTTGATGCTCGAGCTTGGCGGCGATGCTGATGACTGATCCGACGCCGGAGTATTTGGCCGCATTCTCGAGGAGCTGCGCGACCGCCTGCTCGACCAACACCGGATCAGCCAATACGCGCGGCACGTCGCGCGCCACGTTGATCCGCAAGTCGTGGCGATCGAGCTCGCGGCGCTTGCGCCGCACCGACCGGTCGATGATCTCGAGGATGTCGATACACTCCTGTGGCGGCCGCACGTTTCGCGCCGCGATCCTGGTTGCATCGAGCAGTTTCCGGATGTCGTCATCGAGCCGCCTGGCTTCGTCCAAAACAGATTCGACCAGCGGCTGAATCTGTCCGTTTTGCCGTATGGCCGGCACGCGGTCGAGAACACTCGCGGACCCCACGATCGAGGCGAGCGGACTGCGCAACTCGTGTGACACCGTGCCGATCAGGGCGGCGCGCAGCTCATCGGCCCGAGCACGTGATCGCGCGGTGCTGAGCGCGGTCTCAACATCGAGACGTTCGAGCCTCGCGTTGGTCTCCGCCAAGACCCTGTCGGCCTGCACTTTGGTGCGTGCGACCTCTGCGATTGAACGGCTGCCGAGATCAACGGCAATCACCCCATAGGTGACGGCCTGTGAGGAGACGGCGCGCAACAACCAGAGTCGTCCGGTCTCAAAATCGGCGATCGCCCGCTGTTCCAGAGCGCCGGGGGTCATCATGGCGAGCGCCTCGGCTCGGACGTCGCTCGGCAGACCGTTGCTATCCGCCAATAGGACACCGAGCGAGCCAGGAGGCGGAACCATGATCGTCGGACGGCCGAGTGTGTTGGATAGATAGTCCTGCACCGCCGCAATCAGATCGTCGGCCGTGAACCCTGAGGCCAACCGGCGCGAAAACTCGTAGAGCCCGCGAATCTCGAGCTCACGTGCTTGGGCGAAATCACGTTCGCGTCGCAGCCGAGTCGCGAGATTCCCGGTCGTCAAGGCGACCAACAGAAACACCATCAGGTGCAAGAGGTTGTGCGGATCATCAACCTTGAAGCTGAAGTGCCGGCGGGTAGAAGAAGAAAGCCTGCGCGGCACCAGACGCCAACGCCGTGATGATTGCCGGCAATGGCCCCCACCTGGTCGCTGCCAACACGACAACAGCCAAGTACATCAGCAACGATAGGTGCTCGATTTCCGTCAAGTCGATTGAATATTTCAGCGCCACTAAGCCGCCCGTTACACCAGCCGTAACCCCGATGGCCTTGAGCGAGCCCAAGAGGATGTCGCGCGGCGACAGTCCCGGTTCGGCGACGGCTGTCGCCCCTGGCTTGAGACCGTTCGCCAAACGCAGACGCGCCCGCTGGACGAAATTCGATTTCGGTGTGAGCTCTGGCCCCGAGACGCACATCTGCATTGCCTGGGTTTTCTCCCCGACCCAGTATGTTGGCATACCGGAGTTTGGAATTGATCTATCATTTTGCGGCACGAATATTTAGCTGGGACGGCAGAAAATTAGTGATTTAGCCGTTTGAACTAGGGGATAAATTCCCATGAACGATGCTCATTTGGGCAACTTACGATGAACTGGACGTCCGCAGCGCCGGCGGTTTCAGCCGCGTTCTTGGGTTCCATGGTTGAGGCTGTGGAAGCGCTTACCATTGTACTGGCAGTTGCCAGCGTACGCGGATGGCGTCCCGCCGGCCTCGGCGCACTAGCTGGGCTCGGCCTGCTCGCCGTCATCGTGCTCGCGCTCGGACCATTGCTCAATCACGTCCCGCTTCACCCGCTCCAGTTTCTGATCGGCATCCTGCTGCTGTTGTTTGGGATGCGCTGGTTGCGCAAGGCAATCCTGCGCGCTGCCGGATTGATCCCGCTGCACGACGAGACCAAGGCCTTCGCGCAGGAGACGGAGCAGTTGCGCGAGCAGGCGCGCCGTCACGAGGCCCGCCTCGACTGGGTCGCAGGCCTCGCAAGCTTCAAGGCAGTTCTGCTCGAAGGCATCGAGGTCGTGTTCATTGTGCTCGCCGTCGGGGCCGGCCATGGTCTTCTGGTTCCGGCCAGCATCGGCGCGGTCGCGGCGTGCCTTCTGGTGGTCGCGGTCGGCTTTGCGCTTCACCGCCCGCTGGCGCAGGTGCCGGAGAACACGTTGAAATTCGTGGTTGGCGTGATGCTCTCCGCTTTCGGGGTATTCTGGACAGGTGAAGGGCTGGGCGTGACGTGGCCCGGCGAAGACTTGGCCATCATCGCCTTTGCGGTTCTGTTTCTCGTCACCGCGCTGCTGGCGGTCACCCTGGCGCGGCGACAAAGCGCGGCGGCCTTGTCATGAGCCTGTTCACCACCGCATTCCGCGAACTGATCGGACTGTTCATCGACGACGGCTGGCTGGCCGCTGCGATCCTCGGCGTGGTCGCCGTCGCGGCGATCATCGCGTCCTTGATCCCGGGCGGCGCGCTTGCCGCCGGGGCGATCCTGCTGTGTGGCCTGCTCGCCGTTCTGCTGGTCAATACCCTCGCCGCCGCCCGGCGATAGCTTGGGTCTTTACGGACTCGGCTTATCCGCTCCGTCCGCGGGCTCGACCACGACCGTCCCAACCATATGCGGGTGCAGGGAGCAGAAATATTCGTAGGTGCCGGGCGTGGTGAAGGTGAAGGAAAAGCTGTCGTCGGTGTCCAGGGCCTTGGATTTGAAGGCCTTGGTTGACGATGCCACTGTGTGCGGGATGTCGTCCTCGTTGGTCCACGTGACCGTGGTGCCGGCCTTCACGGTCAGCTTCTCCGGGCCGAACGTGAAGTTGTCGATCTTCACGCTCGCGTCCGTCGCCGCCCATGCGAGCCCCGCAGCCACGCAAGCTCCGAGGACGAAGGCCGCCCCCGCGGCCCGGAGATAGCCCGGGCCGCTGCAAATCATTTCCAGTTTCATTGCGGCCTCGCTCAGCCCTGCAACGGCGTGTCGATGATGGCGAGGCGCTGCTCACCCTGTTTGAAGTTCACCGTGGTGATGCCCAGGAGCTTACGCAGCTGATCATCCGGCACTTTCATGGGGCCTGGGGACGGTGCCGACCCCGGCGCCGGTTGCGGGAACGACGTCGAGGTCGCGGTGTGGAAGGTGACGTTGCCCTCGACCTTCTGCATGACCTGATGAATGTGACCGTTGAGGACGGTCACTGACCCAAATTTTTTCAGCAAATCGAGCGCCTTGGCGCCGTCGTCGGTGCCCCAACCCCATTGCTGGTAGACGGTCCACAGCGGCACGTGGGCAAACACCACGATCGGCTGGCTCGCGGCCTTGCCGCGCAGATCATCCTCCAGCCAGGCGAGCTGTGCATCGCCGAGATTGCCGAGGCCGCCAGGTTTCAGGTCCATGACGTTGACGAGACCAATGAAGTGGATGCCGTTTGAATCGAAGCTGTACCAGCCGTCCCCCTTGGTGCCCTTGCCGTAGCGCTCCAGATAGATCTTGCGCTCGTCGTCGATCACGTCGTGCTCGCCGGGAACATAGTGGACGTCGAGCCCGGCCTGAGAGATCAGGCCATTGGCATCATCGAATTCCTTGACCTTGGAGAGGTGGGTGATGTCGCCGGTATGGATCATGAACGCCGGCTTGGTCGGCAGCGCCTTGATCTTGGCGATGGCAGCCTGCAGCGTACCCGGGGTGTCGGGATTGGCGGCCTTGTCGAAGCCGATATGGCTGTCGCTGATCTGCATGAACGTCACGTTGCCAGCGCCTGCGGCCATCGCCTCGCCGACAATGCCGAGCGACTGTGGCACCCCGCCGGTGACCGTCCACAGCACGCCGGCGCCGGCCCAGGTCATGCATTCCAGCACCTTGCGTCGATTGAGGCCCTTTTCGTCCGCGCGATCGATATCCTTATCCTTCATGTCCGTTCTCCCAGAGAGCGCGTTGCTACTTGGCCAGAGACTCCCGGGTTTCGTTTTTCATTCCAGCGCAACACAGGTTCGTGATTGACCCTAAGGAAAACCCCGGGAAGAGACTTTTAGATCCGGGTTTTTCCCTGCTAGGTTGCGATTTATCGCATCGGCATCGCAGACGCGGCGAGCGGGACCCAACCCGCCGCCATTTGCCGATCACACTGCTGGGGAGGAACCGATCGTGTGGAATCAGGTCTACGATCCTTTTACCAATCAGGTCTTATCGACCATCGCGGCCGCGCTTCCGGTCGTGACGCTGCTGGTCCTGATCGCAAGCAACAAGGTCAAGGCGCATATCGCGGCCATCATCGCGCTCATCGTCGCCAATCTTGTCGCGATTTTTTTGTTCACCATGCCGGCCGGGATGGCGCTGCGCGCGACCGTGCTGGGAGCCGTCACCGGCTTCTTCCCGATCGGCTGGATCGTGCTCAACGTCATCTTCCTGTACCGCCTCACGGTCGAGAAAGGAGCCTTCGAGATTCTGCAGACCACGATCGGCGGCGTCACCCAGGACCGGCGTCTCCAGCTCTTGCTGATCGCGTTTTCGTTTGGCGCCTTCTTTGAGGGCGCGTCAGGCTTTGGAACGCCGGTCGCGGTGACCGGTGCGATCCTGATCGGCCTCGGCTTTTCGCCGCTGGCGGCCTCGGGCCTCTCGCTGATCGCCAATACGGCCCCGGTCGCCTTCGGAGCACTCGGAACCCCGATCGCCGGCCTTGCCAGCGTCACCGGGCTTGATCCCTATCTGCTCGGCGCCATGGTCGGCCGGCAGTTGCCGTTTTTCTCGCTGATCGTGCCGTTCTGGCTGATTTGGACCTTCGCCGGGAAGCGCGGGATGCTGGCAGATCTGGCCTGCCATTCTGGTCTGCGGCGTGTCGTTCGCGGTCCCGCAGTTCCTGATCTCCAATTTCATCAACCCGTGGATCGTCGATATCGGCGCCTCATTGATCTCGATGGCGTGTCTGATCCTGTTCCTGCAGGTGTGGCAGCCGAAGGAACTGTGGCTCTCGCCGGCGCTGCGCAGCCACGACGACTCCGCTGCCACGATGGAGCAGAAGACCGCCAGCCAAGAAGTTGAATCCAAGCTCACAGGAAGTGTGGATGGCGCTGATGCCTTGGATCATCGTCTGCGTCATCCTGCTGCTCTGGGGCACGAATTGGTTCAAAGGCATCGTCAACCCGGTCGCGACCTGGAACTTTCCGGTGCCGGACCTGCACAATCTGATCAATAAAGTTCCGCCCGTCGCCGCCAAGCCGACGCCCGAAGGGGCTGTGTTCTCGTTCACCTGGCTCTCCTACACCGGCTCGGGCATGCTGATCGCCGCGATCATTTCCGGCTTTCTGATGGGCTTCTCGCCCGCCCGGCTGGTGAAATCGTATGCCACGACCATCAAGGTCTGCGCCTACTCGCTCATCACCATCTCGGCGATGCTGGCGATCGGAACGCTGACCCGCCTCTCCGGCCTCGACGCGACCCTGGGTCTCGCCTTTGCGGGCGCTGGCGTGCTCTACCCGTTCTTCGGCACCCTGCTGGGCTGGTTGGGCGTCGCGCTGACCGGATCGGATACCGCGTCCAACATCCTGTTCGGCAATCTGCAGAGGATCACCTCCGAACAGCTCGGCCTGTCGCCGATCCTGATGAGCGCGGCGAACTCGTCGGGCGGCGTGATGGGCAAGATGATCGACGCCCAGTCGATCGTTGTTGCATCGACGGCGACCAACTGGTTCGGTCACGAAGGCACGATCCTGCGCTTCGTGTTCTGGCACTCGATCGCGCTCGCATGCCTGGTCGGCATCCTGGTGATGTTGCAGGCTTACCTGCTCACTGGGATGATCGTGCACTAACGCTTGATCAGGTGTTCCAAATTGGCCGCGCCAAAGTGCGCGGCCTTAACCTACATCCGGGAGGATCTCATGCCTGCATTGCGGCACATCGGCCGTCTCGCGTTTTCTTCCTGCGTCCTGTGGGGCGCAGCCTCGATCGGCAGCGGGGTCGCCGCCGCGGAGCCGTTCCAGATCACGTCGTCTTCATTCAAGGACGGCACTGTCCTCGACAAGAAATATGTCGGCAACAACAAGAGCAACCCGAACTGTGTCGGCGAGAATGTTTCACCCGCGTTGTCATGGTCGAACCCGCCGCCGGACACCAAGAGCTTTGCCATCATGGTGATCGACCCCGAAGGCCGGGCGCCGGCGGGCGTGGCGCATTGGGTCGCCTACGGCATCCCGGCCTCGGTCACAGGCTTCGCGGAGGGCGAGGTCAGCGGGCCTTCCGAGAAATACGTCGGTGGGAAGAGCACGATGAATCTACCGAATTACTTTGGCCCATGTACGCCCGCTGGCGTTGGCTTCCACCACTACACCTTTATCCTGATGGCGACAGATCTTGACCCGAAGGCCCTGGCGCCCGGGATGACGCGAGAGGAATTGACGCAAGCGCTCAACGGCCACGTCAAAGGCTCAACCGGCATAATCGGCATGTTCGGCAGATCGCAATAAGAGCGCCGATTTGATCAGCCATCACCGATCGCCGGCGTCGTATCGCTGCTGTCCTTGAGGGCAACTCCGGACAGCCGCCGTGCCCGCATCTCGCGCAGCAGATGCGCAATCCGCAACGCCGCATCGGTGTACCCGGTGCCGTCGGGCCGAATGTTGGAGATACAGTTGCGCTCAGCGTCGGTGGTCTGCCGTCCCGGGTTCCAGGTGAGATAGGCCCCCATACTGTCGGGCGCCGTCAATCCGGGTCGCTCGCCGATCAGGATCGCAACGCTGCCGGCGCCGAGCGCACGCGCAACCCGGTCGCCGATGGCGACGCGACCGAGCCGGACCAACACGATCGGCGCAACGCGCCAGCCTTCGTGTACCAGCGTCGGCACCAGCGTGGCGAGAACGGAGCACGCATGTGTCTGCACAGCGCCCGCGGAGAGGCCTTCCGTCACCACAAACACAACATCGTACTGTGCCGCTCTCGGCTCCAGGATATCGATGGCTGATACCGCCAATGAACGTCCCAGATCGGGGCGGAGCAGATATTGAGAACGGTCCACCGCCGCGCTGGCGATGCTCAGAACTGGAAGCCCTAGTTTTTCTAGGTCGGCCTGCAACGCCGCTTCATCGAGTGCCGCGTGAACCGCATCGCGGGCGCGCGCGTGCGCCAAGCGGAAGTCGAGCAGCGCTGAAGTGGCAAGGGATGCGCCGGTCCGGGCGAGTCCGATGCGTGCCGTCGTCAATCGGCGCAGGGGCGACCATGCGTCGGCCGATTCGTCAGCAGGTCCAAGACGCCTCGTCATCTCGTCGCTCATGGGGCGCTCATGGTTCCAGCAGTGCGCGAAACCGGCCCGGCAGCGCGCGTGGCCGCACGCGGCTGGCGGCATCGAGCAGACCCTGTCGCTGCAGCCACGCTTCGAACTCCGGCGCCGCCCGCCTCTGGAAGAGTTCGCGCATGGCCAGCGCATCATGAAACGACGTGCTCTGGTAGCCGAGCATGATGTCGTCGGCTCCCGGCACGCCCATCACGTAGGTCACGCCGGCAGCAACAAGAAGTGCGAGCAGCGCATCCATGTCGTCCTGATCGGCTTCCGCATGATTGGTGTAACAAACGTCGCATCCCATGGGCAGGCCGAGCAGCTTGCCGCAGAAATGATCTTCCAATCCGGCTCGGATGATCTGTTTGCCGTCGTGCAGATATTCGGGGCCGATGAAGCCGACCACGGTGTTGACCAGCAGCGGCTTGAAAGCTCGCGCAACCCCGTAGGCGCGCGCTTCCAGGGTCTGCTGGTCAACGCCGTGATGGGCATTGGCGGAGAGCGCACTGCCCTGCCCGGTCTCGAAATACATGACGTTGTCGCCGATGCTCCCGCGACGCAGCGCCAACGCGGCGTCCCGCGCCTCGTGCAGCAAAGCGAGATCAATGCCAAAGCTTCGGTTCGCCGCCTGCGTTCCGGCGATGGATTGGAACACCAGATCGACCGGCGCACCCTTCTGGATCAGACCCAAGGTCGTCGTCACGTGCGCGAGCACGCAGCTCTGCGTCGGGATATCGAGCCGGCAGCGGATGTCGTCGAGCAGAGCAAGCAACGTGTGGGCACGTTCCGGACTGTCGGTTGCCGGATTGATACCGATCACGGCGTCGCCGGCGCCGAGCAGCAAACCGTCGAGGATGCTCGCCGCGATCCCCTTTGGATCATCGGTCGGATGGTTGGGTTGGAGCCGGACGGACAGGCATCCCGGCAACCCCAGCGTGTTGCGAAAGCGGGTGACCACGCGGCATTTGGCGGCGATCAGGATGAGGTCTTGCGCCCGGCAGATCTTGGCCACAGCTGCGACCATCTCGGGCGTGAGGCCGGGCGCGAGCGTGGCGAGAGCGTCCGACGTCGCCGCATCGGACAACAGCCAATCGCGCAATCCGCCGACGGTGAGATGAGCGATCGGCGCAAAAGCGGCCCGGTCATGGGTATCGATGATCAGTCGCGTGACTTCGTCGGCCTCGTAAGGGACGACGTGCTGATCAAGCAATCGCGACAATGGCAGGTCAGCGAGTGCGAACTGCGCCGCTACCCGCTCCTCATCGCTCTCGGCGGCAATGCCGGCGAGAACATCCCCGCTGCGCAGCGGCGACGCTTTGGCGAGCAGCGCCGCGATGTCCGGGAACATATAGCGGTTCCCCGCCACGGTGGCACTGTACATGCCGCGTCCTGGAAATGCCTGAGCCTATATCAAATCCGGCCGACGGGCTTGGTGCAGGAGCGCCGGAGAGCAGCAAGCGCGTCGGCCAAACCGGACGTCGATAGTTTGGTCGTACGCTTGTGCGCGTCCGAGCCGTCGCCTTCGATCACTTCGATCGTGGGCCGGGTTGCAACAGCATCGAATAGCTCAGGGTCCTGAGCAACGAGCCGATCGTCAGTCGTTATGCCGGGATCGACCCAGTCGAACTTCCCAGTCGTTCCTTCGATTGGAAAGTCCAGCCGATTGGGGCCCGAGACGAGGCTGATGCTGGCGTGGGTCGTCTTTACACCGCGCCCTTCTGTTTCGTCGGAGGCGAGAGCGCGGACGTAATGAACGGTGACCTGCGGCCCATTTCGACAGGTCAGCTAAATCATGCTGTTGCGGAACTCGTTGTGCTCGCGGCCCTTGGGCATGGAAAACATTTTCACGACGCTGTCGGCCGTGGACGGCGCGACCGCGGGGAGAAACGTCCAGGGCGTTTCCTGAAACTCGCGGGGGTCGATGCCGTAATGCGCGATCTCATCGCGCGTCAGAATGCGCACGTGCTCGTGCGGCACTTTCATGAGGGCGCGAAACAATCCGTCGTCGATCTGCATCGATTGAATGTAGGTGCGAAGCTCCGCATTGGCGGTTTGCAGTCGAGCCCAGCTGGTCAAATCGGCAAGCGGCGCGGCGATCGGCGGCCCGCCCGTGCGCGCCAGTTTGCTCGAGTGAATGCCGACGCGGGCGCCGGGCGGTACCTGGCGAAACTTGGCCCCGATCAGCGCGTAGACGCAGGCCGAATTGCAGCCGGCGGTGATGCCGACGAGGCGCGCGTTGAGGATCTGCCCGGAGCGCTTGGCCGTCCGGCAAGCTTGAGCATTCTTGGCGGCGCAGGCATCCGGAATGGTCCGAGCAACGCCCGCTGTCATCTGATGCTCGCGCAGAAAGCGACCAATGACCATCGCCTCGTCGATGAAGCCGCCCGGCGACTGGAAATAGACCGGAAGGTTGCGGTTGCCGGCCCGGCCGAGCACCGCACGCAACCGTTCGGGTGCGCCAGCGTCGAAATAGCCCTCCGCGGCGATCCATTCGCTGCAGCCGGGGCCGCAGGCATTGGGTGCGCCCTTGGCGAGATAGAACAACAGCGGCGTGTTGTTGAGCTCGTCATATTCCGACGGCGCCCGCTTGGCCGCGAGCGCCGCGTGAATCTGCAGGCTGGCGACGGCTGCACCGGCTACTACGGCCACAGCCGCCCGAAACGCTCGGTACGTCATGGGTCGACCCCCCGAAACCCGCCATGCAGGCGCGCAATTCGCCACCCCGGCGCGCCCGCAAATCGGACTGGTCGAAGGCAAGATACGCGCTGGAGGGCCGCCCCGCAATCCGGGAGCGGGGCACCGCTACGCGGAGGGGTTGTCCGTTTATACCGCCGCAGCCGGTAGCGGCGGGCGCCCGCGGATCATGTCGCCGGCCTTTTCGGCGATCATGATGGTCGGGGCGTTGGTGTTGCCGCCGATGAGCGTCGGCATGATCGAGGCGTCTACGACGCGCAGGCCCTCGACGCCCTGCACGCGCAATTCCGGATCGACAACCGCATCCGCGTCTCGCCCCATGCGGCAAGTGCCGACCGGATGAAACACGGTGCCGCAGGTCTTGCGGATATAGTCGCGCAAGGCGTCGTCGCTCTGCACGTCGGCGCCCGGACGGAACTCGGGACCGCGCACCTTGTCCCAGGCCGGCGCCGCCAACAGGCGCCGGCTGAGCTTGACGCCGCGCAGCAACAACTCGAGATCATCCGGCTCGGAGAGAAAGCGCGCCTCGATGCGCGGCGCGCTCGCCGGATCAGCGTCGCTGAGCAGGACCTCGCCGCGGCTCTTGGGCCGCAGCAGCACAGTCACCAGGCCATATCCATGTCCCAAGCCGGTCTGGCCCTCCGGCACCCGGTGCGCCGGCATCAGGATGAACTGAATGTCGGGACGGTCGAGCGTTGGTTGCGTGCGTACAAATCCGCCGCCATGAAACAGATTGTTGGCGAGGATACCGCGCCGGAACAGAATGTATTGCAGGACATTCCAAGCGCCCCACGGCACCGTCCGCCAGGAAATTCCGTACGGGATCGTGGTCGGACTGAGGTGCTGAACAACGGAGGCGATGTGATCCTGCAGATTGCGTCCGACGCCCGGGAGATCATGCACCACGTCGATGCCGTGGCGCCGGAGTTCGGCGCCGGCACCAATGCCTGAGCGCATCAGGATCAGCGGCGAGGCAACCGTGCCGGCACAAACAATTACTTCGCGCCTGGCGTTCAGCACACGGGTTTGCGTACCCACTTGCAATGTCACGCCGGTCGCGCGGCGGCCCGTGAAGGTGACCCGGTCCGCGAGACCGTTGGTGATCACGGTGAGGTTCTTGCGATCGCGCGCGGGACGCAGAAACGCCGTCGCGGTCGACACCCGGCGGCCGTTGAGGTGCGTCGACTGGCGTCGGCCAAAACCTTCCTGCTGGGCGCCATTGAAGTCGGAGGTGAGCGGCATTTGCATCGAAGCCGCCGCTTCGCACATCATGTCGACCAGTGGATTATAGCTGTCGGCATTGCGCACATTCATCAACCCGCCCTTGCCATGGTAGAGCGGATCGCTGTCGCCGAATTCCTCGTTGTTCTCCGATTTCTTGAAATACGGCAGCACCTCGCGAAACGACCAGCCAGTATTTCCTGCCGCGGCCCAATCGTCATAGTCGAGGCGATGGCCGCGCATATACACCATGCCGTTGATCGAGCTCGACCCGCCCAGCACCTTGCCGCGCGGGATGTAGATCGGGCGCTGTGCGGCCTCGTCCTGTTTGGTGGTCCAGTAACGCCAATTGAGCTTGCGATGGTGCATCAGGAATCCGATCGCCAGCGGTACATGAATCAAAGGATTGCGGTCGCGCCCGCCCGCCTCGATCAGACAAACGCGGACCGTGGAGTCCTCCGATAACCGATTTGCCAACACACAGCCGGCGGACCCGGCCCCGACGATGATGTAGTCGAACGTGTCCGGTTGATCCGGCGTGCGCGTGTCTCGCATGATGGACGTTCCCTTCCCAATCAGCCGTAACAGAAGCTGGTTTGGCGAGACCTCGCAAGTGGACGGGCGCCACAAGCCCTTTTCGCAAGGCTGCAATGACCGGGAGAGCGATCGTCTTGAGGCGCTGTTGCGGCTCCTTTATCGTTGCGCGAGGCAACAATGAAGAAATCGGGATGGACACGCGCACGCAGCCACATGCTGGCAAGACCGCCGAAACAATACCTGCCGATTACGTAATCGTCGGTGCGGGCTCCGCCGGCTGCGTGCTGGCGAGCCGATTGAGCGAGGACACGGGAGCGCGTGTGCTGCTGATCGAGGCTGGCCCGCCCGATACCAGCCCGCTCATTCACGTTCCGGCCGGCATGATCAAGCTGATGCGCCACCCGCGCCTCAACTGGAACTTCTTTGCCGAGCCGGAGCCGGGCACGGCGGGCCGCGCCCTGCATTGGCCGCGTGGAAAGGTGCTGGGCGGAAGCTCTTCGATCAACGGCATGCTCTACGTGCGCGGCAACCCGCGCGACTATGACCGTTGGGCGCAAATGGGCTGCAGCGGCTGGAGCTATGAGGACGTCCTGCCATTCTTCAAACAATCCGAGGCTTACACGGGCAGCGGCGGCGATGATCGCTTGCGCGGTCGCAGCGGGCCGATGGCGGTCGAGGAATATCGCACTGTGCTCCCGGCGACCCACGCATTCGTGCGCGCCGCGGAGGAAGCCGGCATCCCGCGCACGGCGGATTACAACGGCGCGATGCAGGAAGGCGTCGGCTACTCTCAAAACAGCCGGCGCGTTCGGTTTCGCGCCTCGACGGCGCGCGCGTTCCTGGCCCCGGCGCGGCGACGCGCAAATCTGCGGGTCGAGACTGATGCGCTGGTCTGCGGCCTCACCTTCGAGGGCAAGCGCTGTACCGGCGTTGAATTCCGCCGCGGCGATCGCGCTTATGTCGCCGTCGCCGCACGCGAGGTGATCGTCTGCGGTGGTGCGATCGGCAGTCCGCATCTCCTGCAGATATCCGGTATCGGCGCCCCCGCGCATTTGCGCGAGATCGGGATTGGCGTGGTGCACGCGAGCCCGAATGTCGGACAGAACCTCTCCGACCACTACGCAGCGCTGATCGTGCACCGGCTGCGCGACCTCGTCTCAGTCAATCAGCTCGCACGCGGCGCGCCGCTGCTGCTCGAAGGGGTGCGTTATCTCATCACCGGACGCGGCGCCTTCACGTTCGGCGTCACCACGGCGATCGTGTTCGCCAAATCGCGCGACGGGCTTGAGAGCCCGGACCTGCAGCTCTCGTTCACCCCGATGAGCCGCGCGCCGGACCGCCACGGCTTCGACTCGCTGGAACGCGAGCCCGGCGCTTCGATCGCGGTCTGTGTGGCGCAGCCGGAAAGCCGCGGCAGCATCCTGGCCCGCTCGGCCGATCCGACCCAATATCCGGCGATCCGCCCGAACTACATGTCCGCGCAACGCGACGTCGACGCGATGGTCACGGGATTGCGGCTCGCGCGTCGCATCTTCGCCGCGCCGTCCTGGATGGCCCACAGCAAGGGCGAAGTCAGGCCCAGCCCCAAGGCCGACACTGACGCGGAGCTTGCGGACTACGCGCGGGCCAGCGCCGGGAGCGTGTTCCACCCCGTCGGCACCTGCCGCATGGGCGGCGACGATCTGTCCGTGGTGGATTCCCGATTGCGCGTGCGCGGCGTCGCCGGACTGCGCGTGATCGATGCGTCGATCATGCCGATGGTCACCACCGGCAATACCAACGCGCCAACGATCATGATCGCCGAAAAGGGCGCGCGCATGATCCGCGAGGACGCAAGCAATAGCCACCGCGCCAGCTGACAGGCGCGGCTAGCGAACCTACGCCGAGGGCATCCGGTCCGAAAGCCGGGACGCTGAGGCGACGTCATATTCATAAAACTCAGCGAGCTTAAGCCCGGTCTTGTCGCCCCCCACTTGATGCTGGAAGGCGAGTCTGATGTTCCGTCTGATCTGCGCCCATTTCGAGGTGAGATGCATTTCCTTGCCGCGCGCACGCGCTTCCAGAACGGCCCGGCGCGTACGGGGCAATCGCAGGCGTTCATACTGGCGGAGCGCTCCGTTCAGATCGTTGGGCAACTGCGCGACCACTTCGGCCAGCGCGTAGCCGTCTTCGATCGCCATACAGGCGCCCTGCCCGATGTGCGGCAGCATGGCGTGGGCGGAGTTGCCGAGCAGCGTGACGCGGCCCTTCGTCCATCGATCAAGCGGCTCCCGGTCATAGAGTGCCCATTTGTAGTAGCGCTCGGAAGCGCCCAACAATTGGAGCAAGGGCGGATGCCAGCCAGCAAAGGTTCGCAACACCTCTGCACGATCGCACTCTTGCGTCCAGGATTCTCCGGTCCACGAATTTGTTTCGACGTGCGCGACAAAATTCACCACCTTGCCGCCCCGGACCATGAAGTGAATAACGTGACTGCGCGGCCCCATATAGAGCGTGAGATCGGTTGAGATCAGGCCTGGCGGAAAGGCGTCCAATGGCACCAAGCCGCGCCAGCACACCGATCCGGTAAAGCGTGGCGATTCGTCGCCAAACAAACTGCGCCGTACCGCAGAACGAATGCCGTCCGCGCCGACAAGAATATCTGCCTCCGCTACGGAGCCATCGGCGAAATAAGCTCGCCCTTTGGTTTCGTCGGCCTCGGCGCGGACGCACTGCATCCCGAGCCGGAACACGCCTTCTGGTAATTGCCGTCGCAATATATCGACCAGGTCCGCGCGGTGCATCGACAGGTACGGCGCGCCGAATTCCTTCTCGTAGACGCCTTTGCGAAACACCTTGGAGACAATATCGCCGGTGTTCCAATTGCGAACGAGCTGGTGGTCCAATTCGAAGCCGATCTCGGCTATCGGCGCGGAGAGACCCAATGCCCGTAGCGCTTTAATGGCATTGGGAGATAAGGAAACACCTGCACCAATCTCAGTGATGTGCTGCGATTGCTCATAGACCTTCACATCTATTCCATGACGGTGCATGGCAACGGCCGCGGCGAGGCCGCCGATGCCTCCCCCAATGATCGCAACTCTGGGGCCTTGTGCCATCGGATTTCTATCGTCTCCCACGAGAGCGGCTAATCCATAAGTAGACCAACTAATTTTGGCGTTCAGAGCGTGGGAACGCAACAGTGCCGGGGAGCGCAAATGGCAATGCGAATTGTCTATCGCGAACCAGCACCGAGACTCTATCAGGGATTTCGGCGTATCACCCGGTCGGGCTGATGTACCTGTGGAATGCCCGGGCCATCCAGATTAGCACGGCGCCAAACGCCAATAGGCTTCCAGGCGGCACGATCGCAGTCATCGCATATACCCATGGCACGGAGCCATCTATCGGCTCCGTGATTGCCACCCAGGCGACGATCGCAAGCCACCCAGTCGCAAGAATGATCCACGTCCAGACCGCTGTTTGTGCTGCTGTGCGCATGTTTGTTCTGGCGGTGTTGCGGAGCCTCACCGTGAGGCTGATCGCATCACCTAACGGGCGCAAGCGGAAAGTTGTCGATGCCGTCGCTTTATTTGTAACTGTTGCCGATTGGCATCGTTGGCGCGTGTGCATTTCGCGCTCGCATGGGTGCGATATATCGGAAACCCTGGCTCAATCCCGTATTGGAAATCGAACGTCCCCTGTGACGTGGGAATGTCAGGAGAGGACAAGGGCGTTCTGCAACCGCAGTTCGTTCCCGCGTGCGATAGACAGCATGCCCGAGCGGGATCTCAGCGAACTTGCCGCGCAAGGACTAGAACTCCTCCTTCGAGGCGGGAGCGAATGCGTGCGGGAGCCCAAATCGAGGTAACTCTCCACCATGGGCGGGTTTTGCCCCAGAAACTACGGCGCCGGGACCTCGATCGCGGTGCTTTGCCCCTCTTCCGCATCAAACACCGACACATACAGAATTGGAAATCGGCTCTTAATTGCCAAGCCTGCTTCTTCGGCGGCCTCACGAGTCAGATATGATCCCTTCGTCTGCCGGTCGACCTGCAACCGAAACCGTCCCTTCTCCGGGGGCTTGCGCCGTCCAAACAGTTGTTCGCTCACCTCGAGTTCGACCGCGTCGGGGGTCGTGAGTTGGGGCACCGTTGGCGGTGTTACCTCGCCTCGCCTTGCCATTCCTAGCGCTCCTATTTTGGCTGACTATCGACCGCGGTGCTCGCCGGGCCGGCCTCGGAGGCCTCCGGTCACAACTTTTTTCTTCGGCGCCGGCAGCAGGCCTTCACGCTGCGCCTGTTTACGTTTGAGTTTGCGCATCCGCCGAATCGCCTCACTCTTTTCGCGCGCTGACCGTTCCGAGGGCTTTTCATAAAAGCGCCTGCGCTTCATTTCGCGGAAAACGCCTTCACGCTGCAGTCTTCTCTTCAAGACCTTGAGCGCTTGATCCACATTGTTGTCGCGAACAAACACCTGCAAAAAATTATTCCTTCTCTGGAGCATGTGGGTAGGAACTTCAGTGGTCTTCGAGGCGCGCTTTGCCGACGGGCCGTTCGAGAGCGTATCAGAGCCCTGGCAATCTCTTTTCGGCTAGGGCGCGAGTAGTCGCTTCGGCACACCCGAGATCATGGAAGGAGTTCGGTAGAAAATCTTTCGCTCAACGGATCAGCGGCCCGCGCGTCGTCGCATGCTCCGCATCCGCATGGCAAAGGACACCCCGGGTGATCTGGGCTGTCGGTGAGAACCAGGGGCGAGCCAGAAACCGTTCGATGATGATCCGTACACGCGCTCGCCAGGACCCTTAAATGATCGCACTTTATCATATGGTGCAACCATGTGTTCGTTTCAAGGCGCTTTTCCGCACGCATGTGCGCTCGCCGCAACGAGCGAGGATGCAGCCCACCGACCGCAAGCGCTCGCCAATTTTGGTACCCCACTCGTGCAACAAACAGCTTCGATTACATCTTCAGAACGGCTGCCGCCGCATTTCGGATCTCCTTTCGCGCCCTGGCATCCAAATTAGCTCGCAATTGACGCGCAAGTGGCGCACGATGTGGGATCATCGGCTATGGTCTGATCCCAGGCGCCGGTGGCTGAGAGAGGCGCGCGCTCCCGCCTGCATGTCAGAGTCAAGGAGCTCCAATGCCCTCAATGCTTTCCCACCTATATAAGTCTGAAAAGTGCGAAACCTCTGATCAACATCTCGAAGCTGATACGAGCGCGGAAGCTCATCTCGTGGAGAAAGAGTTTACCGTGCACTGGGTTGCTCATCGTTGGGAAACTCAGCCCGTCGCGATCGAGCGTACCACCGATCAGGGCTTGGACAAACTTGTCGAAACCTGCCAGGGACGATTTCCGGAGCTCAGGCGGAAGTACCCCGGCTCGCCTCCCGACGGCTTTCTCGTGATCGACAATGATGGGAACGAAGTGCGACGCTGGTTCGAGACGGTTCGGTCCAAGGAGTAAGACTGCGATCAGAGGTTGGCCGCAGCCGATTTGAGCTACACTCGCGCAGAGGGCGCAGCCGGTCGAAGGCTACGCCCTGATTGCATCCGACCAACCGGATTGGGCTGTTTGGTCAGCGAGAAGGTCAGACAAAACCAATCAACGAGCCGCAAGGTAGTTCCCGCCTTGATGCGGTGTATTGCTCGACACTTTCTATGTCAGTATCCGTTCAAACATACTTATTAGTGCGATCCAGGGAATGCTAGCGAGCGCAACCCATTAGTGATATCAGAGCAAGATATGACACATCAATTCCGTACTGGCCAGTCCGTGCGCCTGCGCTCGAGTATTCGGACGCGGTCAGCCGCTGGTGGCGACTACACGGTTCTCCGGGAACTTCCGGAGAACGGCGGGGAAACGCAATACCGTATCAAGAGCGGCCGTGAGGCGCACGAGCGCGTCGTGAATGAAAGCGACTTGGAACCAGTCTGAGCTAATACCGCAGAGAGTGCCGCCCGCGTCTGACAAACCCAGTAAGCGGGACGCTAACTTAGTGATGGCCGCGGAAAAGCTTGCCGCCAAGCGACACAGTCTTTTCACCGCCTTCTCAGGCGAGAGCGAAACAGGATCAGAATCCGTACTTGGCGATTGCAACCACGGTCGCGACAGCAGCAAGCGCAACAATAAATTCGACCGCCAAGTGCCGAACGTGCCGAATTGTAAACTGACAGATGCTCATGAGCTGAACCCCACAATCTGCTCAAGACGTTCTGCTCAAGACGTTTCCCCACATACATGGTAGACCTTCTCAAAGGTTGCGGCAACCCCTCCATCCAAAGCATGGCCGATCGTACGAACGCCGGTATCGACAGCAATCCGGGCTCGTGACCGGTCGCTGGCGCATCGGTTTACTCGTCAGCTCAAATATCAATCCACGGCGTAACAGAGATCCACGCCGGAGCACCTGATTAGGAGAGCGAACCCAAGTGCGCTATGTTGGTCCGGTGGATACGATGCCAATACATACGGAGGATAGGCAAGGAACGTGACAAAAGCCGAACTCGGCACGAAGCGCATTTGCACCAATTGCAATTTGAAATTTTATGACCTCCGCAAAAATCCCATCGTGTGCCCGACTTGCAAAACCATTGCTGAGGCGCCCCCTCCAATAGCCGCAAAGCCGCGACGCGCTCGGGAAGAATTGGCAGCCACCGCACAAAAACCCGAAATCGAGCAAACTCCGGCTCGGATCGATTCGAGCGATGACGTTGATGTCTTAACAAAGGAGAAGAATGAGGAGGACGAATATATTGATGAAGAATTCGAAAAAGAATGACCTGCATAGAACCTGTCCTGTCCGTATTCGCCGGCTGTCGGTTGCGTCAGCAGTTCGATTGCCCGGCTTCGACCGCACCATAAGAAACCAGTTCCGAAACCAAGGTTCATGACCCATGACCAACGAAATTGAGAATCCAAGGAACGCTGTCGAGCGTAGTGTCAGTGGCGGATTCACCGCAGTCTGGCACGGGCAAACCGTGTATGAGAAAGGCCGTGTCAAAAAATTCGAAACGGAGGAAATCGCCCGGCTCTATCTGGTTCGATGTGATGAAGCGGGCAGAATTGTTCGCTAAGAGAACCTGTATACGCCTCCCTGCGTTCTCGATTTTCGCGCCCACTCAATGTCGGGACCGCGCCCACTCAATGTCGGGACTGAAGTGCACGGTCGTGCAGGACTGGGAGATGCCGCGAGCGTTGAACTAAGTCACCCGGTCCAATGCGCTCGTCAGACACTCATCCATAACATGCGTATTGCATTATCGTCCTCAACTGTGAGAATGCGAGGCTGTTGTTATCGGCCAAGTATGCTCCGGAACCAGTTGCATGATTGGAAACCAGTGTTGGTCGCGACCGTTGCCCTCTCTTGCCGTGTTCGCGGTGGCCGGTCTCGCCGCGGCTTCGCTGCCGTGCCGGGCGACGCCGGACGCCTGCCGCGACCTCGAAATCAAGCTGCACCTGAACAAGTCGCAGATCACATCGATTGAGACAAATCAGCTGTTGTTCGCATCGGCGGACAATGGATGTAGTGAGCTTGCTCGCCGGCTGCTCTCTGATGGCGCTTCGCTCGAGGCGCGCGATCGCCTTGGCGCGATGCCGTTGGCCCACGCAGCCCGTTCAGGAGCAACCGCCCTGGTCGAGCTGTTCCTGGAGAACGGCGCCGCAATCGATGCACGCAACCTCGCCGGGTCCACGGCGCTTTATCAGGCCGCCGAGAATGGGCGCACAGATACCGTCGACCTGCTGCTGCGCAAAGGCGCTGATCCCAATTTACCCGGACGGTCCGGCGTGACGCCCGTCGCCGCAGCCGCGTATCGCGGCAACGATGCGATTGTCACTCTGTTGCTCGGGCATCGCGCCGATCCGGCACTGGCGGACATGACAGGCAAGACCCCGATCGTTTATGCGGCAGCGCGCGGCTTTGCCCCCATCGTCCGGCAATTGCTGGATGCAGGCGTGAAGGCGGACGCCACCTATGCCAACGACTTGACCGCGCTGATGTGGGCGGCGGGCCATGAAGAAGGTGTCGACCCACGCGCCGCCGAAGCAGTCATCCGCCTGCTACTCGACCGCGGCGCGCCGATCGACGCCGCCGACAATCGCGGCCGCACCGCATTGATGATTGGAGCGGAACGTGGCGACGTCGCCATCGTCAGCGTGCTGCTCGGCGGCGGCGCAGACAGCACGCACCGCGACAAGCTGGGCAAGAGCGCGCTCGATCTCACCGCAAGCGCGCCGGTTCGCGCAAAGCTGTCCGAACAGAATTAGTTGAGCTGCAGTCCGGCGAGGTACTCGGCCATGGCAGCCAGATCATCTGGCGCGGTCGCGAGCATGAGGTCGGACATGCCGGGATTGTTGGCCCGCTCGCGAGTCCGGAAGTCCAACATCGATTTGATGAGATATTCCTTGAACTGACCTGCCAAGCGCGGTTGTGTGCCCTCCCCTTGATATTGCGCCTGGTGACAGCCGGTGCACCCGACCGACGTGTTGGTGCGCTGAGCTTGCGTAACGACGTTGGCCGGTGCAGGCGGCTGGCGTAGATCGGGCCATGGCTTCTTGGAGAAGTACTCGGCGAGCGCCATCATGTCGTCGCGCTCCATTTGCTCCACGAACGGCGCCATGGCGTCACTTTTGCGGCTGCCGCGTTTAAAATCACGCAATTGGAGATAGATATAGCCTTGATGCTGCCCCCAGATCACGGGGAATGTTTTATCGGGCGGAATGCCATCCTCGCCATGGCAGCTCGCGCACACGGCGGCTTTGTCTTCGATCGTTTCTGCGCGAGCCAAGGGCACGACAAGCACCAGAGCGATCGTCAGAAGGAAGTCAATCAACCTCGCAAGTTTATTGCTCATTCCCCCGTCTCGAAAAAAAGACGGGACACTTGGTCCCGTCTTCGACGCCCTGTGTTTGGTCAGTTTCAGATCATTCGAGCGTGAACGCGATGACGGCATCACCGCGCTTGGCGTCGATCTGAACATTGCCGCCGGCCGCCACAACCACATATTGCTTGCCGCCGACCGTGTATGAAGATGGCGGGGCGTTGACGCCGGCGCCGGCGTTAAACGTCCACAGCACTTTCCCGTTCGTCGCATCATAGGCTCGGAAGCGGCCGTTGGCTTCGCCGGCAAACACAACGCCACCTGCGGTCGCCAGAATTCCACCGATCATCGGCTGGGGGGTCTTGACCTGCCAGCGGATCTTGCCGGTGTTGTAATCGACTGCACTGATGTTGCCCGATTGCTGCTCGCTCGGAATGACCTTGAATGCCCCGCCGAGCCAGAGCTTGCCGTCTGGATAAGCCGTGCTCTGCACATGATACGTCATCGGCTGATGCAGATTGATGGCATAGGTGAGCCCGAGAGCGGGGTTGACCGTCATCGGCGACCACTCGACCCCACCGTTGGCGCCGGGCAGCATACGCGCACCTTCCGGCGTCGGCAGGACCCACATGTTCTCCTGGGCAACCATGGCATCGGAAAAACGGATCAGGCTGCAGTCCTTGCGGTCGTGCACATAGACATGGCCGGTCTTGCCGGCGTGCATCACGCCCGGAATGGTCTTGCCGCTCTTGTCCTTCACGTCGACCAGGACCGCAGGGCTCACCGCGTCGAGGTCCCACACATCGTGGGCAATGTATTGGAAGTGGCAGACGTATTTGCCGCTGTCGAGGTCGAGCGAGACGAGTGAGTCCGTATAAAGGTTGTCGCCAGGACGGAGTGAGCCGTCGAGATCGGGCGATGGATTGCCGACCACGAAGTAGATCCGGTTGGTGGCGAGATCGACCGCCGGGTTCTGCCACACGCCGCCGCCCAGCGTCTTGTAGGGATCGCCGTTTTTGGCGAGGGCCTCCTTCTCCGCCGCAATATTGCGATGCATGTCGCGGCCGGTCGCATCCTTCTCGGCCCACACGCCGACGGAATTCTCCGGGATGGTGTTGAAGGTCCACAGCAGCTTGCCGTCCTTGGCGTCATAGGCTTTGACGAACCCGCGGATGCCGTATTCGCCGCCGTTGGTGCCGATCAGAATCTTGCCCTTCACCGCGGTCGGCGCCATGGTTTCGCTGTAGCCGAGCTCCGGATCTGCGATGGTCACCGTCCAGACCGGCTTGCCGGTCTTGGCATCAAGCGCAACAAGTTTGGAATCGAGCGTCGCCAGATAGACCTTGTCGTCCAGAACCGCGACGCCTCGATTGTTTGGGCCACAGCAATAGGTCGTGATTGGCCCCATGTTATGTTTGTAATGCCACAGCTCCTCGCCGGTGGCAGCGTTGAGCGCATAGACGTGGCTGAATGAGGTCGTGATGAACATCACCCCATTGACCACGATCGGCGATGTCTCCATCAACTCCTTGACTTCGGTCTGGAAGATCCAGGCGGGTCGCAAACGCCCAACGTTGCGCGACGTGATCTGCTTGTTGGGATAGTAGCGTTGCTGGGTATAATCGCCGTTGGTGTGCAGGAAATTGTTGCTGTCGCCAGCGGCCTTGTTGAGCATGTCCTGAGTCACCGGCGTGACTTTGACCGAAGAAGCGCCGGATCCTGCTGCGCCCTGCTGGACCTCCTGCGCTGATGCGCCTCCAGCAAAGGCCAAGGCAAACGCACTCAAACTTGCCAACAGTAATGCGTTTCGCGTCGCTACACGAAGCATGTCGTCGCCTCCCGGGTGGCAGATTATGAAGCCTACCTGTTTTGTACCGAACACAACCTAACGCGCTTCGCGGGCCTATGCCAACGCGATTCGACACCGCGATCGGGGTGTTCTCCGAACTTGGGTGCACTGCGGCAACGGTATTCCGTTCCGCACTAATGCGCCGAGCCCAAACCGAGATAGCTCTCCACCACGCGCGGGTTTTGCGCGAGCTCAGCCGCCGAGCCTTGCAGCGCGATCTCGCCATGCTCCATCACGTAGCCATGGTCGGCGATTGCAAGCGCGGCCCGCGCGTTCTGCTCGATCAGCAGAATGGAAACGCCGCTCTTGTGCAGGTCGGCGATGATGCGGAAACTCTCGCGCACGATCTGCGGGGCGAGCCCGAGGCTCGGCTCATCAAGCATCAGCAGGCGGGGACGTGACATCAGCGCGCGGCCGAGCGCCAGCATCTGCCGCTCGCCGCCCGACAGCGTGCCTGCGAGCTGACGGTGGCGCTCGCGCAGGCGCGGAAAGCGTGCGTAGACCTTGTCGAGTTCCGCATCGATCTGATGATGACGGCGATGCCGGAAGCTGCCGAGGCGCAGGTTGTCCTCGACGGTCAGCGAGCCGAACAGCTCGCGCCGTTCCGGGACCAGCACCAGCCCCGCAGCGACCCGGTCTTCGACCCGCGTGCCGCGTAAATCACGGCCCTCGAAACTGATCGCGCCGTCCTGATCCAGCAACCCCATGATGGCGTTGAGCAACGTCGTCTTCCCGGCGCCGTTGGCGCCGATCACCGTAACGACGCTTCCGGCCGCAACCTCGAGCGAGACCGATCGAACGGCTTCGACCTTGCCATAGGCCACCGAGACGCGATCGATGGCAAGCAGCGGCGCGCTCACTCGACGCCTCCCAGGTAGGCTTCGATCACCAGCGGATTGACGCGGATCTGTTGCGGCAGTCCTTCGGCGATCTTCTTGCCGAAATCGAGCACGACGATGCGGTCGGCAAGCCCCATGACGAAATCGACGTCGTGTTCGACGACCAGGATGCTCATCCCCTCGCCTTTGAGCTCACGCAACAACTTGGACAAGGCCTGTTTCTCGCCCGCGCGCAGCCCGGCCGCGGGCTCGTCAAGCAACAACAGCCGCGGGTCGAGACACAGCGCGCGGGCGACTTCGACAAGACGCATTTGGCCGAGCGAGAGATGGCCAGCGGGGCGAAACATCTCCTTGGCGAGCCCGACACGTTCGAGCCGGCGCGCCGCATGGGCAAACAGGCGCCGCTCTTCAGCGCGGTCGAGCCGCAGGACCGCAGACACAACACCCGCATGGCCGCGGGTATGGGCGCCAAGCGCCACGTTCTCGAGCACGGATAGTTCGGGGACCAGGCGCACGTGCTGGAACGTGCGGGCGATCCCGCGCCGCGCGATCATCTGCGGCGGCAGGCGCTCGATGGGTGCACCGTCGAACGAGACTCGACCCGAGGTCGCGCGGCGAACGCCGGTCATCAGATCGAACAGCGTGCTCTTGCCGGCCCCGTTCGGGCCGATCAGCGCCACGGTCTCGGCATGCCCGACACTGAAGCTCACGTCATCGACGGCGACGAGACCGCCAAACGTCTTGCGCGCCTTGTCGAGCGCCAGCAACGGTCCGCTCGATAGCGACGTGCGGCGGGGCGGGTGTTTCGACATCGCCCGCGGGATCGATGTCGCGCGGCGCCGTCGCCGGGAGCCAGGATGACAGTAGCGGCCAAATGCCGTCGCGCGAGTATTGGAGGATGCCGACCAGCATGATCCCGAACACGAGATCCTGGAACATGCCGAGGCGGCCAAGCATGTCCTGCAGGACATCCTTGAGCACGATGACGATGCCGGCGCCAAGCACAGCGCCGAACACCTGCCCTACCCCGCCGACAATCGCCATCAACAAATAATCGATATTGGCTTCGGCCCCGAACGCGCTCGCGCTCAGCGTGCGCTGGAAATGCGCATAGAGCCATCCGGCGAGGCCGGCGAGCAACGCCGCGTAGACGAACACGACGAGCTTGGCGCGTGCGGTCACGACCCCGAATGCTTCCGCCGCAATGGCGTTGCGGCGCAACGCTCGAAATGCGCGGCCGACCCGGCTGTCGAGCAGGTTGATCGTGGCCAGGAGCGACAGCACGACGGCGAGCCACACGATTACGTAGTAAGATCGTGGACCGGCCAGCGAAAGCGACCCGAGCTTGAGCGGAGGGATGCCGGTCATCCCAGTCTGCCCGCCGAGAAACGCGCTGTTGCCGAAGATGTAGAAGATACTGATTCCCCAAGCGAGCGTGCCAAGCGGCAGGTAATGGCCCGAGAGCCGCATGGTGATCGCGCCGAGTGCGCACGCCGCGAGCCCGGTGACGACGAGGGCGGCCGGCAAGCCGAGCCACGGCGATAGCCCATAGGTGGTTGAGAGAAGGCCCGTGGTGTAGGCCGCAAACCCGACGAACGCCGCTTGTCCGAACGAGGTCATGCCGCCCATACCGGTGAGCACGACGAGACCCAGTGCGGTGAGACTCGCGAGTCCGATCAGGATCAGCAGCGTGACCCAGAATTCCGGGATCAAGGGTGTCAGCGGTACGACCAACAGCAGGATCGCGAGCCCCCACGCCGGCCAACGCGCGGCTGCAACTTTCACTCGTCTTCCTCCACGGCGGGGGCGCGCAACGAGCGCAGCACCAAGATCGGAATGAGCGTCGTGAACACCACGACTTGCTGGTAGTTACTGTTCCAGAATGCGGCGAACGACTGCAGTAAACCGACGAAAATCGCGCCGGAGACCGCCAGCGGATAACTGCCCATGCCGCCGATGATCGCGGCCACGAACCCGATCAGTCCGATCAGGAATCCCGTGTCGTAGTAGACCATGGTCACCGGGGCAATCAGCACGCCGGACACAGCCCCGATGAACGAGGCGAGCGCGAACGTGATTTCGCCAGCAAGACTGATCGGGATGCCGACAAGCCGCGCGCCGACACGATTGACGGCGACCGCACGCATCGCCTTGCCGATCAGTGTGCGGTCGAAGATGAGCCACAGCAACACCATCATCACCAGCGACACGGCGACCATGATGGCGCTCTGACCCGAGATCATGACACCGCCGGCTTCGAACTGCTCGGCAGAGAGTGGGTTGGCCATGAAGCCTTCGGGCCCGAAGAACACGAGGCCCAGGACGGTGAGCGCGATATAAACCCCGACTGAAGCAATCAGCAGGGTGAGCACGGACGCCTGCTCCAGCGGCTGGAAGGCGAGCCGATAAAGATAAGGACCGAGCGGAGTAATCAGTGCCAGCGTCAAAACGATTTGTACGGCCATGTTCGGCCGCAAGGGCACGAGCCACGTCACCAGTGCGTACATGATCGCCGGCAATGCGAGATCGCTCGCCACGCGACGGATCAGCCAGGCCCGGGTGACCCGCGAGCGCAAGCGCAGCAGGTCGATCACGAATGCCGCAAGCCCGAGCGCGAGCAGCAGGCCAACCGTGCCGGGAACGTTGCCACGCTGAAACTGGCTAAGAGTGAGCGCGGCGAATGATACATACACGCCCTGCGGCAGCAGGATCACGCGCGTCACCACAAAGACGAGCACGAGCCCGATGGCCAACAGGGCGTAGATGGTGCCGTTGACCACGCCGTCGACCACCAGGGTCCAGAAGATCATGGAATCCATCAGGACACCGGTTCAGAGCAATGCAATGAAAGGGGACGCGCGTTGTTCTACTTCAGGACATGGAATGCGCCGTCCTTGACTGCCATAATAAATTCGCCGCTGGGGTCGTATCCGGCGTGGTTCGTCGGCGAATTGGTCAGCAGGCCATTGTTGAGATAAAGTCCCTTGACGTTCTCGAGCGCGTCGCGGATGCCGTCCTTGAATTCCTGCGTGCCGGGCTGGCCACGCTTGAGGGCCTCCGGAACCGCCATCTCCAGCAGCGTCGTGCAATCGGCAAGGTGCGCTGCCATGATTGGCGGATCGACCTTGAATTTCTCCATGTAGGCCGGAACAAATTTCTGCGCGAGCTTGTGGTAGGGGCTGTCCGCCGGCAGATCGCGCCAGACGATGAACGGCTCGCCGACCATCACCACGCCTTCGACGTCCTTGCCGCCGCGATCAATGAAATCCGGCAGACCGATGCCATGGCCGGCGAGGATGATGCCCTTGAAGCCGCGCTGGCGCAGGTCGCGGATCGGCACCACCGCCGGGGTTCCGCCGGCGGCGACGAAGATCGCGTCCGGCTTGGCAGCGATCAATTTGAGCGCTTGCGGAGTCGTGCTGGTCGCGGATCGCTCGAACGATTCGACCGCGATCACCTTCATGCCTGTGGGCGGCAGCAGCTGATCGAACAACCCGGTCCACACCTGCAGATAGGCGTCGTTGAAGCCGATGATGCCGATGGTCTTCACGCCCTTGTCGGCAAAATATTTGACGACGGGAGGCGCGGTGGTGTCGTCATCGGGAACAATCTTGAACGCCCAGCGCCGCACGTCATCCACCGGGTAGGCGAGGCTCTTGATCGCGCTGGTGGCGAGCAGCGGCGTCTTGGCTTCGCCGGCGATCGGCACCATGGCGAGCGACGTCGGCGTCACCGCCTCGCCGATCAGAACATCGGCCTTGTTTTCGCTGATCAGCTTGCGGGTATTGGCTGCCGTCTGGGTGACATCGGTGCGGCTGTCGAGCGCGACATAATTGACCTTGAGCCCGCCGATCGTGGGCGGCATGAGGCTCACGGCGTTCATCATCGGGACGCCGAATGACGATCCAGGTCCGGTCTGCGGAAGATTGAGGCCGACGGTGAGTTCGCCCGCACCAGCTGCACCGGCCGCGGCTCCGAGAATAGCGGCGGTTAAAAGCAGCGTCCTCCAGGCCGTCCTTGGCATGCCGTGTTCCTCCCGATGTGTCTTTTGTGTGAGGTAGTATCGACGGGAGTCGCGCGCTGCGCAAGCCGGCCCGCGACATCAGATTTTGCGACCGGCCGATTTCGAGCGAGACCACGTTGGCGCGATTTACCCTGGATCCAGGTCGCAGCCTTGCCGTCCCGCAACTGTGCTAGTCTTGGGTCGTTGATCCGCCCCGATGCTTTCTGTCCGGGCTCACCGGCACGTGGGAGCGTAAACGGAGGACCCAAGCATGAAACGAGTGCTGTTGGCCACATTGCTCTGCGGCTTTGCCGCGATCACCCTGGCGCAAACGCCTCCGGCGAACGCGCCCTCATCGTCCACGCCTGCGGCAGCACCCGCCGTGGCAAACGCGACGTGCAAGAGCCAGGCTTCTGACAAGAAGCTTGCAGGTGCGGCGCTCACGAGCTTCATGAAAAAATGTCAGGCAGACGCGACGGCGTCCTGCAACACCCAAGCACGCGACAAGAAATTGGCTGGTGCGGCAAAAACGAGCTTCACCAAGAAATGCGTTTCCGACGCGATCGGGACCTAACCGCCGCGGGCAACTTTACGGCTCGGCTGCGCAGCCGCTGCCGCGATGGAGCGAAGCACCGGACGCCCGGACAGCTGATGAATATTCGCGGCGGCGGTAGCCGCAGTCGGGACTGATCGCGCCCTACAAGGGTCAGCCAAAAACGGATTGGCGCGAAAATGCTCGACCAGCAGGTCGAGGAAACTGCGCACTTTGGCCGATAGATGATGGCGGTGCGGATAGATGGCGTTGATCGGATGCTGAGTCTCCAGGAAATCTGCCAAGACCGGCACTAGGGCACCCGATTTGATCTCATCAACAAGCAGAAAGCTCGGCAGGATCACCAGCCCTTGTCCATGTACCGCGGCAAGGCGCAGCGCATTGGCGCTGTTGGAAAACATGTTGCCCGAAACGGCCATGGTCTGTGGACCATCGGGTCCCGCGAAGCTCCACTCCGATCCGTTCGGAGCATAGCTGTAGACCAGACAATTGTGGTCGGCGAGGTCCGCAGGCCGCTGTGGCGTTCCGCGTTTGGCGAGGTACTCAGGCGCTCCGCACACCAGCAGTCGATAGGCTGCGATCCGCCGCACAATCAGGCTTGAGTCGGGATTTGCAAATGTCCGAATCGCTAGATCAAAGCCTTCTTCCACCAGGTCGACCATGCGGTCGGTCATGGTCATGCTGATCGAAATGTCCGGGTACTTGGACGTGAACTCCGCGATCGCCGGGGCCAGAAATGGCGGCACGGCAACTGAGGCGTTGAGGCGCAATGTCCCGCGCGGGTTCGACTGCAGCGCCTGTGCCACATTCTCGGCATCTTCCACGTCGGCAAGAATTTGCAGGCACCGCTCGTAATAGGCCTGCCCGACCTCGGTCAGGCTGACGCGTCGCGTGCTGCGGTTGAGCAGACGCACGCCGAGCCGCTCCTCCAAGGCGCGCACGTGCGTGGTTACCATGCTGGGAGAGATATTGAGCTTGCGTGCCGCAGCAGCAAACCCGCCAACGTCGACAACCTTGACGAAGGTCGTCATGCTGGTCATGCGATCCATGTTTTAGGTCCCGAGATTTGGCTCGCCACATATGTCCCCCACAGCCTCCGATCAAGTGACAAACAAGTGAGCTTGGAATGCCTCGATTCTGACCATTTCGTAACCGTGATGACATATCGAGCAGCCCTGCGATCGCTCGCCACGGCTCACGATGAGTCCATTGCACAGCCGTCTCGAAGAGTGCGTTCGATGGTTCAGAACAAGGGTCAAGAACCGCACTGATTGCAGCACTAGCTGCGATCATTCATCGATACACAATAGTCTGTTTGTATTTTCGCTGATGTTGGACCTGCTCCATCAACTTACATCGGCGCGTGGGGCGACGAATTGCGGTGACCGCCCCTTAATCAGGAGAGCAGGATGTCTACCAAGATCATGGCGGCGGCGGTTGCGGCGGTATTTGTGATGAGCAGCGGTTCGGTATTCGCCGCCGCGATGGACCATGACCCAACCACCGGACTGAACACCTATTACTACTACGGCCCGATATCTGAGCTTGCCAAGAAGGGGCTGCCGATGAAGGACGGCTCGTCGAAATATACATCGCCGTCGCAGAGCAGTGCACGCCGACAAGCGCCTCCGTCGTCCCTTCGCCTGCTCGAAAATCGTCCCGCGCGCGCCATCCCCGTTGTCGCTCCAGGAAGCAGCAATACGGGCGACAAGGCGAGCGGCAATCTCTGGTAAAGTTTATCGCCACGACAGCGGTCAGCCAGGGCTGGCCGCTGTCGCGACTGCGCCCTCATCGATTGTTTCTAATCGTCTTCTGGTTTGCGCTTGCGGCCGCGGGACGCTTCCTGCGCCTTAACCGCGCTCTCGCGTGCACTCAAACGCAGCGCCGTTTTTAGGTCAACGACGCGATTGTGCTTGCGCAGAAGATCACGAAATGCCTCATCGGCGAGTTCCTGAATGGTCGACATGCTGTCGCGCGCCAGCAGGTCGAGCGCATTCCAGGTCTCAGGATCGAACGCGATCAGCTTGCGCCGCGCGCCGCCGTCTTTCGCTTCGCCTTTGCGGGCCATACTACCCCCTGACCTTTAACCTCGACCCTGACGCGGGGCGGCGCTCGCGGTCCCGTGTTTTCGATTGGGCCGCGATCGATCGTATTCGGGTCGCCGGCGCGCCTCTCGACCCGCCAGCCTTTGGATACGTACAACGTGACGGGGCAGGATACCGCTTCGAACCGGAGGCTTGAAGAGAGGCGCAGCGCTACAGCCGGTCGTCCAGCGCTTCGTCGAGCTTGCGGCGACATTCGGTCAGCTGGTGCAGCGCGGCTTCAAGCTGATGCAGCTGATCACGACTCAAGCCCGCCTGCGATTGGGCGGGCGCACCATCATCGGCATTCGACAAGATCTCTGCGGGTTGTCGGTGGAGCGCGGGCTCGTCAGCGGGATCAGGGGCGGTGTCGAGCACGGGCTCGCGGCGTGGCGCCGGTGAAATGTCATCGTCCTCGCTGCTGCCACCCCGGAACAGTCCGGGCAGGCGGCCCAAGAGCCCGCCACGCTCTGGTTGCTGGCCCTCATCCTCCGCATCCGCGGCCTCCGGCGTGGGCTGTGGTGCGCCCTCCTGCCAGACATCTTGAACAAAGCCGACACCCTGCTCGCGCAGAATGCGCTGGACACCACGAATGGTGTAGCCCTCTCCGTAAAGCAGGTGACGGATGCCGCGCAGCAGATCAACATCATCGGGCCGGTAATAGCGCCGGCCTCCGCCGCGCTTCATCGGTTTGATTTGGGGAAACCGACTCTCCCAGAATCGAAGCACGTGTTGGGGCACGTTGAGATCTTCAGCGACCTCACTGATGATCCGAAACGCTTCCGGATCTTTTTCCAACATCGCCTCCAAGTCGTTTGATCAGAACGTTCCTGTTCCAATCAGCGCGGATCGTTGCCCGCCTCTCGCTCTACGCCGACGGCTCCTCGTGCGTTGAGTTGATGCGCTGTTTGAGGATAGCCGATGGTTTGAACACCATCACCCGGCGTGGCGAAATCGGGACTTCCCTGCCGGTCTTCGGATTGCGCCCAACCCGCTGGCCCTTTTTGCGCACCACGAACGAACCGAACGAGGACAATTTCACCGTCTCGCCCCGTTCGAGGCAGTCGGTGATCTCCTTGAGCACCAGCTCGACCAGCGAAGCCGACTCGGTGCGCGAGAGGCCTACCTTTTGATAGACGGCCTCGCACAGGTCCGCCCGCGTGACTGTCTTCCCGGCCATCCCGCCCGCCCTCGACCGACATTTTCACGAATAATCAACGATATGAGCTTGCCCATTCAAGTCAACAGGGTCAACGCATGTCAACCCGCAAGCGACAGCCACTGTTCCTACCAGCGCAAAAGCGCGGCTCCCCAGGTAAATCCACCGCCCATGGCTTCCAAGAGCAATAGGTCGCCCCGTTTAATCCGACCGTCGGCGACGGCGACCGCCAGCGCCAACGGAATTGAGGCCGCCGAGGTGTTGCCGTGGCGATCGACCGTGGTCACGACCTTCTCGGGCGCGATGCCGAACTTACGCGCCGAGTTCATCGATAATGCGCTTGTTGGCCTGGTGCGGAACGAACCAGTCTATCTCGGCCGCCGTATAGCCGGTGTCCTTCAACACGTCGTACACGACATCGGAGATCATGGCCACCGCGTGCTTGAAAACCGCGCGGCCCTCCATGCGAACGCGCCCGACCGTTTGGGTCGAGGACGGGCCGCCATCGACATAAAGCTTGGTCTTGTGACGGCCGTCTGACCGCAAGCGGACCGTGAGCAGCCCGCGGTCGGCCGCCGTGCCCGGTTGCGGAAGGGCCTCGAGCACGACAGCCCCGGCGCCGTCACCAAACAGCACGCAGGTCGAACGGTCCTTCCAGTCGAGGATCCGCGAATAGGTTTCGGCACCGATCACCAGTGCGCGCCGGAATGCACCGGTGCGCAGCAGTCCGTCGACGGTGGCGAGCGCATAGACAAAACCGGAGCAAACGGCCTGCAGATCGAAGGCGGCTCCATGGGTCATGCCGAGTTTGGCCTGGACCGTGGTCGCTGTCGCCGGGAACGTATTGTCGGGGGTCGATGTGGCGAGCACCACGAGGTCGATCGATGAAGCGTCCAGTCCGGCATTTGCCAACGCGGCGCGGGCCGCCGCGAGCGCCAAGTCCGACGTCACCTCACCCTCGGCCGCCACATGGCGTTCGCGAATGCCGGTGCGCTGGGTGATCCAATCGTCCGAGGTGTCCACCATGCGCGCGAGGTCGTCATTGGTCACGACCCGGGCCGGCAGGTAACTGCCGCAGCCAATGACAACCGAACGCATGACGCTCACGAGGCCGCTCCGCCGACCAGCAGGGCTTGGTTGTCGTTGCGCGCGCGCTTGCTCAATGTATCGTTGATTTTCGCCAACAGCTCGTAGCGAGCCATGTCATAGCCCATGTCGACAGCCGTGGCGAAACCTTCGCTATCCGTACCGCCATGGCTTTTGATGACAAGACCATTGAGGCCGAGAAACACGCCGCCATTGACTTTACGCGGGTCCATCTTGTCGCGCAGCGTGCGAAAGGCGCCCTGCGCCAACAAATAGCCGATACGCGAACGCAGCGTCCGTGCCATGGCGTTGCGCAGATGTGTCGCCATCTGCTTTGCCGTGCCTTCCGCGGTTTTGAGCGCGATGTTGCCGGCGAAGCCTTCCGTCACCACGACGTCCACCGCGCCGAGGCCGATGTCGTGGCCTTCCACAAAACCGATATAGTCGATGTCGGGCAGGCTCATCTCGCGCAGCATGCGGCCGGCGTCACGCACCGGCTCGAGTCCCTTCACCTCTTCCACGCCGACATTGAGAAGCCCGACGGTCGGCCGCTCAAGATCGAACAGAATGCGCGCCATGGCGCCGCCCATGATGGCGAGATCGATCAAGTGCGACGCATCCGCGCCGATCGAGGCGCCGACATCAAGTACGACCAATTCGCCCCGCAGCGTCGGCCACAGCGCAGCCAAGGCCGGGCGGCTGATGCCGGGGCCCATTTTGAGATTGAAGCGCGCCATTGCCATCAGCGCCCCGGTATTGCCGGCCGAGACGGCGACGTCCGCCTCGTTCTTCTTCACCGCGTCCATGGCGCGCCACATGGACGATTTCCAGCGCCCCTGGCGCAGCGCGACACTGGGCTTGTCGTCCATCTTCACGACGACGTCGGTGTGAAACACGCGCGACACGGCGGCCAGTTTAGGCCGGACGGACAGCAACGGATTGATCAGGGCCGTATCGCCGTAGAGCAGAAATTCCGTGTCGGGATGACGATCGAGCGCAATTTCGGCGCCGGGGACAATGACCGACGGGCCGTGGTCTCCTCCCATCGCGTCGAGGGCAATGCGAACTTTCTGCGGCATCAATCGGCCTTGGCAGAGGTCTTCGGTCCTCGCGACCGATTTGCCTAGTGAGCGGGGGACAATACCGGTTCGGCGGGTGGACACAATGGGGTGCAGGCCTTGTTTGCACGCCAACCGACCACGTCACAACACCCGGAAGCGATTTTATTTTTGCGGTTTCTTCTGCAACGCGGCAAGCCCGGCGAAGGGGCCGGCGAAAGGCTCGCTTGTGGACGGGGCCTCAAACACCGCACCCGGCTTGCGGGGATAGGGGTCGATCGCGAGCAGCAGAAATTCAGTGACGAGCGCCCCAAGGTCGACCACCCCATCGATCAACGGCTCGATCTCCGGCTGGTCCATGTCGAGGCCGATGTCCGCGCTCGCGCCATTGTCCGCGGCCGGCCTAAACACGAGGTCGACGGCTTCGTTGATCTCGCTCTCAATTGGCTCAAGCGTGACGACGCAGGTCTGCCCAACCGTCGCCGACATTGTTCCGGTCACATGCAGGCCGGCCGCTCCCGACCGGACCACATCGAAGCTCGCGTCGAGCCGGGGGAGCGCGCGTAGGCCGGCAACCGCGGCGATTGCTTCGCGCGCGTGCGCGTCGGGGCTCAGCGTGACCTGCCGGCCTGTCTCCGGCGGGACGTCCTCGAACCGGAGGAGGACGCTCCAATGATGGGAATTGCGTCTTTGCGGCGGGACCGATTTGCGTGGAGAATCGCTCATAAGCGCCTTCATGCGGCGGCGGCCATCGGAATGGTCGCGGGATCGGGAAATGGCAGCTCGCCCCGAGAGAGACTCGAAGCCGGGCAATCGTCGAGGGCGTGCGCTGCCTGCCACATGTAGTGGGCGAGCCGCCGCGCGCCAGAACTGGGCGCCTGCCGTCCGAAGACATTGCGCGCGATCGCGGCTTCGCAATCCGCCGCAGCGCCGGCATTTAACCCGTGCTCATAGGCACGGGCGCGACCGAAATACGCGGCCGCGAAGCCCTGCATTTTCTTCGGCACCCCCAAGTCGGTGACGCCCATCTCGCGCAGGTTGTGGTCGAGATCGCGGCAAAATCGGTCGAACAGCGGTGGGCCCAGCGGGCGCAGCACCGGATCGCCGGCGAGCCGGCGGGACGTCAGGGCCTGGTGCAGGACCAGCAGCTCGAACCGGCCCTCGACCGTGTCTGCGACATTGTAGTCGGTATAGAACACAGGCAGCCGCACCTGTGCCACGATCGTGCCATAGAGGCGGTCAATCGTCGCGACCTGGGGGGACCGGCGCCGCCAGATCATTTACCAGTTGCTCCAAGTTTGACGGCTGGAGCGGCCCTAACCACAGGCCGTTCCATTGAAATTCGGTTGAGTGCGGGGTAGGTCAAGGGGATCAATGACGCAAGGGGAATTCCGCTTGAAAGGGTGGGCAAGCGCGGCTCCGCGTCCAGCGGCGTTACGGCGTTTCGCGTTGGCGGCCGCCGTCACTTTGGCCTTGGGCGCCTGCGGTGCCCTCACGCAGACCTATCAGCGCGGCTACGTCCTTCCGGACGGTGCGCTTGAGCAGATTCCGCTCGGCGCCTCACAAGACCAGGTGCTGGTGGTGCTCGGAACACCCTCCACGGTCGCCACGGTCAGCGGCGAGGTGTTCTACTACATCTCGCAGAAGACCGAGCAGACATCGTTCATGCCGCAACAGGAAACCAACCGGCGCATCGTCGCGGTTTATTTCGACCGCAGCCGCAAGGTCGAACGGCTCGCCGACTATGGCATGAAGGACGGTAAGATCTTCGACTATGTGAGTCGCACGACCCCGTCCGGCGGCGAGGAGCTCAGCTACCTGAGCTATATGTTCCGCATCTTCAAGTGGAGCTGAGGGTCAGTTTGTAGAGTGGGCAGCGCCTCGCCCTGCCCGTCCACGAACAGCGACTGCGCGATGCCCACGCTATCAGTCCGTTCCGACGCCGTGGGCATTGCAAGTGCAATGCCCACCCTACCCGCGCCTACGTGTGATGCGCCAGCACCGCCAGCAACAACAACGCGACGATGTTGGTGATCTTGATCATCGGGTTCACGGCGGGTCCCGCCGTGTCCTTGTAGGGGTCACCCACGGTGTCACCGGTGACCGCGGCCTTGTGTGCGTCGGAGCCCTTGCCGCCGTAATGGCCGTCCTCGATGTACTTCTTGGCATTGTCCCACGCACCGCCACCTGACGTCATCGAGATTGCGACGAACAGGCCGGTGACGATCACGCCAAGCAGCATTGCGCCAACGGCCGAGAACGCAGCGGATTTGCCCGCCGCGCCACCGCCGGCGATGAAGTAGATCAGGAAAAAGACCACGATCGGCGACAGCACCGGCAGCAGCGACGGAATGATCATTTCCTTGATCGCGGCACGCGTGAGCATATCGACGGCGCGACCGTAATCCGGCTTGTCGCGGCCCTGCATGATTCCCGGCTTCTCGCGGAACTGCCGGCGCACCTCCTCGACGATCGACGAAGCAGCCCGGCCGACCGCGGTCATGCCCATGGCGCCGAACAGGTAGGGCAGCAGACCGCCGAACAGCAGACCAACGACGACGTACGGATTGTTGAGGGAGAAATCGAGCTGCACGCCGGTGAAGTAGGGGTGCTGAGCCGAGTTCTGGATGAAGAACTTGAGGTCCTCATTGTAGGCGGCGAACAGCACCAGCGCGCCGAGGCCTGCCGAGCCGATCGCATAGCCTTTGGTCACCGCCTTGGTGGTGTTGCCGACCGCATCGAGCGCGTCGGTTGATTTGCGCACTTCCTTCGGCAGACCGGCCATTTCGGCAATGCCGCCGGCGTTGTCGGTGACGGGGCCGAAGGCGTCGAGCGCGACGATCATGCCCGCCAGCGCCAGCATGGTGGTCACCGCGATGGCGATGCCAAACAGTCCGGCCAGATTGTAGGTGATCAGGATGCCGGCGATGATGACGATCGCCGGCAAGGCGGTCGATTCAAGCGAGATCGCGAGACCCTGGATCACGTTGGTTCCGTGACCGGTCACCGAAGCAGCAGCAATCGATTTCACCGGGCGATAGTCGGTGCCGGTGTAGTACTCGGTGATCCAGATGATCAGGCCGGTCACGGCGAGACCCACGACACCGCAGATGAACAGCGACAAACCGGTGAAGGTGACGTTCGGCAGATGGCCGAAGCCGACCAGCACGAGAATCACCAGCGCGATTCCGACGAGCGATAGCAACGCTGTAACGATCAGGCCGCGATAGAGCGCGCCCATGATCGACTGGCTTGCGCCGAGCTTGACGAAGAACGTCCCGGCAATCGAGGTCAGGATGCAGATGCCGCCGATGGCCAGCGGAAGCGTCATCATGGCGCGCAGCGCGCCGGTGCCCTGGAAGAAGATCGCCGCCAGCACCATCGTGGCAACGGTGGTCACCGCGTAGGTTTCGAACAGGTCGGCCGCCATGCCGGCGCAATCGCCGACGTTGTCACCGACGTTGTCGGCGATGGTGGCCGGGTTGCGCGGATCATCCTCGGGAATTCCAGCCTCGACCTTGCCGACGAGATCGCCGCCGACGTCTGCGCCCTTGGTGAAGATGCCGCCGCCGAGACGGGCAAAGATCGAGATCAGCGAGGCGCCGAACCCGAGCGCCACCATGGCATCGACGACCGTCCGATCGTTGAGCGCGAAGCCAAGGCCGCTGGTGAGAATCGCGAAATAGACGGTCACCCCGAGGAGCGCGAGACCGGCGACCAGAAGCCCGGTGATGGCGCCGGATTTGAAAGCGAGCTCAAGGCCGGCACCGAGCGACGAGATCGCCGCCTGGGCGGTGCGCACGTTGGCGCGCACCGAGACGTTCATGCCGATGAAGCCGGCCGCGCCCGACAAGATTGCGCCGATCGCAAAGCCGATGCCGACCAGCCAGCCGAGGAAGTAGCCGACGATCACGAAGATCACGACGCCGACGATGCCGATGGTCGTGTATTGGCGCTTGAGATAAGCCTGCGCGCCTTCACGCACGGCCGCGGAAATCTCCTGCATCCTGGCATTGCCCGCGTCCGCTTGCAGCACGGACTGAACCGCCCAGACCGCGTAGGCAATCGCCAACAAGCCGCAAATGATGATCAGCCCCAAAGCTAGCATGGAATTCCTCTTGTCCGGATTGGGCCGGTCGACCCGGCCGACGATCGATAGGACTGCCCGCCCGGCACTGCGCGGCTTGCCTTGCCCCAAATCGGCGCGGACCTTGCCAAAAAGGTCCTGCCAAAGCAACGGTTTCGTCCACCGCGTCGGTTTTGCCGCAACATCGGGTGAATAACCCGCCTCCCCAGGCCGGTTCCGGACGCTAAACCGCCGCCCGGGCCAAACTCCGGCGCCGCTGGCAAACGCCCCAGGCCAGCAGGGCGGCTGCAGCCAGTACGGTCGGAAATACCACCATGTTTACGGCACCCCACCCAGCCACATGCAAGAGCTTGCCGGACGAGAACGAGCCGATAGCCATCGAGCCAAACACCAGAAAATCGTTGAACGCCTGAACCCGGTTACGCTCGTTATGGTGGTGGCACTGGGCCACCAACACCGTGGCTCCGATGAAGCCGAAATTCCAGCCGAGTCCCAGCAGGACCAATCCGACCCAGAAATGCCAGATGGTGATGCCGGTGAGGTTGATGGTCGCGGCGGCGATCAGCAAGGCAAAGCCGGTGGCGATAATGCGCTCGACCCCGAAGCGCGCAATCAGCGTCCCGGTGATGAAGCTCGGCACGAACATGCCCAATACGTGCCATTGCAGCCCGAGTGATGCTTGCGTCACCGAGTGATCGCACATGACCATCGCCAGCGGCGCCGAGGTCATCACCATGTTCATCATCGAGTAGCTGGCGACGCCGCAAGCGACCGCAACGATGAAGCGTGGTTGGCGCGCGATCTCGAATATCGGGCGCCCCTCCCCTTCCGCCGGCCGGCGTGGCGGCACCGGGATATCGAGGAACATCAGCACGCCGCCGGCGATCACCGCGAGCAGGGATTGCGCCAGGTAGGTCGCGGCAAACAAGTACGGCAGCATCTGATCCTTGGTCAGAATCACCACCTGCGGGCCAATGATTCCAGCGAAGATGCCGCCGATCAGGACCCAGGAAATGGCCTTGGGGCGGAACGCCTCGCTCGCCGTATCCGCGGCTGCAAAACGATAGGCCATGTGGGCCGCCGCATAGAGGCCGCTCACGAAGGCACCGACGTTGAACAACACGAACGAGCCGTGCAGCACAGCGGTGAAGCAGATCAGTCCGGTACCGATGCCGCAGAGCGTCCCCAGCTGAAACGCCGCCCGGCGCCCATATCGACGCGCCAACCAGCCGACCGGAAGCGCGCCCATCCAGAGGCCCAGAACATAGATGCTGATAGGCAGCGTGGCGAGGCCCTTGTCGGGCGCAAGCACCGATCCGACGATGCCGCCCGTCGCCATCAACACCGTGTTATTGCCGCCCGCCAGCGCCTGCGCGACCGCCAATACCAGGGCGTTCTTGCGCGCCAACCGGTCGCCGGCGGCGGCGAAGGTCATTTGGTTGGTGCGCGCGTCCATCCTGGTCTGGTCCTGCTCTCAAACGCGCCAGGCGCCCGGATGGCGCAGCTCGATGCTGCGCGCCTGTGCCACCGAATTGATGCCGACCTGGCGCATGGTGTCGCGCACTTCCTCCTTGAACAACTCGATCACATAGTCCGCGCCTTCCCCGCCGAGCGCGCCGAGCCCGTAGAGAAACGCCTTGCCGGCAAACGCGGCCTTGGCGCCCAGCGCCAGCGCGCGGACAATGTCGAGGCCTGAGCGCACCCCGGAATCGAACAACACCGTTGCCTTGTCGCCGACCTCGGCGACGATGGCCGGCAGCACATCAATGGAGGCCGGCAGGCCTTCGACTTGGCGGCCACCGTGGTTCGACACCTGGATGCCATCGATCCCCAGCGACACAGCCTTGGCGGCGTCCTGCGGATGCATGATGCCTTTGAGCACCACTGGGCCGCGCCACAGATCGCGATAGCGCTTGACCTCATCCCAGGAGAACGAGCCACCGCCGACCTGATCGCTGCGCTGGGAGAATGCGGCCACCCGCTCCGGGGTTGGATTGTCCACGTAGGGTTTGTAATTGGCGAACCGCGCCAGCCCGTGCTCGCGATAAGCGACGAGCCAGGCCGGATGGCTGAGCACGTCGATCACGGTGTGGGCGTCGAGCCGGAACGGCAGCACCAAGCCGCGCCGCACCTCGCGCGGCCGCTTGGTGCGCAACGGCACATCCATGGTGATCACCAGAACGTGGGCGCCTGCCGCCTGCGCCCGCTTCACCAGGTCAAAGCCGTAGCGATGATCCTCTTGCGCGATGCGATAGAGCTGAAACCACAGCATGTCGCCGGCGAGCGCGGCGAGCTCTTCCACGGTCGAACTGGCGACCGTGCCGGCCGTATAGGGAACGCGCGCCCGTTGCGCAGCTTGCGCCAGGTACTTTTCCGCGCCGGGCCACACCACCCCCGGCATCCCCATGGGCGCAACGCCGAACGGCGCCGAATAACGGCGGCCAAACAGCTCGGTTTCCATGTGGCACGAGCCGTCGTCGACGCCGTAGCGCGGCATCAGCTCGATTGCGTCCAATGACGCCGCGTTGCGGGCAATCCCGCCGTCGGTACCGGCGCCGCCATCGGTCGCATCAAAGCCGAATCGGGGAATGCGCCAGCGCGCGGTGCGACGCAGGTAGTAGACCGTAGGAAAGCGGCGCCGGCGCGCAGTCATCTTCGCGCTCGCGACCGCTGGCCGGGTCATTGGCGCCGCCGGCGCGGTGGTTGGCGGTACGACCCGCGTTCTATCGTCCATGTCGCCTCCTCCCTGGTCGACGTCTATCAGAAATGGCTGAACGACGGCCGTGCAAATTTGAGGGGCTGACCATCGCGTCCGACAAGGCGCGCCGAAGACGGGGCTGCGGTGATTGTGCCGATCTCCGTCAGTTCCACTCCGGCTGACGCCGCGGCGGCGCGAAACGCGGGGAGCTGCGCGGCCGAAGCGGTTGCGAGGATCTCGTAGTCGTCCCCGCCGGTGAGGATCGGCTCGATCACAGATGAATCGTGATCCAATGCGGTGCGTGCAGCCGCCGACAACGGGACCCGCGTGACGTCGATGTCCCCGCCCACCCCGGATGCACGGCAGAGTTTGGCAAAATCGCCAGCGAGTCCATCCGATATGTCCATCGCCGCCGAAGCAAAGCGCCGGATGGCTTCTGCGATCGCGAGGCGTGGCTGCGGAACGAGGTAGCGATCGAACAGATGCGCGCGCATCGCTGTATCCACACCCCACTTGGAAGCAAGCTCGGATTGTTTGCGTAGCCGCACCCCGAGCGCTGAGTCCCCGATTGTTCCACTGACGACCACCCGGTCAGCAGCCCGGGCACTGCTACGCTTGACCATGGTGCCCCGCGGCACCGCCCCGAGAGCCGCGATGGTCACGGTCAGCAGCCCGGGCGTGCGATCTGTATCGCCACCGAGCAGCGGGCAGGAAAAGTGCTCGGCATCGGCACCAAGTCCCTGCGCGAACTCGCTGAGCCACGCATCGCCGATATCGGCCGGCAGCGCGAGCGACAGCAGGAACCCGAGCGGCCGTGCGCCCTTCGCTGCGAGGTCCGAGAGATTGACCCGCAGCGCTTTGCGGGCGATCGCCGCCGGAGGATCATCTGGAAAGAAATGCACGCTGGCGACGATCGGGTCGGTCTTGAGCACCAAGTCGCAGTCCGCGGGCGGAACCAGGACCGCTGCATCATCCACGAGACCAAGAGCGCCAGGGTCTTTTGCGATCGGAGCAAAATAGCGGGCGATGAGGCGGTCTTCGGCGGATTGGTTGCTCATCCGGCGGCGTGCTCGAACTCCTCGGCGCGCAATTGCCGCGCAATCTGATCCAGCACCGCGTTGACCATACCGGTCTCGTCGCGATCGACGAAGGCATCGGCAATGCCGACATATTCGGACATCACGACCCGCGCGGGAATATCGCGCTTGCGGTCGAGCTCATAGGCGCCAGCCCGCATCACAGCGCGCAGCACTGCCTCGATCCGCTTGAGCGGCCAGCCGGACTGCAGCACCTCGTCGATGAGCGGATCGAGCTTGCGCTGATCGTCGATCACGCCCTGCACCAGCTCGCGGAAGTAGGCGCGCTCTGCGGGCAGATATTGATCGCCTTCCACTTCCTGACCGATCCAATGGCTCTCGAACTGCGCCAGGATCTCGTTGAGCCCCGCGCCGGCGATGTCCATCTGATAGAGTGCCTGCACCGCCGCGAGCCGCGCTGCTCCGCGCCGGTTGGCCTTGGGCGGTCCGCCCCGAACGGGCTCTGGCTTGCGCGTCATCGCTTGCGCCGCGGCGTGAGGCGGCGTTTGAGCCGCACCAACGCCAATGCCGCTTCGGCGGCGCCGCCGCCCTTGTTCTCTTGCTGCGGCTTCGCCCTGGTCCAGGCCTGCGCATCGGTGTCGACGGTGAGAATGCCGTTGCCGATGGGAACGCGCAGCGCCACCGAGAGCTCCATCAAGGCGCGGGCCGACTCACCAGCGACGATCTCATAGTGACTGGTCTCGCCACGGATGACGCAACCCAGCGCGACCACGCCGTCATATGGTTTGCGCTGCGCCTTGGCGGCATCGAGTGCGATCGCGATCGCCGGCGCAATCTCCAACGCGCCCGGAACCGTGATCACCTCCCACGTCGCGCCCGCCGATTTGAGCGTGCCCGTCGCGCCTTCCAGCAGCGCGGTTGCGATGTCGTCATAGAAACGCGCTTCGACAATAAGCATCCGGGCTCCCTTTACGGGATCCCGTTCCTCGCTTGCTGATCGTCTCGGCCTGGCCATGCGCTTTTCTCGATGCGCCGTGAGTAGCAAGGGCGGCGAAGGCGAACAAGCAGCTTAACTGCGCGCCTCGAGCAAGCGCGCCGCATAGCGCGCCATGAGGTCGACCTCGAGATTGACCTCGGTTCCCGCCTGCCAGATTCCGAGCGTCGTCACCGCCAACGTGTGCGGAATGATCAGGACAGAGAACACATCCGCGGCGACATCGTTGATGGTGAGCGATACGCCGTCGAGCGCGACCGAGCCTTTGGGCGCGATGAAGCGCGCCAGTCCGGATGGCACACGCAACGCAAAGCGCGCCATGTCGGGGAGATCTTCGCGTTCTACGACCTGCGCCACGCCATCCGCATGCGCGGCAACCACGTGCCCGCCAAGCTCATCGCCGACCCGCAGGGCCCGCTCGAGGTTTACGCGATCTCCGCGCTGCCAGTGGCCGACCGTGGTGATTTTCAGCGTCTCCGCCGCGGCGTCGACGTCGAACCACGTGCGGCCATTCTCGGCGCCAGCGCCGACCACCGTCATGCACACGCCGTTGCAGGCAATCGAGGCCCCATCAATGATTGTCGCGCGATCATAGCTGCAGCCGATCGTGAGCCGATGGTGCAGGCCTTGCGCCCGCGGCACGACCGCGAGCACCTCACCGACGTCCGTGACAATTCCAGTGAACATCAGCTCCGCTCAAACATTTCGATCCGGTCGGGCCCCGCTTCATCGGTAGCGACCCGCTGCAAGTTGGGCGAATGCGTTAGCGCGGTCAGCGGCAATCCTTCAAGCGCGTCGATGCCGTCGGACCCGATTTCGTTTGCCGAACAGAACAGCACCGCCGCATCGATCAGGTTTTTCTTCACCAATGCGGCCGCGAGCGTCGGCCCGCCTTCCACCATCAGGCGCGTAATCCCACGCGTTGCAAGTGCGCGCAAAGCGGCGGTGAGATCAAGCAACCCATTCTCCCCGTCAACACGCAGCACATCGGCACCGAGCGCGCGCAACGCCTCTTCGCGTGCCGCCGGCGCTCCCGTCTCGGTGATGATCCAGAGTGGAACCTCGCGTGCCGTTCTGGCGAGCCGGCCCGCGGCCGGTGTTCGCAGCCCGGCATCAAGGACGACGCGGATCGGGGAGCGCGCTTTCATGCCCGGAAGGCGGCATGTGAGCAGCGGGTCATCGGCAATGACGGTGCCGATTCCGACCAGGATTGCATCGTGCGTGGCGCGCATCAGGTGCACGCGCGCGTGTGCCGCTTCGCCCGTAATGGTTGTCGGGCGCCGGCCGGCGAGACCTGCCTTGCCATCAGCAGACACGGCGAGCTTAAGCGTCACATGCGGGCGTCCATCAACAACACGGCGGATATGCCCCGCATGTGTGTGGCGCGCCTCGTCGGCCCCGACCCCCACATCGACCGCAATGCCGGCCGCGCGCAGCTTCGCGTGCCCGCGACCGGCAACCTCGGGGTTGGGGTCTTCCAGCGCCGAGACGACCCGCGCGACCCCAGCCTGAACGATGGCGTCCGCACAGGGCGGCGTCTTGCCGTGGTGCGAGCACGGCTCGAGCGTTACGTACAACGTACTGCCTTGTGCAGCCGTGCCGGCGCGGGCCAGTGCTTCGGTTTCGGCATGCGGGCGTCCCCCGGCGCAGGTCACGCCACGGCCGACGATGACCGGAGCGTCGCCCTCTTGGCGCACCACGACGGCGCCCACCGATGGGTTGGGCCAAGTCTGGCCGAGGCCACGCCGGCCGAGCGCAAGCGCGAGCGCCATGAACCGCGCGTCATTGTTCATGCGACTGGCTTTAGCATGTCCCGGAAAGGCTTGTCCCGGACGTGATCCGGGATGGGAACCGGTTTTCCGACAAGGACATGCGCGAAAAAGTTCGACATTGCGGACCTGCGCAAATCAGGCTTGTTGCTGCCGGGCGCGATCAGCCAAGCTGCGCCAGCCGGGTAGGTAAAATGCAGGACATTGAAGCAGACATTATCGTTGTTGGGGCCGGACTCGCGGGCTTGTCCGCCGCTCTCACCGCGCATCAGCGCGGCCTCAAGGTCACCGTGCTCGAGTGCGCGCCGGAAGAAGAGCGCGGCGGCAACACCCGCTTTTCCAACGGCGCCATGCGGGCGGTGTACCAGGGCATCGCCGACGTCGAGGAACTGGTCGGGGAGATCGGTCCGGAGGAGCGCGCACATACCGATTTCGGCGCCTACACGGCCGAGGAATATTTCGATGACCTGGCACGGGTCACCCAATATCGCACCGACCCGGAGATGGCAGACCTCCTGGTCGGGAACAGCCGCGACACGATGCGATGGCTGCGTGCCAACGGGGTGAAGTTCTTCCCGCTCTACGGCTGGCAATTCCGCTCGCCCGACGGCTTCATCCGCTTCGCCGGCGGCTCGGCGGTCGAAACCTATGACGGGGGCGAAGGTCTCTCCGGGTCGCTCTTTACCGCTGTCGAGCGTGCCGGCATCCCGGTGCATTACCGGACCCGCGCAATCTCGCTGATCGAGCGCTCGGGCCGGATCGTCGGGGTCAAGGCGCGGCGCGGGCGTGAGGTCGTGGAGATCATCGGACGGTGCGTAATCCTTGCCGCTGGCGGCTTCGAGGCCAATCCGGAATGGCGCACCCGCTATCTCGGCCCCGGGTTTGAGCTCGCCAAAGTGCGAGGCAGCCGGTTCAACACGGGAGACGGCTTACGCATGGCGCTCGATGCCGGAGCGATGCCGCACGGCCATTGGTCCGGCTGCCATTCGGCGAGCTGGGATCTCAACGCACCCGATGTAAACGAGCTTGCGTATGGCACGGTCTTCAAACGCGACGACTACTTCTACGGCATCATGGTCAATACGCGTGGCGAACGCTTCGTCGATGAGGGATCCGACGTACGTGCCGTGACCTACGCCAGGCTTGGACGCGTCATTCTGGCCCAGCCCGGCCAAGTTGCTTGGCAAGTCTATGACGCCAAGGGCGCATCGTTTTTGCACGAGGAATACCGCCATCGGCGCTCCGCCCGCCTGCGCGCCGATACATTGGATGAGCTCGCGGACAAGATGGAGGGAATCGATAAGACGTCGTTTTTGCGGACCGTCGCGACTTTCAACAAGTCGGTGCGACGCGATATTCCGTTCGATCCCAGCGGCAAGAAGGACGGGCGCTGTACGGTCGGCCTCGCCGTCCCGAAATCGAACTGGGCGGAAACGATCGATACCCCGCCATTCGAAGCCTATGCGGTCACATGCGGAGTGACGTTTACGTTCGGCGGCGTGCGCATTACCACAAACGGCGCGGTCATGGATCTCGATGGCACGCCGATTCCGGGCTTGTTTGCGGCAGGCTCGATGGTCGGCGGTTTGTTTTACTTCAACTATCCGGGCGGCGCCGGGTTGATGGGTGCTGCAGTATTCGGGCGCGTTGCCGGCGCCGGCGCGGCGGAGTTCGTGACCGCCTCTGAATAGAACAAAGTACTGGGAGGACTCGTACCAATGCATCGCCTGTTGCTGATCCTCGGATTGATCGCGATTCCAGCCCTCGCCACGGCACAGACGAAGGTCAAAGTCGGCACCGTGCGGGCGACGGTTATCGGCGGCGTGGTCAGCGCCCAGGCGCGCGGGTACTTCAAGGAAGCCGGGATCGACGTCGACATCAATCTGATCGACGCGTCGGCGGGGTTCGTGCCGCTGCTCGCCAACAATGAGCTCAACGTCGTCGAAGGCGGCGTCAGCGCCAACCTGTTCAACGGAGCCGCGCAGGGATTGCCGATCAAGGTCGCATTCGACTCGACCTCGACACCGATCAATCACAGCCTGATGTTGCGCACCGATCTCAAGGACAAGATCAAATCGATCGGCGATCTCAAGGGGCGCACGCTTGCCGTCAACGCGCCGAACTCGATTGCACTCTATGAAGTCACCCGCATTCTCGAGACCGGCGGGCTCACGCTGAAGGATGTCGATCTCAAGGTCATCCCGTTCGCCCAGATGGCGGTTGCGTTCGAGACCAAGGCAATCGACGCCGGGCTCGAGATCACGCCGTTCACGGCGTTGCTGCCGAAACAGGGCCTGGCCATTGCTTGGATCGACTCCGACACGGTCGTCAAACCAAGTCCGGTCATGATCTCCGGTTCGATGTTCAACACCGATTGGGCCGCCAAGAATCACGATGTGGCGCAAGCCTTCTTCACCGCACTGCTGCGCGGGGTGCGCGATTACTGCGATGCCTACCACGGCGGTGCCTGGCGTCCGGAGTTGCTGAAGCTTCTCGTTGCCAATGGGGTGGCGACCAGTACCGAGCTGCTCGATACGATCCCGTGGCCGGCGCGCAATCCGGATGGATACGTGCGGCGCGAGTTGCTGCTCGATATTCAGCATTGGTACGTTGGCCAGCGACTCGTGCGCGATGAGCTGCCGTACGAGCGCTTCGCGGATGACAGCTTTGCCGCTGAGGCCAATCGCAAACTCGGCCCCTTCAAACTCACCGCCAATGAGAGCGGCAAGCTTGGCTGCGGGAAATGACGCTCATTGGCCGGCGTCGATCGTGAACAGCTCCTGCGGCCGGCCAACGCCGCGCAACGCGTAGCGGCCGACGGATACGAACCGTGTCTTATCCTTCAGCGCCGAGACGAAAGCCGCCGACATCAGCACGGGCTGCTCGGCCGAGCGGCACATGGCCGCGATGCGGCTCACCTCGTTGACCGCGGGGCCGATCACGGTGAAGTCGAGCCGCTCTTTGCTGCCGACGTTGCCGTAGAACATCTCGCCCACGTGCAAGCCGAGATAGGCATCGGTGGTCGGCACGCCCTCGGCAAAGCGCCGCTCGTTGGTCACGGCCACGCGCTGTTGCGCCAGTTTGGCGGCGCCGAGCGCGGCGTGACACGCGTGCGTTCGATCCTCCGCCGTGAAAATTGCGAGGACGCCATCGCCGATCAGTTTGAGAACATCGCCACCGCGCTCGTGAATGGCTGAGACAATTGCATCAAAATAGTCGTCGAGCAGCGGGATGACGTGTTCCGGGGTCGTGTCGGTGATACGGGTGAAGCCGCGCAGGTCGCTGAACCAGAGCACCGCGTCGATTCGCTCGGCAACGCCGCGGGTAATGCCGCCTTTGAGCACGCGCCGTCCGGCGTCGCGTCCCAGATAAGTCTCAACCAGATTTTCCGCGACCCGCGCCAGCGCCGCTGATTTCACCGCCAAGGCTACGAAGGGAGTTAGTTGCTGCAGGGTGGCGAGATCACTGTCTGAGAACCCGGTACTCCTGTCCGTGGCCCAGGAGGAATAGACACAATCCATATTGCCAATGGCCGAGCCGGCCCTGAAGCGATTGATGATCGCGACGTACTCGGTGATGCCCGCGGCGCGCAGCTCCCGGAACACCCAGAATTCCGCCTCGTTTTCCGGTGTGAGCCGACGGCGCAAAAACGAATCACCGGTTTCCAGCAGCTGATACCAGGGACTGCTGTGCCAGCGCGCTTGCGCTTGAGCATCGTCGCTACGCTCATAGTCCCGTGGAGCGAGCTCTTCCTTATCGCGCTCCCAGCGAAAGACGCGCCCTTCGTGGACGGGATGGAGCGTATCGATGATGACCTGTGCGCGCGCAAGCGGTATTCCCATCATGCAAGCGCGTTCACAAAAGCCCGCCAGAACCGCAGTCTCGCTCTCGCCCGCCAGCCCGGCGTCAGTAACCCAGGCCGCGAGTTTGGAAACGCAGCTCTCGTCGGCGGCCGCGCCCGGCAGCAGCGCCGGCGAGGCAATCCGCACACTGATCCAGGGCTTCTTGGTGTTGCATGGTCTCCGTGACGTCGAAATTCACACTTACGCAATACTATCGCACATAAGTACGACGATCGCGTGCTGCAATCACTTGCGCATCGGAAGCGGCGCAAGCGGTTTGTCGTCGTCCTCCCCAGCGAGTTCGCCCAGCACAGCCTCGAAGTCCTTGGCTTCACGGAAATTGCGATACACCGAGGCGAAGCGGACATACGCGACGTCGTCGAGCCCGCGCAGATGCGCCATTACGGTCTCGCCGATCGTCTCCGAGGTAACCTCGTTTTCACCCAGATTCTCCAAGTCGCGCACAATCTTGGACACGGTCTGCTCGACCAATTCGGGAGCGACATTGCGCTTGCGTACCGCAATCTCAACCGAGCGCGCGAGCTTGTCGCGATCGAACGGCACGCGCCGGCCGTTGCGCTTGATAACAACGAGCTCACGCAGTTGCACCCGCTCGAAAGTTGTGAAGCGCGAGCCGCAGGCGAGGCACAGGCGCCGGCGGCGGATCGCTGAGGAGTCCTCCGTCGGCCGCGAATCCTTGACCTGCGTGTCAAGGCTGGCGCAACTTGGACAGCGCATCCCTACCCCATCGGTTCTGTTCGCGGGACATCGCCCGCGGTGTGTTACCCATTGTAGATCGGGAACCGGGCGATCAACCGCGCGACCTTCTCGCGCGCGGCCGTCTCGGCTGCGGGGTCCGCGTCGGCGTGCTTGGCCGCAAGGGCGTCGAGCACATCCGCGATCAGCTCGCCCACGTGGCGAAATTCCGCAACGCCGAAACCGCGGGTCGTCCCGGCCGGCGTTCCGAGGCGGATACCCGATGTCACCATGGGTTTTTGCGGATCAAACGGAATGCCGTTCTTGTTGCACGTGATCTTGGCGCGCCCGAGCGCCGCCTCAGCCACCTTGCCGGTCAAGCCTTTACTGCTCAGGTCGACCAGCATCAGGTGCGTATCCGTGCCGCCTGAGACGAGATCGAAACCACGCGATTTCAAGGTCTCGCCCAACACCTTGGCGTTCTCCACGACGGCCTTGGCGTAGGCCTTGAACGACGGCCGCAGTGCTTCGTTGAGCGCGACCGCCTTGGCGGCGATCACGTGCATGAGCGGGCCGCCCTGCTGCCCAGGAAACACCGCCTGGTCGATCTTCTTGGCGAGTTCCTCGTCGTTGGTGAGGATGATGCCACCGCGCGGACCGCGCAGCGTCTTGTGGGTGGTCGTCGTCACCACATGGGCGTGCGAGACCGGGCTCGGATGCGCCCCGCCGGCGACAAGCCCGGCGAAATGCGCCATGTCGACCATCAGGTAAGCGCCGACCTCGTCGGCGATTTCGCGAAACCGGCGGAAATCGATCACACGAGGATACGCGGATCCACCAGCCACGATCACCTTCGGGCAGTGCTCGCGCGCGAGGCTCGCGACCTCGTCCATATCGATGCGGTGGTCGTCGCGACGCACGTTGTAGGGGATCGCGTTGAACCACTTGCCGGAGACGTTGAGCTTCATGCCGTGCGTCAGGTGGCCGCCGGCAGCAAGATTGAGCCCGAGAAATGTGTCCCCTGGGTTCATCAGCGCCATGAACGCCGCGGCATTGGCGGACGCGCCGGAATGAGGCTGCACGTTGGCGAACCCCGTTCCAAACAGTTTACGGGCGCGCTCGATCGCCAGCCGCTCGGCGACGTCGACATATTGGCAGCCGCCATAATAGCGCCGCCCCGGATAGCCTTCGGCATATTTGTTGGTCAGCACCGACCCTTGCGCTTCCAGCACCGCCTTGCTGACGATGTTCTCGGACGCGATCAGCTCGATCTCGTCGCGCTGGCGGCTGAGCTCGTGCGCGATGGCGTCAAAAATTTCGGGATCGGTCTGCGCAAGCGAGTCCGCGAAAAGATCCTCGCCCGCCCCCGCCGCCTGCCTGGTCACTGCCATTTCGGTCTCCTCGCCAACGCCGACTTCATGCCGCGGTGAAGCCGGCGCCCTGCGCGGCCTACCACATCGGGCCACCAGGGCCAAGGCTTGGGCCCGGGCCCGTCAACAGACCGCAACATCTAGGATACGCCGGCCGGCCTTACTGGCCGCGCAGAAAGCGAATAATTCCGGAAAAGTCCTCGGCCGCCAGTCCGTGCGCGGCATAGAGCCCGTAGAGCGCCGCGGCTTGCGCGCCGAGCGGCGTCGTGGCGCCGCTCGCCCGCGAGGCCTCCTGAGCGAGCTTGAGGTCCTTGAGCATCATCGCCACCGTGAACCCCGGCTTGTAGTCGCGGTTCGCCGGAGAGGTCGGCACCGGCCCAGGCACCGGGCAATAGCTTGTCATGGACCAGCACTGGGCCGACGATTTCGACGCGATATCGAACAGTTTCTGCGCGTCGAGCCCGAGTTTCTCCGCCAGCAGGAAACCTTCGCTGACCGCGATCATCGACGCGCCAAGGATCATGTTGTTGCAGATCTTGGCGACCTGACCGTTGCCGGAGCCGCCGGCGTGCACGATCGTTTTGCCCATCAGCGACAGGATCGGTTGCGCGCGCGCAAACGCCGCCTCGGTGCCGCCGACCATGAAGGTCAGGGTTGCCGCTTGCGCTCCGCCGACGCCGCCCGATACGGGGGCATCAAGCATATCGAACCCGCGCTCGCCCGCGGCCGTGGCAACGGCGCGCGTCGTTGCCACATCGATCGTCGAGCAATCAATCAGCAACGCCTTCGATGGCGCTTTCGCAATGATCCCGTTATCGCCGAGATAGACCGCGCGCACATGCTCGCCGGCCGGCAGCATGGTGATGACAACATCAACATCAGCACACGCGCTCGTGGCCGAGTCCGCGGCGGCGCCCTTCGCTGCGGCAAATTGTGCGAGCGCCGACTTGACCACATCAAAGCCTACGACCTGATGTCCGGCTTTGATCAGATTGAGCGCCATGGGCAGGCCCATATTGCCAAGCCCGATGAACCCGATTTTTGCCATGTCCCTCCCCGTTCGATCTGCGGCGAGCCTTCACGCTGGCTGCTCCCGCGCGGCCAGGATTGTGAGCGCGAGGTACGCGATGATCAACGCGGGTTCAACGGCCAGCACGATGAAGAGGTCGCCGTAGATCTCCGGGAAGAACACCTCGACCACGATCGATGACGCCGCTGCGGTCAGCCAGACCACCGCGCCCCACGACGCGGACAGCCACAGGCCCACCGCTGCCACGAGATCGATGACCGCAAAGAATATGGTGGCCGCCTGCCAGGCCATGGTCTGGCCTTCGAAGCCGCCCTCCGGGGCGAGGCCAAATCCGCAAATGGCGGCCCAGTAGCGCAAGCCCTTGAGCATCGAGAGCACCGCCATGGCACGCAGAAACCACAACAGGCGCCAAGTCCAAATTGTTTCCGGCTGCTCGTGCCCGGCCTGCACCGGCGCGAGCTCGCCTCCCTGCCGCACAACCGGCTCGGTCATGGCAATTGCAACTCGTGCTCGACCGGCAGGAAGTGGCGCTCGATGTCCTTGTCGGTCACCTCAGCCAACGTCGCCGGCCGCCAGCGCGGCTGATTGTCCTTGTCGATGATCAGGGCTCGAACCCCTTCGTAGAAATCGTGGTCATGGACGATACGGGACACGATGCGGAACTCCGCACGCATGCACTCGGCAAAGCTGCGTTCACGCCCCCACCGGACCTGCGCGAGCGCGAGCTTCACACTGGTCGGTGATCGGGACCGAATGGTGGCAGCCGTGGCCTCGGCCCATTGGGCGTCGGGCTGCCCGGTTTTTGCCTCACGGTCGAGATTGGAAAGGATCGTTTCGATTGCATCCGCGCCAAACATGCGGTCTATGACTGCGCGCCGCGCGGTGACCGGACCGGCTTCGGGTGCGCCCGCATGTGCAGCCACGACCTGATCGATGGGCGAGGCTTCGCAGAGAGCATCAATCAGCTTCGGAATATCCGCTGAGCCCACCCGATGTGTCGCGATACCACTGGAAACAGCATCCGCGCTTCCGAGCCGCTCGCCGGTAACCGCAGAGAAGGTACCAAACTCCCCCGGCATGCGCGGCAGGAACCAGGTCGCGCCCACATCGGGGAAAAACCCGATCCCGACTTCCGGCATCGCGAACAAAAACTTGTCGCCCGCAATACGATGCGAACCGTGCACCGACACGCCGACACCGCCGCCCATGACGATGCCGTCGAGCAGCGCCACGTAGGGTTTTGGATAATGTTTGATCACGTCGTTCAGCGCGTACTCCTCGCGCCAATAGATCAGCGCTTCATCCTGCCTTCCGCTGCGGCCGAGCTCGTAGACTTGCCGCAAGTCGCCGCCGGCCGAGAACGCGCGCCCGCCCGCCCCCATGATGACGACCCGCGTGACGCTCGGATCGTCGCGCCAGCTATCGAGCTGCTGGCGCAGCGCGCGCACCATGATGAGCGTCACCGCGTTCAGCGCTTGCGGCCGGTTCAGCGTGACGAGGCCGGCCGCGCCGCGACGCTCGAACAGGATCTCAGGTTCATTGGTCATCAAGATTGGTTAGCGGCAGGGCGCCAGCGGCGCAATCGGGCTCAATTTCCCAACAGATCGCGGCTCACGATGAGCCGCATGATCTCGTTCGTGCCTTCAAGAATTTGGTGCACGCGCACGTCGCGCAACACCCGTTCGATGGGGTGATCGCGCAGGTAGCCGTAGCCGCCATGCAGCTGCAGGCAATCGTTGACGATCCCGAAGCCCGCATCGGTGGCAAAGCGCTTGGCCATGGCGGCAAGCCGTGTGCCGCCGGGTTCGCGATTGGTGACCGCCGAGGCGGCCCGCCGCACCATCAACCGCGACGCTTCGAGCTCGGTGGCATGGTCGGCAATGCGGAAACGTAACGCCTGAAAATCAGCAAGACGCTGACCAAACTGTTTGCGGGCGCGCATGTACTCGAGCGTGCGGTCCAGGCAAAACTGCGCGCCACCGATCGAACAGGCCGCAATATTGAGCCGTCCGCCGTCGAGCCCACTCATGGCAACGCGAAACCCGTCTCCCTCTTGCCCGATGCGATTTGCAACCGGCACCCGACAGCGATCGAACATGACCATTGCGGTCGGTTGCGACTTCCAGCCGAGCTTCTTCTCCTGCGCTCCGAATGACAGGCCCGGCGTGCCGTTCTCTACCACGATGCATGAGATCCCGCGCGGACCGGCATCGCCGGTGCGGACCATGCAAACATAAAGATCCGAGCGTCCGCCGCCGGAGATGAATGCCTTCGCTCCGTCCAGCACGTAGTGATCGCCGTCCCGCACCGCGCGCGTTCGCAGGCTAGCCGCGTCCGAACCGAAGTCCGGCTCGGTCAGGCAGTAGCTGGCGAAGTGCTCCATGGTGCAGAGCTTTGGCAGGAAGCGCTGGCGCTGGGCCGTGTCGCCAAACGCGTCGATCATCCAGGCCGCCATGTTGTGGATCGAGATATAGGCGGCAGTCGACGTGCAGCCTTGCGCCAGCTCCTCGAAAATGATCGTGGCATCAAGCCGCGAGAGCGCGGAGCCGCCGACATCATCGCGCACGTAGATGCCGCCGAACCCGAGCTTCGCCGCCCGCCGCAACGTGTCTACTGGGAATATCTCGCCCTCATCCCAGGCGCGCGCATGCGGCATCATTTCGGTGCGGGCGAAATCCCGCGCCGTTTCCTGAAAGGCTAGTTGTTCTTCGCTGAGCGCAAAATCCATTCGAGCCCTACCACCCTTGAGTGCGACAGCGGCAGCAATCCTCCGCAACTCGTCGCAATCCTAGCTGTGGCATAGCGAATTTAGAACGGCTACAACCAGGGGCGTAGAGGAGAGCATCCATGGCCATCAAGTTCGGGCGCCCGTTGGAGAGCAAGGTACGCTTTGTGCCTGTCGAGACGGGTGCCCCGGCGAGCCAAAAGCTCGAATTGACCACCCGGCCACGCCGTAACCGCCGCAGCGACTGGGCGCGCCGCATGGTGCGCGAGCACGTGCTCACGACCGATGACCTGATCTGGCCGATGTTCATTATCGACGGCGCCAAGACGCGCGTGCCGGTGCCCTCGATGCCCGGTGTGGAACGCCTGACTGTCGATCAGGCGGTGCGTGAGGCGGAACGCGCCGCGAAGCTCTCGATCCCCTGCCTCGCCCTGTTTCCCTTTACCGATCCGACTCTGCGCGACGCGGAAGGCAGCGAAGCGCTCAATCCCGAGAATCTCGTCTGTCGCGCCATGCGGGCGATCAAGAAGGAGGTGCCGGAGATCGGCATTCTTTGCGACGTTGCGCTCGACCCCTACACGAGCCATGGTCATGATGGGTTGTTGCAGGATGGCGAGATCCTCAACGACGAGACCGTCGCGGTGCTCGTCCGCCAAGCCTTGCTTGAAGCGGAATCCGGCTGCGACATCATCGCGCCCTCAGACATGATGGACGGCCGCGTCGGCGCCATCCGCCGCGCGCTTGATGAGGCCGGGCGCCACGATGTGCAGATCATGGCCTACGCAGCCAAATATGCCTCCGCGTTCTATGGTCCGTTCCGCGACGCGGTCGGGTCGTCGGCAACGCTGCAGGGCGACAAGCGCACCTACCAGATGGATCCGGGCAACACTGACGAGGCTTTGCGCGAGGTCGAGCTCGACATCGCCGAAGGCGCCGACATGGTGATGGTCAAACCAGGCATGCCTTATCTCGACGTGCTCTGGCGCGTGAAGGACACTTTCGGCATGCCAACCTTCGCGTATCAGGTCTCCGGCGAATACGCGATGCTGATGGCCGCCGTACAAAATGGCTGGCTCGATGAGGACAAAGCGATGATCGAGAGCCTGGTCGCGTTCAAGCGCGCCGGCGCCGACGGGGTGCTGACGTACTTTGCGCCGCGCGTCGCGGAGAACTTGAAATCAGGGATTTGAACCGCTGCCGTCTACACCATTTCGGCGATGTGCGCCCGCAGGGCCCTGATCAAATCGCCGCTGTCGGCGAGGTGCGGCTCCTCGGCCGCGAGGATTTGTAGAAATCCACGTTTCTTGAGGGCGATGATGTCGAGCCCTTCACATGCGCGGCCGGCGGAATCGCAGACGATATCGATCAGCCGGTCGAGCGCATGCAGCCGACCGAGCAGATAATCATTCTCCCGATAGGCGCGTGACAAGAACGCCGCAAACCGTCCGAACCTGCTGCCTTTCACGCTGGCCAGGCCGGCGAAATCCTTCAGGCTGCGAACATCCTCCGGGCTGATCCGGTCAATCAGGATTTGATTGAGCTCACCGCTCTCGCGTCCGACCATCATCGGGAAGGTCAGCACATCCCAAAATGGGAATCCGAGATAGTTGACCAGGACGTACCGGCGCGCCTCATGGTGCCACTCGCCGGGGTCGAGATCCGCAATCAGACGGTCGAGATCGCGAGTTGCTCCGTCGAGGTCGAGTGCCGCGGCAAGCTCGCGCAGCAGGCCTTCGATAGCCTCATCGTGCGCATCGACGAATTCGTTGGCATAGGTGTCCAGGTCCTTGATATCCGCGACAGAAGGGCTCTCGGCGAAAAGCGTCCGAGCGAGTTCCTGCGTCGCCGATCCGATATTCGGTTTGCTCTGGCGATTGCGAATATCTTCAAGCTTGACGTAGAAGGCGCCTTTCAGGAGATCGATGACGCCGGGATCGAGGCCGCGATACGCATCACTGTCGACCAATTCGTAGAGCCGATTTTGCCCTTCGATGAGGAAGTTCAATCGCCGTTCGCGGTATTTGACATCGAAATCGAGCAGAAATTCCGCAAAGCGTGCGATCGGCAGCGACTTGGCTTCTTCCGGCAGTGGCCCCTCCCAGGCCGTGGGATTGTAGTCGAAGCCACGCCGAGTGGCCCACGCCTCGATCACGGCCCCGATTGCGTGCGCGAGCGGAGAGCGCTCGGGCACATCGCACAACTGCACGATCAGGCGGGCAATGAACATGCGCGCCGACGCGAGCTTGAGGCGCACATAGCCTTCGGAGGCGAACCCGGCCGCACGCGCCACATGCATATTGACCTGCTCGCGCCACTCCCGAACTTCGTCCTCGCCGACCGGGCGATCGAGCGGAGCCGCTATCGTTCCCGTAACCAGCGCGCTCACGCGCGGACGCGTTCGCGTGACGATGATTGCCGCTTGCCGCACACGCTCGTTGAACTCGGCGACAAAGCGTAGCTCTTCCGCGAAGGGTTGCGCGCGCGGAATATCCGAAGCAGCCCCCCACAGGGTCGAAAAGAAGTTCGGCAGTTCGTCCTTGACCGTGCCATGCATGGCGCGAGGTGTCGGATCGATATAGACGAGCCGCCGATCGACCTGACGAAACGCGAAGCGGCCGTGAATGGCAGCGATCGCCTCGTGGAACGGACGGTCATTGAGCACCGATCCGTCGATGAACGACGCGGTCGCCGGATCGACACCGGCCATGCGGTGGTGTCGAAAATTGTGCGCGATGAAAGCGTCGCGCTTGGGCCACTTGGCTCCGCGGCTTGCGACCAACGCATCCATGTCGGCGATGCGGGATGGCGGGAACGCGCCGGGAAACGAAGAGGTCGCGCGCGCCGCAAACGCAAGCCCTGGTGCGTCATCAACATCCAGGTTGCTCTCGATCAGGCCGTCGAGCCGACGGCGATAGCCGAAATGCAGCAATTGCCCGTGCTCGATTTCCTGAATCACCGGGGGGTCGTGGATCGCAACCTGTTCGTAGTAACCGTGGTAATCGGTGAGCGTCACGAACAGGTCGAAGGCATGGCCGATCGGCAGCAACGAGGAGGTTCTGCCTTTGACGGGTTTCATCGCGGTGGCCGCGTCATACATCAACGCGTCCATGACGCCGCCGTCGAGTGGCGGCTTGAACCAGCGTGAACGCACGAACAACGAGAGCTTCTTCGTGACCTCCTTGTCGGCTTCGACGATCCCGTATTTAGCCGCGAGCCAGATCAGCGGCTGCATGAATGCCTTGCTCCATGTGCTCGCCTTGGCTTCCTGCGCCAGCAACACGGTGACATCCGCATTCTCGAGCCACAGATCGCGCAAGACGTTGAAACGCAGGTCGTGGCATATGGCGCGTGCCAACATGGCGCCGTTGATTCCGCCGGCCGAAGCTCCGGCGATCACGTCGACCACGACCCGCAGCTCGAGCTTGTGCCCGATGTCACGCAGCAGATCGAAATAGACCGCTTCGGTGTCGTATTCGGGGTCCTGCGCGTCGACGGCATCGAAAAAATGCGCGCGCGCACGTACCTCCCGATCATCGATGTCGTGCAGCGCGGCAGACGCGCGGACGAGCTTGAGGACCTCCTTGCTGATCCCGTGCATGTACACGGCGAGCGAAATCCCGCCGAAACAGACAAGCGCGATCCGCAGCTCTTTTTCCCGCATGGTTGGACGTGCTGTCTCGTTCCTTTTCTCGCGCCAACCTTACACAATTCTTGACGTACTCCGGGTGGGTCCGGTCTTGACGTACTCCGGGTGGGTCCGGACCACCACGCTACCGGACTGGCATCCCGGAACGTTCACATAACTTTACACGGCCGATAAGCCCGCGAAATGCCGTCGCACTACGGTCGGCTTGCGTGGGGGTTTGGCCACGAGTTCTCATCTTAGGAGCCATTCAGTGAGCAACTCAGATGGTAACATGCAGACGTCCGTATCAGGTCCGATGCGGCCGCGCTGGCGCGGATTTGCGAGTGCGGTGTTCTTGTTGACCGCCGGGGCCATCTTCGGTGTCCTCCTCTACCAGAGCGCCGGCGCCTGGGCACAGGGCTCGCCGATCGGCCGCGCGGCGTCTTTCGTCATGCACGATGGCCCAGGCTTCGGCGGGGGCTTTTGGATGCCCAGCCGCATGGAATGGGCGATTGATCGCGCGCTATGGAGCGTCGACGCAACGGCCGAGCAGCGCAAGAAGATCACCGCGATTGCCGAGCGCGCCGCCGATGATATCTACGCGCTGCGTGAACAGCATCTCGCCGGGCGACAGCAGATCCGGCAAGCGCTCGCCGCAGCGACTGTTGATCGTGCCAAGATTGAGGCGCTGCGCGCCGAACAGATGAAGCTGGCCGACACCGCTTCGCAGCGGATTACCGCCGCCTTGGTCGAGGCCGCCGAGGTCCTCACCCCGGAACAGCGCGCCGATCTGGCGCGGCGAATGGAGCGGCGCCAACGCTGGTTGCGCCAGTAGTGACATGTTGAGCGCCTCGCCTAATAATACGGGGATGACGGGGCGCATCCTGATTATCGATGACGATCCACGCCTTGCCGAGCTGGTCAGTGACTATCTCGGCGAGGCTGGATTTCGTGCGAGCGTCAGTACGACCGCTGGACAAGGCGTGGAGCGTCTCAAGCGCGAGGCATTTGACGCTCTTGTCCTCGATTTGATGTTGCCGGATGCGGACGGGCTCGACGTGTGTCGTCGCATTCGGCAAACGTCCGACGTGCCGATCCTCATGTTGACGGCGCGGGGCGATGCCATGGATCGCGTAGTCGGCCTCGAGCTCGGCGCCGATGACTATCTGGCAAAACCGTTCGAGCCGCGCGAATTGCTCGCGCGCCTGCGCGCGGTGCTGCGCCGGCGCACCGGCGGCAGCGGCCACAACGTGCTGCGCTTTGGGCGGCTTGAAATCGACCGCGGCGCCCGGCGCGTGAGCATCGACGGCGTCGACCGCACACTGACGTCCTATCAATTCGCGCTGCTCAATGCGCTCGCTGAGCACGCCGGACGGGTGATGTCGCGCGACCAACTCATGGATTTGTTGAAAGGCGAAGCGCTCGAAGCCTTTGACCGCTCCGTCGACGTGCATGTCTCGCGCATCCGCGCGGCCATCGAGGATGACCCCAAGAAACCGCGTCGCATCATTACGGTGCGCGGCGCCGGATATGTATTCGCCAAGGAGCAGGACCGCTGATGCTGCGTCACCTCTATCTGCAATTCTACATCGGCATCGTCGTCATCCTGGTGATCTTTGTTGTTGCTTTCGGTTTTCTCTGGCGCGTCGTTGGCCGCGAGGCGCGGCTCGAAGACAAGCTGGCTGTGGCGGGCGAACTGCTGACGGCAGCGATGCCGCCGGCCACGGCGTCGCCTGAGCAGCAGCGAGACACGCTTGAGCAATTCCGCGAGCGTCTCGGCCTGGACCTTTCCATCTATGCGCCGGACAGCACGCTGATCGCGTCAGCCGGGCGCCCTGTCCCGGCAATCCCGAACGCTCGCTCAGAGCATGAGTTCGTGCGGGGCCCGCCCGGCCCCGTGTGGCTGCTGCGCCTGCACGATGGCCGTTTCCTGGTGGCGCGAGTGCCCGGCGGTCGTCGCCCGCCGGGAACATTCCTGCTGTTCCTTCTGGCTGTCGTGGCGATCGCTGTCGCGCTCGGCGCCTACCCGGTAGCACGGCGATTGACGCGACGGCTGGAGCGGCTGAAAGCGGGTGTCGAGCAGCTTGGCGAAGGCGACCTGTCGGCGCGCGTGCAAGTGGAGGGCCGTGATGAGGTCGCCTCGCTCGCGGAAAGCTTCAACCAGTCGGCAAGCCGCGTGCAGGAACTGATGCGCGCGCACAAGATGTTGCTCGCCAACTGCTCACACGAGCTGCGAACGCCGCTGACGCGCATTAATCTCGCGCTTTCCCTGGCCCGTGATAAAATCGACCCGCAACGACGCGCCGAGCTCAAGGCGGATATCGCCGAGCTCGATCAACTGATTGAAGAGCTGCTTCTGGCGAGCCGCCTTGACGCGATTCGTGCGCCGGAAAGCCGCGAAAACATCGATCTGCTTGCGCTGGCGGCCGAGGAAGCCGCACGCGACGGCATCCCGGTCGAAGGCCGATCGTTGTTTGTTCGTGGCGATCGCACGTTGTTACGCCGGTTGATCCGCAACCTCCTGGACAATGCACGTCGTCATGGCGGCGATCCCTCGCCCGAGGTCGAGGTGCGCTCGCAGGGAGCGCGCACGATCTTCTCCGTTCGCGACCATGGTCCAGGTATAGCGGAGAGCGAACGGGACAAGATCTTTGCGCCGTTCTACCGGCCCGCCGGCGGCTCCCAGGCAAGCGGCAGCAACGGGCTTGGCCTCGCCCTGGTGCGCCAAATTGCCCGCACGCACGGTGGTGACGTCGAATGCCGCGCCGCCGACGGGGGCGGCACCGTATTCATGGTCAGCTTGCCGATAATCGGTGAAGCGCCGCTCGCCGCTCCGGACGCGATGGAGCCGGCAAGCGTGGCCTGACTGGATCCAAGCTATGAGCGATTTGAGACCGCTCAGTAGCCGCCCCAGTTGAATTTGTAGGTGATCTCCGTGCGCACGGTCTGCGTATAGGGACGCACTGAGGCCGTCAGCAGCGGCGCGGTCGAGAACGATGCGCTATCAAACTGGGAGAAGCGGTATTCCGTGCGCCAGAACCAGCCTGGTCCCAGGCCGAGCATACCGCTGAGCAATCCATTCAGCCGCGTCTCCACGCCGGAGCCGATAAACCAGCCGCTGTAGGTGTGCGACGGGATGATGCCGGCAGTGGCACTGAAATGCGCCTGAGTAAAGCCGCCGTTGAAGTAGGTCATGAACGCCGGCGTCACTGCATACCCGGCGCGGGCACCGACCGCCCACGCGGAGTTTTCCTTGATGGCACCGAGAATCGGGTTCTGGCCGTTCTGCTTGATGTTGGCCCAGTCGTAGTCGCCGAACGCACCGATTACGAGCCAGTTGTTGAGCTGATAGTCGCCCCCGGCGGTGACCGTTCCCAACCAGCCGCGGCCGCCCAGAGTCTGGTTCACGCCGAACGGCGCCAGCGTGCTGCTCGCCTGGGTGTCCAGGTTGTACATCCCGTAACCCCAGCCACCGCCCACGTAGAGCCCGGTCCAGGTATAAACCGGTACGACCGGTGCGGGCGCTGCTGCCGCCCTGACCCCGAGATCCGCGGCACTGGCCAAGTTTGCCATCGCCAGCAATGGCGCCGCCGCAGCGGTCGCGAGCAAGAGCTTTTTCATGGACCCCATCCCCAAACGTGCGAGGGCACGATTGCGTAGAACCTTACAGGAAGGGGTCACGCACGTCTGTGACACTTGGGTCACAGTTGCAGCAAATCCGCATCAAGGAGGCCGGAATCAACTAATCCATGGTGGTGGCCGTCTCGATGCGCAGCGGCTGGTAGCCGCCCGCCGCGAGCGCGGCGAGGATTTCCTCGGCATGCTGGCGGTCCCGCGCCTCCACGGTCACATCGAGTCGCGCGCCTTTGGCCGGTACGTCCAGAAACAGCCGCCGGTGACCGATTTCCAGGATGTTGGCGCCGAGCTGGCCGAGCAGTGACGCGATAGGGCCGAGCACACCAGGCCGGTCGGCGATCGTGAGGCGGAACGACACGATGCGGTCGCTGCGCTCGAGCTCGCGCACCATGATCGACGCCAGGATGCGCGGATCGATGTTGCCGCCGCACAGAATCAGTCCGACGTTGCGCCCCGCAAAGCGGGCCGGGTCGGCCAGCATGGCGGCAAGGCCGGCGGCGCCCGCCCCCTCGGCCATGGTCTTCTGCAGCGTTAGATAAAGGTTCACCGCCCGCTCCAGATGAGCTTCGTCGACCAGTACGATGTCAGAGACGAGCTCGCGCACGACCGGCAGGGTCAAAATACCGACGTTCTTGACCGCGATACCTTCCGCCAGGGTCGGTCCGCCCATGGGCCGGTTCTCGCGTTTGAGCGCGTTGCGCATCGACGGATAGAGCGCGCATTCGACCCCGATGATTTCGATGCCTGGTCTCGCCGCGCGCGCCGCGATGGCATTGCCCGCGATCAGTCCACCGCCGCCGATCGGCACGACCAGGACATCGAGATCGGGGACCTCCTCCAGCATCTCGAGAGCAATCGTGCCCTGCCCGGCGATGATGCGCTCATCGTCGTAGGGGTGGACGAAGATGAGCCCGCGTTCCCCTGCGATTGCCTCGGCGCGCGCTTGCGCCTCGCTCACGCCGTCCCCTTCAAGCACTACGTCGGCGCCATGCGCGCGGGTTGCTTCCACCTTCACGAAGGGCGTCGTCTCCGGCATGACGATGATCGCCTGGATGCCGAGCCGGCGCGCGTGGTAGGCGACCGCCTGGGCATGATTGCCCGCCGACATGGCGATGACTCCGCGCTGGCGCTCGGCCGCCGACAGCGAGCTCAGTTTGACGAAGGCTCCCCGATCCTTGAACGAGTTGGTGACCTGCAGGTTCTCGTATTTCACGTGAACGCGGGCCCCGGTAAGCTCGGAAAGCCGCGGGGCCGGCAGCATCGGCGTGCGCAGCACCTGACCCACGAGCGCCTTGCGCGCGGCCTCGATCTCGGCGAGCGTGATCACCATATGGCTCCAGTTCAGGTTTGCGGCGAACCTGTACCACAAGCGCGGAGAATCACATGAGCGTTGACCGGTCGCAGACTGTCGATGTGAGGCCGCACGCCTATGACCCGGTGCAAAATCCGGAACTGTTCGATGGCGTGCTGATGCGCCGCACCTTCGCCTTCCTGATCGATCTGGTCATCATCGGCATCCCCGTGGTGTTGGCAGGTCTCTTCATTTTCTTGTTCGGGGTCGTGACATTCGGCCTCGGCTGGCTGCTGTATTGGCTGCTGCATCCGGCGGCCATCGTGTGGGCCCTGGTCTACTACGGCTACACGCTCGGCAGCCCGGCTTCGGCGACCCTCGGCATGCGGCTCATGGATATCCAGCTGCGCACCTGGTACGGCGAGCCCTGCTACTTCGTGCTCGGGGTCGCTCATGCGCTTGCCTATTGGGTCAGCGTCTCGGTGCTCACGCCGCTGGTGCTGATCGTCGGGTTCCTGAACAACCGCCGCCGGCTGTTGCACGATTTCGTGGTCGGGACGGTCATGATTAACAACCCGGCACGATTCGGGTATGTGCGCGAGGTGTGACGCAGCGCTTGCGGCGGCCAAGTTTTTGTCGGAGCATTCGCCGGTAAGTCCTGAGTGCTTCGTCCGCCGTCGTATGTATCGGGCGCCGGACTTGCACGCAGATAGAAGGTTCATGGGTCGGTCCTTGTGACGCAGCACTCGCGCAATACTCCGCAGTTCTACCTGACCGCCCCTTCGCCGTGCCCGTATCTGCCGGGCAAAGAGGAGCGCAAAGTCTTCACCCATCTGGTGGGTGACCGCGCCCCCGAGCTCAATGATCTGCTCACCCATGGCGGCTTTCGGCGCAGCCAATCGATCGCCTACCGGCCGGCCTGCGAAACCTGCCGCGCCTGCGTTTCGGTACGGGTGGTGGTGGAGGAATTCCTGCCGACCCGCAGCATGCGGCGCGTACTCGAGCGCAATGCCGACCTGGTCGGCGAAATGCGCGTCGCCGTACCGACATCCGAACAATATTCCGTCTTTCGTGCCTATCTCGATTCACGCCACCGCGATGGCGGCATGGTGGACATGACCGTGCTCGACTACGCGATGATGGTCGAGGACAGCCACGTCGAGACCCGCATGGTCGAGTATCGCCGCCGCGGGCCTGACAGCGCCATCACCGGGCGCGGCGATGGCGACCTGCTGGCGGTCGCGCTGACGGATGTGCTCACCGACGGCCTGTCGATGGTCTACTCGTTCTTCGAGCCCGACCATGGCGACCGCTCATTGGGCACCTTCATGATTCTCGACCACATCGCCCGTGCCCGCCGCATGGGCTTGCCGCACCTCTACCTAGGCTACTGGGTCAAGGGCTCGCGCAAGATGGACTACAAGGGCCGCTTCCTGCCGCAGGAGCGGCTGATGGCTGACGGCTGGAAACGCGCGGAGGACTAGATCCGCAACGCTCGGCCGCGGGTCTATCGCCCGGACAGGAAATCGAAGATCAGCTTCGCGTTGAGCAAGATGATCGCGGATGCGATCAGGACCGCGATGGCAGTGAGCCAGCGCGGAGCAACCAACTCACCCATCTTGCGCCGGTCCGCGGTGAACATCACCAGCGGCACGACCGCGAATGGAAGCTGCAGGCTCAGCACCACCTGGCTCAGGATCAATAGCCGCGCCGTTCCCTGCTCACCGTACCAGATGGTCACCACGGCGGCCGGCACGACGGCAATGCCCCGGGTGATCAGGCGCCGCGCCCAGCCGGGCAGCCGGATATCCAGAAAGCCCTCCATCACGATTTGGCCGGACAGCGTTGCGGTAACCGTGGAGTTGAGGCCGCAACACAGAAGCGCAATCGCAAACAAGGTCGGCGCAATGGCGGAGCCGAGCAGCGGAGCCAGGAAGGCATGCGCCTGGTCCAACTCGGCGACGTTGGTCTCGCCGCGCGCATAGAACGTCGCCGCCGCAAGGATGAGGATCGAGGCGTTGATGGTGAGTGCGAGCATCAGCGCCAGCGTCGAGTCAGCGGTGGCAAGCGCGACGGCCTCGCGCCGCTCGGCAAGGGTTTTGCCGTAACGGCGTGTCTGCACGACACCGGAGTGCAGGTAGAGATTGTGCGGCATCACCGTCGCGCCCAGGATGCCCAGCGCCAGATAGAGCTGCTCGGGGTTGCGGATAATCTCCGCGCTCGGAACAAACCCGCGAATCACCGCGCCCCAGTGCGGGTGCGCGAGCGCGATCTGGATCGCGAAACAGGCGGCGATCACACCCAGCAGCGCGACGATCGTTGCCTCGACCCAGCGGAAGCCAAGCCGTTGCATGGCAAGCACAATGAACACGTCAAGCGCGGTGAGTACAACGCCGAGAGCGAGCGGGATACCGAACAGCAGGTTGAGCCCGATCGCAGTTCCGATCACCTCGGCGAGATCAGTGGCGCAGATCGCAAGCTCGGCCGCGAGCCAGAGCGGAATGGAGAGCGCGCGCGGAAACGCGTCACGGCATGCCTGCGCCAGATCTCGCCCGGCGCCAATCCCCAGCCGCGTGCAGAGCGCCTGCAGCACAATCGCCATGAGGTTGGAGAGAAGCGCGATCGAGAGCAGTGCGTAACCGAACTTCGATCCTGCGGCGAGCGAGGTCGCCCAGTTGCCCGGGTCCATGTAGCCGACCGCCACCAGGTACCCCGGCCCCAGGAACGCCAGCAGCCGCTTCCAGATCGACCCGGATGGGCGGACCGCAATCGTCCCGAACACCTCGGATAGCGAGCCCTCACCGCGCGCCCGGCGCCAGCCCGGCAAGGCGGTCGTCCCGGACTCGGGTGTGGTCTGCAGCATCGCGGTTGGTCCCGGCGGTCGTCAGGGCATTTAATTGCAAATAATTCGCAATTGCAATATGGTCCCCCGCGATCTCCTATCCGTTACCGGCCCTGCGCTCGCCGCAAGGTGATAAAGATCAACGTCAAGGAATTCGGGAGGTCGCCCATGTCGGATCGAGCGTCCAGTCAAGCGCGCACCCTGTTCGAGAAGGTATGGGATCGGCATGTGATTGCCGACTACGGCGGTGGCTTTGCGCTCATGCATGTCGATCGCCTGATCGTGCCGGACCTCTCCTCGCGCTCGCTCAACAAGCTGCGCGACCGCGGTATCGGGCTGGCGCGGCCCGAGCTCGTGTTCGGCGTCGCCGACCATGCAATCACGACGGACCCCAACAGCGCCGATCCGCACGGGCTCGCCAATCCGTTCGTCGCCAACCTGCGCGAGCAGGCGAAACATTTCGGCCTCACAATGCTGGAGCCCAGCGAGCCCGGCCATGGCATCATGCACGTCATCGCGCCGGAGCTTGGCATTACCCTCCCCGGCCTCACCTTGTGCTGCAGCGACAGCCACAGCTGCACCAACGGTGCACTCGGTGCGCTCGCCTGGGGTATTGGCGGGGGCGAACTGACCCACATCCTGGCGACGCAGACGAGCGTGCAGCGAAAGCCGAAAACCATGCGGATCAGGGTGGACGGGCGCCTGCCCGCCGGCACCCACGCCAAGGACCTGATCCTGCGGCTGATCGGCGAGGTCGGGGTCGCTGCCGGTAACGGCTATGCGGTGGAATATGCCGGCAGCGCCATCCGGGAGCTGCCGATGGAAGCGCGGTTCACCGTCTGCAACATGTCAGTCGAATTCGGCGCACGGTTCGGAATGATCGCACCGGATGAAACCACCCTCGCCTACGTGGCAGGTCGTCCCTATGCGCCGCGGGGCACCCTGTGGGACGCAGCTGTTGCCGATTGGCGCGGCCTTGCCTCGGATCCAGAGGCACAGTTCGATCATGACGTCGCGGTCGATGTCACGGGCCTCACCCCGCAGGTGACCTGGGGCAACAATCCGGCCGCCGTGCTCCCGGTCGACGGATGCGTTCCGGATCCGACCCAAGAAGGAAATGCCGTGCGTCGCCAAGAGATGGAGGCGGCCCTCGCCTATATGGACCTTGCGCCCGGTCGTCCGATCGAGGGCACCCCTGTGGACTGGGTTTTCATCGGTTCGTGCACCAACAGCCGCATCTCCGACCTGAGAGCCGCCGCCGCGATCGTGAAGGGGCGCAAAGTTGCCCAGCACGTCCACGCCTGGGTCGTGCCGGGCTCAAGCGGCGTCAAGCGGCAAGCCGAGGCCGAGGGACTGGATACGGCGTTCCGCGCCGCCGGCTTCGAATGGCGCCAGCCCGGATGCTCCATGTGCGTCGGCGCCAACGGCGACGTCGTGCCGCGCGGCCAGCGCTGCGTGTCAACTTCGAACCGCAACTTCGTCGGCCGCCAGGGCCCGGGCAGCCGGACCCACCTCGCAAGCCCGGTCCTCGCGGCAGCCTCGGCCTGCGCCGGTGCGATTGCCGACCCCCGCAAATTCATGTGAGGCGACCATGACCCCGCTTGTCACGCTATCCGGGCCGGCTGCGCCGTTTCTGATCGACAACGTCAACACCGACATGATCGCACCCATGTACCGGCCGGCGCAGGCCGGGGTGCTGCGTGGGCTCGCGCTCAAGCGCGAGGATCTGGCCGGCATGCTTTTCGCCGGTTTGCGCTATGACACCCAGGATCGCGAGATTTCCGATTTCGTGCTGAACTGTGTGCCGTTTCGCAACGCGCGTTTTCTCCTCGGCGGTGCCAACTTCGGTTGTGGGTCATCGCGCGATACCGCCGCGTTGATGCTCTCCGCCTTCGGCATTCGCTGCGTGATCGCGCCGAGCTTTGGCGAGATCTTTCGTGACAATTGTTTCAACGCCGGGATGCTGCCGCTGGTGCTCGCGCGCGAGATCGTGATCGCGCTCGCCGCAGAGGCACAGGACGGAAGCTCGTTTTTCCTTGACGTCGCTGCCGGCACTCTGCGCAGCCCGGGCGGGCGCATTGTTTCATTGGAGGTGCCCACCTTCCGCCGCGAGCAACTGCTGACCGGGGCCGACGAAATCGCACTCACGCTGCAGCGCAAACCGGAAATCGCGGCCTATCAGGAGCGTGAGTGCGCCGCACACCCGTGGGTCTATTTGCCGCAACGGCAAAATTGTTGATTCGAAACCACACTCGTTCAGAATCTATCAACAACTGCGCAATTGCTGTTGCGCCGAGCCCGTCGTCCATGGACTCTTGTCGGTAACTCTGTGCGCGGTCGCGCGAGTGTCACGTTCCCCGGCTACGGTATTGCTGCATCGCATTACTGAACCGGAACCAGCGCTCATGCGTACGCGTTGATTGGGCGCCCGGGGCGAGTATCCGGGATTGTGCGAAACAGGTACGTGCATTCCGCAGGCAAGGCCATGATCGCGTTTATCCGCAGGCTGTTGATACATTACGGCATCTACCGGCGCTATCCGCTGGCGCGGTTGTCCGCGCTGCGCAACGCATGGCGCATCGCCCGCATTTGATCGCTTTCCACAAGCTCAGATCTCATGATGAGCATGTGCGGGTGAGCGCGCATGCGTATCGCACGATGGCCAAGTGCACGGCTATCCACCGTAGCCGTCAGGAATACGGCTCGATCTTCGCGATCTTCACGTATTCGCGCCAGGCAGCGGTGTCCTTTACCAGCAGATCCTTGAGCATCTGCGAGTTGCCGGGGAACGGATCGCTGCCGAGATTGCCCAGGAACTTCTTGGTCTCGTCGTCGACCGCAATCTGATTGAACAGCGTTTCAAGTTTATCGACGATCGGCTTCGGCGTGCCCTTTGGCATGTGCACCGACCACCAGGCAATAATATCCGAATTCATGATGCCGGCTTCAGCGGCGCTTGGAATATCCGGCAGCGATACGAAGCGCTCCTTGGATGAGGTCGCAAGCGCCCGCAGTTTTCCGGTCTTCAGGTGAGCCATGGCAGTGACCGGATCGAGGTGCGCGAACTCGATGTTGTGGCCCCATAGATCGTTGAGCATCGCTCCGGCGTCCTTGTACTTCACCTCCACGGTGTTGAGCCCAAAGAAGGCCTTGTACAGCTCGCTGCTGACGATGCCGGTATTGGCGACCGACGCGTAGGACCCCTTGTCGCCCTTCTGCTTGAGGTCGGACGTCAACTCGGCGACGTTCTTGTAGGGGCTGTCGCCCGACACGATTAGAATGAACGGTAGTTTCGACAGTGTCGTCACATGCTCGAAATCGTTGACCGGGTCGTAGGCGAGTTTCTTGAACAGGCTCGGCGCGGCGGCCAGGAACGAACTGCCCGGCGCGATGAACAGGGTGTAGCCGTCGGGCTTGGATTTCGCGACGTACTCGGTCGCGATATTGCCGAACGCACCGACCTTATTCTCTGTGATGACGGTCTTGCCGAGTTTGTCTTCCAGTTTCTTGCCATAGAAGCGAACAAACACATCCGCTCCGGAGCCGGGCGGGAAACCGCAGATCGAATGGATCTCCTTCGAGGGCCAGGCGTCCTCTGCGAACACCGATTGCGACAGCGATGGCAAAGCCGCCGAAGAGGCGGCAATAGACTGCAGAAGCGCACGACGCGAAATCATTTCATTCCTCCCAGATAAGCCCGCGCGCTTTCGCGCCGACCGGATCAGCTTACCGAATAAATACCGCCGCACCAACGGCCGCACTTACCCGAATTTATTAATTCGCGGAAAGCCTTTCGGCGCGAGCCGGCCAGCATCGGCACGGTTGCCGCGCCAATCCGAAAGATCACGCAGGGCGAGCGTGAAAGCCCGCCCGGCGCTGTCGGTCCAAGACAGCCCCTCGGCGCCCTTGAATGTCTTGATGTCGGAGAGCCCGCCATCCTTGTACCGCTGCAACCGCACCCCGCGCCCGCGGGTCATGTCCGGCACCTGCTCCAGCGGAAACACCAGCATTTTGCGGTTCTCACCGATCACCGCGACCTGCTCACCCTCGACCGAGGCGAGCGCACAAGCGGCATCGCCCTCCTTCAGGTTGAGCGCCTGCTTGCCCTTGCGGGTGTTGGCCAGACACTCATCCTCGGCGATCACAAAGCCGTTGCCTTGGCGGCCCGCGATCAGAAACTTGCGCCCGCCCACGAAGGGCATGGCAGCGACAAGCTCGCCCTCCTGCTCGAGATCGATGAACAGTCGCACCGGCTCGCCGTGGCCGCGGCCGCCCGGGAGCTTGGATGCCTCGATCGTGTAGAAGCGGCCGTTGCTGGCAAAGATCAGGCACTTCGAGGTGGTCTCCGCCTGGAACGCAAACTTGAGCGCATCGTCGGCCTTGAACGCGACGCCGGAGAAATCGCTCACGTGTCCACGCAGCGCGCGGATCCAGCCCTTCTCCGAGACCACAATGGTGATCGGCTCGCGCACCGCCATGGCCTCTTCGATTGCCGCCTCATCGTGCTCGGGCGGCTCGGCAAAATGCGTGCGCCGTTTGCCAAGCGTTGTCTTGGGGCCGAATGCGGTGCGCAGTTCCTTGATCTCTTCGGCAACCTTCTTCCACTGCTCCGGCTCGGAGCGCAGCAGGTCCTGCAATTTGCGACGCTCGGCCTTGAGGTCCTTGTCCTCCTGGCGGATCTCCATTTCCTCGAGCCGGCGCAGGTTGCGCAGGCGCATGTTGAGAATGGAATCGGCCTGCAACTCGGTCAGCTTGAACGTGCTCATCAACACCGGCTTGGGTTCGTCCTCGCGGCGGATGATCTTGATCACCTTGTCGAGGTTGAGATAGGCGACCAGCAAGCCGCCGAGAACCTCGACGCGATGCTCGATCTGCCGCAGGCGGAAATTGCTCCGCCGCACCAGTACCTCGCGCCGGTGATCGAGCCATTCGCGCAGCGCCTCGGTGAGGCCGATGACCTTGGGGATGCGGCCCTTCAGCAGCACATTCATGTTGAGCGAAATACGGCTCTCAAGCTCGGTGAGCTTGAACAGCGACTCCATCATCAACACAGGATCGACCGTGCGCGCGCGCGGTTCGATGACCAGACGGATATCCTCGGTCAACTCGTCGCGCACCTCGGCGACGAGCGGCAGTTTCTTCTCGTTGAGCAGTTCCGCGAGCCGCTCGACCAGGCGCGATTTCTGCACCTGCCAGGGAATTTGGGTCACAACAACCTGATAGGTGCCGCGGCCGCCCTCCTCCCTTTCCCAGCGCGCCCGCACCCGGAATGAGCCGCGGCCGGTGGTGTAGGCCTCGGCAATACTCTCGCGCGAGTCCAGGATCAGGCCGCCGGTCGGAAAGTCCGGTCCTGAAACATATTTCAACAACGTGCGGCTGCGCGCGTTGGGATTGTCGATCAGGTGCAGCGCGGCGTCACACAATTCCGCGACGTTGTGCGGCGGAATGGAGGTCGCCATGCCGACGGCGATGCCTTGCGAGCCGTTGGCCAGCAGATTGGGAAATGCGGCGGGCAACACCACCGGCTCCGACTCGGTGCCGTCGTAGGTCGGGCGGAAATCGATGGCGTCTTCGTCGATACCTTCGAGCAAGCGCTGCGCCACATCGGTCAATCGCGCCTCGGTGTAGCGCATCGCCGCCGGATTATCGCCGTCGACATTGCCGAAATTTCCCTGCCCGTCGATCAAGGGATAGCGCGAGGCAAAGTCCTGGGCGAGCCGCACCAGAGCGTCGTAGATCGCCTGATCACCGTGTGGATGGAACGAACCCATGACTTCGCCGACGATCTTGGCGGATTTCTTCGGCGCACCGGCGGGGTCGAGCCGCAAACGCCGCATGCCGAACAGGATGCGCCGATGGACGGGTTTGAGGCCGTCGCGTGCATCCGGCAGCGCGCGGTTCGTGATCGTCGACAGCGCGTAGACGAGGTAGCGCTCTTCCAACGCTTGGCGCAGTGGGATGTCGTGGGCGCCGCTATCCGGCGGCGGAATCGGATCGTTGTCCATGGCGGTACCAGGTATCAGGAATCAGGTTATTTGGGTGTCAGGATAGCAGGCGTGAGGACGAACAGAAATCAGGTATCACGATAGTGGTTCATTCCTCGCTCCTGAATTTCCTGTTTCCTGCAACCTGAGAATGGCCTCGACGAAGTGCGCGCGTGCATGGCCGAGCATCAGTCCACGCGGTTCGAAGGCGTGGCGCTCGAGGAAGAAGCCGGTCAGGGCAAAACCGTCCGCGAGCTCAGTCGTGCTCGGTATCGCCTCTTCGTGCAACAGGAAACAAGGCAGCCGCAACAGCTTGTCGCGCCACGCGTCGCCCGCGGCGCGCGAGACCGCGCGTCCCGATTTCGGCGACACGTAGGCTAGATCGCTGGTCGCTCCAGTCGCCGCGCAGGCGGAAAGATCAAGTCCAAACCCGAGTTCCGCCAGCATCTGCAATTCGAATACAACCGCGCGGACCGCGGCCTCGCCGGGGGCATCGATGCGATCAAGCAATGTCTCGAACGCATCAAACACGTCCTCATGGGGATCGCGCTCGGGCAGCAGGCGGATCAGCGTCGCAAGATGCGTGACCGCGAAGATCGCGTGCCGGCGGTTGAGAAACTCGCCGGCACGCAGCCGCAGCCCCTCCACCGCAAAGTGTCCGAGATGCTCGTCGAGCCGCGCCCGCCAGGTAACGCTTGCGGAGTTTCCCGGCTGCAGGATCGGCCGCAGACGCGTTCCGGAGCCGCCTCGCACGAGACCCAGATGACGGCCGTGCGCACGCGTCAGCACTTCGAGGATCACGCTCGCCTCGCCGTGGCGCCGCGTCCCGAGCACGATCGCTTCGTCGCTCCACTCCATGCCGGCTAATCTTTCGGGAACTCCAGTCCCATTTCCCGATAGCGCTCGGGATCCTCGCTCCAGCCCTCGCGCACTTTTACAAACAGGAACAGATGCACGCGCCGCTCGAACAGGGCCGCAATTTCCTGGCGTGCCGCCGCACCGATCGCCTTGATGGTCTGGCCGCCTTTGCCGAGCACGATCTTGCGTTGGCTTTCGCGCTCCACATAGATCGTCTGCTCGATCCGCAGCGAGCCGTCAGGCCGCTCGTTCCAGGCCTCCGTCTCGACGGTGGACTGATACGGCAATTCCTGATGCAGGCGCAAATAAAGCTTTTCCCGCGTGATCTCCGCCGCGAGGCTGCGCGAGGGCGCATCAGCAATCTGATCCTCGGGATAGAGCCAGGGGCCGGCCGGCACCGCGCTGGCCAGCCAGTGCTTGAGATCAGCAACACCGTCGCCTTTGAGCGCCGAGATCATGAATGTCACGGTGAACGCCGCGCGCGCGTTGGCATCCTGGGCAAGGCCGAGCAGGCTTGGTTTATCAACAACATCGATCTTGTTCAGTACCAGGGCCTTCGGCTGGCGGAGTTCCTTGAGGCGGTCAAGCAACTCCGGCGTCTCCTGGGCAAATCCGTGCTGCGCATCGATGACAACGCAGATGACGTCGGCATCACCTGCACCGCTCCAGGCGCTCGCCACCATCGCTCGATCGAGGCGCCGCTTCGGCATGAACAGCCCAGGTGTGTCGACCAGAATGATCTGCGCCGTACTGTCCGTGGCGATGCCACGCAGGAGCGCACGGGTCGTCTGCGCCTTGGGCGTGACGATCGCGACCTTGCTGCCGACCAGCGCATTGACCAACGTCGACTTGCCCACATTGGTCGAGCCGATCAGCGCAACGAAGCCGCAGCGCGTTTCTTCAACCATTGGCGTTCACAGGAGCGGATTGCGCCGGCTGCGCCGGCACGGCTTTGGCGAACTCCACACCCTCGCGCTCCAGCAGCAATGCGGCGGCGGCTTGCTCGGCAGCGCGCTTCGAGCGTCCCACCCCCTCGGCCGGTGCGAGGTTCGGCAGCTCAACGCTGATGCGGAACATGGGGTTATGCTGCGGACCACTGCGCCCCACCTCGCGATAGTTCGGGGTTGGCAGGCCACGCCCTTGCGCCCATTCCTGCAGCACGGTCTTGGCATCGCGGGGCGGCCGCGCCGCAGTGCGCAGGCGCTCGCCCCACAGCCGCTCGACCAGGGCAGCCGCGAGCGGATAGCCGCCGTCAAGAAACACCGCACCGATCAGCGCCTCGCACACGTCGGCGAGGATCGCCGTGCGTTTGCGTCCGCCGGAATTGACCTCGGAGGGGCCGAGCCGGATCGCCGCTCCCAAATCGAAGGCGCGCGCCACGTCGGCGCAGGTCTCCTGGCGTACGAGCTCGGCAAGGCGCTTCGACAATTCGCCCTCGTCGGCTTTCGGGAACGCAGCAAACAACAGTTCGGCGACAGCGAGGCCGAGCACGCGGTCGCCCAGAAACTCCAGCCTTTGATAGCTCGCAACGCGACCGCGATCACGCACGGAGGAGACATGGCTCAAGGCCAGCTCGAACAAGTCTTCATTGCCGAACTGGTAACCGATGCGTTCCGACAGTTCGCGTCGAGCTGTGCGGTGCCCGCGAGTCGTCATCTCACGATTGTCAGCAACCTGTCCCAACGAACCGACCACGGCCAAAGCCAGAATTGCCACGCAGCGTCGCCGTCCTTGACCGAAAAGAAGATGACCTGCGCCTTGCCGACGAGGTTTTCGAACGGCACGTAACCCACCTGAGTGGTGCGACTGTCCTGCGAGTTGTCGCGGTTATCGCCCATCATGAAATAATGGCCGGGCGGGACTTCGAACACCTTGGTGTTGTCGAGGAATCCGTTGTCAGTGAGATCCCGCGTCTCATAACTCACGCCGTTCGGCAGCGTCTCCCGCCAGCGCTTGCCGCCACCTTCATCGTCACGGAAATCCGGCAGCCGCTCGCGTTTGACGGGCTCGCCGTTGATGTAGAGGAGCCCCTCCTTCATCTGAATCTTGTCGCCAGGCAGGCCGATCGTTCGCTTGATGTAATCGGTGGAGTCATCGCGCGGCAGGCGAAACACCACAACATCGCCACGCTGTGGTTCGTGCCCGAAGATCCGGCCCGAGAACAAGTTCGGTGAGAGCGGGAAGGAATAGTGGCTGTAGCCGTAGCTGTACTTGGAGACGAACAGGTAATCCCCGATCAGCAAGGTGTCGCGCATGGAGCCGGACGGGATATTGAACGGCTGGAACAGAAACGTGCGGATCACGAAAGCGATCAGCAGGGCGTGGATCACCACGCGCACGGTTTCGGCAAAGCCGCCTTCTTTGCGCTTTTGCTCGGTCGATACGCTCATGGCCTTGGACTTTCCGTCTTGCCGCCCGCCTGGAGTGTCAATCATCTGGCAACTGATCCCACCGCCCTGTCGCGGCCTTTTATAAAAACATCAGCGTTTTCCGCTACTTGATCTCGTCTCGCAGGGCCGACACGAATCGGAAACGGGGCGCTGTCCCGCCCCGCAGTGCGCATATGTAGCCATTCGCCTTCAATGGTACAACGAGCGTGTCTGTTTCAAGGCGCCGGCTTGGGCAAGGCTGAAATGATCACAAAGGCTTGCGCATAGGGTCCTTCGTCGGTGAGCGCGAGGTCGATCTGCACCTCACATCCAGGCGGCGTAATCGCCTGCAGGCGCTTGAGCGCTCCGCCAGTGAGCTCCAGGGTCGGCTTGCCGGAAGGCAGATTGACGACCCCCATGTCGCGAAAGAATACGCCGTCGCGAAACCCCGTGCCGAGGGCCTTGGCACAGGCCTCTTTGGCGGCAAATCGCTTGGCATAGGTCTCCGCCCGATTGGCGCGGCGCTCCGCCTTGGCGCGCTCGGTCGGCGTATACACTCGGTCGAGAAATCGGTCCCCGTGCCGGTCGATGGTAACGGCGATACGCCGCGCATCGCAGAGGTCAGTTCCGATGCCGATAATCATGCAGATGCCCGCGCCCGCCCGCGCGCCATTGCTCGGCGCATTGTGCCCACCACCGTACCAAGTCCGCTGAAGATCGCCTCCCCGATCATGGCGTGGCCGATGTTGAGCTCGACGATCTGCGGCAATGCCGCGATCGTCTCCGCGGTCGCGTAGTCGAGGCCGTGCCCGGCATGCACCTCAAGCCCAAGGCGCTGCGCCACCGCCACCCCCGCGGTAATGCGGGCAAATTCCGCCGCGGCCGCAACGTCGCGGCGATCCCGCAGAGCGTCGCACCAGGCGCCGGTGTGGATCTCGATCACCGGGGCGCCCACCTTGGCGGCCGCCTCGATCTGCGCGGTATCCGGCGCGATGAAGAGCGAGACGCGGATCCCGGCTGGCTTGAGGTCGGCGACCACGGCGGCGATCTGCGCCGCCTGCCCCGCCACATCGAGCCCGCCCTCGGTGGTGCGCTCCTCGCGCCGCTCCGGGACGATGCAGGCGGCGTGCGGGCGCGTGTTGATGGCGATTGCGACCATCTCGGCCGTCGCCGCCATTTCCATATTCAGGGGCTTGGTGATGCGCGCCTTCAGCCGCGCGATATCCTCGTCACGGATGTGACGACGGTCCTCGCGCAGGTGCGCCGTGATCCCATCGGCTCCAGCCGCGATGGCAATCTCGGCCGCCCGCAGCGGATCGGGATGATCGCCGCCGCGGGCGTTGCGCACCGTCGCCACGTGATCGATGTTGACGCCAAGGCGAATTTGAACAACCCCGGACATTTTTCTGGCCGCACCTACCCAATCAGGCTTCGGCGAGACATCAAGAAGGCCTGCGACGTTGCGGTGGTCGGTCTCGTCGTCCGTCCTGCATGAAATCCCGCGGCAGTTTGGTCAGCAACTCGAAGGCAGCTGATAAATTCGAGCAGCTCTCCCTGTCATCGCCGGGCTTGTCCCAGGGCTTGTCCCGGCGATCTCGCTCAGGAGGGCTCGACGCTTCGACTAATCGGGATGGCCGGGACAAGCCCCAACATGACGAATTGATAGGTTTTCGCTTCGACATTGTCGGCCTTCGCATTAGCTGAATTCAAACCCCGCGTCCGGGCCGTTTCATCCCTACCCGTTCACCCGCTCGGCGCCCGCCACCACCGGCTTGGCGCGCAGTTGCGCGATGATCGAGGTGAGATGCTTGAGATCATAAACCTCGAGGTCGATCGTCAGGTCCGTGAAGTCGGGCGATTTTCGCTCCATGCGGATATTGTCGATGTTGCCGTCGTGCTCCGCGATGACCTGAGCGATTTGCGCCAGCGAGCCGGGCTCGTTGACAGACTGCACCGCGATGCGCGCCGGAAAGCGCCGCGCCTGGTCGTCCACGTCCCAGCGCACGTCGAGCCAGCGTCCCGGCGCGTCCTCAAAATCTGCCAGCGCCGGTGATTGGATCGGGTAAATCGTGATCGCCTCCCCCGGCGTCATGATGCCGACGATGCGATCGCCCGGCACCGCGCCCCCATTGGGGGCAAAGCGCACAGGCAAATCGCTATTTATGCCGCGGATCGGGATCGGTTCGTTGGTCGAGGTCGTGCCTGCTGGGCCCTCGGGGACCCTGAACATGAGCGCCTTGGCTTTCTTCAGGCCAAACCAGCCGCTCTCCTGTTTCGGCGGCTCCGCCACCGCTCCCCCCACGCGCTCCTCCTTGTAATCCGGGTACATGGCGCGGGCGACGTCGGCGGCCTTCATCTCGCCGCGGCCGACGGCGGCAAACACATCATCGATCGAGGCCCGCGCCAGCCGCGGCAGAGCCCCGGTCAACCGTTCGTCGGAATAGACGAGCTTGGCGCGGAAGCACAGGCGCTCGACCAGCCGGCGCCCGAGCCCGGCATATTGCATGCGTACCGCGACACGGGTTGCGCGACGGATCGCGGCGCGCGCCTTGCCGGTGACGACGATCGACTCCCAGGCCGTCGGCGGGGCGGCTTGCGCGTTCGAGGTCAGAATCTCGACCTCGTCGCCGTTCTGCAGCGTCGAGACCAGCGGCGCGATCTTGCCGTTGATCTTGCAGCCGACCGCGTGGTTGCCGATGTCGGTGTGCACCGCGTAGGCGAAGTCGATCCCCGTGCCGTTGCGCGGCAAGGCGATCAGCTTGCCCTTGGGGGTGAAGCAGAACACCTGGTCGTGGAAGAGCTCGAGCTTGGTGTGCTCGAGGAATTCCTCCGGGTTCGAGCCCTCCGCCAGCAACTCGATCGTGCGGCGCAGCCATGCATAGGCATTCGACTCACGCGACAGCATCTCGGTCGGCGAGCCGATGCCGTCCTTGTAGAGCGCATGGGCGGCGATGCCGTACTCGGCGATCTCATGCATCTCGTCGGTGCGCAGCTGCAGCTCGACGCGCTGGTTGCCGGGGCCGATCACCGTTGTGTGGATCGAGCGGTAGTCGTTCTGCTTGGGGTTGGAGACGTAGTCCTTGAACCGGCCCGGCACCACGCGCCAGCTGGTGTGGACGATACCGAGCGCCTGGTAGCACTCCGCAACCGTCTTCACGATCACCCGGAACCCGAAGATATCGGACAGCTGCTCGAAGCCAACCGCCTTGCGCTCCATCTTGCGCCACACCGAGTAGGCCGGTTTGCGCCGCCCGCTGACGCGCGCCGCGATCCCACGGTCCGACAGCTTCTTGGCCAGTTGCTGCTCGATCTGGCCGATCAGGTCGCTGTCGCGCTCGGCCACCGCCTCGAGCCGCTCGTTGACGACCTCCCAGGCGTCCGGATTGAGTTCCCGGAACGAAAGATCCTCGAGCTCCTCGCGCATCTCGTACATGCCCATGCGGGCAGCGAGCGGCGCGTAAATGTCGATCGTCTCCTCAGCGATGCGGCGGCGCTTCTCCGGCGGCATGTGGCCGATGGTGCGCATGTTGTGCAGCCGGTCGGCGAGCTTGACCAAGAGCACCCGCACGTCGTCGGCAATGGCAAGGAGGAGCTTGCGCAGGTTCTCGGCTTGCTTGGCCTCACGGGTGACGAGGTCGAGCTTTTTCAGCTTGGTCAGGCCTTCGACCAGGGTGGCGATATCCTTGCCGAATAGCCGCTCGATTTCGGCCCGCGTCGTCTCGGTGTCCTCGATGGTGTCGTGCAGTAGCGCCGCGGCGATGGTCGCGTCATCGAGCTTGAGGTCGGTGAGGATCGCGGCGACTTCGAGCGGGTGCGAGAAATAGGGGTCGCCCGAGGCGCGCGTCTGCTCGCCATGCGCCTTCATGGCGTAGACGTAGGCGCGGTTGAGCAGCTCCTCATTGACCTTGGGATTATATTTGCGCACCCGATCGACGAGGTCGTACTGGCGCATCATCCGCTTGGCGGGCGGCTGCTTCGTCAGCGCCTGCCCGACGATCTCCCGATGCTCCCGCGGCGCGCGGATGCGCGCCTGGTTCTGCATACGCGGGAGTTCATTCGACGGTCGAGCCATTCCAGTTAAGCCCTTGCTGCACCGCAGCGATTGCGTCGTAATTCACCAATCAGATTAACACGCCCACACACGCCGGCCATGAGGTCGGGCGCATGTCGTGCACTGGATGTAATCCTACCGGTCGGCGGCTGCATCACAAACGAAAACCCCGCCGGTGCGGCGGGGCTTCGCTTATTCGCTTGTTGATATGGTTAGCGCTGTCCGCCGCCACCACCATGCTGACCACCTTGGCCGCCGTGCTGGCCGCCCTGGCCAGGCTGATGTTGTCCGCCTTGATGTCCACCTTGGCCGGGGTTCTGCGTCTGCTGGCCAGGCTTGTGCTGTCCGCCGCCCTGCTGCTGGCCGGGTTTCTGCTGACCACCTTGCTGATGCTGCGGATCTTTGGGGTTCTGCGTCATGGTTTGTCTCCATTCAAGCCAGCCCCGTGGCGGTAGACCTACCAATCGAGTGTGACCGACCTGCGGCCGTAATGTGGAAAACACGGCACTCGCAAGAGGCGCGATGATCCAGAATTACACGCTTTTATAAACGCGGCCGTGATACACAAGAGCCGGCCCGGCGGTGCCAAGGTGGACCGCCTCGACCACCCCGAAGATCACGTTGTGGCTCGCCACCGCCTTGATCTCCACGACGCGGCAATCGCAGGCCACGATGGCGGAGTTCAGTACCGGCGCGCCGGTGGCGAGCGTGGTCCATTCGCCGACCTGAAAGCGGTCGGCCAAAGTGGCGCCGGTACGCCCGGCAAACACGTTCGAGAGCGCCTCCTGCCCCGCACCGAGTGTGTTGACGCAGAACACGCGGTTGGCGGCCAGCAGCGGGCTGCCCTGGCTCTTGCGGTTAAGGCACACGAGCAGGGTCGGCGGATTGTCCGAGACCGAGCAGATCGCCGTTGCGGTAAAGCCTGTCTTGCCGCCCGGACCGTCCGTGGTCACGACGTGTACGGCGCTGCCGTACAGGCTCATGGCCTCGCGGAAGATCGGCGCCTCGACGGCGACAACCGGCTCCGGGGCGATGGCCTCGAAGGCCCCCGCCATGGCGTCGTCGGGACGTTGGTCGAACCAGTTCATGGGCATCGGCTTAGATAGTGACGCGATCCCTGTTCGCATATCAGATGGGATCACGCCCGCAAGCCTGCCCACTGCATGGGCCGATATGCGCCGGGGTTCTACCCTTCCCCTACTCCGCCGCGCGCGCGGGCGCGCCGCCCTCGGCCGTATCCTCCGGATTGAGCCAGGTCGAACCGACCCACCCGTTCTCGTCGTAGTCGGCCATGCACTGCTCGGCGAGCCCGATCATCTGGTCGAGGGCGCCGGATCCGCGCGCGTTCCACATGCATTGGATGCGGATGTCCTCGTGGTTGCCGGCGTAGTTGACCTCATAGAGCTCGTGGCGGCCGCCGAACTCGGTGCCGACGGCGTCCCACAGGAGCTTCATGATCTTGATGCGCTCGCGGTAGCCCATGCCATGCGAGCCGCGCACGTATTTTTCGAGATATTTGTCGATCGCCGGGTTGGCGAAATCCTTGGTCGAGGACGGCAGGTAGATCAGCGACGAGGCGACGATCCTGTCGACGATGTCCTTGACGCGGCCATAGGCATCGCCAGCAAACACCCGGTAGCTCGAACCGGATTGCGCGTTCGGCAGCACCGTGTCGCCGACCCAGGGCTGCGGGTTGTGCGCCATGGCGTCGGAGATCGCCCAGAACAGGTTGCGCCAGGCGATGATCTCGCCCAGCATCGCCTGATTGCCGCGGAACTCGTCGGTGCCGGCGGCGCGCAGCGCCTTGGCGATGATGCCGACCATAAAATCGAGCTTCACCGCGAAGCGCGTACAGCCCTGGAACTGGTAGCCGTTGAGGAAGCCGGAGCGCGGATAGAAGACCTTGATCTTCTCCACGTCGCGATGGAGCAGCACGTCCTCCCACGGGATCAGCACGTTGTCGAACACGAAGATCGCATCGTTCTCATCGAAGCGCGACGACAGCGGATAGTCGAACGGCGAACCCAGCGTATTCGCCATCATCTCGTAGGAGGCGCGGCAGAACAGCTTCACCCCCGGCGCGTTCATCGGCGCGATGAACATGACGGCGAGGTCCGAATCGTTGATCGGCATCGCCGCGTTCTGGCCGAGGAAGTTGTAGTGGGTGAGCGCCGATGAGGTCGCCACCACCTTGGCGCCGCTCACGTAGATCCCGGCGTCGGTCTCCTTTTGGATGGTAATGAACACGTCTTTCACCTGATCCGCCGGCTTCGACCGGTCGACCGGCGGATTGACGATGGCGTGGTTCATGAACAGGACGTGGTCCTGGGTGCGTTTGTACCAGGCCTTCGCATTGTCAGCGAACTTGTCGTAGAAGGCGTGGTGCGCGCCGAGCGTATTCATCAGCGAGGCTTTGTAGTCCGGCGTGCGCCCCATCCAGCCGTACGTCATGCGCGCCCATTGGGCGATGGCGTCGCGCTGCCCGACCAGGTCCTCGCGCGAGCGCGCGACGCGGAAGAACTTGTGGGTGAAGCCGCCCGAGCCGGTGTCGGTCGGACAGGTCAGCACGTCCTTGGTGTTGGGGTCGTGCAACGCGTCGTAGAGCCGGGCGATCGAGCGTGCCGCATTGCGGAACGCCGGGTGCGTGGTGACGTCGTCCACCCGCTCGCCGTAAATGTAGACCTCGCGGCCGTCGCGCAGGCTCTCCAGATATTCCTTGCCGTTGAAGGGCCGCGTGCGATCGCTCAGCACGTCCTCTGGTTTCGTCGCCATCGCATCTTCCTCCCTGGCATTGGCGCTGGGTTCATTTCGCGCGAACATCCTGCTCGCGCCCCCTGCCGAACAGAGACAAATCCCGGAACTGCTAGGACAATTCGGGATTGCCCGCTACCGGCCTGCGCCGTTGCAGCGTATCGGACCCCCTGTTAAACACGCCGTGGGGACAGCCGAATCCGGGGCGGCAACCCGAGACGGCTGACGCGCTTCGTTTATCGCGTTTTAGGGTCGGGGCACGCCGCAGCGGCCGCAATCACAGGACGGCGCATGGAAGTCTTCCTCCAGCAGCTCATCAACGGCGTCACGCTGGGGTCCATCTACGGTCTCATCGCCATCGGCTACACGATGGTGTTCGGCATCATCGGCATGGTCAACTTCGCCCATGGCGACGTGTTCATGGTGTCGGCCTTCATTGCGCTCATCGCCTTCCTCATTCTCACCACCTGGCTGTCGGTCAGCTCGGTGGTGGTCGCCGTCTTCATCGTGCTGATCGTCGCCATGCTGTTCACGTCGATCGTCAACTGGGCGATCGAGCGCTTCGCCTACCGGCCGCTGCGCGGCTCGTTTCGCCTGGCGCCGCTGATCTCGGCGATCGGCATGTCGATCGTGCTGTCGAACTTCGTGCAGGTGGCGCAGGGCCCGCGCAACAAGTCGCTGCCGCCGCTCACCCGCGGCGAGATCGTGCTGATGAACAGCGCCGGCTACCCGGTGACGCTGGGCTACACCCAGATCATCATCTGGGTGGTGACCGCCCTGCTCCTGGTCGCGTTCTGGTACGTGGTGAGCCGCACCTCGCTCGGCCGCGCCCAACGCGCCTGCGAGCAGGACCAGAAAATGGCGGCGCTGCTCGGCATCGACGTCGACCGCACCATCGCCATCACCTTCATCATCGGCGCCGCGCTCGCCGCCGTCGCCGGCACCATGTACGTCGTCTATTACGGGGTGATCAGCTTCGCCGACGGCTTCACGCCCGGCGTGAAAGCGTTCACCGCCGCGGTGCTGGGCGGCATCGGCTCGCTCCCCGGCGCCGTCGTCGGCGGATTGCTGATCGGCCTCGTCGAGACATTCTGGTCGGCCTACTTCACCACCGACTACAAGGACGTCGCCGCCTTCTCCATTCTCGCCATTACCCTGATCTTCATGCCGCAAGGCCTGCTCGGCCGCCCGGACGTGGAGAAGGTGTAGCGATGACGGAGCTTGTGATGACGCGACGCGCGCGCCGGTTTGCCTCTCCCCGCAAGCGGGGAGAGGTGAAGGACTGAACCGCCGTGCACAACACTCAGACCAGCATCGCGATGCAAGGCAATGCGACCCAGAGCGTCGACCTTGCGCGCGCCGGTAAGGATGCGCTGTTCGCGGGCTTGCTGGCGCTCGGGTTGTTCCTGCCGCTGATCGGGTTCAAGACCGTCACCAATATCCGCAACGAGCTCATCCTCGAGACCCGGTTCGGGTTGCTCGCGATCTTCATCGCGGTGATGGTGGCGGCGAGCCTCGTCAACTCGTTCGTGATCGCGCCGTGGCGCGCGCGCCGGGCCGTGCGTGAGCGGGCGCCGGTAAGCCGCCTCGCCGCCGTCTTGACCAAATACTTTGCGCCGTTCGCGCTCGGCTTTGTATTGATCTATCCGGCACTGGTGCTCGGTCTTGCCGGCTCGACCGGCGCCACCAAGTGGATCGACAACTTCGGCATCCAGATCCTGATCTATGTGATGCTCGGCTTCGGGCTCAACATCGTGGTCGGCCTCGCCGGCCTGCTCGACCTCGGCTACGTCGCCTTCTACGCGGTCGGCGCCTATTCGTACGCGCTGCTGGCGCAAACCTTCGGGCTCTCGTTCTTCGCGCTGCTTCCGGTCGCCGGCATCCTGGCGGCGTTCTGGGGCATGATGCTCGGCTTTCCGGTGCTGCGGCTGCGCGGCGATTATCTCGCCATCGTCACGCTGGCCTTTGGCGAGATCATCCGCCTCGTGCTGATCAACTGGGTGCCTGTCACCAACGGCTATGCCGGCATCAGCGGCGTGCCGCGGCCGTCCTTCTTCGGCATTCCGTTCAACGCCTCGGACGAGGGCTTCGCCGCCACCTTCGGGCTGCCGTTCTCGCCGATCTATCGCACGATCTTTCTCTATTACCTGATCCTTGTGCTGGTGCTGCTCACCGCATTCGTCACCCTGCGGCTGCGACGGCTGCCGATCGGCCGCGCCTGGGAAGCGCTGCGCGAGGATGAGATCGCCTGCCGCTCGCTCGGCATCAACACCACGACCACCAAGCTCACCGCATTCGCCACCGGCGCGCTGTTCGGCGGCTTTGCCGGCTCGTTCTTTGCCACGCGCCAGGGCTTCATCTCGCCGGAATCCTTCACCTTCATGGAATCCGCGACCGTGCTCGCCATCGTGGTGCTGGGCGGCATGGGCAGCACGATGGGCGTTGCCATCGCAGCCGTGATGATGATCGGCGGCACTGAGATCCTGCGCGACCTCGATTTCCTGAAAGACATCTTCGGTCCCGACTTCGATCCGACCCAGTACCGCATGCTGCTGTTCGGCCTCGCCATGGTGCTGATCATGGTGTGGAAGCCGCGCGGCCTGGTCGCGACCCGCGAGCCCTCGGCGTTCCTGCGCGAGCGCAAGGCGATCGGCCGCGACCTCGTCAAGGAAGGCCACGGATGAACGCGCCGTTGCTGCGGGTCGAGCACCTGAGCATGCGCTTCGGCGGCCTGGTCGCGGTCAACGACCTCTCGTTCACGGCCGAGACCAATTCCATCACCGCGCTGATCGGGCCGAACGGGGCCGGCAAGACCACCGTGTTCAACTGCATCACCGGCTTCTACAAACCGACCCAGGGACGGGTGGGGCTCGCCCACGGCGATGCCGCGGTATGGGACGACCTCGAGACCATCACCCGGCGCGGCACCCGCGCGCTGCGCCGGCCGGGCGGCGTCCTCTATCTGCTCGAGCGCATGCCGGACTATCTGGTGGCGCGGCACGCGCGGGTCGCGCGCACGTTCCAGAACATCCGCCTCTTCCCCGGCCTCACCGTGCTGGAGAATTTGCTGGTGGCCCAGCACAATCCGCTCAACCGCGCGTCGGGCTATGCGCTGCTCGGCGTGCTCGGCGTCGGCGGCTACCGCAAGGCCGAGCGGGCCGCGATCGAGAAGGCGTGCTACTGGCTCGAGGCGGTCGATCTCATGGGCCGCGCCGACGACCCGGCCGGCGAGCTTCCCTACGGGGCGCAGCGGCGGCTCGAGATCGCGCGCGCCATGTGCACCGACCCGGTGCTGCTCTGCCTCGACGAGCCCGCCGCCGGGCTGAACCCGCACGAAAAGGCCGACCTCAACGAGCTGATCCTCGCCGTGCGCGACAAGCACGCGACCGCGGTGCTGCTGATCGAGCACGACATGTCGGTGGTGATGGAAATCTCCGACCACGTGATCGTGCTCGACTACGGGATCAAGATCGCCGACGGTGCGCCCGATGCGGTGCGCGACGACGCCAAGGTGATCGCCGCCTATCTGGGCGTCGCCGAACAGGAAGTCGAGCGCGTGCAGGCGGAGGTCGCCGGATGAGGAACGCCTTACGTATTGCGCTTGTGCTGCTCGCCTGCGCCACATCACCGGCGGCAAGCTTTGCCGAGGATTATCCCACCCGCACCGTGACCATCGTCGTGCCGTTCGTACCCGGCGGCACCACCGACCTGCTAGCGCGGGTTCTCGCCGAGCGGCTCGAGCGCAAGTTTGGCCAGCCGTTCGTGGTCGAGAACAAGCCGGGCGCCGGCGCGCTGACCGCATCGGTCGGGCTCGCACATGCGGCGCCCGACGGCTACACCCTGATGGTGTCGCCGAGCTCGGCGATGGCGGCGAACGTCACGCTCTACAAGAAGCTCCCATATGATCCGGCCGCCGATTTCGTGCCGCTCGCTTTGCTGGTGCGCACGCCGTTCGTGCTGGTCGTCAATCCCGCGCTTGGCGTGACCTCGGTGGCCGACCTGATCGCGCGCGCCAAGGCCAAGCCGGGCGCGCTCGCCTTCGCGTCGAGCGGACCGGGAACACCGCATCATCTGTTCGCCGAATTGTTTCAAGCATTGACCGACACGCAGCTGACCCATGTGCCCTACAAAGGCGCCGCGCCGGCCATCAACGACGTGGTCGCCGGCCACGTGCAGCTCATGTTCACCGACGTCGCGCCGGCGCTGGGCATGATCCAGGAAGACAAGCTGCAGCCGCTCGGCGTGACCTCGAAGGCGCGTGTAGCGGCCATCTCCAACGTGCCGCCGCTCGACGCCAGCGTTGCCGGCTTCGACGCCACGTCCTGGCAGATGGCGATTGCACCGGCCGCGACGCCGGCAGCGATCGTGAGCAAGCTCAACGGCGCGATCGCAACCGTGATGAACGAGCCTGACATCGCCAAACAGGTGGTGGACTTAGGCATGCTGCCGGTCGAGCCCGCGTCGAGCGACGCGCTGCGCGCCTTCGTCAAATCCGAGATCGACACCTGGGGCGCGGTGGTGCGCAAAGCCGGGATCGCGGCCAGCCAATGAGCGCCCTGCCCCACGCAACACCCGAGCCGCTGCTCACCGTGCGTGGGGTGAAGACCTATTACGGCGCCATCCCCGCGCTGCGCGGCGTCGACATTGATGTGCACGCGGGCGAGATCGTCACCCTGATCGGCGCCAACGGCGCCGGCAAATCGACCCTGATGATGACGATCTGCGGCAAGCCGCGCGCGCGTGAAGGGCGCGTCGTGTTTGCCGGCACCGATATCACCGGCCACGCGACGCACGAGATCGCGCGGCTGCGCATCGCGCAATCGCCAGAGGGTCGGCGCATCTTTCCGCGCATGACGGTGTTCGAGAACCTGCAGATGGGCTCGACCGTGTGCGACCGGGCGCATCAGGCCGAGGATCTCGACCGGGTGTTTAGCCTGTTCCCGCGGCTTGCCGAACGGCGCAACCAGCGCGGCGGCACGCTATCGGGCGGCGAGCAGCAGATGCTGGCCATTGCCCGCGCCCTGATGGGACGCCCGCGCCTGTTGCTTCTGGACGAACCCTCGCTCGGCCTCGCCCCGCTCGTCGCCCAGCAGATCTTTGCCACCATCCGCGAGCTCAACGCGCGCGAGGCGTTGACCGTGTTCCTGGTCGAGCAGAACGCGTTTCACGCGCTCAAGCTCGCCCACCGCGCCTATGTGATGGTCAACGGCCTGATCACCCTCACCGGCACGGGCCGCGAGTTGCTGGAACGGCCTGAGGTGCGCGCCGCCTATCTGGAAGGCGGCAAGGCCGGTGCGCCAGAGCCGGGGGGCCCTGCGGCCCATAGGTGACGTTTGCGCATGGGTGACACGACACCTCGTGTCCCAGACGAGCGTGGTCCGCTCATTTCAGATACGCAAAGATCCTCACGAACCGCACCGGCATATCGACGGCCCCGCCGCAGCTTGGCTCAGACCCGCGGGGTATCGCGCCATAGATGACCTCGCCGACGTGGATCGGCGGCGTTGAGCATAGATGACAGGGCGGCGTATGGATGACGGGCGTTTCGTGCCCTGCTTCCCATCCCGCGTCCCGGGGTTTTCCGCAGGTATAAGGCGCCTAAACCGAGTGATAGGTTGTCTAGGGGACTTAACCCGGAAATACCTTGTCGCACCGCGAGAAAATTGGGAGAGCGAGATGCGGAAGTTAGTGCTGGGTTTGATGGCAGGTGCTTGTGCGTTGTTTGCAAGCGCCGGGGCTAACGCTCAGGCCGTCAATGTCACGGGTGGCTATACCTGCCAGGGCCCCGCCTGCGCGGCGCCGGGCATGTGTGCACGCGCCTATGCGGACGGGTTGTGGCCCGTCTACAGGCATGTGTCGTTCTATAACGACGCTGGTGTCTGGTCTGATGGTCTCTACACCGGTCCGGCCACGGTCGCGGCAACGACCTGGGGCTTGCGTGGCGTCGCGTTCCCGAACCAGATCGTCTGGTTCCGCCCGGGCTTGCGTCGTCCGGTGGCGCGCTGGATTCGCAATCCCGCCTGCCCGTTCTGATCTGACCGGCCCGCGAGGGCGCCGCATAGATGACGTCCTCGCATAGATGACACTTGATTTGCACAGCGTCGCCCGGATGGAAATCATCCGGGCGAGCTTTGCGTTGGTGCAGGCCAATTGCATTTCGTCATAGAGTCATAGATGACATGCTGCGCATAGATGACGCGCTATTCTGATAGGTGACGTCGCCGCACATAGGTGACGTTCTCGCGCAAAGCGTCCGGTCCATGTCCGGCCGGGAGCGACAATTCCGATTCATTTGTCAAAAAGCCTGGCGCACCCGTGCGCCACGACCCGATCTATAAATTTTGTTATTAGTCGCGTCAAGCAAGGGTATGGCCGTTTCGGCGGCTTGCTGACAAGCCGCTGTACCCTGCGGCGATCGCACAGACCTACTGGCGGTAGGTCAGATGGTAGTGGTGATGTTCGGGCGAATACTGAAGCACCCATCCGCCCGGAGCTGTGGTTCCTATGGATTTCAGCGGGACGAACTCAGCGTGGTGGTAAGTCCCGCCTCGCGCATAGGCGCCACTCGAGATGACCAGCGCCGCGCCGACACAGAGGATCGACAACGATAGCTTGCACATAGCGAATCCCTTCACCCAAGGGATTATAGTTTAGGATTAGTCTAAATCTAGACTAGGGAAAATACCTAAGCCTACGTCGCCGATGGGCCTGCTCTGCTGCGTTGGCGCCGAGGTAAGCGCAAAACATGTCGGCCAAGCCGTCCGCATAGGTGTAGGCCTCCGCAGCCGCTCGCGGTGTTTCCGAAAAGCGCGGGCGACGCGCTGCAGACGCTGAAGGCGGACCTGCCGGAGACGATCGACCTCCTGCTTCTCGACGGCGCCAAGGGCCTCTACCCTGACATCCTCGCGCTGGTCGAAGACCGGCTGCGTCCCGGCGCCTTCGTGGTGGCTGACGATGCGGACGCGAGCCCGGAGTACCTGGCGCGAGTGCGTTCGACCGGGCAAGGCTATCTCTCGACGCCATTCGGCGATGATGTCGAAGTCTCGATGCGACTGATCTAAGGCGCCGGCTCTCTATCTCCGCGTCGCAAAATAGACGGCCGACACCACCAGGACGCCCACGACGATTGGTATCCAGAATTGGAGATCCTTGCCCATTCGTGCGCCCCCCGCCCACGGACCTTGATCGCCTTGTAGCGCTTCAATGTCTGCTGTGATTTCTTACAGAAAATTTATCTTTGGACGGATCGTTGCAATCCGGACACACCGGTTGGGGGGCCTACGAAATGCATGAAACAAGCGTCGCCACGCCACGCCTCTATCACGCGCCGTCCTCTTATTATTCGATGATCGCGCGCCTCGCGCTCGCCGAAGGCGGCATCGCCTACCAGCCCGTCTTCGTGGAAATCCACGTCAGGATGAGCCAGCACCAGCCGGACTATGTGCGGCTCAATCCGAACATGACCGTGCCGACATTGGTGCTCGCGGACCGCGTCCTCGATCAGAGCCGCGACATCGCCGAGTATGCGCTCGGCCTCAGCGAGGCGAGCCTCGATGGCGAGACGAAAGCATGGCTCGATCTTCACTACGCCTACCCGATCGAAGAGCTGACCTTCGGCCGGTTTCTCGCCGGCAATCCCCTGGCACGGAAGGTGATTCCCAAGCGGCTCGAAGCCACCCGTCGCCGCCTCCTCGCGCGGGCCGCCGAAAATCCCGATCTCGCTCAGGCCTATGAGATACGCGCAGCGGCTTTCGCCGCGCGCGTCCGCGCCTTGGATCCGGCTGCCGTTGTGCAGCTTGCAGAGCGACGCCGCACCGAGGCGATCGGCTTCATGGATCGGCTGGAGCAAACGCTTCGCGATGGCCGCGCCGTGATGGTGCCGCCGGCCTATGGGGTTGCCGATGTGGTGTGGACCGTATTTCTCGCGCGCATGGAGTTTGCCGGCCTCGGCGCCGAAATTCCAAAACGCCCGGCGCTCGCGCGCTATTGGCGCGCCATGCAGGCACGCCCAAGCTTTTCCGCCGCGGACATCTGGACGAAGGTTCATGTCTTCCGCCTCATCGGCGGAATTTTGGGCATCGCCGGAGGGCACGACCGCAACTGAGGCGGCGTGCGGAGCTTAGATTTTGTACTGGCGGTTCCTGACACCTATGCGAACGGCATTAACGCAAGGCGAACTCAAACGATTTCCTTCCGAAATTGACGGTCGACTTTAGCAATTAGCTCGCGAGATTCCACAATGGTGCGCCTCGATAGAATGATCATCCCCGTCATATCGGAAAGGACGTAAATATTTCGCAGCCGCGTCGCCTCTAGTTGGGCAACGGCTCGGTCGTATGCAGACGCGAAACTTGGGCGAGGCATAGCGCGCTCCCTCCTTTGCAGGCGGGAGCACAATCGGTCTCTCAGCCACCGACGCCTGTAGGACAAGCCCTCGGCCGGTGATTGGGTGAGCACACGCCTAATGCGGACAGGCGGAAATGCAAATCTGGACAGATCGCTCGGAAAGAGGAGCAGCATCCTCCACAAGGGCCATCCCTTTCAGCGGCGTATGAGGACAACGCCGCCGACCAGCAATGCAACGCCCAGCAAGCGTGGCAGGTCGATTGATCGCTGCGGGATGCCAAGCCAACCGAAGTGATCAAACGCCAGCGCGGCGACCATTTGCCCTGTCACCAGCAGCGCGATGTACGCGGCTCCGCCCTACTTTGGGATCGTGATGATTGAGAGCGCAATGAAGATCGCGCCAAATAGCCCGCCGCTCCACGCTCACCCTGGCACGCGCCCCATGGTACTGGATGTCGGAATGGGATCGCGCAGGACAGAGCTGGCTTCGGAAATCTGCACAGTGCGGTAGGTGGAGTTTCTGCCTGACGGCGGGCAAGATAGTCCCGCGAACTCAGGAGAGACGATGAGCAGACGAGCACGGCGGACACACACACCGGGTTTCAAGGCGAAGGTGGCGCTTGCGGCCATCAAGGGCGAGATGACGCTGGCGCAGCTGGCTGAGCATTTTGACGTGCATCCGAACCAGATCACGCAGTGGAAGGTGCAGCTTCAGGAGTCGGCCGCCGATGTGTTCGGTCCAGGCGGGAGCGGACCAACCGCGCCGGCCGTTGACGTGAAAGCGCTGCACGCCAAGATCGGCGAGCTGACGCTGGAGAATGATTTTTTAGAAGGAGCGCTCAGCAAAGCCGGGCTGTTGAGCGCAAAGCGATAATCGACCGTGCACACGACCTGCCTCAGCAAGCAGGCGGAAGCGCTGAACATCAGCCGTGGCAGTGTGTACTACCTGCCACGGCCGGTGTCGGCGGCCGACCTGGCGCTGATGCGGCGGATCGACGAGCTGCATCTGGAGTTTCCTTTTGCCGGTTCGCGGATGTTGCGAGGTCTGCTGGCCGCCGAAGGGAGCAAGGTGGGCCGTCGACATGTGAAGACGCTGATGCAGCGGATGGGGATAGAAGCGCTTTATCGCTGTCCGCGCACGACCAAGCCCGAGCCCGGCCACAAGATCTACCCGTATCTGCTGCGCGGCATCGAGATCACGCGGGCGAACCAAGTGTGGGCGATGGACATCACCTACATCCCGATGGCTCGCGGCTCCGTCTATCTGGCGGTGGTGCTCGATTGGTTCAGCCGCCGGGTTCTATCGTGGCGCGTCTCGATCACGATGGAAGCGGCATTCTGCGTCGAAACGCTGGAGGAGGCATTGGCGAAGCACGGCAAGCCTGAAATCTTCAACACGGATCAAGGCTCACAGTTCACCGGCGCCGCATTCACGGGCGTTCTCGCCGACAACGGCATCGCCATCAGCATGGACGGCAAAGGCGCCTGGCGTGACAACATCTTCGTCGAGCGGCTGTGGCGCAGCGTCAAATACGAGGAGGTGTATCTGCGCGCCTACGACAGTGTAGCCGATGCCCGCACGTCAATCGGCCATTACCTGGACTTTTACAACGGCCGACGACCACACTCGAGCCTTCACGGCGATACACCCGATCAAACCTACTTCAATCCGTTGCCGTTCCGCGCGGCAGCCTAACCCGGCAGAGGCTCCACTTATCGACGCGGAAATTATGTTCAGACAACCGGGACCACCTCAGTCGTTGTGGGCCGACCTGGAGCCTTCGTCGTTCGGGGAACCACACCTCTCGATTTGACGGGTAGAATCTTGGGAAGCGGAAAAGCGCCATGAGATATATTAAAGTTGATTGGAAGCATGATGTCACCGGCGATCCGGTTACAATATTCTCCGAGCTGGACGAGCAGTTATGGGAGCAGAGAAAGATCGAAGTATTCCGTGACGGCCGTCTTGGCTATGCGGACAAGGATGAGGAAGCTGGGGGATCAATGCTGGGCATAGAGCCTTGGCCCGATCTGGAAGAGTTAGGACGAGAGCCTGAGTTCGTGATCGAGGACATTTCGAAGGACGAATTTGAAAATCGCTGGAGTCAGCGAAAGTAACGCAAATCTGTTGCCGCAAAGGGAATAGAGCCTTACGCGGTTGGAGCATACGATGCACTGAAGGCACGATCCGTGGTTGGAGATGCCTTGGACATCCACCACGTAGTCCAAGCTAATCCTGCTGGACAAATTATCCCAGGCTACTTTAGAGCAAAGGGGCCGTCGATTGCTCTGCCGGAGGCGGAGCACGCTTTGGTTCCCAGGCTTTCAGGCCCGTACACGGGAACTGCACGAGATCTCTTAGCCCGGGACATATGGAATCTTCGGAATTTTACAAACGCTCCAACGTACCGGCAAGCCGGGGCTCCAGGTTCTCATCCGTTCAAAGCGGATGGGTCGTAACCTGGCCCGTGTGTTAGGAGCCACCTGAGGTCGTAATGAACGTCAAGAATTCGTGGATCTAGGCTCAAAATAGTCGTGATGGTGCGGTTTCGGATGAGCTGTAGCGTTTTACCGGCTCCTCCGGGCAGGCGACCTCGGCCCAGAATTGTTGGAACACTCGGCTTGGTGACAACTCTCTGCCAGATGATCAAAAGCGAATTCTCTCTTCCTTTACTGGACGTAGCCATCGAGCTGTATTCGGTGTTTTGTGGACGTCCTGGATGACGTTCGGGCATAAAGCGCTTCTACGGGCCGGCTTTGGAGCTCATCTGTGAAAGATACTTCGATGTTTGCGCAGCTCCGCGTCAACCCTCCTGACGGGGAGATGCTACGACTTTTGGTATTGCACTCCCCTTCGCTGATTAGGCGCAGGCGGGGCCACGACGGACTTGTTTTCGTGTGCTTGGCGGCTCACGAGTTGGAGTTTCGTCGATCGACCCCCTGAAACGTCAAACTGCCGGGCCGTTAACCCTGCCGGAAGATTTAATGGCTAACAACGGCGCATTCCGCAACCCACTCGGAATTGAAAACAAATACTTTTCTACGACCGCCCAGGGTGCGGCGTCGTACGCTCGTCAGACGTTTAGAACAGGTCTATATGAAGGCCCTTATACGATAGTCCAGACATCCATTCCGACGAGGGCAATCAACTCGACCATGCGGGCTACAGTGGATCGAGGCATATCGACGGTCACGGTCCCGACAGAGCTGCTGCCGCAACTAAGCCCTGCGAATCCACTCAACTTCGCTCCGTTAGCTACCGGACGATAACCAATGGAACGTCGACCTGACATCATCGCTTTCGTCCACTTCTACTTGGGTCCCTTTCGCCCTCCCTTTTCGGATGACCATGACGCTTTGTTACTTAGGCTACTTGTCCGCGCACTGTGCGCTGTTGTCGACCGGGCTCTGGCTTGCATCAGCTTTCACTAAGGCGCCCGCATTGTTTGGGACATTTTACTGTCGTCTGAAATGAGCCGGCGTCTGCGCGAAAATCAGGACCGCGTCCTCATGCGGCAAACGTGGTTGAATGCCGGTGCCGCACTATTCAGCGGGGTTGCGGTTCTCCTTGACCTTGCCGGGAAAGCTTGCACCGTACCTTGACGGTCTTCGCCTGACCGACATTGACGCGAAGCTGATCGCGTCCATCATTCGCCAGCGCCAAGAAGCCGGTGCCAGCAACGCTACGGTGCGGCGCGACCTCGTGGCGCTGTCTTCGGTGATGAACTACGCCGTTGCTCAAGCCTGGATCAACAGCAATCCGGTTCTCGCCCGTATGGCGACCGTCAAGGAAGGGCGCGATCCAATTGTGCTGCCACGGGTTCAGGACGTGTCCCTCTGCATCGAACGGGCGCCAGGCATGTTCGCCAACATGAGCCGCGCCGCAGCCCTCGTAGGGGCCCGTCAGGACGAATTAGCGCATATGCGTCGCGATCTGATCGACCACGAGCACAAGCAGATCACGGTCATAGGCAAAGGGCGTAAGATGCGCGTGATCGACCTGCGGCCAATGGGCGCCTATGAGTTCCTTGTCGGGCTTCCGCAGCCGCCGAAAGGTGATCTGATCTTCTGGCATTCGGACGGCGAGCCATACCGATCACCGGCCAGCTACTTCCTCAAGTACGTCGTAAAGCCGGTGACTGCGTGGGCGGCAGAGAACGGCATCGTGTTCCACCGCTTCAGGTTTCACCATTTACGCCACGCCCACGCTGTGGACTTCTTGAAACGGGGTTGCGGATCGATCTATGACCTTCAGCAGCGCTTGGGGCACTCGAGCGTGCAGACGACCGAGATGTATCTTGAATACCTCACCGAGGAAGAGCGGGTGCGAATGAAGTGCGGCCGTCAACTGCGTCCTGTGACTGTTCACGAATTTGTACACGCAGCATCGGTATCAGATGGGGCACAAGTGAACACAACGGGCACACAGCGCGAACGAGGTTGACAGGTCAAATCGAGTTATTACAAAGGCTTACACTTTCAGCCGGGTTAGCTCAGCGGTAGAGCAGCGGTTTTGTAAACCGTTGGTCGGGAGTTCAATCCTCTCACCCGGCACCAAACAAAATCAGCCACTTAGACCGCGTTTTCCGGAGCGGCCTTTTGGGGCTGGGACAAGCTCGAGTCTCAAGGTTCGGTAGGCGCCGGGGGCTCGCTGTTAAGCAAAGGTTCTGAAATATCGTCAATCCGCGAGGATGGACTTCGTCTCGCCTGGCCTGCGCGAAAAGCCAAGCTCGCGACCGAGCTGGTGGTGATCGCCATTGCTGGTGGTGATCGCCATTAATGAAAATAATCAATTAGAGACGTGGGCTCGGGTGGAGTACCGGAACGGGCGTCTGGCCGGGTACAAGCTGGTCGACGTAGGTTGCGAAGGAAATCGCTAAATGCGTCCCGAGTCCGTCTACGAAACCCGCGCGCGCGAGCTCGCAAGCGCCGCCGGCCTGGATCCGGAGGCGCGCATTCCCAATCCGGCCAAGCCCGGCAAGACGATGCCCGCCTGGTGCACGTTCCGGGACGCGGCGCGCGCCGAGCATCTGGCCGCGAAGAACGCCGAGGTCGCGGCCGAGCTGCCGCCGCAGCGGCCGGAGTTCCAGAACAGCCCGTTGAAGATCTTCGGCCAGCACGACGAAGCGACGATCGCGCAGATGCGCAATTGCATGGGCGTCGGCAACGTCGTCGGTGGCGTGATCTGCGCCGACGGCCATCTCGGTTACGCGCAGCCGGTCGGCGGCGTCATCGCCTATGAGAAGCAGATCAGCATTTCCGGCGTCGGCTTCGACATCGGGTGCGGGAACATGGCTGTGCGACTCGATACACCGTTCGCCGCGATCGCCGATCGCGTCGGGCCGATCATCAAGGACGTCGCGCGCACGATCAGCTTCGGCATCGGCCGTTCGAACGAAGAGCGGGTCGAGCATGAATTGTTTGATGATGCCGACGCCTGGCGCGAATCCGACATGGCGGCCTATCGGACCAAGGCCGTGAACCAGCTCGGCACAGTCGGATCAGGCAATCACTATGTCGACCTGATGCGCGATCAGGAGGGCTATGTCTGGATCGGGGTGCACTTCGGCAGCCGCGGGCTCGGGCACACCAGCGCGACGCGCTATCTCAAGGCCGCCGGCGGGAAAGACGGCATGCACGTGCCGCCGGCGGTGATCGATGAGGACAGCGAGCTCGGCCGCCGCTATCATCGCGGCAATGGAGCTCGCCGGCCGCTACTCCTACGCCGGGCGCGAATGGGTGATCGAGCGTGTGCGCCAGATCATCGGCGGCGTGGTGTACAGAACGGGTGCATAATCACCACAACTACGCCTGGCGCGAAACGCACAACGGGCGGGATCTCTGGGTCGTGCGCAAGGGCGCAACGCCGGCGTTCCCCGGCCAGCGCGGCTTTGTCGGCGGGAGCATGGGCGATGACGCGGTGATTATCGAAGGCGTCGACAGCGAAGAGGCGCGCGCCTCGCTGTACTCGACGGTTCACGGCGCCGGCCGGCTGTTCGGCCGCAAGGAAGCCAAGCGCCGCTTCAACCGCGCTCAGATGGACGAATGGTTGGCCGATCGCGGCGTTGTGCTGATCGGGGCGGACCTGGACGAGAGCCCGATGGCGTACCGGCGTTTGCCGGACGTTCTCGCAGAGCACGCCGGATCGATCCGGGTGCTGCACACGTTGCGGCCGTTCGCGGTGGCGATGGCGGGCGAAGGCGAGTTCGATCCGTTCAAGGACTGACTTCTAGCACCTACCCATTCTCCCGCTCGGGAGGCGGCCGCGAGAGCACGCCCGCTTCGTTGAACTCGGGTTTTCCTGAAGGCTGGCTGAGGTCCATTCCGATAGCCACCCTTCCCGGAAGTAAACTGGCCGCGCAGGCCAAAACTCATTTCCCACTGTGGCTATTTGTGACTGCGGCGCCATCAACCGGGTGTGGCCCGTCTTCGCAGGCTGATCGTCACCCGCTCCAGCGCGAGCCTGTGGGAAACCGAGTGCTCGGAAAAACCCAGAAATCAGCTGTGTAGACCGTTGGTCGGGAGTTCAATCCTCTCACCCAGCACCATTAAACCGTTAGCTTGGCGGAGCTTCGTTCAAAAGACCGGCCAGATACAACGCGCATCCGAGAGCAATGAGCAGGGTGCCGATGCCAACGGCGAGCGCCTCACGCAAGCCGAATTGCCGTCTTCGGAAGTTGTAAATTTGCTCGAGCCGCTCTCCCACCCTGTCCACATCGTCAGTGTGTTGCATACCGGCGCCCCTTTGAAACTCAATTCTTCGCGGCATGAGGCGCCGCCCGACGAAGATCTCCAGGATCAGCGCCTGCAACCCAACGAGGGCTACGAGGATCGAACCTACTGTTTCGAGGATCTTGCCAAGGACCAGCACGAGGGCGTCCCGCCGGGTTAACCTGCGGTGGCGGCCTGCTTGCTGGCGCCGGCGTGCTGCGCCTTTTTGAACTTGATCTGCAGGACGCCGCCGCACGCTGCGGCGACGCGCTCGAGGAGACTGATTGACAACCCGTAGGGACCCTCACCCTTCTCCATTTGCGAAACACGGGCCTGCGACACGCCGATTTTTTCGGCAAGATCAGCCTGGGACAGCTTTGCTTGCTTGCGGGCTTGCTCCACGAAGTGGGCCGCGTGCAAGCTGGCGGTCTCCTCCTCGATCAGCTCTGGCATGCCCTCGATTTTGGCCAAGCCCTGCCCGACCTTGTCTAGACTAACGAATTTCTTCCGGTTCATCGTCATTGTACTCGCGTTTGATTGGAACTTTTAAGGAGATGAACCGGACGATCTCGGCTCGGGCCGTCGAGGTTCGACTTAGCAGTTGATCAGGGTTTGCTCGAGTGTTTCAATCTCAGCTCTGCTACAAAATGCCAACACCAACAAATCGCCGTCCTGCACAGTGAGAAGCGCAAATGCAAGAGACATGTGTTGGACAGAGCCGCCAAATCGGATTGCCGTTCCGTCGCGTGGTGAAAGACTGAAGAAAGCCGGTGGCGCTGCCATCGATATTCCAAAAATCGGGCGCCGCAGCGATCTTCTCATTCAAGTACCGCAGATAGACGTAGGTGCGAGCTACTTCTCTCTGGGTCCAGACACTTCCTTCCTGAGCCAGCCGATACAACTCGGTTTCAGCTTCATCGCTTACTAAGACTTGCATGGCCGTTCTCCAGGTAGTTCGGGATGCTTTGCATGGTCATGGCCGTGTTTCCTTTCGACATGTGCTGCATCACCAAACCCGGACGGCATCGAGCAGATCGATCCGATTCACCTCCTTAAAGGTTCCTTGGCCGTCTCGGCCGTCCTCCAGCGGGAGATAACCGCCATGCCGTCTATATAACGAATTCGTTTTGGGTGTTCAATAAGGAATTCGTTATAATTTTAAGGTAAAACAATACGCTGCATTGAACCTTCCTTGCGAGCGTCTGTACGCAGCGCCTTCGCCATGTGCCGCGAGCCACGTCATTATCGTGCCCCGCGAACGTCGCCTTCCGGATGCTTGTCAGGCGATGCTGAGTTCCATTCACCATCGGCAAGCTGCCGGGCCTGATCCCAAAATCGACTTGAGGCCCAGCAGCCACGGCCGCGATAGCGTTTGACAACCTGTTTGCAAAACCGATCACTAATTTCCGGCGAGCAGCGCCGCTCTGCCGGGCTGTTTGATATTGTGAATCAGAAAAGCGCCCTACCCTGTTCGACGTGCGCATCGCGGTCGATGCCATGAATGCGCAAGGACGTCATCTATGCGCACGGAGGTCATCTATGGGCCAGGACGTCATCTAAGAAGAAGACGTCACCTATGGCAGATCCGTCATCTAAGGGGAAATCGCGCATCACCGTAGCGAGCGCTGTCGCTGGCGGCCATTTTCGTCCGGCCTGGGTCGAGAACACAGGTGGTGGACCATGCGCAAGGGCGTCATCTATGCGCCAGGGCCGCCGACCCGCGTGTCATGTATGCGTGGCGAGGTCATCTATGGCACGGGCGTCATGTATGGCCGCTAGCCTAGCCCCGATGCAGGGCCGAGATCGGGAACGCCCAGTCTCGAAGCCAAATCCGGGGTAAAACCGATCGAGGCTTGATAACCTGTGAGGCCGCCGACGACATCTATGCCTCTGCGGGTGGACGTCGATGCAAACGTGGATCGAAAAATGTGTCATCTTTGGCGGAAACGTCATCTATGTGGAGATCGGCTTCGCAGCCGGACCCGCAAATTCGCTGCTAGTTTAATGCGCCGCATCGTGCCCTAGAGGAGGACCCTGTCGTGAGAGCAGTAGCGGTTGTGTTGGCGATCACTGGAGCGCTGGCGGTATCTGGAACTGCCGCAGCGTCGCAGGCCGAACAACATAAGTGCAACCCGACCGGCGGACGCTATCCTGGGTACACAGGACCGTACGCCTACGCGGCATATTATTACGGTTACCCTCCGGATTGCGGAGGCATCAGCTTTTATCTTGCACCGACATTTTACGGGTACGGCTATCCGCAGTACCGAGTACCGGCGCAGCATAAGCGCAGCATGAAGGGCGTTGCCTGGTAACACGCGATAACAGAACGCGGTCGTTTCAGATCTCAGGCCTCGATCACCTCGCCCAGCAGCGCAAGCGCGTGGGCGGAGAACGCGCGCATGTTGGATTCGCGATCGGCGCTGCCGGTCCGCAGCGTGTGTGTTCGGTTCGCGGGGCCCGCCACTGCGAAGCAGGAATGTCCGGCAGGATCGCCATAACGGTTGCCCGCCGGCCCGGCTGCACCGGCTTCGGCTAGCCCCCATGTCGCCCCGAGCCGCTCGCGCATGCGGTTCGCGAGCATGGCCGCATAGGGCTCGGTCGCGGCACGCATTCCAGCCATTTCCGCGGAACTGACGCCGAGCAGCGCGGCGCGCGCCGCCGCCGTGTAGACGACCGCGCCTCCTAGAAAGTAAGCGGACGCCCCAGGGATCGCGAGAAGCGCCGCCGCAATCAAGCCGCCGCTCGAACCTTCCGCGACTGCAATTGTCTCACGCCGTGCGATCAGGCGTTCGGCAATCCGTCTGGCAATCGGTAGCAGTGTATCCATGCGTCCCCTCGCTGCGGCTGTCGGTGCCGGTCATTATCATATTGCAAAGTCTACGTGGGTCGCCAAACTGACCTCGCGGATGCCCTGGATCATTCCCACGTCATTCAGCGGCCGATATCGCGATCGCAGCCGAGAGATGCACCGAAGTATCAATATCAATCTGCTGCTCGGTTTGGCCTGCGCCATCATCCTCGCGCACCCGGCACCGTCCCTTGCCGCCGATGACGAAACTGCGCCACCGGCACAGAACGCGGAAATTCGTCAACCTGAACCTGAGACTTCGCCCCTGCCACCGGCAAACTTCTGCCAGGCATTGGCATCGGCGGCTGCGGCAAACGACCTGCCGGTTCATTTTTTTACGCGGCTGATCTGGCAGGAGAGCCGGTTCAATCCCAATTCGGTCAGCCGCGCCGGGGCGCAAGGGATTGCGCAATTCATGCCGGGAACCGCACGCCTGAATCGCCTCGACGATCCTTTCAATCCGCACCAGGCGATCGTCAAATCTGCCCAGCTGCTGCGCGAACTGAACCGGCAGTTTGGCAACCTCGGCCTTGCCGCAGCTGCCTACAACGCCGGTCCCGGGCGCGTTCGCGACTGGCTCGCGGCGCACCGGGTGCTTCCTGCTGAAACGGTCGCTTACGTCCGTCTGGTGACAGGTCGCACGATTGAAGAATGGACCAGCGGACAAAGCGTCTCTTTGAACCCTCCCGCCGCCAAGGACCTCCCTTGCGAGCTGGGCCCGGAGGTTCCCGGTCCGGCCGGGCTTCCGGCTGAGCAAACGGCAATCCGCAAGCCTTGGGGTGTCGAAGTCGTCGGCGGACCCACGAGTGCCAAGGCGCTTGATCGCTACCGCGAATGGCTGCCGAAGTATGCGAGCATCATCGGTCATCGTGAACCGAAGCTGGTGATCGTCGGCGTTGTTGGTCAGATGGGCGCCGTTCACGTTCGCGTCGGCACGGATACCCGCGGTGAGGCCGATAAAGTATGCGCTCAGTTGCATGCCGCCGGCGCGTATTGCGAGGTCTGGCGTGATTGAGCGCGCAGGACGAGATTTGCTGTTCGTATCATGTACCCGGGGCCGCGCGGAGGAGACGGACCTGTTTGCGTCCCTGCAGAAGCTCGGCATCGACGACGCTTGGTTTTTCGAAGGCGATGAGAATGGCCTGCCCGCTTGCTACAACACCGTGCTCGATGAGTGTGCCGGCGCCGATGCGATCGTCGTGTTCGCCCACGATGACGTGACGATCGGTGACGCGTTCCTGCGCGAAAAGCTGGCCTACGCCTTCGACACGCAGGGCTATGGCATCGCCGGGGTCGCCGGCAGTTCGCAGTTCAACACCAACCCGGATGATCCCCTCACGAAATGGTGTCAGCCGCCGGACAGCACGTGGTCGGGCGCGGTGGAGCATGATCTCCCGGGAGGGCTGAAGTACATGACCAGTTACGGGCCGACACCTCGCCGTTGTGTCGTTCTTGATGGATTGTTTCTGGCCGTGGATAACACGCAGATCGGAGCCCTGCGCTTTGATGAGCAATTCGCCTTCGATTTCTACGACGTGGACTTCTGCTTGCAGGCGCATTGCGCCGGGTTAGCCCTCGGCACGATCGGCATCTACATCAATCACAGATCGGCCGGAATCGCCTCCGCGTCCTACCATGAAGCGCAGGCGCTATTCCGCACCAAGTGGGGCAGCCAGCATTACAAGCTGGAGTCGTCGCCGTGGCTTGCCCTGCAATGAACCTAGCGTCGAAGCGTCTCGGCTCAAAACCGCAGCACAGCGCAAGCGACCACGCAGGTCCATTTGCCAGCCGGGTCACCCTGCGCGGCCGCTGTCATCGACATGCTGTCGATGATCAGCTGGCTGTGCTCGTAGACGCGCTTGCGTTCGTTCCAGGCCGCATCGGGATCAAAATCGATGCCCAGCGTCGAGGCGAGCATGGTCGCCGCCAGATCTTCCGCGTATTCGCCGCTCTCCTGAGGCGTCATGCCGAAGCCGTGATGCTCGGAGATGTATCCATACATCGCCGGATCAGCCGGGCGGGCGAGCCCGATGCTCGCATGCACCAGCCGGCCCGGCTCATTCGTTTCCGCGCGCGCCAGCACACAGAACGTCACCTCGCCGGGCCGCAACGTGGCAACACCTTCCTCGCGCGCCACCAGCTGGCAGCGCGGCGGGAAAATGGAGGAGACACTCACCAGGTTCTGCTGTTCGATATCGGCCTCGCGCAGGGCGAACTCGAATGCCGTGAGGCGATGGCGGTGAACGCCAACGCCTTGGGTGAGAAAAATGCTGGTTGGAATTGGGAACACATCCGCCTCGCTTGCACGTATCTGCTTAGAACCGAGACAGCATGCCCGGCCAATTCATCAGATTTGTTACATCGCCATCTAGGTTGGCTCGGCCTGCAGTGACAAGTACTCCCAAACCATGGTGGCAGCCGCCAGCGCGGTGATCTCAGAGACGTCGTAGGCAGGCGCGACCTCGACCACATCCATGCCGACGAAGTCCAAGCCCACCAGCCGGCGCATAATCGCCTGAGCCTGCCACGAAGCGACGCCCCCGATCTCCGGCGTCCCGGTGCCCGGCGCGAACGCCGGATCAAGCACATCGATGTCAAAACTCAGATAGGTCGCCTGCGTTCCGACCACGCTGCGAATGCGCTGTGCGATTGCTGCGGGGCCGAGCTCGTGAACGTCATCGGCCGGCAAAATCGTCACCCCCTGCCCCAGCGTCCACTCGTAAACATCCCGCGACACCGGGGAGCGGATGCCGATCTGCACCATCCGCCGTGGCTCGACGAGCCCCTCCTTGAGGGCGTGATAAAAGACCGAGCCGTGCGCAAACGTCTGCCCAAAATTGTCCGGCCAGGTGTCAACGTGGGCATCGAAGTGGACCAGCCCGAGCGGGCCCGCGCGCCGCGCCAGCGCGCGCAGCAGCGGCAGCGTGATGCTGTGATCACCACCGAGCGCGACCAGATGCGGGATCTCGCGCGCCTGCTGTTCGAGCCTCGCCATGGTGGCGGGTATGTCACCGAGTGCAATGCGGAAGTTGCCGATGTCGGCGAGCGAGAGGTCGAGGGGATCAACAAAGCTCTTGGGATGCGCGCCATCGCGCAGCATGCGGCTTGCATGGCGGATCGCCTGAGGACCGGACCGCGCATCGCTGCGATTGGTGGTGGCGACGTCGAACGGAATGCCGGCAATACAGATGCTGGCGCCGCGGTCCCTACGATCGAGCCCGAGAAATCCGGACGGCAGCGCAAAAGTGGGTGTCTCCTCGGTCATGGCGGGGTTACTCCTGTGCATTCGGCTGCCGGCATTTTCATTCCACTCGATAGGTGTTGCGATGAAATCAGAACGTTGTCAGGGCCATGGACGCGCGAACAAATACACCGCCAACATATCGCAATTGCGAATGAAACCGCGCAGCAAAACACCTTTACAAAACCTTCACGCAAATGCCTTTTTGGTGACGTATAGGAGCGTTAAGGATTAACTTAACATCAATCCAAAACGTGGACAGGGCCGGCGATGAATAGACCTGCTTGGGCGAATGGCCCCGCGTCGACGCTTCGACGCGCGCGGCCCCACTGCCCCAACTGCAACGACATGGTGATTGCACCCGCGCTGTCAGTACATGTGCATCCCGACGACATCCGTCACTGGTGGTCGTGCGAAGCCTGCGGATACGAGTTCATGACAGCTGTAACGGTGTCAAACATGCGCGCCGAGCAGTACCAGGCCCAAGTTGCCTGAGGGGCAGCGGTGCCGCTGACGGGGTGATGCCGATTTATCACGGCAGCCCAAGTCAGGCCCGGGGCGGCGCGCTCGGAACTTCGACCTCGCCGTCCGGCAAGATCACGAACAGCAACACCAGCATGACGATGACCAGATAGCGGAACGCGCTCGGCACGCCATTCCATTGCTGCGACATCCACATCCCAAACCATTCACCGCCGATCACAATGAAGCCGAACTGATAAAGCAGAAAACCGAGCGCCAGCCCGGCGATGGCAATCGTCTTGCTGCGGTTGAAAGCAGCCGCTGGGCCACGACAACGAAGCAATAAGATCAGCGCGCCAACCCAGCATAACATGGAGATCACGCATTCAGTCGCGATGATGAGTGCGTAGGCCGCGCGGTGCAGCGTCGGATCGGTGATTGCCCGATACGTGATCGTCGTTGTCGGGAACAGCGTATCCATCGACATGACGTGCTGCACGAACGCGTAGTTTGTCCCGTAGTCGGTGATGTTTCCCAACGCCACTATGCTGAACAGCGCAGCGACTGCGGCAACCATGGCGACCTTGCTGAGGCGGATGAGCATGACCGAACATCGAAGATGGCCGCGGCGACCCTTTTCGCAACTCCAACTCACTAGGCCTTAACTGAGGTCCGCCGCTATTGTCAGCCAAGATAGAATCCCTGATGGTGCGGGGAAACCGTTTTTACGCAAACAGTTCGACAGAGGGTGGATTATGCGGTGCGTTCGATTGAGGGCTGCGGGATGGGTTGCGATGCTTGCCGCATTCACGCTGTGCTTCTCACCTGCTGCGCAGGCACAACAATTGCCGCCGGACTATGCGGCGGCGCTGAAAACCTGGACCTATTCCCTGGCGATGACCGCGGCCGAGTATGGGGCGCCGCTCGTGACCATGTATGCGCTGCGCGACAATGACGCGGTTGGCGCGAAAGCCAAGGCGAAGCCGAACACGGTCTGGCGCATGGAGGATATCTCGACCCCTGAGCTGTCGAAGGAAGCCGGCTACGTAACACCCAACGTCAACGTGATCTACGGCTTTGGCTTTCTTGATCTGCGCCAGGAGCCGGTGATCGTGAAGGCGCCCGACTCGAGCGGGCTCTACTACATGGTCGAGATCTGCGACATGTGGACCAACGCCTTCGCTTATATCGGCGGCAAGGCGACCGGATACAAAGGCGGCACGTTCGCGCTTGTCGGCCCAGGCTGGAACGGCGAGCTGCCGGCCGGCGTCACCCGGATCGACAGCCCCACCCCGTGGGTTCTGATTCAACCGCGTGTGCATGTGTATATCGACGGCAAGCTCAACCTTGGGGTCGCTAAGAACGTACTCAACGCAATCCAACCTGTGGGTCTTGCCGAATTCTCCGGCAAGGCCGCGCTGCCAGCGCCGAACTACGACTACCCTGCTCCAGTTTTTGCCGACCCGAACCTGCCGGTGAGTGCGCTGGATTTCAAAGATCCGCTGCAGTTCTGGGACCTGTTCAGCTTGGCGATGAACGAAAACCCGCCACCCCAGGAACAGATCGCGGCGCTGTTGCCGCTGTTCCAGCCTCTCGGGATCGAGCTTGGCAAGCCGTGGGACCGCGCAAAGCTCAATCCGGTAGTCCTGGACGCCATGGCTGAAGCGGCCAAGACCATTGCCCCGACCCTCAACAAGCTCCCGTTTGGGTCATTCGTTGCCGGCGCGTTCATTCAGCCGCCGACGATCGGAAACCCAGGTACGGATTATGCGACACGCGCCTTCATTGCGCGCGTTGGACTGACCGCCAATACGCCATATGAGGCCGTCTATTGGGGCTACAAACTGGACACCACAGGCCGTCCCCTGCATGGCGACAGCAAGTATCAGATGCATTTCAAAGAGGCGCTCCCGTATATCGAGCCGGGGTTCTGGTCGATTACGCTTTATGATGCGGAGAACAACTACACGATTTCAAATCCGATCAACCGATACATGCTCGGGAGCGACACTCCCCTGAAAAAGAACCCCGATGGCTCCTTCACGATTTATATTCAGAGCAGCAATCCCGGGCCGGATAAGGAGTTCGAACTGGCTGCCCTCGCCACCCGGACGCGTGTTCTATCTCATTCCGCGCGCCTATGCGCCGGCGCAAGCAACGATCGACATCTTGTCCAACCCGCACTCATGGCCAGTGCCCGCCGTAATGCCGGCCGATTAATCGAGTGCCCTTTGCGAATCCGGCTATCATGACCGCGGCTGACCCCGCGAGCGATGCACGCATGTTCACGACCTTGATGAAAACGCGGCGCTTTGCGCCGCTGTTCTGGTGCCAGCTGTTCAGCGCCTTCAATGATAATTTCCTGAAGAACTCGCTGGTATTTCTGATCCTCTTCAAGCTGTCGGGCCCCAGCGCGGACTCGTTGATCACGCTCGCCGGCGCTGTCCTGATGTTTCCGTTCTTTATTCTGTCGGCAATCGGCGGCGAGATCGCCGACCGCTACGACAAAGCCTATGTGGCGGAGCGACTGAAGCGCATCGAGATAGCGGTGGCTGCGCTCGCCGTCGCCGGCTTTTGGCTGCATTCCATTCCGGTCCTGTTCGTCGCGTTGTTCTTGTTCGGTGTGATCGAAGCGCTGTTCGGTCCGATCAAATACGGCATTCTGCCTGACCATCTCGCGCGCTCCGAGCTGCCGGCCGGCAATGCCCTGATCGAAAGCGCAACCTTCATTGCCATTCTGGCCGGTACCATCGCCGGCGGGATCGCCGCCGGAAAGGGACCAGACCAGGCCGCGTTTGCGAGCGTCATGATGGTGTTCGCGTTGGCGACCTGGCTCGCCGCGCGGCTGATCCCGCCGTCCGGACGCGCGGCGCCGGATCTCAAGCTCGATTTCAATATTGCGCGCTCGACGTACCGTCTGCTCGCCGCGCTCAAGGCCGAACCGCGGTTGTGGTGGGGCGGGCTCGTCGCGAGCTGGTTCTGGCTCATCGGTGCGGTGGCGCTCTCACTGCTGCCGCCGCTGGTGCAGACGGTGATCGGTGGGGATGACCATGTGATCACCGCATTTCTCGCCGTGTTTGCGATCGCGATCGCCGTCGGGTCCGGCCTCGCCTCCTGGCTCGCGCATGGCCGCATCGTCCTGTTTCCAACACTTCTTGCCGCGGTGCTGCTTGCGATTTTTGCGCTCGATCTCGGCTGGACCACGTGGAACCTGACACCTGCGGCCACAAAGATCGGCTTATCAGAGGTCTTCAAATCGGGCGCCGGGATCCATATCGCCCTCGATCTCGCCGGGCTCGCCATCGCGGGCGGGCTGTTCATTGTGCCGGCATTCTCGGCGGTTCAGGCCTGGGCCGGTGCCGATCGCCGCGCCCGTGTGGTCGCCGCGGTCAACGTGCTCAATGCCGCATTCATGACGCTGGGCGGTGTCGGCGTTGCGCTGGTGCAGACCGCCGGCGTGACGCCGCCCGTGCTGTTCCTGGCGATCGGGATTGCCAACATTGCGGTCGCTTTTGTGATCGCGCGCACCATGCCGACGAGCCCGTTGCGCGATTTCCTGATGGTGACGTTGCGCGCGCTATATCGGCTGGAGGTGCACGGACTTGAGAACGTCGCCAAGGCCGGGCCTCACCCGATCATCGCGCTCAATCACGTGAGTTTCCTCGACGCGGCGATCGCACTGTCATTTCTCGAACAGGAACCCGTGTTCGCCATCGACCACGGCATCGCCCAGCGCTGGTGGGTGAAGCCGTTCCTCAAACTGACGCGGGCGATGCCGCTCGATCCGACCAAGCCCATGGCGACGCGCTCGCTGATCAACGCTGTCCGCGGCGGCGACACGCTGATCATCTTTCCCGGAAGGGCGCATCACGGTGACCGGCAGCCTGATGAAGGTTTACGACGGGGCCGGCCTCATCGCCGACAAGTCAGGCGCGATGGTGGTGCCGGTCCGTCTCAAGGGGCCGGAAGCAACTCCGTTCTCGCGGCTCGATCGCACCCAGGTGCGACGGCGATGGTTTCCAAAGATTACCGTCACCGTGCTCGAGCCGGTGGCGCTCACGGTCGATCCGGAGATCAAGGGCAAACGTCGTCGCATGGCGGCCGGCGCCGCGCTCTATCAGATCATGTCGGATCTCGTGTTCCGCACCACGTCGACGGACCGAACCGTCATGGACGCGATCATTGCGTCGGCCAAACAATATGGCGCGGGGCGCACAGCCGTCGAAGATCCGCTCGCAGGTGCGCTCTCCTACCGAAAGCTCCTACTCGGCGTCGCCGTCCTCGGACGCAAGCTCATGCCGGTGGGAGACGTCGGCGAGGCGGTCGGAGTGCTGCTCCCGAACGCCAATGGCGCCGCGGTCGCCACCCTGGCACTGATGTCCGCCGGTCGCGTTCCTGCCATGATCAATTTCAGCGCCGGCGTGGCGAACGTCCGTGCCGCATGCCGGGCTGCAAACATCAAGACCGTTGTGACGTCACGCGCCTTCATCGAGAAGGCGCGCCTCGGAGCGTTGGTTGAAGGCTTGAGGCATGACGTCCACTTTCTGTTCCTGGAGGACGTCCGCGCGAGCGTCTCGCTCATGGATAAATTGCGTGGACTGCGCGAGGCCAAGCGTCCCCTGGTCAAGCGCCAACCGGATGATCCCGCCGCGATCCTGTTCACATCGGGCTCGGAAGGCACGCCGAAGGGCGTCGTCCTGTCTCATCGCAACATGCTGGCCAATGCCGCCCAGGCAGAAGCGCGCATCGACTTCGGGCGACGCGACAAGGTCTTCAACGTGCTGCCGCTATTCCATTCCTTCGGCCTGACCATCGGACTGATCCTCCCGCTGGTCTCCGGCGTTCCGGTCTATCTCTATCCGTCGCCGCTGCACTACCGCGTTGTGCCGGAGATGATCTACGGCACCAACGCGACCATACTGTTCGGGACCGACACGTTCCTGGCCGGCTATGCGCGTTCCGCGCACCCCTACGATTTCCGCTCCTTGCGCTACGTGCTGGCAGGCGCAGAACCGGTCAAGGAGACTACCCGGCGCACCTACATGGAGAAGTTCGGCCTGCGCATCCTTGAAGGCTATGGAGTGACCGAGACGGCGCCAGCGCTCGCACTCAACACGCCGATGTTCAACAAATTCGGAACCGTGGGCCGCCTCTTGCCAGGAATGGAAGCACGGTTGGAAGCCATCCCCGGCATCGAAGTCGGCGGACGGCTGCACGTGCGCGGACCAAACGTGATGCTCGGTTATTTCCGTACTGAGAATCCGGGCGTGCTGGAACGTCCGCCCGAGGGTTGGCACGACACGGGCGATATCGTCACCATCGACGCCGACGGTTTCATCGCCATCAAGGGCCGCGCCAAGCGCTTCGCAAAGATCGGCGGCGAAATGATCTCGCTCGCCGCGATCGAGGCATTGGCGAGCGACCTTTGGCCCGACGCCCTTTCGGGATGCGCCAGCGTTCCGGACACGCGCAAAGGCGAGCGTATTGTCCTGGTGACGACGCGCCGCGATGCAACGCGCGCGGCGTTTCTGGCCTTCGCCAAGTCGCGCGGCGCGCCCGAGCTCATGACGCCCGCTGACGTGCTCGTGGTCGAGAAAATACCGCTGCTCGGCTCGGGCAAGATCGACAACATCGAGCTCGCGCGCCTGGTCCGGGAACACGTCCAAGCGAATACCCGCGCTTAGCCCAGCCACGCCGGCAAGCACACGCGACGTGGAATTCCGGTCCAGGGCCGGGGTTGAAAATATGACCCAAGTGCAGGAGGGTCAGGATGTTTGGCCTCAACCGTCGGGAACTTCTTGTCAGCACGACTCTCATGGGAGCCGGATACGCGTTACCGGCATCATTGGTGCAAGCCGCAGCGCCGGCCACAGGCAAGCAAGTCGCGAGCTTCTATCGCTATCGCGTCGGCGACTACGAGGTAACAGCCATCAACGACGGCATCTGGCTGCCCCCGATCGACGAGAAGTTCGTGCGCAATGCCGCGTTTACGGATGTCCAGAACGCGCTCGCCGCCGCGTTCCAGCCCACCGACAAACTGCCGATTCCATTCACCAGCCTTATCGTCAACACGGGCACCAAACTTGTGATGATCGACACCGGCACCGGCGGACAATACGCACCGATTGCGCCCCAGTCCGGTACCTGGGACGCCAACTTTGCGGCCGCAGGATTTGATGCGCGAGCGGTGGATACGATTCTGATCTCGCACTTCCATCCCGACCATATCAACGGGCTGAAGACCAAGGACGGCGCGCTACGCTTTCCGAATGCCGAAATCCTGGTGCCGGGCCCGGAATGGGACTACTGGATGAATGATGCGCATATGAGCGCGGCGGCCGACAGTCTGCGGCCTGCGTTTCTCAACGCGCGCCGGATTTTTTCCGACATCGCGAAGGACGTGAAGCGCTTTAGGCCCGGAGCGGAAGTCGCACCCGGCATCGTTGCTATCGAGGCCTTCGGCCATACCCCCGGTCACGTCGTGTTTGCGATTACGTCCGCCGGCCAATCGATGCTTGCGCTCAGCGACACGACCAACAATCCGTGGCTGTTCGTGCGCCATCCCGACTGGCAGGCAAACTTCGACATTGATGGTCCTGCGGCGGCGCAGACGCGCCGGCGGGTACTCGACCGTGCATCGGCAGACCGGATGCTGGTGCAGGGCTATCACTTCCCGTTTCCGGCCTCCGGCTACATCACGCGGACTGCGACCGGGTATGACCTCATGCCGGTGATGTGGCAGGCGGTTGTCGAATAGAACCGCGCGTCAAAACGACGGGAGGCCGGCCCTGCCGCCGGCCTCCCGCACGATCCGGTCAAAGGGGGAGGACCTGACCGGACCAACTGATCAGCGGACCGCGCTGGTGTTGCTCCCCTTGTGGGTGGCGGCGAGCCGCGGCCCCTTCACGACGTGGCCGGTCGACTTGATTGCGGTCCGGCCCTTAGCGTTGAAATGCGCAACCTTGCCATGGCGGAAGTTGCGGACCTGCTTGCCGGTGTGGCGGCTCTTCTTGACGTGCTTCACCGGCTTGACGGGGGCCGTGATCTTGGTGGTCGCGGTCACGCCCGGTTTGGCGACGGGGGTCTGCGAGACGGTCTTGGCCAGCACTGGCGCGGCGAAGACCGAGGCAGCGACCAGCGCGACGGCGAGTTTCTTTAGCATTGGGTCATCCTTCCTGATTGTGCTCCGGTTCTGTTCGAGCCGGGTTTTCCCATTTCTCGATCGGGTCTGTCCGATCTTGAGGTGCATTTTGAAGGACGCGCACTGAACTGCGTCTGAAACGACTTGATAGCGGCCGTTCAGGTACGTGAACCGGGATTAAGGGATCAGGGAGGTCAGGCGTGAGGACAAAGACGCGGCGCGCTCATGCTGACCCTAACTCCTCAGGCCTGCTTCCTGCTATGCTCACGCGGGTTTGAAATGACGGGCCGGAATTGAATGCCGGCGGCACTGTTGGTCATGACGTAACCTCGGGAGGCGATCATGAAGCATCTGCCCGTGCGACGAATCGATGCAACGGTGTTGGCGCTGCTGTTTGGCCTCACCGCTGTTGCCCCCGTGCCGACCTTTGCGATGGAGTCGGTGCCCAATACGGTGGCGGCCCCGCCGAGCAATCCGCCCCAGGGCCAGGGCTCGGTGAAGCGAAAGAGGACCAAATCGTCGAGCGGGCAGAAGCAGCAACGGTCCGACCGCGAGTTCAGCGACGGCTTCTGGGTGGCCTACAACCTCATCTACAAGGATCACGACTACGCTGGCGGTATCTCCAAGCTGCACAGCCTCGGACATGACGACGACGCCGCCATTGCCAACCTGATCGGCTATTCGAGCCGCAAGCTCGGCCGCTATGACGAGGCCAAGTACTGGTACGAAAAGTCGCTCGCCGCCGACCCGAACTTCGCCCGCACCTGGTCGTACTATGGGATGTGGTACGCCGAGCAGGGCAACCTGCTCAAAGCGCAGGACATCCTCGACAAGGTGCGCTCGATCTGCGGCACCGAGTGCAAGGAATACACCGAGCTCAAGGGCGTGCTCGAGGGCAACAACGTCTACTGACCAGATTGGCTGGCCGACTCGGCTTTCTCCGTTCCCGCCAGCAGCCAGTCCAGATAGCCCTGATCAACGCTCTCGATCGGCAGCACCAGAATGGCTGGCGTTGAATAGGAGTGCATCTCCTTGACCGCGAAACTCACCTGCTGGGCGAGCGACGCGCGCGTCTTGATGATCATCACCACCTCTTCGCTGCGCTCGATCACGCCTTGCCACCGATAGAGCGAAACCATGCCGGGCAGGATGTTCACGCAGGCAGCCAGCTCGCGCTCGACCAAGGCTCGTCCGGCCTGTTCCGCCTCGACAGCGGAAGGGTAGGTCGTATAGACGAAGACGATGCGCTCCATGCTCCTCCCGCCTTATCGATGCCAGCACAATGCAGCCCTGCACGTCGGACCACGGCCGATGACCCGCTACGAGCGGATCGCGTTCGTGGCGAGCCCGACGCCTGAGGCCGAAGCCGCTCGCGACGAGCTCACGCGGCGCTACGGGGCCGTAGCTCCCAAAGCCGCCGATGTAATCGTTGCGCTGGGCGGCGACGGCCTCATGCTACAGACCCTGCACAAGTTCATGGGAAGCGGCAAGCCGATCTATGGCATGCACCGCGGCACCATCGGTTTTCTCATGAACGAGTTTCATGCGGACCACCTGCGCGAACGGCTGCAGGCGGCGGACACCACCGTGATTCATCCACTGATCATGGAAGCCATCGATGCCGATTCGCGGCGGCATGAGTATCGTGCGATCAACGAAGTATCGCTGTTTCGCGAGAGCTACCAGGCCGCGCGGTTGCGCATTCTCGTTGACGGACGCGAGCGACTCCCGGAATTGACCGCAGACGGCGTACTGGTCGCGACGCCAGCCGGCTCAACCGCGTACAATCTCTCGGTCCAGGGCCCGATCATTCCCGTTGGCGCGTCGCTATTGGCATTGACGCCGATCAGCCCGTTCCGTCCGCGGCGCTGGCGCGGGGCACTGCTGCCGGACAAAGCCAGGGTCACGGTCGAGGTGCTCGAACCCACGAAGCGTCCGGTCGCCGCCGTGGCCGACCACGACGAAGTCCGGCATGTGCACAAGGTCGATATTCGTCTCGATCATGAGCTCGCCATGCACATGTTATTCGATCCGGGGCATAATTTAGACGAACGCATCCTGCGGGAACAATTCGGATATTGAGGCTCATCTTTCTTACTGGCCGAGCACACCCGTGAGATCTGACTGCTTTATCGTGGTGCCGTTCCCGCGCGCGATCATCGCGTTGTTGATACCGAAGCGCTGCAATGCAAGCGCCAAGGCGCGGCCACCCCCAGTCTTGCTCGGATCGCCCGAAGCGGACAACAAGTCGGTGGCCCAGACAATATTCGGTTTCACCACATAGCCGATCATCAATGCCTCAACGTGCGGGTTGAGAATGCGATAGAGCCGAATTTCTTCCCCGTCGTCCTTGAGCGTCATCTCGTCCGGCACTTCGACAATCTGTGCAGAAACCGGCCTATCCTCCAACTCGTCCGGCGCCAACTTGTGCGGCCGCAGCGCCAGGTCGACAAAATACTTCTTGTCCGGCTTGGGGACGATGATCGTCGTACCTTCCGCCATGTAGGTTCGCACGCCCGCGGCCTGTTCCATGTGGTGATGCGTCAGGATCAGATACTTGAGCGGCCTGCCAGGGTATTTGGTCTTGGCCGCATTGATGGTCCATTTCGACTGCGCCTCTCCGCCCGGCGCGTCGAAAACCGCAATATCGTCCTTCATCGCCACGATCAGGCTGTTCTGTGCTCCCCCCACGACCTGTTGTACGTCGGGCGCGAGTTCGACGAGCCGTCAGACGTCCGACCACCGGAGCGTTGGCCGCTTCTTCATCGACACTTCGGCCGGCGAACAGTTGACGCAGCACGCCTTGATAAGGCACCGCCCCGGTCGCCGGCGGCCGAGCCGCCCCCTTGATGTCCTCCGGCAGCGCGAACATCTCCGGCGAGAAGGTTGGGTCGAGCGACCACGCTGGTGTAGGTCAGGCGCGCAAGCTGCACGTCGTTGAGTTTGTAGGTCAGCGAGTGGGCGATCTTGACGTCGCCGACCGACCGCCAATCCGCCAGCGCGAGGTCGAACGCGGAATCGCCGCGCATGTCATCCTCGTCGAACGTTCTGATCACAGCCGGGAAATGCGTCGCCCGGTCGAACATGATCACGAATGTCGTGCGCCCGTCGCGAAACGAGATTGCCGGCAACATTCCCTGTCCAAATCGCACACCGCCCTCGAAGGCTACCCGGTCCGGATTGTCCAGCGCGCGCAGCAGTAAGGTCGGTGACGCGCGGGTAAGCTCGCGCAATTGTGCGGCAAGCCGTGCGGGGGACATGGCACGCGCGCCGTTGCCTTCTTCGACGAAACCGTAGCGCTGGGTGAGAACTTCGCTGTACTGCAGCTTTTCGACCGCCGGGTACTGCATCGATCGATTCCAGTCGATGCGCGCCCAGCCGAGCGCGAGCTGCCAGGCGAGCGTGAACGTGGAATCGCCGAGAAAGCGCGGGGTCCCGCCGGCCATGAACGACTCTTCCGGCTCCCAGTGCTTGGCATCTCCCTGGATTATCAAACTGTTGAGGCTGCGCATCGCCGCCTCGCCGCCCTGCGCTTCAACGGCGAGAGCAACGAGGTCCGCGGGGGCGGCTTGCGCTCGCACACCATGCGCGCCGATTCCGGCGAGCACGAATGCGCCAGCGAGGACAACCAACCTCATTCAGGACCCCGTTTGGCGGGCCTTGTACCGCCCGCTGCCGCCACCCGGGGAGACTAGCATGGATCAGCAAATCAGCCGTGATCCACCGCACATTGGCTCATGCGTTCTCCGTCGATCCGCAGCCGTGCAGCATCTCCCAGATGACGTGCACGATGCTAATGCCAGAGCTCCTTGCTGGCGAGCCTGGCGCCTTGTGCGAGAGCTTCAAGCTTTGCCCACATGATGCTGGGATGCACGCGGCGGTAGAACGGACCTTGGGCGAAGCCGCAATCAGTCCCGGCGATGACGTTCTCACGCCCGACCAGTTGCGCGTAGCGGACGATACGCTCGCACACGAGTTCCGGGTGCTCGACCACATTGGTTGCATGGCTGATGACACCCGGCATCAGGATCTTGCCCGCCGGCAATTTGACGTCCTTCCACACACGCCATTCGTGCTCATGGCGAGGATTTGCACCCTCGATCACATAAGCTCCCGCCTTCACCTGCAACACCAGGTGAGCGATGTCCTTGAGCGCAACGTCACTGGTATGCGGGCCGGGCCAGCTTCCCCAGCACACGTGATAGCGCACTTTCTCCTCGGGAATGCCCTCGAGCGCATGATTGATCAGATCAACCTGCATCTCGAGCCACTTGAGATACTCGGCAAAGCTCGCCGGCGGCACCATCCGGTCGTAGGTCACAGCGGCGCGTGCGTCGTCGAGTTGCACCAGCAATCCGGCATCGACGATCATTCGATACTCAGTGCGCATGGCTTCCGCGATCGCCCGCTGGCAGGCCTCATCGCTCGGGTAATATTCATTCCTGCGATCGGGGATCACACTCGATGGCGCAGCGACCGGTAGGAAACCTTCCGTCACCTTTGACTTGGCGAGCGCCGCCTTGAAATTATCGATGTCGCGTTTCAGCTGCTGCTGCCCCGTGTAGGTGATCGGACCAGTGCAGACCGATTCGGAGATCGTGGCCGGCGTCTCGCGTGCATCGAGCTCGGCATAGAACTCCGCGAATTTGGTGCGATCGGCCCCACGCGCAAACGGGTTCTTGCCGCCGGCTGGAACCGGACGGCGCTCGAAACCGGACAGGCGCTCGAGCGCGTACTGGGACCAGCTGATTGCCTTGCCGAACTCGCCATCACTGACCACGTCGACACCAACCTCGGCCTGGTGGCGAACCACGTCCTCGACGGCTGCGGCGAGGCACTTGTCCCAGGCTCCCTGGTCCACCGCTTCGCCCTTCTGCTGGGCGCGCAGGAAATCCTGAATCTGCTGTGGCCGGATCAGGCTGCCGACATGAGACGTGAGAATACGCTCGACGCTGTGCTGCATGGTGGTCCTTGGGCTTTTAAATGCTTGGCTATGGGTCCCTGTTAGCAGCCCGATCATGGATCGCCAATGCGAAACCCGGCCCATCGGCGGCACGGGTTTTGTGCTATCGAATGCCACCACCAGCTCACAGGAGGAGCCCATGCCCGCAGCAACCGCGATACGGCACAAGCGTGGAGGCCTCTATTTCGAAGATTTCGTGGTGGGGGAGTGCGTCGAGCACCGCTACACCCGAACCGTCACCCAAATGGACAACATGCTGTTCTCCAACATGACCCTCAATCCGCAGCCGTTGCACATCGATCGGCACTTCTGCGAGCAGGAAACCGAGTGGGGACAGCCGCTGATGAACTCGCTGTTCACGCTTGGCCTCATGATCGGCATGTCGGTCTCGGATCTCACAGTTGGGACGACCATCGCCAATCTCGGCATGACCGAAGTCAAGTTTCCGCATCCGCTGTTCGAAGGCGACACGGTGCACGCGAGCACGGAAATCATCGGCAAGCGCGAGTCGAAGTCACGGCCGGGAGCCGGGATCGTCGAGTTTCACCACCGTGCCTACAATCAGGATAACAAGCTCGTGGCCGAATGCCGGCGCCAGGCCTTCATGCGCATGCGGCCGAAAGCGGACTGACCGATCGAGAACCATGCGTTCCTTCCTCTTCGCCCCCGCCGACAGCGACCGAAAGCTCGAAAAGGCGCTCACCAGCGGCGCCGACGCGGTTATCGTCGATCTTGAAGACTCGGTCGGACCGGATCGCAAGGCCGTGGCTCGCGACTGTGCCGCCACGTTCCTTCACAACGTGGTTCACCTGGCACAGCGCCCGCGGCTGATCGTGCGCATCAACAGCTTGACGAGTGGCCTGGCCGACACAGACCTCGAATGCGTGGTGACGGCCAAGCCCGACGCTGTCTTGCTGCCGAAGGCTGACGGTGCGCCGAGCGTGCTCCATCTCGACGCCAAGTTGACCGCCCGCGAAGCCATCCATGGTCTTGCCGACGGGCATATCGCGATCTTCGCGATCGGCACTGAAAGCGCCGGCGCGCTGTTTCGGCTCGGCTCCTATGGCGACGCCGGCCCGCGCCTTGCCGGCCTCACCTGGGGCGCCGAGGACCTGTCCGCGGATCTCGGAGCTGAAGCCAATCGCGACGCCAACGGAGATTTTCTGGACCCCTATCGGCTCGCTCGCGCCCTCTGTCTGATGGGAGCGGTCGCCGCGAAGGTCCAACCGATCGACACGGTGTACGTGGACTTTCGCAACGAGGCCGGACTGCGGCGCGAGGCCGAAGAGGCGCGCCGCGACGGGTTTACCGGCAAGATGGCGATCCATCCGGCGCAAGTGCCGATCATCAACGACGTATTCACGCCGACGCAAGCTGCCATTGCCCATGCCGGCGCAATCATCGCCGCGTTCGACGCCGCGCCGGGAGCGGGTGTCGTCGGCATCGACGGGGTGATGTACGACCAGCCGCATCTCAAACGCGCGCAACAACTGTTGGCGCGGGCCAAGGCCGCTGGGGTCGCCTGATCGAGCGCATCCCCTACCCTTGGGGTTTGCGTCCGTAGATCTCGCTCGGATCGAAGACGCGCTCGCCGTCACGAAATTCGAGCTGCGTCGTTGACCCCGCAGGACTGTCCAGGCGGACCGCGCGATAGAAGCAGCTGCGGCGGCCGGTGTGGCAGGCGCCGGGGCCTTGCGGTTGCGCCTTGATCCACAGGGCATCCTGGTCGCAGTCGACGCGAAGCTCCTGCACCCGCAGGGTGTGACCGGAGCTCTCGCCTTTCCGCCAAAGCACGGCCCGCGAGCGGCTGTAAAACCAGGCTTCCCCGCTCTCGATGGTGCGCGCCAGCGCCTCTTCGTTCATGTGCGCGAACATCAGGACATCGCCCGTCACCGCATCGGTGACCACGCAACTGATCAACCCGTCCAGATCGAATTTCGGCGTGAAGGCGGAGCCTTCCTCGAGTTCCTGAGGGGTGCCGCGCGCGGCAAATCGAGAGACTTTGCCCGCCGCAGCCGTCATTTCGAGGCGTCGCGAACCAAACTCATGAAGCGGGTCTGCAACTGCGCGTCATCCCGGAAAATCCCGAGGAATTGGGTGGTGATGGTGCTGGCACCCGCCTTGGCAATGCCGCGCCACGACATGCAGGTGTGCTCGGCCTGCAGCATCACGGCGACGCCACGCGGCTTGAGCACGCGCTCAATGGCCAGTGCGACCTGCGAGCTGAGGTGTTCCTGGGTTTGCAAGCGCAGCGAAAACACGTCGATCAGCCGCGCCAATTTCGACAGCCCGACCACGCGCTCGATCGGCAGATAGGCAATATGTGCCTTGCCGTAGAACGGCATCATGTGGTGTTCGCAATGCGAGTGAAACGGAATGTCGCGGACCAGGACCAGATCGTCGTAGCCCCCGGTCTCCGAGAAGGTACGGTCGAGCACATCGTCCGCGCTCTCCCGATAGCCGCTGTAGAGTTCCTCGTAAGCCGTGACGACGCGCTTCGGCGTATCGATCAGGCCTTCGCGTTCGGGATCATCACCGGCAAACGCAATTAGGGTGCGCACGGCCGCCTCAGCATCCTCGCGCGAAGGCCGGATCAAGCCCGGCCGCGCATCGGAGGGCAAGGAGTTGCGCTTCTTGAACACGGCATCCATCGACATTCGCTCCGTTCGACCGGTGCCGTTACGGCTCCGGAAGTGTCACCGGGTCGAGCGTCGCAAGGACAACCCCAGGGCGATGAAGCAAATTCATCGGGCCGCGGGGGAAACTGGACGCCGCCTTCCCATATCGGCACCGGGCATGGCAGGAATTTCTCGCGACGATTGCCAGATCAACAACCCTGCCGCGCCCCGGCGAGCCAGGCGCAGCGGTTTCGCCACGCTTGACCGCACCATATATAAGGCATGGCACATCGGGGACAATGATCACATTGTCATGAATGCCCCGAGCGGATTTGATGGAATAAGGTTACCGGCGGCATGCTGAGCGACGTCTACAACAAGCGCATCCTCGAACTGGCGGGAAATATTCCGCGCCTCGGCCGTCTCGCCACCCCCGATGCCAGCGCGACCGCCCACTCGAAGCTCTGCGGATCAACCGTCACCGTCGACTTGCGTATGGATGGAGACACGGTCACGGACTTCGCCCACGACGTGAAGGCTTGCGCGCTTGGGCAGGCTTCGTCCTCGATCATGGCGCGCCACATCATCGGCGCGAAGGCACCGGAGCTGCGCAAGCTGCGCGAAACCGTGCGGCAGATGCTGAAAGAAAATGGCAGCCCACCCGACGGAAACTGGGAAGACATCGCCGTCCTCGAGCCGGTGCGCGATTACAAGGCGCGCCATGCTTCGACGATGCTGACGTTTGATGCGGTCGTCTCGGCCATTGACCAGATCGAGGCCAAGCGCGGTGCCCAAGCCCCCGCCAAGTAGCCGATGAGTGACTTGGCTCTCCTTCAAGTCCCTCGCCGGTTCGGCCGCGCAATGGTGTTTTTATACCAAAGCACCCTGTCGCCACTTATCGGAATCCATTGCCGCCACGTGCCCACCTGTTCGCAATACTGCGACGGGGCCTTGGCCCGTTTCGGCCTCTGGGCCGGGGGATGGATGACCCTTGGCAGACTGCTGCGCTGCCATCCCTGGGGCACCTCGGGCCTCGACCTCGTGCCCGACGCCTTGCCCCGCCGGGCGCGCTGGTACCTGCCGTGGCGCTACGCACGCTGGCGTGGGGTCAACGCACCGACGCCATAGACTGTGGCGTGCAAGATTTGCGCAGTGCGGCAATCGCCTCGGGCAAGCCGGCCGTCGCAAGCCGCAGCACATGCGGTGAATCCGGCCGCAGCGACGATTCCGAAATCACCATGCTCCCCGCGGAGATCGCAGCCTCGAAGAACTCCGGACGCGCTGACACCGAACGGGGCTCGTAAGGCTTGTCGTTGTCGAGGCCGATGACACGCACCGCCGGGCCAGGCCGCGCGAATGTCATGCGCTGGGCGCCGGCAATGGCGCGTACAAGCGCCGGGGAAATCTCATCCGGCGCCGCGGCACGCACGTAGCCGATCCGGATTTCGCCCGCGTTGGCGCAAGCCAGCTCGATCATGCTGGTGGTCGCGCCCTCCTCGCCGCGGTTTTCAACCACGAGCTTGAACACCGAAGGTCGCCGCGACGCTGCATCGAGGACAGTCCAGCGCGTCTCCTGGAACGTGCGCGTATCGATGCCAAACTGCACGATCTCGTTGCGGGTGAGGAAATAGGCATCGGAAAACTTGGTCTTGAACGCGGTGTCGATCAGGGCAACGTCGATCCCCATCTCCTCCACATACTGTTTGAGCTCGTTGGTCGCTTGCGCAAGTTGCGTTTGATCGTCGCCAGGCAGCCGGGTCACCCGCCCATCCGGGTACACACGCACCCGCCGGCTCGCGTGTACGCCCAGCCGGGCGTCGGGCGGCACCAGCCGGACCTGCGCGCCGAGCAACGCATAGACGCACGCCGAGCTGCAGCTTGCGCCGGTGCTGCGCAGTTCTCCGGAGAGCGGCAGGCCGGAGCGCTTGAGCGTAAGGCATCGATCCTCGCCGTCCTTGCTGGGCGCACAGCCGTACGGCAGGGTGCGCCCCACCCCGGCCGTCACGCCGCGCTCGCGCATCAGGCGACCGATGGCAATCGCTTCCTCCTGGATACCGCCCGGGGACTGAAAGTAGATCGGCGGGATGCGGCCCGAAAACTGGGTCAGGAACGTGCGCAGCCGCTCCGCCGAGCCGATATCGAAGCCGCCCTCCGCCGCGATCCATTCGTCGCAGCCGTCGCCGCACCCACCAGCGCCTCGTGCCACATAGAGTACCAGCGGCGGGAACCGCGGCACCGAGAGATCCGTATTGGGATTCGCGACGGTTGGCGCCCGCATTCCAAGCAAGCTTACCGCAGCCGCAATCGTCAGGAGCGCCGGCGCTTTCATCTCGTCCCCTCACCACCCTGAGGTCCAGCTCAGGGATTTTGCGCCGGAGGACTGCTTTGGGCAAACGCTCAGATGAAATTCGTCAACCTTTGGTTAACTATGTGGCCGCGCTAACACACTCAAGCAAAATCACGATCATGCTCTAGTTCGCGCCCGCGTGTGACCCGTCGCATCTTCTTCCCCGCCATCTTTCTGATCCGGTGCGATCGTCGTAGCGCAAGTCAGATCATGGGAGCTTAACCGCGGCGGCCGCGTCCGTGTCGTTGCAATGCATTTGTAGTTGATTGAGCGCCGCAGCCAGCCCGGCCGTAGAGACGGCGAAATTGCCGAGCTCGGTCGACCCGCGCGTCTCGCTTACCTGGAGCTTGCGTTGGCTCGCGGCTCGCTGCATCAGGTCATCCGGGATTGTGGAATAGAAGATGCTACCGCCCGGGATCGCTGCTGATGACCCGAAGGAGAGTTCACCGTCATCCCAGCCCAGTCGCACCGCCAATCGCGCGCTCGCCTCGGATAGCGGCAGTTCACTCCGGTAAGCCAGAAGATATCCCGAAGGCGTCGCGCAGCGGATGCGGATGACGCTCGTGCGTTCCTCTCCGCCAGACTGCGCGCGCGACCAGGATTTGGAAACCGAAAAGATGCTCGGCGTCTCCTGCAGGGCCGTCCAAGGCGTCTCATAAAAATCGCGCGTTTCGATGCCGAATTTGCTGATCTCGGTGCGGCTCAGCCAATGGATGCGATCGGGGCTGACTTTGGCCGCAGCATCAATCAAGCCAGGGTCCACACCCATCTCAACCATGTAATTGCGCAGTACGCTATCGACGCCGTCGGTGCTCGGTGGCGATCCGGTCGGGGTTTTGTTGCTCAGCGCCCAAATGAACCGGATCGAATGCACGCCAAGTTCTGCGGTCGGAGCGAGTTGTCGAACGGATGCGCCAAGCAGCGCATACACACACGCCGAGGCGCAATGCGAACCGGCGGGCAGCAGCTTCGCCTTTTGGTCAGAACCCGCCAGCACCAGCTTGCGACAGGCGTCATTCAACCCGGGTGCCGGGCGGCAGCCCTCGGGCACGGTGCGTGCGACGCCGGCCCGCATGCGATACTCGCGCATCGCCAAGCCGATCGCGACCGCCTGGCTGGCGACACCGCCGAGCGAGTTGAAGAACACCGGAAGCTCGCGGCGAGCAGGTTCGTTCAAGAAATCGCGAAACCGTTTGCCGGCATCGGAATCAAAATATCCATCAGCTGCGATCCAGGAACTGCAGCCCGGACCACAGGCATTGGCCGGCCCGGTCGCGACAAAAAACATCAGCGGCTGTTGTTTGATCTTGGCCAGCAATGCCTGATCGCGTGTCCCGCCCACAGGCGCACCGCCCGCCGTTCCGGAAGCCGGGAGGTACGCGAGCAGAACGAACAGCAAGCAAAAGCGACCCGCGATCATGTTCGGTCATTGAAGGTTGGTGGGCATCCCTACCCTACCCGGTTGCAACTTCCCGCGCCATGCTTTAACGACCCCGCAAAGCTCGCTATTTGGCGGGCACGCTTACCTGCGTTCGTAGGCAGCGAGTGAGCAAGGAGCAAGCCATGGTCGCGCTGACTTTTCCCGATGGGGCGCGTCGGGAGTTTCCGGACGGCACCACAGGACTCGACGTCGCCAAATCTATCTCGCCCTCGCTGGCCAAACGGACCGTCGCCATGGCGCTCGATGGCCAAGTCATCGATCTCGCCGATGAAATCAAGCGCGACGCCAAGATCGAGTTTCTGAACCGCGAAGACCCGCGCGCACTGGAGCTCATCCGGCACGACGCCGCGCACGTGCTGGCCGAAGCCGTACAGTCGCTTTGGCCCGGCACGCAGGTGACCATCGGTCCGGTGATCGAGAACGGCTTCTACTACGATTTCTTCCGCAATCAGCCGTTCACACCCGAGGATCTGCCCGCCATCGAACGCAAGATGCGCGAGATCATCGCGCGCGACAAACCGTTCACCAAAGAGGTGTGGTCGCGCGACGAGGCCAAACGCGCCTTCCGCGAGATGGGCGAGCAGTTCAAGGTCGAGCTGGTCGACGCGATCCCACCCGATCAGGACCTCAAGATCTACCGGCAGGGCGACTGGTTTGATCTCTGTCGCGGTCCGCATATGACCTCGACCGGCAAGGTCGGGAATGCATTCAAGTTGACCAAGGTTGCCGGCGCCTATTGGCGCGGCGATTCCAACCGGGAAATGCTCTCGCGCATCTACGGCACCGCGTTCGCCAAGCAGGAAGAGCTCGACGCCTATCTCAAACAAATCGAGGAAGCGGAAAAGCGCGATCACCGCAAACTCGGCCGCGAGATGGATCTGTTCCATTTCCAGGAAGAGGCGCCGGGTTCCGTGTTTTGGCATCCGCGCGGCTGGACGCTGTTCCAGGGGCTTGAACAGTATATCCGCCGTCGCCAGACGGCCGCCGGCTATGTCGAGGTGAACTCACCGCAGTTGATGGATTCCCAGCTGTGGGTGCAGACCGGCCACATGCAGGCCTTCCGCGACATGATGTTTCTCACGCAGAAGCGGGAGGATGATGATCGCATCTTTGCGATCAAGCCGATGAACTGTCCGGGCCACGTGCAGATCTTCAAGAACGGGCTCAAGTCCTATCGCGACCTGCCCCTGAAGCTTGCCGAGTTCGGCAAGGTGCACCGGTTTGAACCATCGGGTGCCTTGCATGGCCTGATGCGGGTGCGTGCGTTCACCCAGGACGACGCGCACGCGTTCATCACCGAGGGCCAGATCGGCGAAGAAGCGCTCAAGATGAATGATCTGATCCTCTCGATCTATGAGGATTTCGGCTTCTCCGATGTGCGCATCAAGTTCTCCGACCGGCCGGAAAAGCGGATCGGTGATGAAGCCGTCTGGGACAAGGCGGAAGCGGCGCTGATGCAGGCGCTCAACGCCTCGGGCCGGCCCTGGACCCTCAACAAGGGCGAAGGCGCATTCTACGGGCCCAAGCTTGAATACGTGCTGCGCGACGCCATTGGCCGCGACTGGCAATGCGGCACCGTGCAGGTCGACCTCAACATGCCAGGCCGGCTCGGCGCTTTCTATATCGATGAGCACTCCAACAAGGTCACGCCGGTCATGTTGCATCGAGCGATGTTCGGGTCGCTCGAACGCTTCACCGGAATCCTGATCGAGCACTATGCCGGCCATTTCCCGCTCTGGCTTGCGCCGGTGCAGGCCGTGGTGGCGACCATCACCTCCGATGCCGACGATTATGCGCGCGAGCTGCAGGCGCTGGCGCAGCGGCAGGGTTTGCGCGTGGAGCTCGATCTGCGCAACGAGAAGATCAACTACAAGGTGCGCGAGCATTCGCTCGCCAAGATCCCGGTGCTGCTCGTGCTCGGCAAGAAGGAGGCGGCGGAGCGGTCTGTCTCGATCCGGCGGCTCGGCAGCGAAAAGCAGACCAGCATGTCGGTTGATGCCGCGCTCGCGAGCCTGGTGGACGAGGCGGTTCCGCCCGACGTGCGGCGATTGAAGCAGGCGGCCTGAGAGCTACTTCGCCAGCACCTCGATCTCGCCGTCGAGACCGGTCGTGACCTTGAAGGCCTGCTCGTAGGTGCGCCCCTCGTTGCGGGCAATCGCGCGGTATTCCCCTTCGGCCAGAACCACCTTGGGGAAGGCACCGGTCGATTCCTTGATGACGTCGCCGCCCGGCGTGAGCACCGTCCATTCCGTATTGGCGAGCGCTTCGCCGCCACGCTGGTTCACCAGTTTCAGCACCATAACGGCGGCGTGGTGGTTGACGACGACGTCAGTGAGCTTGCCGACCTGCACCCGGATATCGGAGCGGACCTGGGCGTTACTGTCGCCGTAGTTGGAGACGATGTAGTAGGTGCCCTCCGGCACCACGACCACTTCCCCGGTGAGCACACCTTCGGCAATCGGCTTGCGGTCGCCGACGTCGAACTGGCTGCCCGGATAGACGTCGAACGTGATCTGTGCCGACGGGATGCGCGCATCACCAACCCGGCCCTCCAGCCTGATCCCGCCCGCGGGCAGATCGAAGACTTCGCGCGTGGATTCCGAGCGAAGGCTCACCTGTTTGACTGTGCTGGCGAGACCCAGCGCCACATGCACCACGTAGTCTCCCGGCGGAAGCTGGAATACCGGCGTGGCCGTACGATCCTCCCGAAGCGGCGCATACGGGCGGGAGGGATCCGGCTTCGCGGGAAAAATTCGCCACACGAGACCGGCGGAAATGGGCTGCGAGTCGCGGGTAAAGCGGGCGCTGACGGCCAGATTCACTTGCGCGGTCGACGGCGAAGGCATCACCGCAGGCGGTGCATGCAGGGTCATGGCGCCGCCCGGAACCGTCGACGGCGCCGCTGATGGCCCCGCCGCGGGCGCAAATTGCTGTGGTGGCGCCGAAAATCCGCCTTGAAACTGGGCTTGCGCCGCAACCGGCATGAGCATAGCCCACGCGGATGCCAGCAACAGCAGGCCCAGAGCCCCCATCCCCTTCATGTCGCTGTTTTCCAGGTGAATTTCGGCAAATTCAAGCCTTCTTCGCGACGCCTGGGGGTGCAACAATCACCGGCGCTGAGCGTTGGAAGATTTGCAGTCACGTCCCTGCCCACCCGTTTTGCGATATTCTCACCACCATGCCGGGAACGTGAGTCGCGGATGCGAGGTTCGAGGTGTTGGAATTCGTCGGGCGGAACGGCCTCAACAATGACCGCTCCGCGTCAAGCGAGATTATAGACCAGCCACGCAAGCGCCCGAGCATCGGTCTGGCGCTGGGCTGCGGCGCCGCGCGCGGCTTTGCCCACATCGGTGTGCTGCGGACGCTTATCGCGAATGGGATTCGCCCTGACGTGATCACGGGCACCTCGATTGGCGCCGTGGTCGGCGGCGCTTATGCGGCGGGCTATCTGGACGCGTTCGAAGCTTGGGCACGCGGGCTGACGCGTGGCCGTGTGTTTGGGTATCTGGATTTCAGCTTCTCCGGCTCGGGACTGATCGGCGGCAATCGACTTGCGGATGAGCTGGTGCGGGAAATCGGCGACATCACCTTTGACGACCTGCCGATCAAAATGGCCGCAATCGCCACTGAGGTCGGCACCGGACATGAGATCTGGCTCACGCGCGGCCGCCTCGCGGACGCGCTGCATGCGTCCTATGCAATTCCTGGCATTTTCCCGCCCCACAAGATCGGCGGTCGCTGGTTGATGGACGGCGGCTTGGTCAATCCGGTCCCGGTCTCGGCGGCGCGCTCGCTCGGCGCGCGTCTCGTTATCGCCGTCAACCTCAACTCCGACAATTTCGGGCGCGGGACTGTGATCCAAAGTCATGGACCGGATCACACCGACGAGGCGCTCGTGAACACGGCCGCCACGCCTGAGACGCTGCGCGGCAAGGCCGAACAACTGTTCAAGCGCCGGCTGTTTGGCTCGCCCGAGAAGCCCGGTCTCTCGACCGTCATGGTCGACGCGTTCAACATCGCGCTCGACCGGATCACGCGCGCACGGCTTGCGGGTGATCCGCCCGATGCGATGGTCGCACCGCGCTTGTCACGTTTCGGCGTGTTCGATTTTCACCGTGCCGAAGAAGCAATCCAGCTCGGGGTCGAGGCGACTGAAAAATGCCTCGAGAACATCGCCGAGGCAATCGAAGCGCTGGCGTGACGAGTTCCGCTATGGCGGACGTTCACGCCGTTCGGATGTAGTCCTGCAGCGCCTCGGTGTCGTGCTGCATGTCCTCAAGTCGGGACTTTACCACGTCGCCAATCGACACAATGCCGACGAGGCGTCCCTGCTCGACCACGGGCAAGTGCCGGAACTTACCGGCCGTCATCTGCCCCATGAGCTCTGCCGTGGTGTCACGCTCGCTGCAGGTCACAACTTTGCGTGTCATGACCTCAGCCACCGGTGCGTCGAGCACCCGCGCGCCGCGTTCGCCCAGCGCACGCACGATGTCGCGCTCCGAGAGAATGCCGACGATGCGGTGGTCGGCTCCGGTGACAACCAGCGCACCGATACGCCGCTCAGCCAGAAGTTTGGTCGCGGCAGATAAAGCCGCGGTCGGCTCAATCGTCAGGACGTCATGTCCCTTCCTCGACAGGATGCTCATCACCGTCATGGGTCGCCTCCTTTTTGCGACGTTCTGATGCCAGCCTCGAGGGCCGGCGCGTCGCTGCGCTATCGAGAGCAATACCTGGATCGGCGCCGTCGCCCGTCACGCGGGTCAGGAAGGGCGAGCGGGACGAACGTACACTCGCCGGAAGAACAACCGCTCCCCGCGCGGCGGGGGCGGAGCCGATCACAACTAAATCAATCATCTGCCCAAATGATTAGGTGCGCAACAGAGGTGATTGCAAACAAGCGTTGCACCAAGCGACCAATTTCGCATGTGCAAAACGGCCGCCGCACTGCCGCAAACGAGATTACGGTTGCCGTAAGACCGCCGCGCGGCGGGATCGGATCAAACAACGGGAACAGCAATAGTCCGGCCAGGAACCCGCCGATATGCGCCTGCCAAGCCACAGCTTCTTCGTTGCCCGGAATCGCGCCGCCGCCGATTCCAAACAGCAAGTTGAGCCCGAACCAAACTCCAAGAAATGCGAAGACGCGCGGGTTGCGCAGTACCACCGCCAGCGGGGCTGCCGGGATCCGATAGCTCTCCGGATCGTGATGACGCCAGCTGTCGAGGGGACCGCCCGGCTGGAAGGCGAAGCGGCTCGCCGCCGCCATGAAGCCCGAGATCGACGCGGAAGCGCCAACCATCGGAAAGATCGCTCCCCAATTTGTCAGCAGGTGAGCGCCAGCCCCGGCCGCTGCCGTAATCGCGAAGAACAGTAGATAGCGCCAGCCGCCGAACCGCCGTGCCACGACCGTTCCGAACGGTAGCAGCCATACCGAGTTGACGCCGAGGTGCAGCCAGTTTCCATGGATCAACGCGTAGGTGACGAAGGTCCAAATATCCGCCCCGAGACCGCCGGGCACTGCGAGCCTCGATGCGAGTTCAGGCACATACCGGGCCGGAATGAAGGCGAACCACAGCAGGAATTCGATATCGTCATCCGCCGACAATAGAAACTGGCGGCCGAGTTGCACGATCACGAGCGCCGCGATCGTGGCAACGACTACCGAAGGAACGTTGAACATCGGCTCGGATGATCGCACGTGCGGGTTCCCGTTATTTGTATTGGGATCAGGGGATGACATTGAGAAACAGGAATGCAGCGAAAATCACAAGATGCACCATGCCCTGCAGCACGGTGGTGCGGCCAGTGCCGAGCGTGATGATGCCAACCACCAAAGTGAGCGCCAACAGAATTTGTGATTTCTCATCGAGCCCCAGCGTAAGCGGTTGCCCAAGCGCGATCGACACGACAGCCACAGCGGGAATCGTCAGCGCAATGCTGGCGAGCGCCGAGCCGAGCGCAAGGTTGAGACTGGTCTGCAACCGATTGGCGGCGGCCGCGTGCAGCGCTGCCGCCCCTTCCGGCAACAACACCAAGGCCGCGATCACGATGCCGACCACGGCTTTGGGAATGCCAAGTTCGGCGACGACATGCTCCACGGCAGGCGTGAGAACCTTCGACAGGCCGACCACGGCGACCAGGGCAACAATCAGCAGTGCGGCGCTGATCAGCGCCGTTGCGGTTCGCGGCGGCGGCGCATGCTTCTCTTCATCGCCGTTGCCGGGTGGTAGAAAATAATCGCGATGCCGGACCGTCTGGATGAACACGAAACAGGCATAGAGCACAAGTGACACGGCACCGGCGAAGATCAGTTGCGACTGGCTGAATACGGGTCCCGGCGTCGTGAGCGTGTAGTTCGGCACGATCAGCGAGAGTGTGGTCAAAGCGGTGAGAACAGCCATGGCCGCGCTCGCCCCTTGCAGCTGAAACCCTTGCTCGTGATGACGTGCCCCGCCGACCAGCAGACATAGACCCACGATGCCGTTGCACACCAACATGACGGCGGCAAACACGGTATCGCGGGCAAGCCCGGCCTTCTCCACCGGCTGCGCGATCATCACGGAAACAATCAAGGCCACCTCGATCACCGTCACCGCCACCGCAAGCACAAGTGTGCCGAGCGGCTCCCCAACCCGGTGCGCGACGACCTCGGCGTGATACACCGCGGAGAAAACCGTGGCGATGAGGACGATTCCGGCCGCGGTCATGATCCAAGCGGTTACGCCCGCAGCCGCGGCAATGGCCAGCACAATCCAGGCGGCGGCTGGCCATGCCCAACTCCACCAGGGTGGCATCAATAGAGATTTTGTTTCCATACATCCACGCTCTGACCCGCTATATGGCGAAGTTGGGGCCACTGCCTATCGAATTCGCTGCAGCGCTTTGGCATATTGACGATGGCGTTTGACGTAGACATCGGCACCAAATGCGATTGCCTTAATGACATCATCGTCGACATCCCGTACCCGCCGCGCGGGGGTGCCGATTATCATCGAATTGTCCGGAAACTCTTTCCCTTCAGTGATGAGCGCACCGGCGCCGACCAGGCAATTTTTTCCGATGCGCGCGCCGTTGAGCATGATCGCACCCATGCCCACCAGCGAATTGTCGCCGATCGAGCATCCGTGCAGCACAACGTTATGCCCAATGACGCATCCAGTACCGATCGTCAGTGGAAAGCCCGGATCGGTGTGCAGCGTCGAATTGTCCTGGATTTGCGAGCGCTCACCGAGCTCGATCCATTCGTTGTCCCCGCGCAGCACCGCACCCCACCAGACACTGCTATCCGGTTTGAGCCTGACCCGGCCGATCAAGACGGCGGTTTCGGCGATCCAGTAGCGCCCCTCCTCGGGAAACTCGGGGCGCAGATCGTCAAGCTGATAGATCGGCATCGCAGGAACTCCGTCGCGGGGGCCAGTTTGAGCCGTCCTTCGATGGCCTCGAATCGGCTGCCGCGCAAGCCGTTAAGAACGCCTTAAGGGCGCTGTGGAGGAGTCAAAAATTGTCCTGTTTACAGTCGCTTCGGCCGTACCAAATAGTGGAGCTCGGTGAGTTACCGAGTTGATGGGAGCAAGACCCATGGGTGCGACTACAGCGCGTTCAGACCCCCGACAGCGCGCATCGGGCGGGCTATTGGCGGTTCCGATCGTGGCGATCGTGCTCATGTGTGTGGCCGCGCTGCTCTGCGTCACCTACGTCCTGCGTCCGCGCGCGGATTTTGCGCCGGTGGCTATCGACGCACCGCCCCTCCCCATTATCGTCGCAGGGACCCTATTTCGGGTTCCGCCCCGCGCGATCCGCGTTACCATGCAACGCCGTCCCGGCACCCAAGAGCGCCTCGACCTCGCCTTCTTCTGGCCGGCACTCACGCCCGCCGCGGAGCCCAGCAAGGAGGATCTGGCGGCGTCCGCGGGACGGATATTCCTCACGGTCGAGCCTGACGCGGGCGGCCTCACACCCGTTCAGCGACTCAAGACCATTTATCCCCGTTACGCCTCCCCTACACCGAGCAGTGGTCCCGACGGCCTAACCGTGCTCGCATTCCTGGATGAGACGCCGTACCAGGGCGAAGATTTGTTGTTCGATCAAAGCGCCCCGGAACGTTTCCTGGTTCGCTGCACACGCGACAAAGGCTTGGCCCCGGGCAGCTGCCTGTATGAGCGCGGTGCAGGAAACGCGAGTATCACCTTGCGCTTTCCGCGCGCACTGATCGCCCAATGGCGTGAGTTCCTGGCCGGCAGCGACCGTTTGCTCGCGCAATTACAAGGTGTTGGTGGATCCTGAACGCGGCCGCGCTGGCTCGATTTTGAGGGTTTTGCCCGAGACCGTACGGCCCAATGGTCTTGGGGTAGACACGTCACGGTAAATCTGTATTTTGAACCCAATCAAACTGATGAGACGCGCTTGAACGCGTCCTTTTTCGGCCGATCGTCGGCGCGGGGAGCTGGCGTCGATACCTAGCAACGGGGCATTTGCGGTCGATCGGCACGATTGAGTGTCGGCGGTCCTTTGCGACGACTTGGGAGAACCTATGCGCAACTCTTTGACAACGACCTGCGCCGGAGCCGTGCTGGCATTCACTTTCGCTTGCGCCCCCGGCTATAGCGCCGACATACCCGACTATTTCAAGCCCATCGTGGGAACTCAGAATCCGAGCGCCGCAGAGGTTGGCACCAAGAATGTTCTGCAGCTCAACAAGAGCATGTTCGAGCTGTATGGAGATGCGGCGCAGATCTTCCAGCGCAACTTCCTGAGCAGTCACCCCGTTATACTCGGACTGTTCTCCGGTGCCGGTGGGCGCTTCATTCTCTATCGTCCCGGCCAGGCGCCGCTCGAGGCTCCATCAGTTCCGATCCAATATCAGTTGATGAAATCGGTTGGCCACAGCACCATGGCGCTGGGCGAGATCGTCGTTCCCTATATCAACAGCCCCGATGATCACAGCTGGCGTGGCTCGATGGCGTCTTATCGAGCACAAATGCAAGCCGCTCTCGACGGAATTGATGCGACGGCCCTGCAGGACGATTGGAAGCCGAACAGTCGGGCCATCCTGCAGAACAACATCGATTTCATGGATGAATGCCTGAAGACCAACAAGATCACGCCCGAAGCCGTCGAGGCATTCGCCAAGAAACAAGCTCCATTATTGAAAAAGAACATCGCCTGGGCGGCGCAGACCCAGGTTCACCACTGGATGGATGTGATCGGCCAATGGAAACAGATGCTCGGCGCCGACTGGGACAAGACCTACGCGGCGAGTAACACGATCTACGTGGCCCGCCAGAACAATATCTTGTTCAGCGTCCTGGCGCAGTATTTCGGACCGGAAGCGATCAATGACCGCTTGATGCTCATTGAGACGGTCTCGTTCACGGCGACGCCTGAGGATATGCTCGAATTGGTGATGCGCATCGTCGCGGACCGCTCGGTGGGCGCAGCTTTCTTCGGCAACTACTATTTGATGGACTACGAGTTGATGGGCGGCGACGCGCGGCAAGCCATCATCGACGAGGATAAGAAGCGCAACATCAGCGTCAACCTGCCGCCGCAGGTCTCGTTCGGATCGCATCAGTGGCCGACTTTGATCACGCCGGGCACAGGGCCAAAAACGCTCGCTGATCTGCCTTGAGTCCCGCACACGGCAGATGGCGGCGCTTACATCGTGACGTGAGCGTCGCGCGTACGGGGATGGAGCAGCTCAAGACATAGGCCGGCACAAATGCGAATTTCGCGACGTGAGTTCGTCAAGTCCGTCACGGCGAGCGGAATTGCGCTCACCGTGTCACCATTGGCAATCGCCGCGGAGCCCAGCTTCACAGAGCGCGAAACGCTGCCCGGACGGCAAGGCTGGAACCCGGCGGCCACCGGGATGGGTCGCATCGACGGCATCCCAAAGGTGACGGGGGCCAAGCTCTACGCATCGGACTTTCGCGCTGCCGATCTCCCGGGCTGGCCTCAGAATACGTCGCACGCGATGCTCGTCCTGGCCCCGGACGCCACCCACGTCTACACCGGCCTTGACCTCGAGCGCCTACGCGGCGCGTTGAAGCCCACTATTGTGGTCACCGCCGCCGACCTCGCGCGCGTCGGCACACGGGTCCCCGAGTTTTATGCCGGCGATCTGTTCTGCCCGGTCGGCACGACGCCGCTCTATCTCGGACAACCGGTGGCGCTGTTGATCTTCGAGCAGTTCGACGCCTTCGATCAGGCGCGTCTCGCGCTGCGCGATGGAACTTTCGTGAAGTTCGGCGAGGAAACAGGCCCCATCAGGGCGCCCGACTATGGCGCTTATCGTTTCACGCGCGTGGCCGGCCCGACCCCTGACGCGCCCGATGTCTACTCGACGTTCAAGGACGGTCTGGCCAAGCCCGAACACTTCCAGGATACGGAACTCCCGGTATGGGCACCGTTCGCAATGTCCAAGGCGCCGCTCTACGCCAAGGCCGCGGCCTACGGCGAGCAGATCCGCGCTGAACTTGCGGCGAGCAATCCAGCCCTTCTGGTGCTGGACCGCGAATTCGAGACCGCATCAAACGACCCGATGTTTCTCGAGCCGGAATGCGGCATCGCCTGGTACGACGCGGGCCGCAAGAATCTCGGGCTCGTGCTCGGGGTGCAGTCTCCGTTCGAGAACGCCGAAGCCATCGTGTACCTTTTGGGCGAAACACGCGCGGACTTCAAACCGGCGCGCATCAACGCGCAGTTCGCCTATATCGGCGGCGGATTCGGCGGACGCGATCATACCCCGTTTCCGTTGTACGTCGCGCTGGCAGGGATGTTCTTCCCGGATCGTCCGGTCCGGCTCGCCTACAACCGCTATCAGCAGTTCCAGGCGGGCATCAAACGGCACGCATTCAAACTCCACACGCGAATCGGGGTTGATCGCGCGAGCGGCAAGCTCGTCGCATTCGCCGCCGACCACATCTTGGACGGCGGCGGCCTCGCCAATTTCTCAGGCACGGTTGCCTTGGTTGGCGCCCAGATGGCGATCGGCGTCTACGAGATTCCGAGAGTCGACGTGACCACTGTCGCCCTCCACTCCCGCGGCGTGACCGCGGGATCGATGCGCGGCTACGGAGTGCTGGAGACGAACACGGCACTGGAGACAATGGTCGACGAACTATGTGCGGCGTTGCCGCTCGACCCGATTGATTTCAGGCGACGCAACGCGCTCAAGGCCGGTGGCCGGACCTTGTCGGGAAATCAGTATGACGTTCCGATCCGCACGCCGGAGATCCTGGACAAGCTTGAGAAGCATCCGATTTGGCAGCAGCGTGCCGATGAAAAGGCGCGGGCCAAAGCGGGGATACTCGTCGGGACAGGCGTTGCTTGTACCAGCAAGAATTACGGCTCCGGGGGGGACGCGTCGCTCGCGACGGTGGAAATCAGCCCCGATGGCCGGATTGCCATTCATTGCGATGGCAACGAGATGGGCAACGCCATCGGGACGGCAGTCGCCAATCGAGTCGCAACCCATCTGGGTGGCGTCGCCGACGAAGTCGCGATCTCGCAGGTCGACGGGTTCGGCCCGCTCGGGCTCGTGACATCCGGCAACCAATATACGATGGACCAGAAGACGCAGGACGCCGCAGCGCGTAATCCGCGCTGGGTGCCGGCGATCAGCTCGGCCACGTTTGCCTCGATTGGCGCTTTCATCATGACGCATTCGGCGGCCGAGGCCGCACGCGTCGTCTTTCGCTTCGGCCTCTGGCCGGCGGCGCTCGAGTTGTGGGGCATCGCGCCAACCGATCCAAAGGCCAAGCAATGGCAGGCGGCGCGCTGGAAGGACGGTCAGCTGGTCATGCCCGGGTTGGCACCGCTCGCGTTGCCGGCACTGGCGGCGAAGGCGCATGCGCGCAATGGCGTGACCGGTGCGATGGCGCATTCCTTTAACCGCTGGGTGTGGGCGCAGGCGACCTTCACGGTGATGGGCGAGACCTGGACGGGCGATATCGATGCCCTGGCGGTGCGCCGTGGCGGCGGCAAATTTGCTCGCCTCGATCGTTCCAACATCAAATATCCGCCAACCGAGCTCAACAAGAGCGGGCCCACGCATTCGTCGTTGTGCGGCGCGGTGATCCGCGTCGAGATCGAGCGCGCCACCGGCGCGCTACGCATCGCCAAGGCATACACGGTTCTCGAATGCGGTCAGGCGCTGGTGCCGCAAGTGGTGCTTGGGCAATTGCAGGGCGGCTTCGCCATGGGCGTGGGCTTCGCTTTGCTCGAGTCGCTGCCGCCTTACGAGGGCGGGCCCGGCGACGGGACCTGGAACCTCGGGCGATACCTGGTCGCGCGCGGCTCGGATCTGCCGCTCAACAACACTGAGTTTGAGGTGTTGCCTCCTGTTGATCCCACCGAACCACCGAAGGGGATTGCGGAGGTCGTGATGATGCCTGTGGCCCCCGCGATCCTCAACGCCATCTACGATGCGACTGGTCACCGCTTCCGGTCCTTGCCGGTGACCCAGGCCATGATCAAGGGAGTGCTCACGTGACGACTCTCACCGTCACCATCAATGGACGCACCTATGGCCCGCGCGAGGTGCGCGACGAGCTGACGATGAACGATTTTCTGCGCGAGTATCTCGGCATGACCGGCACCAAGTTCGGATGCGGCGTCGCGCAGTGCCTGAGCTGCGCAGTGATCATCGATGATCCCGATGGGAACAGCTACACCAGTCCCACCTGCATCGTCCCGGCGATCAACTTCAACGGCAAGTCGATCCGCACGGTGGAGGGCCACGCCAAGAATGGCGAGCTTTCCCCGCTGCAGAAGGCGTTCATCGAGCATTTCTCCTTTCAGTGCGGCTACTGTACGGCCGGTTTTGTCAACGAGGGCCAGGTTCTACTTGAACGTTTGGCGAAGAAACCCGTATCACGCGGCGATCTTGAGAAGACAATCACCGAAGCGCTCGACGGCCATCTGTGCCGCTGCACCGGCTACGTCAAATACCACGAAGCCATACGCGCCGTGATCCTGGCGGATCCGGATCGTTACCTGTCCTGATGTTGTCGTGTGCAGCGTTTGTGTTTGCGGGGCGCGTAACCGGTCGGCTGAGATAAGAAAGCACCCAGGATGAACTACAACTTCCGTGTTCAAATCCTCATTGCGACATTGGTCCTGCCAATGAGCGTGCTGACGGCATACGCCGTCTCCGACGGCGCGCCCGAGGGCCTCGCGAGTGTCGAAAGCTTTTCATCAATCCCCGATACGGACGCTCGCTCGGCAGCGATCTTCACTGAACTGGGCAAAGTACTGACGCATCCGCGCTGTATGAACTGCCATCCGACCAGCGACCGTCCGCGACAGGGCGAAGCGCGCCGGCTGCATCAACCGCCTGTCTGGCGCGGAGCCGACGGCTATGGGCTTCCAGCAATGCGTTGCCCAATCTGTCATCAGAAGGCCAACTTCGACCCCGCCGGCGTGCCGGGCAATCCGATCTGGCATCTCGCTCCCATCGAAATGGGTTGGCAAGACAGGACGCTCGGTCAGATTTGTGCCCAGATCAAGGATCCTGCGCGTAACGGAGGCCGTTCCCTCGAGGCGCTGATTGAGCACATCCGCGAGGAACCGTTGGTCAGCTGGGCTTGGGCGCCCGGCTATGGCCGGCAACCAGCTCCCGGCACGCAGAAGGAAGCGGGTGATCTGGTCGAAGCGTGGGTTAAGACAGGCGCCGTGTGCCCGGAGTAAACTAGGGCGCCGCTTACCAGGAAACCGGCAATGAATGAACGCCGAAGAACAAACTGTCGAACTTATATTTGATATCCTCGGGAGCCACGGCGAGCTCCAGGTTCGGAACGCGCTTGAACAAGGTATCGATCGCCATTTGCAGCTCGGCGCGCGCCAGCGGGCTCCCGATACATTGATGGACCGCCGCCCCGAATGACGTATGGCGGTGCGGTTGACGCCGGATATCAAACGCATCCGGGTTTTCGAATATGGTTTCGTCCCTATTGGCCGCCGCCAGAAGCACAAGCACACCCTCGCCTTTGCGGATGAGTTGGCCCGCGACTTCGATATCCTCCGTCGCAGCTCGTCCCAAGCCGTTCTGCGCCACCGTCAGATATCGCAGTAGTTCTTCGACGGCAGCCGGGGTTAACGTCGGGTCGGCTTTGATGGCGTTCAGCTGATCGGGATGCTGGAGAAGCGTCAGGACACCAAGCGCAATCATGTTGGCGGTTGTTTCGTGGCCAGCTGCCAGCATCAGCGAAACCATCGCAATCAATTCGCTTTTGCTCAAACGTCCACCGCCCACCTCGTTGACGATGACCTTGCTGACGAGGTCGTCACCCGGATTTTTCTCGCGTGCGTCGATCATCTGCTGCCAGAACTCGCCAATTGCGGCGCGGGCTTCCGCAACTTGTTCGGCCGTCGCATCGATTGCGAATATCGTTTTGCTATGGCGCTGGAAGAACTCATGCTCGCTATAAGGAACGTCCAACAGCTCGCAGATCACCAGTGAAGGGACGACCAGAGCAAAGTCCTGCGCCAAGTCACCGGGCGCAGGCTTGGCCAGCATCTCATCAATGGCCCGATCGATAATGCGCTGGATCCTCGGTCGCATCTCTTGAATGCGTTTGATCGCAAAGAATGGCGTCCACATCCGACGGTGCTCGGTGTGTTTTGGCGGATCCATTCGGAGGAAGCTCGGATCGCCGCGCTTCGTTGCCACGACGGCGGGGGAGATCAGCGGATACCCGGGCTGCGAGGGAACGGAGCTGAAGCGCACGTCGCCAAGGACCTGTTGTGCGTCGTCATAGCGGGTGACCAGCCAAACCTTGCTGCCGTCCCACAACGTAACCTGAGACACCGGTCGCTCGCGGCGAAAAATGCCGAACTCCGGCGGCGGGTCGAGAGGATGGCCGCGATCGCGCTTGAAAGGAAATGACAAACTGTCTGAAAACGGACACTTCGCAGTCGTTGCCGTATCCATGCGGTCCTCCCGGGGCGCGACGCCCTCAATCGCGAGCAACTTTCAGGGGGATGCTCGCGCACCCCCGCGGCGGGTTGTTGAGCGAAGGGTTCGGCTCGCCAACAAGTTCAAATAGATGAACACGCTGGCCAAAGCTGTTAGGATGGCTTCGCCTTCCAGACGAGCAAACATCTGGCCAAGGCACGCATGCACGCCGCTTCCGAACGCGATGTGGCCCGTGGTTGAACGCCCGATAATCGAGTAACCAGGCACGATTTATACTCTGCCGCTTACGACGCCGCCGGCAGGACCGAAGATTCGAGATGCCGCACCTCGTTCAGTTCAGTCGTCTCCTGTTTCTTGAGCTCGGCGTGTCGCATAGATTGTGCGGCTCGATGGAAGATCCAGATCGCTGCGATTGGTACCAGTAGCGTTGCAGTCAGCGCGTAACGCAGCCCGTCCTGTCCGGCCACCGGCGCAAACGCGTCACTCAATATGCCGATCAAAGTCGGCCCCAAGCCAAGTGCGGACAGCGCGCCTATCATTTGCGCCGTAGCGGCGGCCATTGCCCGTGTTCTTGGATCGCACACGTTCTGAATTGCTGACAAAACAACGGGGGTTTGAACCCCGACAAATGCGAAGGCCAAAAACATAGCACCGAAAGCGACCGCGACGCTCGAAGACCAAATGGAGATTGCCAGGCAAGGCAACGCACACAGGGAGGTCCAGATCCCCAAGTATTGTGGATACCACATGCTACGCCGCGTGAAGCGATCATTCAGACGGCCCCCGACAATCATACCGATGGCCATCCCCGATCCGACAATGAGTCCAAATGCAGCCCCCGCTGCCGCCAAGCCCAGGCCGTGGCTACGAATGAAGAAAAGCGGCATCCATTGTGAAAGACCAGAGAGGATAAACGATGTCGCGATTTGGCCGGCGACCATCCAACGATAAGGCGAATTTACTGCCAGCAACCGGAGCGCTTCCCTCGTGCTCACGGGACTTGCAGTCGCGCCAACGCGCGCGGGTTCAGCAACGAGCAGGAAAATCGCTGCCGCGATCAGAAGACCCGGCAATCCAATAATGACAAAGGCTGTGCGCCAGCCATAGTTTGCCCCGGCCCAACCGCCAATGGAGAAGCCTAGGATGATCCCTACCGTACCCCCCGCATACAGGATGCCGAACGCCTTGCCGCGTCGATCTGGAGGATAGTAATCGCTCAGGATGGACAGCGCCGGGGGAAGGCAGCCTGCTTCCCCGATCGCGACAATCACACGTGCGAGAAAAAGCTGAGCATACGATTGCGCGAGCCCGCAGGCTGCCGTTGCAAGGCTCCAAACCGCTACAGATATCCCGATGACTACTCTACGGGAACGAACATCAGCCAGCCGGGCGATCGGTATGCCAAGCACGGCATAGAAAGCTGCAAACGCAAATCCTGTTAAGAGCCCCAGTTGAGTATCGGTCAGACTGAATTCTTGTTTAACCGGCTGCGCAAGCGCCGCTAACACCATGCGGTCGATATAGTTAAAAACTGTGGCGATCGTTACGAGCGCGAGCACTATCCATGGCAGTCGACGCACTTGCTGGAAAGACGCCCATCGCGAAGGCTGACTGCTCAAGTGTCCCTCCCAAGTCTCGTCGACATTATTGTCTATTTTTCGCCAGCAACATTTCATAATTTTATGGAGCAAGCGAGACGCCTGACACTATGGTGCAATAGGTGCACGTGACGATCGTTAAACTCTTCTTATCGGTGTTGACGAGGATATTGTGACGCCCAGCGTCGCAGGGTTGAACGCAAGATTGCTACCGACCGGCCCCCACCAACAACACAGACCGGCACCGATTTCATCGATTGTCCGTTTTACCGCGGATGGATATGTCTTCCTGCTTTTTCCTAAACTCGAGACCGGAGCCCCTTGACGGCAACCATCACCGGCAAACCATTGTCATGTGCATTTTGTGCACCACAGTGCAAAACGTCTCGCTTGCTCCATAAAGTACATTAAATGAAAGGCATCTACGTCAGTCTCTGAGCGCGGTCAGAGAAACGGCACGCCGTATCCTCATCGATCCGACCGCCTTCGTGTTTTCTCTTATGGACAGTCAGTTGTCGGGATCGAGAAATCCGAACTAATCCCTTCCTCCCAGGAAGGCCTCTCGGCGGCGGCGCAAATACCGCTGCCGCTTTTTTATAAGCGACAACGTTTGCATCCGAGGTGACGTAGTCGGTGCCCTGCCGAGCGCAAGGAGGGGTACGTCATCCCTTGCCCGTCAAGCCAGGCAAGACCGCTCGCTAGCGAAATGCTGACCACCACGGCAGCTAAGCTGGCAAGCGCCCTTGCCAGAGAACCTCACACCTCGGTGCCAGATGAGATTGGACTCTACCAGTGGGCTTGCTTTCGCGAGCCCCTTTAACGCCGAATTGCGACACCGGGCATGCTGTCCCGATCACGCACCCTCGGCTGCGACACGAGCAGCCAAGTGGCGTCGATACAGGAGCCGGGCTTCATCAGAGCGCAAATCGACCAGGGGCGCGTCCGGAAACTGCGACATCCTGCTTTGCTGATCTTCGCAGATCGCCACGTCTTCTTGCAGGGTGATGACCGTCTGCTTGAACAGCGCTTCCATCATTGCGGGGTCATGCGGACCCGAACCTAGAGCAACCGAGAAGGAATAGTGGCAGGTGACGTCCGTCTCCGGAACAATGGCATGCAATACGCGGATTCCAAACCCGCTGTCACGACTTCCCCCGTGATATGCGTCCTGCGCCACATCAACGCCGCCGGTGAACTGAACGATAACGCTAGGGACGATTAGTTCTTCCTCTTGCCAACGATCGATCTTGCCCGTCAGCCCGGCGACCTTGGTGTACATCGGAGGCGTCACGCTATCGAGCAACCAGCGCGCAAACTTCACGCCCCGGTCGGTTCGCTCCGTTTTCATGATCGCCTTGGTATGGTCGTCTTCCGACCCGCCTCCGATCGTATGCGGATGCACATACGGCAAATGGGTCAGATCCATGATGTTATCGAGCAACATCTCATAGCCGCATCGGACATGAAGATAGCCCTTGCGATACGGCCATCGCGCGTCCTCATGCCATGGGTAGGGTACAATCTTGGAAACGTCGGCCACTTCCGCTTTGCCGGCCCAAACCCAAACGATCGCGTGTTGCTCACGGACCGCGAACGAGCGCACTACCGCTTTCGTTGGAATGTGGTCCTGCGTCGGAATATGGATGCAGCGGCCGGTCCCGTCATAGATGAGGCCGTGATAAGGACATTCTATACCGCCGCGTGCCATCCTGCCTGGTGATAAGGAAACACCGCGATGGATGCACTGGTCGCGTAGCGCTGCCACGTTGCCCGATGCGTCTCGGAAGAGGACGAGCGGTTCTCCCGCAATCGTTCGCCCCAGTGGACGATCCGTGAGCTCATCGGACCAACAGGCCATATACCAGTCGTTCTTCGGGAACATCTCGCAAAACCTCCCTATGCCTTCGCCCGGCCACGCCGGCGTTGTTTGTCGGCAAACGTACCATTTCGAGTCGTCGCAAACGTGGGGCAAATGCTTTTGGAAATTATTTGCACCAACACCTCATGTGTTGCTCGCGAGCAGTTACTGCATATGGCTTCCCCCATCCACGATTATGTTCTGGCCGGTAATGAAATCGCTCCCACTGGAAGAGAGAAATAGGACCGTGTCGACCAGATCTGCTGGCAATTGATCACGCTTGAGCGCGCGCATCGACGCGATCGATTGAACGATTTCGGATGCGTATTTGCTTTTCACCGCCTCGCTGAGAGTGAAACCCGGGCTGATGCAATTAACTCGAATCCCGGCGGCACCAAGCTCACGCGCAAGGCTGCGAGTCATTGCGATAATCGCTCCTTTGGAAGCTACATAGTGAAGCAGCAACGGTGTCCCGCTGGACACGGTGGCTGAGGCGATATTGACGATCTTACCGTATCCTTGCGCACGCATCGTCGGGACCACGGCCTTGATAAACTCGAAAGTGCCCCGAGTGTTGACGGCCATGACCCGATCCCAATCGCTTGAGCTGATGTTTTCCATCGGGGTTCGCGAGAGAGTACCGAACAGCGCCGCATTGTTGACGAGCACGTGTAATCCGCCGAGCTCGGAATTCACCCGTTTGACAAAACCGCCAACCGCCTCTGGATCCGTAATATCTACCTTGTCATGGATGACCTTGGCACCGCCAGCTGACATCTTCTCGGCGAGCGGGCGCGCGTCCAGAACGTCGCACACTGCAACGGCGGCCCCGGCTGCGGCGAGCCCTTGTGCATAAGCAGCGCCAATTCCTTGCGCCGCGCCGGTGACAATCGCAACTTTGTTCTTAAGGTTCATGTTCGCTCCGCGCTTCAGGATGCCTTTGCCGACACGCGCTCGCCGTCGATCGCCTGGCGAATGATCCGGCGCATCAGCAAGCCGGCGTGATCAGCACGAAGATCGACGAAGCCGCGTTGCGGACTCTCCAGGATACGCGCTTGTTGCAGCTCCAATACATCGCGATCTTCGCCGAAAATGAGCTCGGTCTGCGCGAACTGCTTCTGCGTCACCGCAGGATCATCGATCGAGAAATTGTGCGCCTTCGACCAAAAGTAATGCGTCGTCGTTTCGGTTTCCGGTGTGATCCCGTTGAACACCCGGATCTGATATCCGCCTTCGCGTCGGCCCTCGAGCGCTCCGTTGCCGGCGTCCACTCCACCCGTATAGGCGAGCATCAGGCCCGGCCAGCCCTCCATTTCCTGCCAGCGGTCAACCTTGCCTTTGAAGGCAACGGCTTTGAGGTAGGCCGGCGGCGGATCGGAATTGGGCATGAAGCGCGCGGTGCGCAGCCCGCCTTCCATTCGCGTCACCTGCGTTTGCGTGTCGAAATGGACGGTGTTGTTGCCCCCGATCATCGATTTGTGCACCAGCGCGAGATGGGTGAGATCAAGCAGATTGTCGTTGATCAGCTCCCAGTTGCACTTCACATGCCAGACCGTTGCCTTCCAGGCCCAGCCGGAATTGGGACGATGATACGGATATGCAATGATCTTTTTCGGGTCGGCCTTGTCGGCATCGCCGGGCCAAATCCATACGATTTCGTCTAGCACAACCGTCGGAAATGACCGCACGCGCGCATGTTGTGGCACCAGGTCTTGCCCGGGAATGAGCGTACACTGCCCAGACGCACCGAATTCCATCCCGTGATAAGGGCAGCGGATGATGTCTCCCTCTACTTCGCCCCTGGACAGGGGCATGCCGCGGTGGCAGCACCGATCCTCAAGCGCCGCCACCTGACCGGATTGAGTTCGAAACAGCACCACCGATTCGCCGAGGATCTTACGCGTGATTGGAGCCTGGCTCACCTCCGAGCTCCAGGCTGCGACGTACCAAGCATTTCTGATGAACATGTTCGCCTCGCTGTTGGTCCTCAGGCATTCAAAATGAAATGAGCTGCACGCTCCGCGATCATCACCGTTGGTGCATTGGTGTTGCCGCTGACGATCTCGGGCATGACCGACGCGTCGCTGATCCAAAGTTTGTCAATGCCGCGGACCTTCAATGTTGGATCAACGACCGCTTCGTCATCGACGCCCATTCGGCAAGTGCCGACGGGATGGAAAGCGGTTTTCGCCGTGCGACGGACGTAGGCCTCAAGCTCCGCGGCGGTATCGATGTTTCCTGGAAGCAGTTCTATGGCGCCGATACGCTTGAACGAGGGTGCCGCAACGATCTCGCGAATCCACCTCAGACCTCGCACGATGACGCTGACATCCGCTTCGTCGTTCAGGAAATTGGAGAACAGTGCGAGCTTGTCATAGGGGTCGCGGCTGCGCAGCGACATGGTACCGCGCGACCGCGGCCGTAGATTGAGCGACGAAATGTTGGCCCCGTGCACTGCGCGGGGTACCTGATCCGAGACGCGATCGACCCGGATAATTGGGATGACGTGGATCTGGGCGTCTGCCCTTCCGTCTGCGTCGAGATCGAGAAATCCGCCGCTTTCAATTACGTTCGACGAAAGCAGGCCCTTCTTGAAAAGAAGCCATTCAAGCCCGTGACGCAGCGCTTTCCATCCCTGATCCTCGCCAAGAAAGCTGATGGGCTCTTTGATGCTCACGACGACTGGTGCCGACACATGGTCCTGGAAGTTCCTTCCCACCCCTGGGAGATCGCGCAAAATCGGAATTCCGAACTGTTGAAGCTGATCGACGGGGCCCAGACCGGACAACATCATCAGCTTTGGTGTGGCGAAAGTTCCAGCCGCGAGTACCACACCTGCACCAGCATGTGCCTCGACTTTGGATCGTCGTACTTCGTATTCGACGCCGGTGGCTACACGATCCTGCAGGATGATGCGGGTAACCGTCGCACCAGTCTTGACGGTCAGAGCCCGGTTGCGTTTGACCCGACTGAGGTAGGTGCGCGCCGTGCTGCCGCGACGCCCTCCCGAGATTGTGGTTTGATAATAGCCCACCCCAATCTGGTTTGGTCCGTTGAAATCGTAATTAAACGGCAGTCCTATTTCTTGTCCCGCGCGGACAAAGGTCGCCCCCAGTCGATGGTGCGGTGCGACGTCGCCGACGGGCAGAGGGCCCGCCGTGCCATGCAGCGGCTCGGAAAACGTCGCGTTGCTTTCCGCGTGCTTGAACCAGGGGAGCACATCGGCCCAGGACCAGCCGTTGTTTCCGAGAGCGCGCCAATGGTTGTAGTCATCCGCCTGGCCGCGAATGTAGACCATGGCGTTGACCGACCCGGACCCCCCGAGAACACAACCTTGCGGAATCGGAATTCTGCGGTTCGAAGTCTCTGGCTGCGGCTCCGTATCGTACGCCCAGCGATATTGGCCCGGCGGCAGCTTGGCGTAGCCCCCGGGAATACCGATCAACGGATGCCAATCCCGCGGCCCAGCCTCGAGCAGCAAGACACGGGCGCCGCTCTCGACCAGACGGGTTGCTATAACGCAGCCAGCCGATCCGGCACCGACGACAATGTAATCGTACATCTCCGTTGCCACTGCGCCGCTCCTATTCACCGGCGAGCGAGGCATGCTGAGCAACCTCCAACCAGCGCGTGACCTCCGCCGACAGGAGGTCGTGGAATTCTTCAGGCGTTGATGCATCCGCCCGTACGCCAAGCGACTTCAATTTGTCCGCAATGTCCCGTCGCTTCACAAACACCGCTGCCTCGCTGGCCAGCTTATTGGTGATGTTGTCCGCGAGACCTTTGGGACCGAGCAGACCAAACCAGGCGGATACGTCGAAGCCGGGCACGGTTTCCGCGACGGTTGGAATATTCGGAAAAGCGTCAACGCGGCGGCGCGAAGTCACTGCCAAAAGCCTGACCTGACCGGCATCCACGAATGGTTGCAAAGCGATAAGGGAGTCGAACGACATCTGTACGTCATTCGATACCAGAGCCTGCAAGGCTGGGCTTTCGCCCTTGAACGGAATTCGAGTGAGATCGGCGCCGGACTTCTGCTTGAACCACTCGATCGCCATCATCTGTCCGCTGCCAAAACCGCTGTAGCTGACCTTGCCTTTGTTGGATTTCGTGTAGGCAATGAATTCGGGCAACGTCTTGCCTGGAACGCTCGCGTTGATCGCGACCAGATATGGGTTGGTGGTCAACAGCGAGATCGGCGTCAAATCGCGGTCGATATCGAAGTCGACGCTCTTCTGGAAAATCCGAAATGCCGTGATCGTCGGCGTGCTGACGAATAATGTGTATCCGTCGGGCTCGGAATGGCTGACGAACAGTGCAGCCACCGCCCCGCCGCCGCCCGGCTTGTTCTCCACCACAACCGTCTCCTTCAAAGCGTTCTGGAGATGGTCCGCGAAGAGGCGCGTGATCACGTCAGCGGTTCCACCGGCCGGTGTCTGCGAGATGATGTGGATCGTCCGGCTCGGATAATTCTCGGCGCGTCCCTGCGCCGGGATTGCGCCGAGCGCCCCCGCCACGACTAGACTCAGGATAAGAGCCGCTCTGATTTTGCTGCAGCCCATCGATTCCTCCCGCGGGTCCACAATGGACGCCGCACCACCCCTATTTTTCATCCCAAGGCGTATCGTCCGCTCGGGGCTAGGGTATTGCCAAGGACGGCTCACTCCCTGCTCCTCAACCATAAATTATGGCTGTGGGCAGACAAATCCGATCGGGACTTGGTGCACTCTGTGCACCGCGCATTCATGCCGGTTCCGGAAGTGGCGGGATCGGGTCGACCGGGGTTGCCGAGAAAGACCGTAGCCTCTCAACCTCGCAATGCTTGCGGTCGGATGCGGCACGAACTCAAGCTGCATATTCGCGGAGCTCTCGTCAATGCCGTGACAAGCAAGAGATCGTCGAGGTGTTTCTTCAAGCCGCGATGTACAGCGGCCGGAAAGGCCTCCAAGCCTTCCCGGCGGTGCAAGAGGTTTTTGCCCTACAGTCGGCGGTACAGCAGAAGCGACCTGCACGACCTAAGCGACCGCGCTCGCCAAAAAAGCCGCCAGCGAAACGTTCGTTGAGCCAAAGCTTACGCAAGACCCATGTGCAAGCAAGATGAGGACATCGAATCACAAATCCAATACCAGCTTCTCGCTTTTGCTACCGGCGCAACAAATCATCACCGTCTGATTGCTGGCTTGTTCGGCGGGCGTGAGCACGCTGTCGCGATGGTCAGGTACCCCCGAGATGACGCGAGTTCTCGCAAGCGCCACATATTCCCTGTTCGCACGAGTAGGGCACGTCGATCCCGGCGTCACGAAGCACATCCAGAATGCTTTTGCCCGCAGGCACGGCAAGCTCGCGTCCTGAGCGTTTTAACTCCACGACAAATCCGCCGTCGAGCGACGGAGCGTTGTTGCTTACGAAGTATTCGACATGCTTTCGCTCGACCGGCCAGTCTTTGGTCGCAACCTCGAAAGCTGCAAGCATCGGGGTCGGCCCACAGCAATAGAGATGCGCATTCGAAGGCGCCTTGCTTACGATATTTGCGAGATCGAGGACGCCGCCGCTCTCATCATCGAAATTCAGATGCACCTGAGGAGACGACGCGAGCTCCTTGAGGAACGCGGCTTCGGCCCGCGTACGGCATGAATAGTGCAAGACCCACGGATGGGAGCGTGTCTGCTGCAGGCGCTGCAGCATACAAAAGATGGGCGTGATGCCTATACCCCCTGCCAACAGGACCGAATGTCCAGCGCTCTCTTCCAAGCGGAAATGGTTGCGTGGTCCGGTGATCGTCACCAGATCCCCAACGCGCAGCTCGTCATGGATGAACCGTGACCCACCGCGACTATTCGGGTCGCGTTTCACTGCCACGGCGTAGCGATCTGGTGCACAACCTGGGTATATCAGCGAATATTGGCGGACCATTCCGTTCGGCAACGCAATATCGATGTGCGCGCCGGGCTCGACATCCGCGAGCGAGCCGCCCTCCGGCCGTGCAAACTCATAGATATTTGTATCGCGGGCTGCGAAACTGATGGCAGTGACGCGCGCGCGGAAGCTGGATTCCATGGAGCTTCCTTCTTGATCGCACGCTTACATGGATATGGATGGGCGACGCCCCGTTCAACGGCCCATCCCGACTTGTTTTTTTCGGTGCACAATCTGCACCGGGTCCCAGTCGGGTGTCTGCACCATCTTGTCCTATGTAGGCTTGAGAGGAATTGAGCCGGGTGCTGTTGGCGAGTGCGCCAGACGAAGCTTTCGCGAGGAGCCCATGGTCGATCGTCAATGAGACGGACCGGCAAAACGGGCTGGGGCCTGTAATGGCAAAATGCTGGTGCACATAGTGCACCAGGTTATTATCGGCTTTGTGCACGTCTGGGAGGTGCTCTAGCGTTTAACCAATGGGAGGAACGTGCGCGGCCATGGCCAATTCTAAGGTCGCCTTCATTGGCGTCGGCTCATCCGCCATCGAGCGCCGATCGGAGCGGAGTATCGTGGCCTTTGCGATCGATGCCGCCCTCGCCGCGATCGCCGATGCCGGCCTCACCCGTGACGACATCGATGGATATATAGGCTCGCCTAAGGCGCCCAACGCGGCGGCACTGCACGTCGATGGAGCCGACGAGATCTCGGTTCGCCTGATGGCGGAGCGGCTCGGTCTCAACAAATTAACCTTCGCTATCGATCTCAATAGCGCATTCGTCACCGAGATGGCGGCAACCGCGTCCTACGCGTTGCGCTCTGGGGCTTGTCAATATGTGCTGGGCGTTCGCGCACTCTACCATTTTCCGGATGTCCGTTACGCTCAGGTCGGCAAAGATAGAGCGTTCGGCGAAGATCAGTTCAAGACACCTTTCGGCTACGACACGGCCGGCGCCCGCTTCGCGACACGTCTTCGGACTTATTTGGAGCAGTCCGGTGCATCGCGGAGCGATCTTTACGAGGTCGTGGCGCTCGCCCGGCGCAATGCGCGCAACAATTCCTACGCAGTCTGGCGCGATCGCGGAACCACGCTCGATGAATATCTGGCATCGCCGATGATTGCCGAGCCGCTATGCCGACTCGACTGCGACATGCCGGTCTGCGGCGCCGGTGCGTTTGTCATGACGATTGCTGATCTGGCCCGCGAAGCGCCGCATGCGCCAGTTTATCTGGCCGGATCGGCGAACTGGCATAACGCGGATCAGATTTTCGAGCGTTCGGGACGACAGCGGGACGACATCGACCTGTGCCAGATTTACGACGGCTTCTCATTCCTGGTTTATGAATGGCTCGAACGGTTGGGCTGGTGCGAACCAAACACCGCCTGGAAATTCATACGTGACGGCCGCTGCGAGCCTGACGGCGATCTTCCCGTCAATACGTTCGGCGGGAGCCTCGGCGAGGGCCGCCTGCACGGCATGGGCCATCTGCGGGAAGCGATCCTGCAAGTCAGCGGCCGGGCTGGGCCGCGGCAAATCTCCGGGGCTGAGAACTGTTTGGTTCAAGTCGGACCCTTTGATTACTCGTCTCTGCTGGTATTGAGCAATGATCCGCACAGAATTTGATCGAGCATGGCGACGAGCTCGTGGAGTTGTCCGATGAAGCTCATCGACTATCTGCGGGTTCCGTATGTGCTTGAAGCGGAATCGACCGAGGCTATGCCTGGCGCATGGGTCAGCCGCGTGTCCTACCCGGAGCTTCCCGATTGTGTCGAGCAAGCTGCGACGATCGAAGAAGCGATCGACAAGCTCGAGCGCCGGCGGATCGAAATGATCGTCGCCATGCTGCGTGGCGGGACACCACCACCCATTCCAAGGGATCCGCTGGTGTCATCCCAACCCGATTGGCTGATCGCCCATTACGGCCTCCAGAACGAGCTTCTCGATCTGCTCGATCAGGACGAACGTGCGATCGCCGCGAGTTTAAACCCTGACGAGACGCTGTCGGGCCGAAACGGCCGGCAGCCCGTGGCCACCCAGTTCGGCAAAGGTTTTGGTTATACCCCATGACGAAATCACTCGATCCGCACACGCCCAATCTCGATTCCAAGACCAACGCGGGCGCGCTCGCCGGCGTCAGGGTGCTCGAGCTCAGCCATGCGGCAGCGGCAGTGACCGGCCGGATTTTGGCCGATCTCGGTGCGGACGTGGTGAAGATCGAGCCGAGCGGCGGTGAGCCTGCGCGGTCGCAGGCGCCGATGCTGCGCTTGCCGAATGGCGAGCAACTCAATCCATTTTGGCTCGCCTTCAATGTCAGCAAGCGCAGCATCAGCCTCGACCTCGACGCCGCGGACGGTCTCAATCGGTTCGTCACCCTCGCCCGCACGGCCGACATCGTCATCACCGATTTCCAGCGTTTGAGCTTGAAAGCGGCCGATCATCTCTATGATCACGCGCGCGCCGCCAATCCGGCGCTCATCTGGGCCGAGGTCTGGCCCTTTGGGCGCGGTGCGCCGTTCGAAAATCACCCGGCCGGCGAACTCGTCCTGCAGGCGCTGGGTGGCCACCTTTGTCTCAACGGCGACATCGATCGGCCGCCGGTGCGTATCGGCCTTCCGGTCGGCATCATGCAGGGCGGCGCCGAAGCGGCGTCGGCCGCTCTCATGGCCTACTTCCATCGCTTGAAATCCGGACGCGGGCAGCGCGTTGACGTTTCAATACAGCAATGCGTGACCTGGACCCTGCTCAACAGCACCATGATCTGGCAACTGCTCGAGATCAACGAAGTGCGGGGCGGCGCGGTGCGCATGGAGCGCACCAACAAGTTCTATACGCGCCTCGTCTGGCCTTGTGCCGATGGCTACATCACGATCGCGCCTGTTGGCGGTGGCTTCGGTGTGGTTCGCGAAAGGTCCTACGCTGCGCTTGTTGCGTGGATGGCAGAGGAAGGCATCACCGATGAGCTTCTGACCTCCCGCGACTGGAACGGCAAGGATGCCAATCAGATCAGCCAAGCGGATTACGATCGCGTGGCCGAGATCATCGGTGCATTCATTCAACGAAAGACAAAGAACGAACTGATGGAGCGGGCCGTCAAGCATCAAATTCTGCTGGCCCCGATCAGCGGGATCAAAGACATCTTTGAAAATCCGCATCTGCGCGCCCGCACCCTCTATGAGAGCGTCTCAGACGCCGAGCGCAAGACACACCTCGACTATCCGGCGGTGTGGGCGAATCTCAGCAAAACGCCGCTGCGTAGCCCAACGCCAGCGCCGAAGCCAGGCGAGCACAATGCTGACATTTGGCCGGCGCTGACCAGCGCCAGCGCCGCGTAAAGGGTTGCGGATCATGTCAGAGCAGATCTTTTCCGGGCTCAAAGTAGCCGATTTCACCTGGGCCGCCGCCGGCCCGATCATGACCAAGCAATTGTCCGACAACGGCGCTACTGTCATCAAAATCGAGTCGCGCCGTCATCCGGACAGCGTGCGGCTGGGCGGACCATTCAAGGACGGCAAGCCTGGGCTCAATCGCAGCGGCTTTTTTGCCGATTTCAACAGCTCGAAACTGAGCCTCGCCGTCGACCTCAACCATGCACGCGCGGCCGATGTGATCCTGCCGCTGGTCCGCTGGGCCGACATTGTTGCGGACAGCTTTCGGCCGCAAGTCATGGGGCGCTGGGGATTCGGTTACGACCGGCTGCGCGAGATCAATCCACGCCTGATCATGATCAGTTCGTCGCTCTACGGTGCCGAAGGCCCGTGGAGCGCGCACCCGGGATTTGGCGCGCAGGGACAGGCGATCGCCGGATTTCACAACATGACCGGCTGGCCGGACCGGCCACCAGCGGTTCCTAAAGGCGCCTACACCGACTTTGTTTCGCCGCGTTTCGGCGCTGCCGCGCTGGTCGCGGCTCTCATTCATCGCGAGCAAACCGGCGAAGGCCAGTTTATCGAACTTTCTCAGACCGACACCGGCGTGATGTTCCTGTCCCCGCAGTTGTTGCAGTTCCAGTTGACCGGGGAAGAGGCGCAGCGTGACGGAAACGCTGACGCTCGCGCGCTGTTGCATGCCGTATTTCCCTGTCGTGGTGAGGACCGCTGGATCGCAATCGAAGCCTGGACCGAGACGCAATGGAGCGCGTGCCTGGAGGTTCTTAGCGCCTCGGGCAAGCCCGATACGATTCTAGGCGCTGCCGCCGAGGTGCGCGCAGCCAACCGCGACGCCGTTGAGGCGGCCATCGGGCGCTTGACAGCAGCACGCGAGCCGTTTGAGCTGATGGCGGCGTTACGGGCGGCCAGGGTACCAGCCGGCGTGGCCCTGCGCGGATCAGACCTGCTTGTTGATGATACGCTGCGCCGGCGGGGACATTTCTGGAACCTGACGCATCCGGAAATGGGCGCTCTTGATTACAACGGGCCCGCTTATCAGTTTGAGATAACGCCGTCGCGTCTGACCAAGGCTGCTCCATGTCTCGGCGAAGACACCGCGTTTGTACTGAAAGAGATTCTATCCTTCGATGACGGCCAAATAGCTGACCTGACAGAATCCGGCGTTTTGACATGATTAAGGGGCCGTCGGCAGAAAGAGGAACGTGATGAGCCTGTCCGATACATCTTCTCGATGCCCACTTGGTGAAGCGCCGGATTATCCATTCCGGCGCGACCCGACGCATCCCCTCAATCCTCCGATCGAATTTGCAATTCTCCGACACGACCGGCCCATATCGCAGGTGAAGCTGTGGAATGGCCAGAGAGTGTGGCTGATCACGCGTTACAACGACGCACAAGCCGTGCTCAGCGATCACCGCTTCAGCTCCGTGCCAGCCAATCCGGGTTATCCCACGTTGTCGCCGGCCATCGCCGCGTCGCGGCGGGCCGATGCAAGCTTCCTGCGCATGGATCGCCCCAAGCATACTGAGCATCGGCGGATGTGGACGCCATTCTTCGCGATCAAGCGGATCCAGGAGATGCGTCCGGGAATCCAGGCCATTGTCGATGAGACATTGGCTGCCATGTTGAAAGAGGATCCGCCTGTCGATTTCGTCGATAATTTCGCGTTGACGGTACCCTCGTTGGTGATCTGTCAACTGCTCGATATCCCGAAGAGCGCCCATGCCTTCTTTCATCAGCACAGCAAGACGCGCATGAGCATGAATGGCACGCCAGAGAATATTCTCAAGGCGATGCAAGCGTTGGACGCGTTTTGGGAAACGCTGATCACCGAACGCGAGAAGACTCCCGGCGATGACCTCGTCAGTCAATTGATCCTGAACGAGGTCAAGACCGGACGCCTGACCAAACGAGAGCTCATCAGCATGGCACAGCTGATGTTACTCGCCGGGCACGAGACCACCGCGAATATGATCGCGCTCGGGTTGCTCACGCTCCTGCGGCATCCCCAACAGCTTGCGAGGCTTAAAGCCGATCGGACACTGACTCCATCGGTGGTCGATGAGCTGCTGCGCTACCTGTCCATTGCCCAGCATGGGCTGGGCCGCACGGCCATCGCGGACGTAGAAGTGGGGAATGTCCTGATAAGAGCTGGCGAAGGAGTTTTGGTGGTCGTTGCTGCCGCCAACCGCGATGACTCGGTATTTGCCGAACCCGATCAATTCGATGTCGGGCGACAGGCGCGTCATCATCTGGCGTTCGGTGCGAGCATCCACCAGTGCATCGGACATCCTCTGGCGCGCGCGGAGCTGCAGATCGTCTTTGATACCCTGTTCAGTCGCGTTCCAACCCTTCGCATTGCAATTCCTGATGAAGATATCCCCTACAAGTATGAAAGCCTGTTCTTTGGGGTCCATGCTCTTCCCGTGACTTGGTGATGCAAAATCCGGATGCAGACATGGAGGTGAGGCTTCCCAGGGCGCACGTGGCTCTGATCTGCGGGGGCACCGCGCCGATCGGATCGAGCGTGGCATTGCAATTGGCGCGCGCCGGAGCCGGGAGCGTGATCGTCACCGGCCGAGACGAAGCCCGCGGGGCCGCGACCATCGCCGCGCTACGCCGGGAGATCCCGACGACGTCGTTTAAGTTTGTCCGCGCTGACTTGCGCGAGCCGACTGGCACGGCGTCGGTGTTCGAGTTCGTCGACGCCCAATGCGGGGATTTGGACACCTACGTTCATTGCATTCCTCCGGGGGCCGCCGGAGGCGCGCTGGGAAGCGCAGATCTCGATCGGTTCCGTTCCAGCATGGTGGTTGGCCTTGGCGCTTTAGTCGACATGTGCCGGCGCGCCGCGCGCGCGATCAAGCGTCGTGGTGGCGGCAGTATCCTCATCTTTTCATCCGACGCGGGCCGGGTTGCATCGCCAGGGCATTCGCTGGTCGCAACCATTCAGAGCGGGGTCATGGCGCTCACCCGGTCACTGGCGCTGGAGCTCGCGCCTGACCAGATCCGCGTCAACTGCATTTCGCCAACCTATGTGCGCGACACGCCGCTATTCGATCGTTTGATGCAAACGCCGGGCACCGCCGGTGCGATCGAAAAAGCTGCAAAGCGAGCTGGCCTGGGACTACCGACACCCGCGGATATTGCGCCGCTGGCCGCGTTCCTGATCAGTCCGTTGGCATCGAAAATCACCGGTCAGATCATCAGCGTGAACGGCGGTTTGAGTGCGGCCTGATTCCGACCGCGACACAAAAAGACATGCTGCGAGGCGGGAGTGAGACGATGACATGGCGAGGAGTTGTGGCGGTCATGATCGGTGCCACCTGGTTCGGCACCGCATCGGCGCACGCGCTCGATTATCCGAGCAAGCCGGTCCATATCGTCGTGCCCACGGCGCCGGGCGGCGGAAATGATCTGGTTGCGCGCCTGCTCGCGGCCTTCCTGCAAGGCCGCCTGGGGCAGACCTTTGTCGTCGACAACAAACCCGGTGCACAGAACCTGGTCGGCACGAAGTACGTCGCGCTTGCTCCCGCTGACGGCTACACACTGCTGGTAGCCGCGTCCATCTCAAGCTTTCCCGTCTTCAACAAAGACCCGGGTTTCGCGGTTGCAAATGACCTCGCATTCATTTCGCCGATCATGCGCGCCCCAGAGGTGCTCGCCGTAAATGCGGGCCGACCTTACCGTGCAGTTGCGGACCTATCCGCAATCTCCAAGGCCAATCCGGAAAAATTGAACTTCACGAGCTACGGATTCCTGCTCTGGTTGCAAACCGCAATATTCAACAGGGCCGCCGGCATCACGGCGACCCACGTGCCGTTTTCCAACGCACCCGAGGCAGCCAAGGCTGTCGCGTCGGGCGACGCCGATTTCCTGCTGGGATCGCTCGCGACCGTGCGGCCGTTCGTCCAACGCGGCGAGTTGCGGCTGCTGGCCATTACCGCCAACGAGCGGAACCCGGATATTCCCGATATCCCATCTTTGCGCGAGGCCGGGGTGCAGCTGGACGATCTCATGGTTTGGATCGGCGTATTTGCCCCTCGAGAAACCCCGCGCCCAATCATCGATAAGCTCAACGCCGAGGTCAGGGCGTTCGTGGCCGACCCAACAATCAGTGCGAAGCTTAAGGCCGTGGGGTTCACACCGTTTGCGAGCTCGCCGGAGGACTTCAAACTCGCGTTTCAGGCCGAGGAGGCGCGTATGATCGAAGCCGGAAAGGGCCTTGGCATCAAGCCAGAATGAACACTGGACAAGTCATGACCAAGCGAAGCTCATCAGCCCAATATAGCCGCGTCCAAGGTCTGGAACGTGGCCTTGAGGTGCTGCGTGCACTCAACGCCAGCACTGGCGGGCGAAACTCGGTGATCCGACTGAGCACCGAGACGGGACTGCACCGCACGACGGTGAAGCGCCTCTTGGAAACGCTCAAGCACCTCGGCGTCGTGCGCTATCTGGACGACAGCAATGAATATTGTCTGACCTTGAAGGTGCTGCAATTGAGCGAGGGCTTCCGCGATGTTGTCTGGATCGCCGAAGTTGCTCGGCCGCTGATGCACGCTTTGACCCGCAAAGTACTGTGGCCAAGCGATCTGATGATCCTCGACACCGACGAACTGGTTGTTCGCGAGACGACGCATGGAATTACGCCATGGTCGTTCAATTCGCGCGTCCTCGGGATTCGCGTGCCGATGCTTCAGTCGTCGGGTGGCAGAGCCTATCTGGCTTTTTGCGCAGATGATGAACGGGAGCGTCTCCTGACCATGCTTCGGAAGCGCGACGGTATCGAGGGCGAGCGGGCGCGGGATGCGGTCTACGTTGCCCGCGTTCTCAATCAGACGCGCGAGCGTGGCTTTGCGGTTTCGGAGCGTCGCGATGGATTTGGAAATATGGGTCTGCGGTTTGGAACGAACCGCTGTGCCGCCATCGCCGTCCCTATTCGCCGCAAAGGCTATGCGCTTGCCAGCCTGAACCTCGTCTATCTCACGCGCGCGGTCTCGACCCAGGAGATCATCGAACGGAGCCTGCCGGATCTCATCGCTACCGGCCGGCGCATCGAGCAGGGCATCCGCAGCGAGGAAGCCTCGGAAACTGTTTCGATGCCGATGGTTCGCACTAATCCGTCGGGTCGCAGATACGCAAGCTGACGTCACGGGAGAACTGTTTGTTGTAGATCGTCGGCAATAGAATTCGGCAGGCCACACTAGCCAAGACAAAGGTGATACATGCGAATTATTCTCAATCAGGACTGTTGCATGGGGCACGGACAGTGCGAGCTCGTGGCCCCCGACTTGTTCAAACTCGACGCCGACGGTATCGCCCACGTTCTGGTCGAACATCCCGATGACAGTCAACTCAAGCGGCTCGAGGAGGCGATGCGACGCTGCCCTGAGGCAGTGATATCAATAGAAGATTAGTCATCGTGGCACAGCGGCCCATACCCGTTCCAACCGCAGAAACGCGCCCTTTCTGGACCGGCGCCGCGGGCAATGAACTATGGCTGCCACGCTGCCGCGCATGCGGCGTTCTGTCTTATCCACCACCGCCGCGTTGCCCGCGCTGTCTGGCGGACGAATTCGTCTGGGAAAAGTTGTCCGGCACCGGACGGCTGAAGTCGTGGACCACGATTCACATCGACGTTCTCCCCGGTGTCGAACCGCCATTCACCATCGGCGAGGTGGAGCTGACAGAGCAGCCTGGTCTGATCATGGTGGCGCACGTCGTCGGAATGCCGGCGGAGATGCTCAAGACGGGCGACGCGGTAAAGGTATCGTTCGCCGCGTCGGACACGGACAAGAATATTGCCCTCCCCGAGTTTCGCATGCTGGCGGGCGGCGCAGGTACAGATTGAACAACAGCCGAGCACATAGAACATCAGCAAGAGGATCACATGCTGTCGCACGAAGATAACGAGACGCTCGTCCGGGTCGGGCCTGGCACTCCGATGGGAGAATTTCACCGGCTCTATTGGATACCATTTCTGCTGTCGAGGGATCTCCTGCCCGACGGACCGCCAAAGCGGGTGAGATTGCTTGGCGAAGATCTGGTCGCATTTCGCGCTTCGGACAATGCGGTCGGCCTCGTTGACAATGCCTGTGCGCATCGCGGCGCACCGCTCATGTACGCGAGAAACGAAGAGTGCGGATTGCGCTGCGTTTATCACGGCTGGAAGTTCGACGTGAACGGTCAGGTCACCGACATGCCAGCGGAGCCGGCGCAGAGCCGTTTCAAGGACAACGTCCGCATCAAGGCGTATCCTTGCCGGGAGCGCAACGGCGTGGTGTGGACCTACTTGGGCCGCGACCAGGCAAATCCGCCGCCGCTTCCGAATCTCGAATGGAATCTGGTTCCGGAGGAGCGGTGCCACGTCTCGATGCGCGTCGAGGAGTGCAACTGGCTGCAGGCGCTGGAGGGCGAAATCGATTCGGCGCACGCGCCCATCCTGCACAGCCGCATCGATGGTCAAGGGCGATTGGGCAACCTGGTCAAAGATCTGCGTCCCGTATTCGAATGCATGCGCCAGGAGTTCGGCGTGAGCATTGCGGCGCGCCGCAACCTGCCGGACGGCCGACTCTATTGGCGCGTGAACCAATTCGTGCTGCCGTTCTACACGATGGTGCCGCCGCAATCGAAATATCCTGAGCTCTCGGGTCACGCCTGGGTACCCATGGATGACGAGCACACGCTCTGCCTGATGTTCACCTACCATCCGAGCGATCCACTACCAGGTAGGATGCGGGATCTGTTCGAAGAGGGATACAACAATCGCGAGACCGGGCACGCCAGCCGGCACGCAAAGCGCCATGATGATGTGAGCCAGCCTTATGCGGGATACTGGACCAAGTTCAACCGCGAGAACGATTTTCACTTCGACTATGACACCCAGCGCACGACGTGGTTCTCCGGACTGCCAGGCCTGTGGGTTCAAGACGCGGCTTGCCAGAGCGGGCTCTCGCCAATTTATGATCGCACCAAGGAAAAGCTCGGGGTCAGTGACAGCGGAATCGTCGTTGCACGTCGCTCTCTGCTCGAAGCCGTGCGCGCACACCGAGATAAGGGCGTTGTCCCCGCCGGGATCGCCAATCCTGATCTCTTCATGGTGCGGGCGGTCTCGCTGCAACTTGCGCCGGAGGAGACTTGGTCGGATGCCGGGCGGCAGTACATGACGGCGCGCCTGGGCGCCGGATTTGGCTACGTGCCGTAGACACGCGGGCGAGCAATCGATGCGTCGGTTTCAAATAGGCCTTCTACTTTTGTTTGTCGCATTCCTCGCATCCGGAGCGGCGTTCGCACAGCCGTTCGGATCGGGGAAGCTGGTGCGGATCATTACGCTTGCGCCCCCCGGCGGTTCACTGGACATGATCGCCCGTACCATCGCCCAAGCATTTGGCGAGTCTTCCGGCAAACAAGCGTTTGTCGAAAACAAGCCGGGAGCGAGCGGCAACATCGCCATGATGGAACTCGCGCGCTCTGCTCCCGATGGCATGACCATCGGGTTGATCACCATCGGGACGCATGGGCTCGATCCGGCACTGTACGGCAAGAAGCTGCCTTACGACCCGGTTGCGGATTTCGTTCCGGTCTCGCTCGTTGTGTTGCTCAAGAACGTACTTGTCGTTCATCCGTCCGTGCCCGCCAAGAACATCGCTGAGTTTGTCGCCTATCTGAAAGCAAACCCCAACAAAGTTGCGTACGCGTCGTCCGGCGTTGGCTCCGCCCAGCATCTCGCGGCCGAGCTATTCAAGATGACGACGGGCACGCAGATGATCCACGTGCCTTACGCCGGCACATCCAAGGCTCTTCCCATGGTCATGAGCAACGAAGTCCAGGCCATGTTCGTGCCCATCCCGGAGGCGATCGCGCATATCAAAAGCGGCGAGGTGCGGGCGCTTGGCGTGACGTCGAAGGAGCGAGCCCAGGCGCTGCCGGAGGTTCCAACAATCGCCGAGCAGGGCTATCCAGCCTATGATCTCTCGGCCTGGGTCGGCCTGGCTGCGCCGAAGGGCACGCCGGCAGCGGTGATCGACCGCTACAATGAGACGGTCCGTGCAATTCTGGCAAAGCCGGACGTCGTCGCGCGACTCTCCGCCCTTGGCATGGATATCAAGACGGATAGTCCGTCCGAGTTCGCCGCGTACATCCAGGACGAGCTCGCAAAGTGGCCGCCGGTCGTCAAAGCAGCCGGCGCGAGCGTCGAATAGAAAAAATGAGCAACGGATCTAACACACACCAGGCGCAAGGGCCGCTGCGCGGGTTGCGCGTGCTCGAGTTCGCCGGGTTGGGGCCGGTTCCCTATGCGGCCATGCTGCTCGCCGACATGGGGGCGGACGTCGTGCGCCTTGATCGACCGGATGGCCAGCGTCGAGCGAAAGATATCATTTCGCGCGGCAGGCTCTCATTCGCGCTCGATCTCAAACAACCCGCAGACCTCGACTGCGCCGCCGCGCTTGCCAACCGTGCCGACGTTCTGCTCGAAGGCTTCCGCCCCGGCGTAATGGAGCGGCTGGGGCTCGGACCAGAAAAGCTGCTGGCAGCGAACCCGAAGCTGGTCTACGGCCGCATGACCGGCTGGGGTCAGACGGGCCCCCTCGCCGCAGCTCCCGGACACGATATCAACTATATCGCACTGGCGGGCGCTCTTAACGCGATCGGACCTGCAGAGGGCGCTCCTGTGCCGCCACTCAATCTGCTCGGGGATTACGGCGGCGGATCGCTGTTCCTCGTGATGGGCGTGTTAGCAGCGGTGCTGGAAGCCCGCCAATCCGGCCGCGGCCAGGTCGTCGACTGCGCGATCTGCGATGGCGTGGTGTCGATGCTATCACTGTTCCACACGCTCACGGCTCTCGGCCAGTGGAATAGCCAGCGCGGCTCCAATCCATTCGACGGCGGCGCGCATTTCTACACGACCTATGAATGCGCCGACGGCAAGTACATCGCCGTCGGTGCCGGGGAGCCCAAATTTTACGCCACGTTCAGGAAGCTCGCCGGCCTCACCGATCCAGAGTTCGACAAGCAGCGCGATCGCACGGCTTGGCCGAGCTTGAAACGCAAGGCACAGGACGTCTTCAAGACAAAGACCAGGGACGAGTGGATCGCCATCTTCGAGGGGAACGACGCGTGTGTGGCGCCGGTCCTGTCATTCACCGAAGCCTTGCAGCACGCGCATCTGCAGGCACGCGGAACTGTTGTTGACATCGATGGACTTCAACAGGCGGCCCCTGCCCCGCGCTTCTCGCGCACGCCTTCATCGATTCAGGCCAGGCGTTCGGTCGGCTCGATCCAGGAATTGCGCGAACATTGGTCTGATCGTTCTCTGACCTCATCCTGAGGAGCACGCGGGCCACGCCCGCGTGCGTCTCGAAGGATGGCCAAAGACAATGACGTTCATTGTGGCCGTCCTTCGAGACGCCTGGCCCCTACGGGACCAGGCTCCTCAGGACGAGGACAGTAGTTGTTGCTTCTCCATATCAGTGCCCAACTGCGGTCCGCAATGTCGCCGCAACGTGCTCCGGGCTGCGGTCGCCGCGCCAAGCGACATGTTGATCGGGACGGATCAGAGCCATCCCGCTGCAATAGAGATCACGAACTTCAGGCAGATCTACAGCATACCGCTTGAGCGGAATTTTATGTTTGCGCCGCAGCAGCAACAAATGAATCGCCATCGTCCTCACGTCCCGGCATGAGCAGCAATGTAAATCCGCTACCGAACTGATCAAACAACGATGACCGATCGGGCAGCCACGCATGCGGGGCGCGTCCTCCGGGACATGCGCTCGGAACATATTTGAACGGATCGTCGGGCGGTGGTGCCGTGCCGTCGGAAATCACGATTCGCTGAGTTGTTGTATCTCGCGCCGAGTTGAATGCCGATCGACGCAAACTCTTCGGTGAAGCCCCGCAAGATCTCGCCGGTTGCTTCGCGGGCCAGCGCCCCGCGTGGACTATCCTCTTCGATCTCGGGAGGAACGGGCAGACTACCGACGTTACGCGAGAAAGATTTTGCCATGCTGGTGTTGCGAATACCGATCGGCCGGCGCTCGGCCTCATAGCTCGCGAGCAGGTTCGGGCCGCCCCACCCTTGCACGAGAGCGGCGAGTTTCCAGCCGAGATTGGCGGCATCGTCCACACCGGTGTTCATGCCGAACCCGCCGGTTGGGGTGAACAAATGCACGGAGTCTCCTGCCAGCACGACGCGGCCTCGACCATAGCTATCGGCAACGAGCGCCCGCCCTGGCGTCCAGCTCCAATGCGCCAGGATCTTGAAATCGATTGATTGGCCGACGGCGGCGACGAACCGCTGTGCGATCAGGTTGTCGTCGGGTTTCTGATCAGGGCTCGGCAATTGGCTGAGCAGAATGAGCTCGTCCTTGCCATTCAAAATGACCATGTTTGATCGGATCGACGCATTCACGGTCCATTGTTGCCATCCCAGCCGATGCGAAAAGAGTTTGAAGAAAGCCGGGCTATAGAGGTGCGTCGAAACCATCATACCGCTGAGGTAAGCCATGTTCGCGGCACCGGCTTGGCCGGAATAATGGATGTCGAGCTTGCGCCGCACCAAACTCTGGCCGCCGTCGCACCCGACGAGATAGAGACAGGATATCGTTTCAACAGCACCTGAGACGGTGTCCTCGATCTCGGCGGTGACACCATCCACTCGCTCCGTCCAATTGACGCAGCGCCATCCGAAGCGCAGCTCAACATTGGCGACGGTCTTGAGATGCTCCAGGACGAAACGTTCGACATACATCTGATTGCAGCGCAGGATCGGCTCTGGAACCTGGTCCGTAACTGACGCTTGCTCGACTGCGCGCATCTTTTCGCGCTCGGACGGCATCTTGATGCGCGCGAGTTCCCATCCGTTGGTGCGCGTTGAGTAGGTGACGTCAGTCGGCTGATCGGGGGGCAACCCGAGCTTACGGATCTGACGCGCGAGACCAAGCCTCCGATAATGCTCCATCGTACGCGCGTTCTGTGTGCTGCCGCGCGGCTGCTGCAGGCTCTCCGGATCCGTGTTGACGAGAATGCTGCGCACCCCCAGCGCCGCAAGGTTGAGCGCCAGATTCATTCCGACCGGACCGCCGCCGACGATGCAAACCGGCACGGACTTCATGGTTTGCCTATAGCCTTACCCTTGCACATGGCGTTCCCCGTTTTCTCGCCTCGCCGGGTATTGGAGCCGCTCTGAGAGCAATAGTCACGGGTGAAAGGTTACGTGTGCACCAGTTGCACGGCAATCGGACTGCGTCGGCAGGGATCTAATCCTCAATCCTGATCATCGGCTCCGGAACAAACCGATAGGCCGTACCCGATCGCGCCACGTGTCCGATACCAGGCCAGGGTGCGTGATAGCTGATAAGCCGCATGCGTGTATCCGCGAGCCAGGCTAAAGTTCGGCTGCGCGTCTCTGCGCCCTGCACCTGATCCTGATCGTAGGCGCTGTGGGCCGCCGGATAGGCAAACGAGAGCGGATCGTGAAAGGCGATGTCGCACAGCACGCAGAGTTGCTCCTCGCCGGATGCGATCGTGAAGATCGCATGCCCCGGCGTGTGTCCGGGAGCGGCGATCGCCCGCAGTCCGGGCAAGAACTCCTGGCCATCAGTGAAAAAACGGATGCGTTCGCGCACTGGCGCGAGATGCTTGGCCACGCCCTTGACCACGTCGCTCATCGCAGGATCGGTGCACGCCTCCCAGAAACGCAGTTCCGCTTCCGCCATGTAGATCGTGGCGCTGGGGAACGTCGGCGTGCCGTCGTCACGCATGGTTCCCCAGCAATGATCCGGATGCGCGTGACTGAGCACCAGGGCGTTGATCTCATCCGCCGCGACACCCGCGTCCGCCAGGCTTTCAAGCAACCGTCCCGCACAAGGACCAAACAGTTGCGAGCTGCCCATGCCGTTGTCGAACAGGACGAGCGCGCCGTCGATATTGACGAGCAGTATGTTCTGCTCGATGCGCATGGGTCCGCTCGGCAAAAACGCGGCGAGCAGGGCATCCGCGATCTGCTCGGGCGCGAGCGTGAGGAAAACGTCGCCGGGCGGCGTCAGCAACAGCGGCCCGTCGGTGACGACCGCCGCCTCGCGTTCACCGAGGCGAAACCGATGAAAGCCTGGCTCGCGACCCGTGATGCGGCGGCGATCAGGCATGTTGCGGGCGGCACGCCCTCATTCCAGGTCGGTGCCGAGAATGGCCATCTGGAAATTATAGGAGCGATCCTCGTCCTCATCGTCGACGAAGAGGACGCCGATGAATTCCTCGCCGATATAGACCTCGGCCGAGTCGTCCTTGCGCGGCCGCGGCACAACACGGATGCGCGCGATTGCCGAACAGCCGACGCAAATAGTTTTCGAGCTTACGAATTTCCGGAACGTCCACGTCCTGCTCCCCAGCCGTTTGTCTCAGGCGCCGCCAAATTAGCGGAGTCTTACCCCAAGGACTAGGTCACGAATCTCGTCCTCTTGGAAGCAAAACGGTATGTGCGTCGCTCGTTAAATGCTGTGGTCGAGCACCATCTGGTCCATGGTGCGCGAGGGCTCGGCACAACCTGCCTCGCCGATCACTTTGGCGGGCACGCCGGCGACTGTCACGTTATTGGGCACGTCTTTGACCACAACCGAGCCGGCGGCGATGCGCGCGCAGTGACCGACCTCAATATTGCCGAGGATTTTTGCGCCGGCGCCGATCAGGACGCCATGCCGGATCTTGGGATGGCGATCACCGACTTCCTTGCCGGTGCCGCCGAGGGTGACGCCGTGCAGGATGGATACGTCGTCGTCTATCACGGCCGTCTCACCAACTACGACCCCGGTGGCGTGATCGACGAAAATGCCCCGGCCGATGCGCGCCGCGGGGTGGATGTCACATTGGAAAACCTCGGACGCGCGGCTTTGCATATAATAGGCGAGGTCCTTGCGCCCTTTGCCCCACAGCCAATGCGCGAGCCGCTGGCTCTGAATGGCATGGAAGCCTTTGTAGTAGAGAATCGGCTCGATGAACCGGGTCGTGGCCGGATCGCGGTCGAAAGTCGCGACCACGTCGGCGCGAAACATTTCGCCGAGCCCGGGCTTTTCGTCGATCGCTTCGGCATAGACTTGGCGGATCAGCTCGCCGCGCACCATAGGATGGTCGAGCCGCTCGGCGAGCCGCTGCACCACCGCCTCTTCCAGCGTCGTCGCATGCAGCACCGCCGAATAGATGAACGAGGCGATCTCCGGCTCGCGCCGCACGATCTCCTCGGCTTCACGTCGGATCCGCGTCCAGACCGGATCGACCTTGTCGAGCACCGTCTTGGTCTGCTGCTGGGCCATGCCCGCCTACTCCATACCTACCGCCCGGAACCGGGCGGGCTTTTAGCACAAAACGCGCAACGTCGCTGCCGTTCCAATCGTCAATTCATTATTCGGTAAACCGCAATGCTGGGCGAGCAGGCTTTCACGGCCGCTGGCGCAGGAAAGCCAATACCCCCTCCTTGTAGACCCTGTCACCCACAGCCAGCATATGGTCCCGGTCCGGGATCTCGAGAACCCGCCCCTCGGGAAGCAACTGCGCAAGCTCGTGCGGCGAGCCGGCGATCGTGTCCTTGGTTCCGACCGCGATCAGGGCCGGTATCCTCAGGCTCGCCACCTGGTCGCGCGGCAGCGGCCCGGCGCCGGCGCGCGCGCAAGCAGCCAGCGCCCGCAGGTCGGATTTGGTCTGCTCGGCAAAGCGCCGGAACATGAAACCCTGCGGGTCCGTGACCTCGTCGATCGACGGGGCTTCCAGGGCTCGCACCACGTTGGGCGGAAGTCCACCGCCCGAGACCAGGCGGATGCCGAGCCCTCCGAAGGTCGCGCTGCGCAAGCGCTCGCGATGCGCCAGCGCGAGATTGGCGGTGATGCGCGCGCCCATCGAGTAACCCATGACGTCGGCGCGGGCGATGCCGAGGTGATCGAGCAGCGCTCGTACGTCCTCCGCCATCTTGGCGCGATCATAATCGGCCGGATCGTAGAGTTTGCTCGACTCACCGTGGCCGCGGTTGTCGAGCGCGATGGCACGGTGTCCCGCGCGGGTGAGTGCGGCGACCCAACCCGGCGCGACCCAGTTGACCTCTTTGTTGGAGGCAAAGCCGTGCACCAGGACAATCGGCTCGCCCTCGCCCTCGTCCAGATAGGCGATCTCAACCGGACCGTTGTGAAATGAGGGCATGTGCGGCGTGCTTATGCGGACTGTGTGATCGAGGCGAGCCGAGCCCGTTCGCGCCGGCGCTTCTTGCGTCGAAGCATGCTTTGCGTCGTGCGTTCGACGATCCCCTTCAGGGCCGAGCAGAACGCGAACGCCATCAACACGGCGGTGACGAGCCAACTCGCGCCCTGCCAGGTGAGCAGACTGAGCGCGAGCGCGGCGCGGCCGAGCAGCCGCAGGATCGCGCGGGTTTTGCCGCCCTCTTTCTCGGCGAGCTTGGCAACACGCGCGACCTCGGCCGGTTCTTCCGCGAGCCGCAGCCCATCGAGCGCCGCGCGCGAACCGGCGCGCGCTTCGATGCGGCCGACGTCACCGGCGAGATTGACCAGCATGCCGGCGCGCTCGAGTTTGACGGCATCGCGCGCGGCCCGCACGGTCATGACCGGGGCGGTCCAGGACACATTGGTCAGCGCGCGACGCATCGCGACCGTATCAACAATGCCGCGCAGCGAGCGTCCGAGCGTGCCGGCGAGGCGCGTGCTCATGCGTCCGGTGAGGCGCGCAGACCTTGACCAACGACAGGCCGATGCGCGCCGGCGTTGCGATCCCGAGCGACGCATAAGTCCCGGCGGTGACCGCAATGCCCACGCAGGCAAGACCCAGCACGGCCTCGTCCAGCCTCTTCACCGCGCGCGAGCCGCAGGCCTTCGCGAGTCGGCATCGCGCACGTCGCCAAATACAAACAGGTCGCCGACGCCGGTTCCGATCATGCCGGCCGTATCGTCGGGCTGGCCCGTGATCAGGCCGTGGACAAAGCTTCCGGCTTCGCGCCGCACCGTCGCGCCGGTCGAATTGGCCGCCTCAAGCCGCGCCACCAGCGCCGGATCAACCAAAACGCGGCGGTCACGCGCCAACTCGGCAAAGCTATTGGCGAGGTCGATGTCACCCTCATCAAGGGCAGCGCGGATCTGCCGGTTGGCCACGTCGGGCGTAAACGTACGGGCGAGCGTGTGATCGGCAATATCAGCTGGATCGTCGTGGGTGAGCCGGAAACCGGCGTCGGAAATCTCCGGCGACGCCGCGAAAGCGACGATCAGGCTGAGCGCAGCGATCGTAATCGGCAGGCCGGCGGGACCGAGCCTGCGGGAAAGCGTCTTGCCAAAGCGCATGGGCCCGTCCGCGCGTCGATTGAAGGCAGGATATAGGCGAGCGTTGCCGGTTGCGCGAGGTCTACCAATTCCCCAACTCGCCCGCTATGGTCCGAAAGGACAGGTGCGTTTGGCAGATGGGTCGATCATGACGGATCACGTGGTGCCGCATTTTCACAATGATGCAGGTCTCGTCCAGATCGAGATCGGCGCGCACGAATTCATGTGCATCGGCGCCAAGCCGCCATTCGACCATCCGCATGTGTTTCTCGATATGGGCAGCGAAGCCGAGATCATCTGTCCGTACTGCTCGACCCTCTACAAGCATAACCCCACGTTGGACCCGCACACCGCAATCCCCGCGGAATGTGCCTTGACTGAAGCGGCGGCCGCAGCCTGATTTTGCGCCGGTGACGGCGACGCGGACCGCTGTCATCGCCGGCGCCGGAATTGGCGGCCTCACGGCGGCACTGAGCCTCGCCCGCGCCGGGCTTCATGTTGTCATCCTCGAGCAAGCCGAGCGTCTGGAGGAAACCGGCGCCGGAATTCAGCTATCGCCCAACGCGAGCCGGGTGCTGCTCGACCTCGGACTCGGCGACCGGCTGCGTGCAGCCGCGGTCGCCCCAACAGCGCTACGGGTGCTGCGCGCGCGCGACGGCCACGAGATCGTACGCATGCCGCTTGCCCAGGTAGCGGAACGTTTTGGCGCGCCTTACTGGGTGATCCATCGCGGTGACCTGCAGGCCGCGCTGCTCGAGGCGGTGCAAGCAAACCCGAACATCAAGCTTGTGCTCGGCACCCGGGTCGATCGCTTCGCGGTCAATGCGGACGGCATCACGGTCCAAGGTCTATATGCCCTGCCCAACGCGAAGGTCCCGGCCAGAGTGGACACGGAGGGATCGCTGCTGATCGGCGCCGATGGCATCTGGTCGGCGGTGCGGGCGCTACTCGGAGACAAGATCAGGCCGCGGTTTGCCCGCCGGGTCGCGTGGCGCGCGCTGGTGCCGACCGAGATGGCCGCCAAGCCGGCGCGCGAACCGATGGTCAATCTCTGGCTCGGGCGCCGCAGCCACTTGGTGCACTATCCGGTCGCGGGCGGCGCCCAGATCAATGTCGTCGCCATCACGGAAGACCGCTGGGACGCGCCCGGCTGGAGCACCCGGAGCACCCCGGCCGAGGTGTTGGCCCGCTATCCGCTCGGTGCCTGGTCACGCCACGCGCGCGACCTGCTTGGCATCCCGGACCATTGGCTCAAGTGGGCCCTGCACGAACGGGCGCCACTATCCGGTTGGGGCGATGGCCCTGTCACCTTGCTCGGCGATGCCGCGCACCCTGTGTTTCCGTTCCTGGCACAGGGAGCCGCCATGGCAATCGAAGACGCCGCAGTGCTCGCGGCCGAGATCACCGCGCATCCGAACGACCTGGTGCAGGGATTGCGCGCCTATGAGTCGCGACGGCGCGGCCGCACCACGCGCGTGCAGCACGCGGCGCGGCAGACTGGTAGGATTTATCATCGCGGGGCGGACGCGTTCCTGCGCGACACCGCCATGCGCATGCTCGGCGGCGAGCGTCTGCTGCAACGTTATGATTGGATCTACAACTGGCGCGTCAACTGAAGAACAAACAATCGGGGGAGGCGATGTTTCCAACCACGACTGCCGGCAGCCTGCCCAAACCGGCCTGGCTCGCCGAGCCGAACCGGCTGTGGGCACCCTGGAAGCTGACTGGCGCCGAGCTCGACGCCGCAAAGCTCGATGCGACCCTGCTCGCCATCAAGCACCAGGAAGACGCAGGTATCGACATCGTCACCGACGGCGAGCAGTCGCGCCAGCATTTCGTGCACGGCTTTCTGGAGTGCGTCGAAGGGATCGATTTCGCCCGCAAGGTCGAGATGGGGATCCGCAAGGATCGCTACAAAGCGATGGTGCCAACCGTCACCGGCCCGCTGCGCCTGAAGTCCCGCGTCCATGCGGCGGAAGCGCGCTACGCCCGCGCCCACACCAAGCACAAGCTCAAGTTCACCCTGCCCGGCCCGATGACCATCATCGACACCATCGCCGACCAACACTACGGCGACCGGGTCAAGATGGCGTTTGCCTTCGCCCAGCTCCTCAACGAGGAGGCGCGCGGGCTTGCGGCGGACGGGGTCGATGTCATCCAGTTCGATGAGCCGGCGTTCAACGTCTATATGGACGAGGTCGGCCAATGGGGGATCGACGCCCTGCACACCGCAATCGCGGGCGTCGACCTGCACCACCGCGGTGCACATCTGTTACGGCTATGGCATCCAGGCCAATATCGACTGGAAAGCGAGCCTCGGCAGCGAGTGGCGGCAGTACGAGCAGATTTTCCCCGCCCTCGCCGCAAGCCGGCTCGACGAGGTGTCGCTCGAGTGCCGCAACAGCAAGGTTCCCCTGAACCTGCTCGGTCTGCTCGCGGGCAAGACAGTGCAGATCGGGGCCATCGATGTGGCGACGGACGCGGTGGAAACCGCCGACCAGGTTGCCGATGTCATTGGCGAGGTCCTCAACCACGTCCCCGCGGAAAAGATCGTCGTTTCAACGAATTGTGGGATGGCGCCGATGCGCGCCGACATCGCTTGGCGCAAGCTTGCGGCGCTGGGGGAAGGCGCCGCATTGGCACGCCAGCCGCTACGGATGATCGGCCCGTGACGGATTTCTTCTAATACCGCAATTTTTTTTGGAACTTTTGCAATCCATCTGCGTTTGCCCCCCTAAGTACCACAGGGGGGTGTCGCAATGCAGGGCCCGTCTTACTTCCGGCGCCAAGCGAACACATGCATGCGTCTCTCGGAATCGTGTACGGACCAGACCTTAGCGGATCGCTTTCAAGCGATGGCTGAGGATTTCATGGCCAAGGCTTCCGAGGCAGAGACGAGCGACAACGGGGTGATGCCGTTCCCGCACATGCTCAAGCCCGAAGGGGCCGGCGGCGGCGGGATCGACCGCAACTGAAGCAGGCTAGAGCTTCACGGCAGCGAGACGCCGCTCGGCGACATCGCTGACCACGATGTCGTCCACGGTCGCGAGCTTGACGCGGTCGCGCACCAGGCCGCGGTGGAACTCCCCCTTCGAGACCGGCGGCACGTCGGCGATGATGGTCCAGTGATCGCCGCCATCAAGGCTCTCGAACACCTGCCCGTCGGTATCGACTGCGTGCAGGCCATAACCCCCAGGCCAAACCTCGATCGTCAGCGCGCTGAACAGCGCGCGCTGGCCATCAGGAAGTCCGCCCAACAGCCGTTCCCAGTTCATCCCGCCGTCCCGGCTGCGGGCGATCTTTCCGCGCGCGCGGCCGATCTTGTACCAGTGCGACGGCCAACCGACGCCGGCACTCAGGAACACGAGATCCGGATCATCCGGATGCACCACCATGGCATCTGGATAGTTGGCCTCCTGCGGCATCGGATTCTTGCGCCAGGTAGCGCCGCCGTCGTCGCTCGACATCACCCCGACGATGCCGTTGGCAACGATGATCCGCCCGGGCCGCTGCGAATGCAGCAGGATGCGATGGATGTCGCACTCGACCGGCCGCGGATCGACATGCAGATCGGTGAAGCTTTCGCCGCCGTCGGATGACACCAAGAGGGCGCCGATCTCGATCCCGACCCAGAGGTTGTCGCCGTCGATCACGATGTCCTTGACGTGGCCGATACGCGGCGGCGGCGGAAAGCACCACTGACCGGTGCTCTCGACCTTGCGCAGGCCGGTGAGCTCGCGCCAGCTCTTGCCGCGGTTTTCGCTCAGAAACACATGCGCCGGCAGCGAGCCGACGCACACGACCTCGCGGCCCTTCAGCTGGCCGGCGCGCGCGGACCAGAGATCGAAACGGTCGATCCCGTCATTGGTCCAGGCCCAGGTCTTGCCGCCGTCCTCGCTGCGGGCGACGCCGACACCGTGCGTTGCGGCGAACAGCGTGCCGTCCTCGAGCGCCGTCACGGCGCTGACCGACACGCCTGACAGCCCTTTGTGCTTGATGTTCCAGGCGCCGCCGGATCGCTCCAGCACCACGACGCCATCGACCGTACCGATGGCCATCGTGTCGGAGCGCTTTGGGCTGCGGTGCTGGTTCGTTCCGCCGTTCGAGAGCAGGATCATCGGTCCCTCCGCACGAGCACGCGGAGGACTTTACCCGAGGGCCCGTGCGAACACCAATCGGCTGGTTAATCGCGGCCTTTCCGCTTCTTCTTGCCCGACTTCTTCTTGCTGCCGCCGCGCTCCTCTTTGTCCTCCCGCTCCTCATCGTCTTCGTCGGTTGCTTCGTGTTCCTGTTCTTCCTCGGCCTCAACCAGTTCGGCCTCCGCCTCCGGGCATGAGCACGGAGCCATGATCGGAATGTCCAGCTCCTCGATCTCGAACTCACCACCAATACCGGGCTCGATATCGATGGCGATCGTCCACACCAGCTTGAACGTGCGGCTGACCTGCTGGCCTTCGCGGCCGTCATCGCAGGTGCAGGTCTCGACGGTGGTCCCCTCCGGCTCGATGTCAGCGTCAAACTCGTAGGCGACCGACGCGTTGAGCACCTCGAAACTGCCGGCACGCACACCGAGCACCTTGAGGCGCGTGTTGTTGATTGAAATCGCGTCCGGATCCTCAGCGCTGCCGCGGACCTCGAACGTCACCTTGGCAACCGGTGGCGGGATCTGGTCGAGCACCGATTTGACCTGCGCCCGCAGCGGAAACTCCTGCGCGCCAAAACCCGGCACCGATACGGAAATCTTGTCCGGGAAGTTCTGCAGGATGCGCTCCTTGTCGGCGCGCGTCAGCGACAGCGAACGGTTCTCGGTGTGCGATTGACCAAATTCAACGACGACGGCAGCCATAATCGACCCTCTGGGGTTTGGAGATCCATCAATGCGGCCGGCAGGCTATCGGGGCTCGGTGCAGGTCAGATGACAGCGCCATTCGCACCGCAGCGATGCGGCCGGAACCCTTGAGAACGCCTCTGCCGGGGTTTAGAAACTTTGCTCAAGCCGGCGCGCTTGCGGGACTTGCGCCCTCATCACAAGGTCACCGAACCATGCTCGATATCGTCAGCAAAACGGGAAGCCAGACCAAGATCACCGTGCTCAATCCGGTCGGCTATCCGCCCAAGGTCGCCAAGAAATCAGCGGCAGGCCGGCTCGATACGCTGGACGGCAAGACCGTCTACCTGGTCGATTGCCGGTTCGACGACTCGATCGAGTTGCTCAAGCAGGTGCAGGCCTGGTTCGCCCAGCACATGCCGAGCGTGAAGACCCGCATCGTCTCGCTCAATAACTATTACGGCCACGACGATCCCAAGCTGTGGGACGACATCAAGGCGAACGCGGACGCGGCGATCCTCGGGGTCGGCCATTGCAGCACCTGCGCACCTGCCGTTGCGACGCATGCGATCACCGTCGACACCAAATACGGCGTGCCGACCGTCGCGCTGCACACGGACATTTTCGAGCGCGTCGTGCGCTCGACCGCGCGGGTGCAGGGCCTGGCTTCGGCAGCCTGCGTGTTTGTCCCGCAGCCGGTGATGGGCAAGTCGGCGGCCGAGTTGCGCGCCTATGTGGATGGCAAGGACCCGACCACCGGCAAGCCGGTGATGCAGGAGGTGATCGAAGGCCTGACCAAAGGTCTCGCCGATGTCGCCACCGTGGCCGACCGTTCGACCCCGCGCTTTGTCGAGCCCGACACCGAGGACAACCTGCACCAGCTCTTCCTCGACAATCACTGGACCGACACGCTGCCGATCGTGCTGCCGACCGAGGAACGCGTCGCCGCGATGCTCGCGCACACGAGCCACGCGCCCGACGAGATCGTCGGCCGCATGCAGGCGACCGCCAACCGCGGGCAGTGGGAATACACGGTCGAGAAAGTCGCCGTGAATGCCGTGATGGCCGGCGCGAAGCCCGAATATTTCCCGGTCATCCTGGCGCTTGCGGCGTCGGGCTTGTCCGCTCGCAGCAGCACGTCAAGCTCGGCCTCGAGCATGGTCGTGGTCAACGGCCCGATCCGCAAGGAGATCGGGATGAACTGGGGCATCGGCGCCATGGGCCCCTACAACCACGCCAACGCCACCATCGGCCGCGCCTACGGGATCCTGTCGCAGAATCTGCAGGGCGGGTCGGTGCCGGGCGAAACCTACATGGGCTCGACCGGCAACAACTACACCTACAACAACCTCACCTTCGCCGAGAACGAGGAGCGCAGCCCGTGGGAGCCCCTGCACGTGCAGAAGGGCTTCAAGCCGAGCGACTCGGTCGTCAGCATCTTCTGGGGCTGCCGCTCGACCACCTTCAACCTCGGCCTGCGCGAGAAGTACTGGCGTGAGCATGTGCGTGACATGCTCTACGGCACCGACGCCAACACGGCGCCTTGTCTCCTGCTGGACCCGATCACGGCACGCCAGTTCATCGACCGCGGCGGGTTCGACACCAAGGCCAAGCTGATCCGCTGGATCCATGAGACCGCAAAGATCCCGGCCGGCCGCTATTGGGATCTGCAGCTCGTGCAGAACTACATCTACCCGCGCGCGACGTACGGCGAGGAGCCGCACGCCAGCAATCTCAGGCCTGATGACGAGTTGATCCCGATCTTCCAGGAAAAGGATATCAACGTCGTCGTCGTCGGCGGCGAGGCCAACGGCTATTGGCAGATCATGGGAACGCATTACCGCAAGTCCGTCTCCGTCGACGCCTGGCGCTGATGACATGAATGGCCGCCAAGCGCCCGCCGTCACTGGATCGCATCGACGTCAAGATCCTGGCGACGCTCCAGCGCGACGGCCGCTCGACCATCCAGAAACTGGCACAGAGCGTCGGGCTCTCGTCGCGGCCGTGCCTGGAGCGCGTGCGCCGGCTCGAGGCTGCGGGCATCATCCTCGGTTACCAGGCCGTGCTCGCCCCGGAGTTACTGGGACGCCCGGTCACGATCTTCGCCGAGATCACCTTGGAAAAGCACGGCCGCCAGGACCGCGTTGAGCGTACGCTCAACGGCCTTGAAGAGCTGACCGAATGCTGGCAGGTGACCGGGGACATCGACTACTTGGCGCGTTTCGTCTGCCCCGATATCACACGCTATGAGGCGCTCTCGAGCGCGTTGATCGACGACGCTGAGCTGGGAGTTGCGCGCATTGTCAGCCACATCGCGCTACGTCCAGTACATCGCTTCACCGGACTACCCGTAGAACTCCTGCTCGACCCCACGCGTTCTTGATTTCAACGGAGGGAGCCATGGCAGCGCAGACAACGACCGAGCCGGATGTCGTTCTGGTTGGCGCCGGCATCATGAGCGCAACGCTCGGTACGTTGCTCAAGGAGCTCGAGCCGGGCCTCACCATCACCGCGTTCGAAACGCTTGAGGCGGCAGCGCTGGAAAGCTCGGATGCCTGGAACAACGCCGGCACCGGGCATGCGGCCAATTGCGAGCTCAACTATACGCCGGAGCGCAGCGACGGCTCGGTCGATATATCGAGGGCGCTCGAGGTCAACGCCGAGTTCGATCTGTCGCGGCAGATGTGGTCCTACCTGGTGAAGACAGGCGCGATCGCCGATCCACGCGCTTTCATTCATCCGGTGCCGCACATGAGCTTCGTGCATGGGCCGGAAAATGTCGCGTTCCTGAGAAAGCGGTTTGCCGCGATGAGCGCGCATCCCAACTACCACGGCATGGAATACACCGAGGACAAGGCGAAGCTCGCCGAATGGGTGCCGCTGGTAATGGAGGGGCGAGCCGCGGATCAGCAAGTCGCCGCCACACGGATCATCAACGGTGCCGACGTCGACTACGGATCGCTCACCCGCCACCTGATGGGTCATCTCGAATCCAAACCCGGCTTCACGACCCATTATCTGCATGAGGTCACCGGGCTCACGCGCGAACCGGGCGGCCGCTGGCGCCTGCATGTCAAGAACACCCGAACCGGCGAGAGCATCTCGACGACCGCCAAGTTCGTCTTCATCGGTGCCGGTGGCGGCGCTCTACCGCTACTGCAGAAATCCGAGATTCCCGAAGGCAAAGGCTATGGCGGCTTCCCGGTCAGCGGCATCTGGTTGCGCTGCGATGATCCCGCGGTCAGCAAGCGCCATCACGCCAAGGTCTACGGCAAGGCAGCGGTCGGCTCGCCGCCGATGTCGGTGCCGCATCTCGACACCCGCGTGATCGGGGGGAAGCAGTCGATCCTGTTTGGTCCTTACGCCGGATTCTCCACCAAGTTTCTCAAGCATGGATCGCTGGTAGATTGGTTCCTGTCGATCCGACCAAAGAATATCGGACCGCTGCTGGCGGTGGGCCGCGACAACTTCGATCTTGCCAAATATCTGATCGGCCAGGTGCTGCAGACCTCGGGACAGCGGTTTGCAGCACTGCAGGACTTCTACCCACGTGCGCGGGAGGGGGATTGGCACCTCCAGGTGGCCGGCCAACGCGTTGAAACCATCAACCCGGCGCGCGGCGGCTACCTCGAGTTCGGCACCGAGCTTGTCGCCGCGGCCGACCATTCGTTGATCGCACTGCTCGGCGCCTCGCCCGGTGCCTCGACCGCGGTCTACATCGCGCTCGGCGTGCTCGAGAAATGTTTCAAGCATGAGCTGACACCCGACCACTGGCAGCCGAAACTCAAAGAGATGATTCCATCCTACGGCGAGTCACTGATCGACAACGCTGATCTGGTGCGACGTGTACGCGCCGATACCGCGGCCGTGCTGCGCCTGGAGAACGTGTAGAAAATCTTGAAGACCTCCGAACACGTGTCACCGGCCGGTGCTGAAGCCGCGTTGACGCAGGCCGTTGACGCACTGATCGAGTTCGGCGGCCTGATGCTGCGTAGCGGCACCGAGGCGTTCCGGGTGCGCCAGCGCATGCGTGAGCTCGCGCGCGCCATGGGGATCGACGCGCTCGCCCTGCATGTCCTCCTTGGCAGCATCGAGGTGACGGCGCGGCGCGGCGACGCGCACGTGACGCTCGTCAGCGAAGTTGGGCCACTGGGTATCGACTCCCGGCGTTTGGGCGATCTCGAACGTCTGGCACGCGGTGCCCAGCCGGGCCTCACCGCCGCCGAGCTGCGCGACAAGCTCAAGGCCATCGCCGCCAAGCCGCCGGTGTTTCCGATTGCCGTGACGGCGATTGCGGTCGGTATCGCGTCCGGTTCGTTCTCCTATCTCAATGAGGGAGGCGTCTACGAGATCGCAGCCGCATTCGCCGGCGGCGCTGTCGGCCAATTCCTGCGCTCGCTGCTGTTCCGTCGCCACCTCAACCAGTTCGCCGTGACGGCGATCTGCGCTGTGCTGGCGTCCGGCGTTTATTGTTTGATCATGGGAGCGCTCGCCGGCGCGGGGCTTGCCGTACCGAGTCATGGCGCCGGGTTCATCTCCTCGTCACTGTTCCTGGTGCCGGGCTTTCCGTTGATCGCCGGCATGCTCGACATGCTGCAGCATCAAACAGTGGCGGCGATTGCCCGGCTGGCCTACGGAACGACGGTGCTGCTCTCAGCCGCGTTTGCCCTGTCGCTTGTGGCCGCAGCCGCGGGCTTAACCGCGTCACCACCGGCGCCTCCGCACTTCAGCGAAGCCGCGACGCTGGGGCTGCGCGCCGTCGCGAGCTTCGCCGGCGGATGTGGCTTTGCCATCCTCTACAACAGCGCGCCGCGCACGGTGTTAGCCGTCGGCTGCCTCGCCCTCGTCGGCAACGAGCTGCGCCTCGCACTGCATGACCTCGGCATGGCATTGCCGCCAGCCACGTTCCTCGGCGCGCTCACCGTTGGTCTCCTCGCCTCGTTCGTCAGCACGTCGCTCGACGAGCCGCGCATCACCCTCACCGTCCCCGGCATCATCATCATGGTGCCCGGCACGTATGCGTTCGAGACCGTGGTGTTGTTCAATCAGGGTGACGTGCTCCCGGCGCTGCAAGCCGCCACGCTGGGCGGCTTCGTGGTCGGCGCCATGGCGCTCGGCCTCGCGGCCGCGCGCTTCGTGAGCGAGCGCGGCTGGTTGGTGGAGTGGTAACGACACAAACCTCAACAGCCCTCGCAAGGAAAAGCCGTGCTTCTGGCCATCCTTCGAGACGCCCGAGCTGCGCTCGGGCTCCTCAGGATGAGGGCCGAGATTGCTGAATTGCACCAAACCACGGCCCTCATCCTGAGGAGCCTGGACCCGCCAGGGGCCAGGCGTCTCGAAGGATGGCCGCGAGCAACCAGTCGTCGCGAACATTCACATCTTCTCAGGATGAGGGTCCAATCAACAACAGCACTTTCTGTCGTCAAACACTCCTCTCGCGCCCCATTTCGGCTGCGCGGCCGGGCCACTTCGGCCACATCGGCCGCAGGGAATCGAGCACCATTGTGGCCCGTGATTCGCTGGAGCGTGTCATGCAATCGATGGACGCCGAGCGCCGTTACGGCGCACACAATTACGATCCGCTGCCGGTCGTGCTGGCCCGCGGCGAAGGCGCGTACTTGTTTGATGTATCGGGCCGCCGCTATGTCGACATGATGAGCGCCTACTCGGCCGCAAGCCACGGCCACGCGCATCCACGTATCCTCGCCGCTCTCACCGAACAAGCTCGGCGCCTCGCGGTGCCCTCGCGCGCCTACTACAACGACCGCCTCGGTCCGTTCCTGGCGGAGCTTTGCCGAGTCACCGGGCTTGACGCGGCCCTGCCGATGAACACCGGCGCCGAGGCGGTGGAGACCGCCATCAAGGCGGCGCGACGCTGGGGCTATTGGGTCAAGGGCATCCCGCACGATCGCGCCACCATCATCGTCGCCGACGGCAATTTCCACGGTCGCACCACGACCATCGTGGGATTCTCATCGGAGCCTGCCTATCGCGACGACTTCGGTCCGTTTGCACCCGGGTTTCGCTCGGTCCCGTTCGGCGACATCGCCGCCATCGAGCGCGCCATCACACCCGAGACAGCGGCCGTGCTGGTCGAGCCGATCCAGGGCGAGGCGGGGATCGTCGTGCCGCCCGCCGGCTGGCTCAAGTCGCTCCGTCAACTTTGCGACGCGAATCACGTATTGCTGGTCCTCGACGAGGTGCAGTCCGGGCTTGGGCGTACCGGCGCCTGGTTTGCGTTCCAGCACGAGGGCATCGTTCCCGACGGGTTGGTGCTGGGAAAGGCGCTTGGCGGCGGCGTTCTGCCCGTATCGGCGTTCGTGGGGCGACGCGAGGTGATGGACGTATTCACGCCCGGCTCGCACGGATCGACCTTCGGCGGCAACGCGCTCGCGGCCGCCGTCGGTCTCGAGGCTTTGCACATCATCGCAGACGAAGGACTGGTGGAGCGAAGCCGCGTTCTTGGCGCCCACATGCTGGCGCGCCTGCGCGCGATGAAGAGCCCTGCCCTGAAGCAAGCCCGCGGCCGCGGCTTGTGGGTGGGTGCCGAGATCGATCCATGCTTCGCCAGCGCCCGCGCCGTCTGCGAGCGCCTGCTCGAGAAGGGCGTGCTCTCCAAGGAAACCCACGACACGGTCGTACGCCTCGCGCCACCGCTGGTGATTGAACGCCAGGATCTCGACTGGGCGCTGGACCGTTTCGAGGAGACGCTTGTCGAGGCTGCGCGCACGCCGCAGCCGGTTCCGGCATGAGCCAGCGGGGTCAACGGGGGATCACGGGATGACGACAGCAACAACAAATACGCCAGCCAAGCCGCACTTCCTGATGTGCCGGCCGGAGCATTTCGGCGTCATTTACAGCATCAATCCATGGATGAACCCACGCGGCTGGGCGCGCGAGGAAGCCTCACTCGCCGCCTCCTCGCATCGGCAATGGGCGCGGCTGCATCGCACGCTGCTCGATCTCGGCGCCGACGTCGATCTCGTGCCGCCGGTCGAGGGGTTGCCGGACCTCGTGTTCACGGCCAACGCGGCCGTCGTGCTCGATCGCAAGGTGCTGCTGGCGCGCTTTCGCCATCCCGAGCGCCAGGCCGAGGAAGCGCATTTCGAAGCCGCGTTCCGCCGCCTGCAGGCGCATGGCGCCTTCGACAGCGTGACCCGGATGCCGGACGGCATCACGCTGGAAGGCGCCGGCGACTGTGTGTTTGATCAGGCCCGCGGCCTGTTCTGGATGGGCCACGGGCCGCGCACCGATCAGCGCGCGCGCCCGATTGTTGCTGATCTCTTCGCCACCGACGTCGTTGCGCTCGAGCTTGCCGACCCGCGCTTCTATCACATGGACACCGCGCTCTGTCCGCTCACCGGCGGTGAGTTGTTGTATATCCCGGGTGCCTTCACGGACATGGGCCGCGCGGCTATTGCGGCACGCGTGGCGCCCGAGCAGCGCATTGCGGTCGACGAGAAGGACGCGGTGCGGCTCGCGGCCAATACGGTCTGTGTCGGCAATGTTTTGGTGATGCCGGCCTGCAGCCCGCGCCTGCGTGCGATCCTCACTGAGCGCGGGCTATCGGGTCGAGGTCACGCCCCTGCCCGCGTTCCTGCGCAGCGGCGGCGCTGCGTTTTGCCTGACCTTGCGGCTCGACCGGCGCTTGGGCATGGTGGGTGCTGAGCAGGACGCAGCCGTCGCATGAGCGTGATCGACGCACATCAGCACTTCTGGGTGATGGCAAAACGCGCCCAGCCGTTTCCGGCGATTTTCGGCAATCGCCTGGCGCGTGACTTCACGCCAGCCGATCTGCTGCCGCACCTGCGCGCCGCCGGCATCGACGGCACCATCCTGGTGCAGTCGCTCAACGATCTGGTCGAGACCATCGAATATCTCGACCTGGCCGACGCGCATGATTTCATCAAAGGCGTCGTCGGCTGGGTGCCGCTCGACGATCCGACCGCCTGCGGGCGTGCGCTCAATTCACTGACCGCGCGGCGCAGGTTCGTCGGCGTGCGCCATCTGATGAACTACGAGCCGGACCCGGAGTGGCTGATCCGGCCAGCCGTGCTCGAGTTCCCTCCATCAACTGGCGGGCCGCCGGCTCGTGTTCGAGGCGATCCCGGTCAATGATCGTCAGCTCGAGTCCGTGATCGCCGCCGCGCAACGCGTTCCCGATCTTGCGATCGTGCTCAATCACCTTGGCCGCCCGCCGGTGCCGGAAAACGGCTGGGAGCCGTGGGGCACACAGATGACACGGGCAGCCTCGTATCCAAACATCAGCGTCAAGCTATCGGCTGGCGGCGATCTCGTCGCGCGCTGGACCTGGTCGACCGGCCAGATCCGCCGCTACGTCGATCATGTGCTCGATCAATTCGGACCTGACCGGATCATGATTGCCAGCAACTGGCCGGTGGTGCTGCTCGGCGGAACATTTGCCGAGGTCTGGGACGGCTTCACCCAGCTGATCAGTCCGCTGACACCGGCGGAACGCGCCGCCATCCTGGGCGGCACCGCGGAGCGCATCTACCGCCTCGCCGCTTGAGGCTTGCGCCGACGCAAGGCCTGATCAAAAGTCCTGGCTCCGACCGCCGGGAGTCTTCACATGGTCACCGCACTTTCGCGCAGCGAACTCGATGCGCTCGCGGCCTTCGATACGCCGACGATCTGCAACGCGCTGGAGATCGTCGTCCCCGACCGCCGCGCGCTTGGCTTCAACCGCCGGCCGCTGCTGGCCCCTGTTGCCGACACGAAGCCGGTCGTCGGCTACGCCCGCACCGCAACCATCCGCGCGCGCGAGCCGCACCGGCGCGGGCGCGAGGAGGCGCGCGAGCTTCGCCTCAAATACTACGCCCATGTCGCCGAGGCGCCGCACCCGGGCATCGTGGTGATGCAGGATGTGGACGGCCCCGACCGCGGGTTCGGCGCGTTCTGGGGCGAGGTCCAGTCGAATATCCACAAAGCGCTCGGCTGTGCCGGGGTCATCACCGATGGGTCGATCCGCGATATCGAGGCCTGGGCTCCGGGTTTCTTCGCCCTCGCCGGCTCGGTGATGCCGTCGCACGCGCACGTCGATGTCGTCGAGATCGGCGGCACGGTGAGCGTCGCCGGCATGATTGTCGCGGCCAACGACCTTGTCCATGCCGACCGCCACGGCGCCGTCGTTATCCCGCACGGGACGGCGGCGAAGATTATCGAGGCAGCCGATTTGCTGACCCGCCGCGAGAAGGTGCTGCTCGATGCCGCCCGCAAGCCCGGCTTCTCCGTCGCCGACCTGCGCGAGGCGTTCTCGCGGATGGACGACATTCACTGACCCTTCGCATAGATGACAGATTCGTAAATGCGGCCACTGAAGGCGCGCTAAGTCATTGATATCCGCCATAGATGACAGATCGCGTCATAGATGACGGAACCCAGACTCGTCGTTGCGAGGCGCGAAGCGACGAAGCAATCCAGCTCGACGGCTCAAATTTGATTGCGCCAGGAATTCTCTCTGGATTGCTTCGCTTCGCTCGCAATGACGGATTTGCCATAGGTGACCTTTTCTCCATAGGTGACGGAATTCGACTCGTCATTGCGAGGCGCGAAGCGACGAAGCAATCCAGCTCGGCGGCTCAAATTTAATCGCGCCAGGAATTGCTCCCTGGATTGCTTCGCTTCGCTCGCAATGACGGATCCTGGACCCGGCCCCAAGCGACGCAAAATGCAAATCCGATTCACGATGCCAAATAGCCCGGCGCAGACCGAAGGCTCGCCGGCTAACCTGCATATGTTTTGCTTATGCCTTGTCAAACGAGGCCACCTCGGGAGGGGCCGCGCACCTTCATAGATGACAACTCACCGCAACCCGGCCCTTGTTGTGCATCCGGGCCGCTCCGGATATTTTTCCTTTCCCCCAGGGCGCCCTTCTCATCGCCCGTCCCCTTTCAGGAGATCGTCATGCGGAAATGGAGCCGGATCATCGCGCTTGCGACCCTCTTGGCCACGCCGGCCTTTGCTCAGTCGACCATTCCCGACCTGCGCGGCACGTGGAAGGGCGACAGCGAGTCGATCATCGCCGGGACCGGCAACAAGCATCACGCAGCCGCGGCCGCGCAGGATACGCCGGAGATGCGCAGCATGTCGTTCACGCTGGTGATCGACAAGCAGGACGGCCGCCGCGTGTCCGGCGTGTTCTCCTCGGCTCGGACCAGCCAGGCGCTCATCGGCGTGCTCTCGCGCACCGGCACCCTGCTCGCGGTCGACAAGGACGGCTATACGTTCGGGACCATCCTGGCGCCGGACCGGCTCGAGCTGTGCTACCTGCAGACGACCGCCGACGGCCGCGTGGCGTCCTGCACGGAGCTGAAAAAACAGCCGTAGCGGCGGTGAGCGAGCGCAACGGAGTACTGATCGCGAGCGTCTCGAGCTGTCTTGGCGGGACAGCCGCGGCGGTGACGCGTTATCTGGTGACCGACGCGGACCCGCTTACGCTCGCCATTCTGCGCTGGGGTATCGGTTTTCTATGCCTGCTACCAGTCGCCATGATGCTGCGCGCGCAATGGCCGAAGCGTAGCGACTGGCTCAGCCGTCGCAGCGCTGGGCATCGGGTTCTTCGGACTGTTTTTCATTCTCTACAACATCGCCGTGGGCTACACGACCGCGGCCCGCGCCAGCCTCGCGCTGTCGACCTTGCCGCTACAAACCATGCTGGTCGGCGCCGTGCTCGGCGTCGAACCGCTGACCCGGCGCAAATCGATCGGCGTGGCGGTCGCTATCGCCGGCGTGTTCGCGGCGCTCGCGTCGGGACTCGGCAACGCGCCCGAAGGAGCTTGGCGCGGCGAATTGCTGATGATGGGCGCGGCCCTGTGCATGGCGTTCTACAATGTGTGGTCGCGCCCCTTCATCCGGCGCTCGAGCGCGATGGGCTTTCTCACCGTCGGCATGGGCTGTGGCGCCGCGGCGCTGGTTCTCGCTTGGACTTGCCACCAATGCGTTCGCGACCTTGCACGGCTTTGGCGCGGCCCAATGGGCCGCCGGCATCTATCTCGGCATCGGCGGCGGCGCGCTCGCTTTCATTCTCTGGGTGTTGGCCCTGGACCGCGCGACGCCGACACGGGTTGCCAATACCATGACGCTCAATCCGATTGCCGCGGCGCTGCTCGCCTCCGTGCTCGTTGGCGAACCGATTACGCTCAATCTGATTATCGGATTAATCGCGGTGTTTGCCGGCCTTTGGATCGCGACCACGGAGTCCGCCAACGGCCGCAAGTCTACTGAATGAGCTTGAGCAGTATTGCCTTCATGTTGGCGCGCGCCTTTTCCTGATCTGGCAGGTAGGACTGCGGCGTCAGGAGGCGCGGCGCGAAATCCGCCGGCGGATCGACCTCGACGGTCTTGCCAACCTGACCGGGTGGGGTCGGCACTTCGCGGGTTTTGCCCGCCGCGATGCCGGCCTGCATTTCCTCAAGCCCGCTGCGGCAGAGCAGATCATCGAGCTTGCGCAAGGGCGCGGTCTTCTTCTCCATGGCAATCGCCAGGTCGACCATCTTGTCTTTGAACTCCTGCGGCTGGGCTTTGAGATAGGCGAGCGCCGGCGCGTTGTTCATCAACAGCTGATCGACCCGGTGACTGGGCGCACTGTGATCGGCACATTTGGCGCCATCGATGGCGATCAGCTCGTAGGTGTAGAGCGTGATGAGCCCGGCCGTGAGCCGCAGGTCCTTATTGGGGTCATCGATCTTTTGCGCCTCGCCGATGTCCCAGAGGTCCTTGGCATAGATGAACCCGAGCAACGACCCGCCGCCAACGCATCGAGCCGCGACTGCAGCCAATCCAGCATGCGGACAATGGATTCGGGGCTCTTGGCGCGCGACAGCGCTGTACGCAAGATCGTTCCATTTCTTGGCGAGCAGCAGCGCATCGAGGTCCTGGTCCGAAGGCAAGTCCCCGGACGACGCCGCCGCGGGTGCCTGATTTGGTGCCGCGCGGACCTTGGCCGGAACGCAACACAAGATCAGCGAGCACACGACCAACACGCGGTGCTGACGCGACGTCGAAAGCGACGTCGCACGGACCAACGCCGGATGCAGTTTGACCATGCAGGCTCCCGTTCTCGGAATAGCCACTGATTCTATTCGCCAATGCCGCAATACGACAGGCCGGAGATCCGGCTGTGGCACTCCTGACACCTCTGCCCGCGACGATCAAGGCGGGGCTGCATCCGTCACCTCCCCTGCGTTGGCGCCCGGGGCTGCCGGACGGAACAGCAGGCGCTGGTAGAGGTAGCCGATGCCGACCAGAACCAGGCCAAGCCCGATGAACGAAAAGGCGCGCCAGATGCCGGTCAAGCTGGCGAGATCGTAGAGAAAGACCTTGAGCACCGTCACGATCAGAACGGCGGCCGAGCACATGCGCACCGGCTGCGAGCGCAGCGCGATGCCGATCAGGATCAGCACCACCGCAAAGGCGAGCCAGACCGCGGAGTAGGTGTACTGCTCGGCGTCGCTCGCCACCCCGGCAAGGCCGGGCCCGCGATAAAGCCGCATCACTTCCAGCGTAAAATAGGTGAGCGCGAGCACGATGGTGGTGACGACCGCCGTGACCCGGTAGGCGAACGGGCGCTTTCCGCGCGTGCGCAAGGCGAGGATCGCGGCCAGAATTGCCGGCAGGCCGTAGCCCAGCAGAACGAGATTGAAGAAGCCTCCGCCGAGGTCGAGCGTATCGTCGGCAAATACCGGATTCTGGTCCAGCAACAAATCGAAAACGATCACGACCAGCGTCAGTCCGCCGACGATCAGCGCACCAATGTTGTGCACGGCACTGTGGGTACGCTCGCGTATCGCCTCAAGCCCGATCGTGATGACGAGCCCGGCGCAGACCTGCAGCGCCGCCTCGGTCAGATTGCGTCCGGACGCATTGATGTCGCCATGATGCGCGTAGTGGCGGATTTCGACCGCCGCCAGCAGCACTGTGAACAGCACCGCGCCGGCATCAACGATCCGTCCCGGAACATCGTCCCCGCGCCGGCGCAACAGCGTGCCGCCGATCCAGAACGCAAGCGCGGGGCCGCCATAGCCGTAGAGCAACCAGTTGAAGATCGGCGTCGCGCCGATCTGGTCGCCGACGATGCGCGGGTCCCAAACAAGCCGCAGCAGCGCGATCACCACCATGGCGGCGGCGAGCCAGCGCAGCATCGGCAGCGGCCGCGCCAGCGAGATCCAGGCAATGCCCGCGACCATGAAGGCCAACGCGACGGTCAGCCAGCCCTTCTCCAGCGCCAGCGTGAGCGCAAGTGCCAGCGCGGCAACGGCGCCAGTGGCGTAGATCGCCTGCGCAGCCGCGCTGCCCGGTCGCGGCTCGCGCCGCGTCAGCACCTCGGTCGCGTAGCCGAACAGCGCGGCCAGCAGCAGCGCCAAGGCAGCGAACGGGATCGAGCGCTCGAACCCGGCGATGCGATAGTAAAGCGCCGCCAGGATCGCGAGCGGCGCAAACACGCCTGCCGTCGCCCAGCGGATCGGCACCGACGCGCCGGTGGAGCGGCCTTGGGTCAGAAAGCCCGTCACCCCGAACATGGCGGCAAACACGAACCCATAGGCGAGATGCCATTGCACATCGGCGGGCGACGCCTCGAACCGTCCGGTGGGCGGCGCGGTGAGAAACACGTTCTTCGCCGCCAGCACCCAGTGGGCCATGACCAGCGCTGCGAGGACGGCCGCGATCGGCACGGCGCCAGCCGCGGCTTCCGCCCGCCACGCCATCGCAACCGTTGACGCGGTGAGCACCGTGAACACCAGCATGGCGCTGTCGTGCTGAGACGTTGCGACCACGAGCAGAGCGGCGCCCAGCAGATAAGCGGCAAGCCCGCCCGACGACATGCGATCCACATGGCCGGGCATGTTCGGTGGCCCGAGCCACAGGCCGGCAACAATGAACACCGCGACCAGCGCTAGTTCCGGCCGCAACGTGAAACGCAAGTGGGGCGAGCGTGCCAACGTCGGCGATGCCTGGCAGCACCCAGAGGACGCCGGCGACGATGGTCGAGATGGCGAGCCAGCGCCACAACCGCGCGCGGGCGAGCGCAAAGGCCGCAGCCGTCACCACCGCAAGATAGATGTAGAGCGCCCAGTAGTTCGGCGTCGGCGTCGTCACCAGCAGCGGCGTTGCTTGGGCACCGACCAGGCCAAGTGCCGCCAGCGCTGGGCCGTGCAGCAGGGCCGCGGCGAGCGTGACGATGCCGATCGCGCCCAGCAACACGAAGGCCGCTGCCGGACCGATGAAGCCGTACAGCGCGAACGCCGCATAGGCGGTGGCAAACGCCACGATGGTTCCGGCAGCGGTGAGGACGCTCGGCACATGCGCGCTGGCAATACCGATCAGACCGGAGACCCGCTCGGTGCGGCGCGCCCACTCGCCGGCGGCGATCAGCAACACGGCCAGGATCGACGCGAGCAGGATGCGCATGCCGGGCCCGAAGTAGCCCTGCTCCACCGCGTAATTGACCAGGAAGATGCCACCGAGCGCGAGCGCGACGCCGCCGATCCATACGACCCAACGCGTGCCGAAGCGTTGCTCGAAGGATTCGTGGATCGCGGACGGAGCTGCGGCTGCGGGTGGCCGGGATGGCGCGGCCGGTTGTGACGGCGGGCGGCGCGGGCTCCGCAGCAGGTGCGGATGGCACCGGTGCTGCGGCCGGTGGCTCGTCCGATATTTTGGGGACCCCGGATTCAGGCACCAGAAGCGCCGGGCTCTCGTCGATAGCGAGCAGCGGTGGCTCCTGAGGCGCAGTGATCGGCGGAGCCAGCGTTTCGGCCGCGGGAGCGGCGGGGGGCGCTGGGGCAATCCGGCGCGCGAGCTCATCGATCCGGCGATCAAGCTCGCGCAGCTGAGCGCGATTGCGGAATGCCAGCACGAGCCCGACGATCGGCGCCAGCAGATAAGCGAGACCGACCAAGCTCAGCAGCGGCCAAAGATCGTCCATATGATTCGCGCCCCGGCGTGCTGGAGCATCTTACCGGGTTTGGCGGGGGAAGGTTACTCGTAACGAACCTGCTTGCGGGCAGCCCGCGGATTCGATCAACTCGCCTCACTCTCCGTCGTCATCGCCGGCCGGCTATCTCGCTTAGATGGGCGCGACCTTATCGAATGGTTTGTTTGATGACCTAAACAGCGATCTCGTAATAAGGATCGCACGGCCAAGCCCAAGCGCCCTCGTCGATCAACCCACGTTGCCCTAAAGCATGATGCGTTGAGGCTAGATCAAAGCGCCAGCCAAATACATCGTCATTGCGAGCGAAGCGAAGCAATCCAGGGGCCACAACACTCGGCTCTGGATTGCTTCGGCGCTGCGCGCCTCGCAATGACGAGTTTTAGAATCTGCACGAACTTGATTGATCATGCTCTGGCGAATGTTCGTCCGCTGTTTAATCAGGCATTGTCGGGCTGCGGCCGGTACCCTTCGAGTTCGGACAGATATTTGCCGCGCTGATCATCCGACAGATAGGCGCTGGTGAAGCCGTTGCGGGCAAGCTGCCAGAGCTCATCGTTGGTGAAGCCGAGCGCGGCTTGGATGGCGGCAAAATTCGCATTGATGTAGCCCCCGAAATAGGGCGGATCATCCGAATTGACCGTGATGCACAGCCCGGCCTCATGCAGCCGCCGGATATTGTGGGACTTCATGTTGGGAAACACCCGCAACATGATGTTGGAGCATGGACAAACTGTCAGCGGAGTGCCGCGGTCAGCCAGCCGATCGACCAGATCCGGATCGGCCTCGCAACGTACCCCGTGGTCGATACGGTCGACCTTGAGTATGTCGAGGGCTTCGCGCACGTACTCGGCGCCCCCTTCCTCGCCGGCGTGCGCCACGGTGCCCCAGCCATAATCGCCGCGCGCAACAGCGAATGCCTTGCGGAATTTGGAGGGCGGATGGCCGAGCTCCGGGCCGCCCATACCCAGGCCCAGCAGGCGGTCGCGCCACGGCTTGAGCGCCGCGATCATGGCGAGCGCGTCATCTTCGTCAAACTGACGCTGGATGACGGCGATCACGCCGCCGGTGATGGCGTGGCGCGCACGCGCGTCATCGAACGCGGCAAGGATATTTTCGATGACCGGCTCGATCGCAATCCCGCGCCGCAGATGTGCCTGCGGAGCGATGAACACCTCGGCGTGACGAACGTTCTCGCGCGCCGCGCGGCTCAGGTACGCCGCCGTCATCTGATAGAAATCGGCGCCGGTCTGCAGCACGGTGAGGCCCAAATAATAGAGATCGAGGAACGATTGCAGGTTGTCGAACGCGTAGGCCCGGCGTAACGCGTCCGCGTCGGCGTACGGGAGCGCAACCCCGTTCCTCTGCGCGAGCGCGATCAGCGTTTCCGGCTCGAGCGATCCCTCGAGGTGCATGTGCAATTCCGCCTTCGGCAGATTTGCGATGAACGGGGAAACTGCGATTTCGGTCATTGTTGCATCCTGCTGGTACGGGCTTGCCCAAAATTTGGGCGGGCAGAGATATTCACATCAGTCATTGGCCGGAAGCCCGCGATCGAGGTCTCCGGGCTTGGTGAGTAAAACGAAGTTGTTTCAGCCGGTTACATCCCATTCGATCGACCGTTGCCGGGCTGGCACGAGCTTTGCTGAAAACGTTTTCAGCAAAGCTTATGCCGCGGTAAGCTCTACGGCAAAGAGGAGGGGTCATGCAGCACCGGCGGTCAACCTTCTGGCTCATAGCCGCGCTGGCGGTCGCAGCGGCAGCACAGGTCCCCTCGCCCGCACGCGGCGAAGACAAGATCACCCTCGCGGTCGGCACCACGGTGCTCAATGTCGGTTACCCGATGGTGACCCTGCCGCTGACGCTCGGATACTGGAAGGCGGAGGGCTACGACGTCGACGTGCAGCCGGTCGGCGCTTCGCTGCAAGCGATCCAGCAGATGGTCGCCGGCAACGCGGCGTTCGCCGAGGTCAACGCCAGCGCGATCATCCAAGCAAACATCAAGAACGATCTGCCGGTGCGGATCGTTCTATCGAACGGCGTCATCGACTGGTCGCTCGCAGTCGATGCCGACGGGCCGATCAAATCGATCAAGGACATCAAGGGCAAGACCATCGGCGTATTCAGCCTCGCCACGGGCGGCATCGCCTATCTCAACACTTATCTGCGCGCCAACGGGATCGACCCGGCGAAAGACGTGGAATTCGTCCCGCTCGGTCTCGGCGCGCCGCCGGTCGAAGCGCTGCGCTCCGGCAAGGTGCAGGGATTGCTGTATTGGGCAGCCGCGGTCTCGACATTCGAGAATGCCGGGCTCAAGTTGCGCAAGCTCGTCGGCGACGATTGGCGCAGCTATCCCGACTATTCGTTGTCGACCATGCAGGCGACGATCAGACAAGAATCCCGCGATGGTGATCGCGATTGCGCGCGGCGTCGCCAAGGCGACCGTATTCGCGCTCGCCAACCCGGACTGCGCCCTCAAGCTGCATTGGGCCAAATATCCCTCGACCAAGCCGAGCGGCGCCGATGAGGCGACGCTGGTCAAGTGGGATCTCAACAATCAGCGCGCGCAGCTCGATTCGATGCAGGACGCTTTCAAGCTCAACGGCGGCAAGCTTTGGGGCTACGCGGATCCGGCAGCCTTCACGCGCCTGGTCGAGTTCCTGGCCGCCGCCAAGCAAATCGACAAGACCATGCCGGCCAAGGACCTGATCGTCGGCATTCCGGACTTCTATCGCCAAGGTGAATGACTTCGACGTCAAGGCGATCGAGGCCAGCGCCAAGGCCTGCAAGGTCTGATTGATGGCGAGCGCGATGCCAGCTGCGAGCGTTGTCGCGCGGCGCTCGGCGCCGGCGGCAGCCGACTGCCGACGACGCAATGCCTGGTGCGGATCGCGGGCCTGCAGAAGATCTACAAAACCCGCGACGGCAACGACATCCACGCGCTCAAGGACATCGACCTCGACATTCGTGACGCCGAGTTCATCAGCATTGTCGGACCGAGCGGATGCGGGAAGACCACGCTGCTGAAAATCCTGGCCGGCATTTTGAGCCGGACCTCCGGCGAGGTCACGATGGCCGGGCGCAGCCTGAGCGGCCCGAGCCGCGAACTCGGCGTCGTCTTTCAGGCTCCGGTGCTGCTGCCGTGGCGCACCGTGCTGCAGAACGTGATGGTGCCGATCCAGGTGCAGCGGCGCGACCGCGCCGTCTTCGAAGCGCGCGCACGCGCGCTGATCGCCATGGTCGGGCTTGCGGGCTTCGAGCACAAATATCCGAGCGAGCTCTCGGGCGGCATGCAGCAGCGCGTCGGCATCTGCCGGGCGCTCGTGCACGACCCTTCATTCCTGTTGATGGACGAGCCCTTCGGCGCGCTCGACGCGATGACCCGCGAGAGCATGAACGAGGAGCTGCAGCGGCTGTGGCGCGAGAACCGCAAGACCATCTTGCTGGTGACGCACAGCATTCCCGGAGGCCGTGTACCTCGCCGATCGCGTGGTGGTCATGACGCCGCGCCCCGGCCGCATCGTCGACGTGCTCGACATCGACTTGCCGCGACCGCGCACGCTCGCCATGCAGAACACGCCGGAATTCGGCCGCTTTGTCGCGGCGATCCGCCGGCATTTCGGCTCGACCGGAAGCTTGGACACATGAGCGAACGAGCCCCGCGATCGCTTCCCGCCTGGACCGGCAATCTGCTGCTGTCGGCGACGACGTTCTGCATCTTCGTCGCCGGCTGGGAAGCGGCGGTGTGGGCATTCGACATTCCGAAGATCATCCTGCCGCCGCCGTCGGCGATCGCGGTCGCGTTCTGGACAGAGTCTCGCGGCCGGCGAACTGGGCTGGCACCTCGTCGGTGACGCTCTACGAGATCATCGTCGGCTTTCGTGGTTGGCTCGGCCGGCGGGCTCGTGCTTCGGTTTCATCATTGCGCTGTCGCCGCTGATGGAGCGGATCTTCTATCCCTACGTGGTTGCGTTTCAGACTGTGCCGAAGGTCGCGATCGCGCCGATCATCGTCATCTGGTTCGGTTACGGCGCGGCCTCCAAGGTGGTGATCACGGCGACGATCGCGTTCTTCCCGCTGCTCGCCAACACCATCATGGGGCTGCGCGCAACGCCGCAGGACCAGGTCGACATGATGGTGTCCTACACGGCCTCGCGCTGGCAGGTGTTTCGCATGGTCCGCCTGATGCAGGCGCTGCCGTATATTTTTGTCGGCCTCGACGTCGCGATCGTGCTCTCCGTGATCGGCGCGATCGTCGGCGAGTTCGTCGGCGCCAAGGCCGGGCTCGGCTACCTGATCCTGCAGAAGAACTTCAACTTCGACATGGCCGGGACATTCGCCATCCTGATCATCCTGTCGCTGATCGGCGTCGGCCTGCATGTCGTGATCAGCCTGGCGCAGCGGCGCATCGTGTTCTGGATGGATATGACCGGCGAACACGTCACCGGCGCGTGAACCAAACCGCAGTTGTTAGAAGGACAAAACAATGCATCAGACAATTCGCGCGGCGACGCCGGATGAGGTTCCGGTCCTCGATCTCGGCCCCCTCAACACCGGCGGCGACCTCAAGCCGATCGCAAAAGAGCTGCGGCATGCGTGCGAGACCATCGGCTTCTTCTACGTCGCCAACCACGGCATCCCGACCGCGACGTTCGACGGCGTATTCGACGCCACCCGGCGCTATTTCGATCTGCCCGAAGCCCAGCGCCTGACCGCACCGGATGGACGAGCGCTTCCGCCGCGGGTTCATGCCACAAGGCATCAATCAGCATCCGGGTTACGCGCCCGATCTCAAGGAAAGCTACGAGATCGCGACCGAGCTTGCCGCTCACCGATCCCGATGTGATCGCCGGGCTGCCGCTGCACGGTCCCAACCGCTGGCCGCCGGAATGCCCGTGGCTGCGGGAGGCAGCGTGGTCCTACTTCGAGGAGGCGCTTGCGCTCGGCAAACGGCTGCTGCGCGTGTTCGCGGTCAGTCTCGACATGCCGCCCGATTATTTCCTGCAGTTCTGCAACAAGCCGATGGTGCAGATGCGGCTGTTCCACTATCCGCCGCAGGCGCCGGTGACCGACGACAAGGCGTTCGGCGTTGCGCCGCATTCCGACTACGGGATGATCACACTGCTGTCGCAGGATCCGATCGGCGGGCTTGAATTGCAAAAGCGCGACGGCGAATGGATCGGCGCCCCGTTCATCCCGGGCACGCTCGTCATCAATATCGGCGATCTGTTCCAACGCTGGACCAACGACATCTACCGTTCCAACCTGCATCGCGTCGTCAATCGCACCGGCAAGGAGCGCTATTCGATCCCGACCTTCTTCAACCTCGATTATCACAGCATGGTCACGTGCCTGCCGACGTGCCAGTCAGCCGACAACCCGGCCAAGTATCCGCCGATCAAATCCGGCGACTACCTGCTGAGCCGCTTCCGCGACGTGCAGAAATATCGGAATGCCGCCGCCTGAGCGTATGTCACCAGTTCGCAAGTTCAGTACGAGCCGGGGCAAGGCGACGGTCAAGGATGTTGCGCGCGCGGCCGGCGTGTCGGTCACGACGGTATCGCGGGTGCTCAACAATCCCGACCTCGTCGTGTCGGAAAAGCAGGAGCTGGTGCAGCGTGCGCTGCAGACGCTCGACTACATCCCCAACCAGCTCGCGCGCTCGCTGATTTCGCGCCGGTCGAAGGCGATCGGGCTCGTCGTCCCGACGATTTCCAACCCGGTGTTCGCGCCGACCATCGAGGCGATCGAGCGCGCGCTCGACCGCGCCGGCTACGCGGTGCTGATCCACTGCTGCGAGCGTGACCCGGAGCGCGAATTCAAGCAAGTCCGCACCCTGATCGAGCGCGGCGTCGATGGCGTGATCCTCACCGGATCGGTCCACGTGCCGGAGCTCGCGGCGCTGCTTGCCCGCAACAAGCTTCCCTACGTCTCGCAAGACGTCGCGGTCGACCTGCCGCTCGGCCCCAGCATTGCGCTCGACAACGCCGGCGCGCTCGAGATTGCGATCGATTACCTGCATGAGATGGGACACCGCGCGATCGGCGTGCTGACCGGCCCGATTGCGAACACGCCGCCGATCAACGATCGGTTTGCAAAGCGCGATCGGCCGCATCAAGGCGCACGGATTGACACTGCCCGACGATTGGTTGGTGATCACCGATGACTATCGCGGCGTGAGCGTCAAGGCCGCGGCGGCGCGACTCTTCGCGCAGCAGCCACCGTCCAACGGCGGTTGTCTGCACCGGCGATATCCTGGCGCTTGGCGTCGTCAGCGCAGCGCGTGCGCAGGGACTGCGCACGCCGGACGATCTCTCGATCATCGGCTGCGGCGACACCGACATGGGACACTATGTCGACCCGCCGCTCACCACGGTGCACATGCCGTTCGCCGAGATGGGCGAAGCCGCGGTCGCGCACCTCCTCGCCCTGCTCGATGGCCGCGCCCCGCCCCCGTTCACGGTGTTGCCCGCGCGGCTTGTCGTGCGGCGGTCTGTGGCGCGGCGCTGAGGGGATTACCGCGGTCGTCGGATTACCGCAGCGATTGCACATGAAGTGCGGCGGCCGTTGGACGGTCTCGTGACAAAAGCAAGTGGATCAAAGGCGCGATCAAGCTGAAGTCTTGAGGGGAGGAGGAGGGAGCGCCTGCCTGATCTCAGATCGGTTCTGAGCTGACTCCAATTTTCCCTTGCGTCCTCTTTAACCGTTAAATTCTCCGCATGCAGGCGAGCGCACGAACTTCTGAAGCATATGAAACTGATCGAGGTTCAGGGGTTCGGAAACTGTGTATCCTGTACCTCGGGCCGCGGCAGCAATAGTGCCTTGCCGGGAACTAGGTCGACGAAGTCATCAAAGGTAAAGAGCGGCTTGAGCCAAACCTGGAAGATCGATCCGTTTTGCAAAACATCACTATTCGGCTGATCGGGGGTGCTGCTGAGTGGGGATAGGGTTGTTTGGGTTTCGCCATCGAGGCGCGCCGCCGCAGTTACACAACGCCGGATGCAATCTTCGACCGCTAGGACGAATACATAATTCTTTGCTCTATCGTGCTGAAAGTGTATCTGGCTGATGCGTATTCCGATGTCAAAAGTCATCCTGGGAACGAAAATGATTCCGCCATTTGCAAAGACTTCTATTGGTTTTGACGGGACGACATTGACTTCCACTCGATAGAGGGCCTCGCACTCATCGTTGTCCCCGAGCCGCAAGATAACAGGGCTATAGGCCTTGACCGCAGCGTCACGTGCGGTCCGCCTGATGAGAGCCTCTAAAGACTTATCCTGCCCGCTTTCGGTTTTTATCAAGGTGCTTGATTCTTGATCGCCCTCGCCCAAGCGCAAATCAATAGCTGTCGATGACGGCTGGGCGAAGTTGAAGGTGAAGGTATCGTGCGTTTTGAAATTGGCGAGAGAAATGGATATCACATGCATATAGAAGTCGATGTGCCGCCCAGGCGCCCCCCATTCTTGGTCAGTCGGTTCACGTACAGTGAACAGGTCTATCGATTCGTGTTGCGCCTGCGCGATGGCTCCGCTTTGAAAGCCACGTGTTGAAAAGATTACGCCACGCGATGCGCCGACCTCACGCACAGTTGTGGCAAGTGCATCAACATGTAACCGCTCAACTGCACTGTTCCAGTATTTACACTCAACAATTACGAGGTGCTCATAGAGGCCCTGCCTGTGTCGAATAAGCACATCTATTTGCCGCCTGGCACCTGATCGGCCGGTCAGGATAGCATTGCGTTCTACTTCGACATCGCCGGCTCTATGCAACTCAGCGACAAGCTGCTCGAACCCTCCCCAATCCTTCACCAAATCAGTAATTGATACTCCTGACATCGGGTGACCTCATGTGGATACAGGGAAGTTAAGCAGTGGCAGCCCGTCTCCAAGGCGATCGCGGCTCCCTTAACCGTTCAAGGCTCGGTGCTCGCAATAAGGGCGTCAATCGCGATCCTGAGTGGCGGCAGGTCGTCTTGAACGACCTTCCAGATGATGTCGTTCGAAACCTCGTGGTATCGATGTCGGAGGACATTCCCGATGCCTGCGATGCTGGCCCACCGAATTTGAGGCTGCTTCGATTTCAGTTCGGCCGGGAGATGACGGCTAGCCTCGGAAATAATCTCGAGACCGCGTTGAACGCCGTGATTGAGTAGCCAGTCTTGTTCGAATTCGTCGAACGTCTTTTCTCTGCACCTCGAACTTTTGCGCGAGATGGTGCCTGGCTTCGACCGCCTCGCCATTATGGTCAACGTCGAAAATCCCGCTTCAATGCTCGAAATGAGACAAGTTGATGCGGCCGCGCGCCCGCTTAACCTTGAAGTCGTCGCTTTCGGAATTCGACAATCCGATGAAATAGGTCCGGCCCTCAAAGACATGAAGGAGAATGCTGACGACGCATTGTACGTCTGTATCGACACCCTATTATTTTCGAATCGGACCCGCTCTCACGGCGCGTCTTCCGACGATTTTTAGCGTGCGTGAGTATGTCGAAGCTGGAGGTCTGATCTCCTATTCCGCCAACTTTCCCGACCTATTCCGGCGTGCCGGGGACTATGTCGATAAGATTTTACGCGGGGCAAAGCCGGGTGACACTCCGTCGAGCAGCCGACGAAGTTCGATCTGGTCATTAACCGCGCGACCGCCTTGGCGCTGGGCATCAACGTGCCGCTCTCACTGCTCTCCACCGCCGACGAGATCATCGAATATCATCCTTGGTCGCGGTTTTCGTCGTGATCGTGCTGTGCAGCAGTCTTGGCATCCTTGAGTGTGCAATAGTGGCCAATTGTGCGGCTCTCCATGACGGTCCCCGTCGGCATATAACTAACGCGGTAATGAACAGTGTTAAAGGACGCGAAGCTAGCATCGGGTGTGATAGCGTAATTACCTACTCGCGCCTTGGCTTGGTGCGCGCAATAGCCGCGAGGTGGGTCGGGCGTGTCCGCGATCCATTGCAACAAGTTGTTGGTCATTATTCTACCTTGCGGTGTGCCTAGACTACGACGGGAGCCTAACTAATTCGCGTTCGGCATTTTTCCTAGCGCGCGGCTGATTTCTTCCTCGGCAAGCGAATAAAAGTGCTTGGTTATGGCCAAGTTTGTGCGGCGGGTTGCCTCATTGGCGGCGGCCTCAGCGTTGGCCAGGCTCTCAATCGCGTGCGCCCGGTAGCGGGCGGCTCTCTTCAAGGGAGTGGGCATTTGGGGGTCCAGCGCTGTTGCTGTCGTCGCGCAGCGGAAAAACCGTCGCTGCGCTTCGTTGGCGGAGGGGAGACGGCTTGCTCGTTTGCATCACGGTAAAGACCTCGTTGCAGACAGGGCATCGGAACGTATTCAATGCCGGTAATGCAGCCAAGCGCGGTACCGTCCGTGCAGAGACTCATGGGACCGCCACACCGAAGGCAGATCGTCGTTTCTGTGTTGGGCTTGTCCATGGCCCGAACTGGTAACCAAAAAGGCAGGCAAAGTTTTTGATGTAGCTCAACCGCTGAAGCACAATCAAGAGGTAGGGTACTTAGCCTGGGGGTGGCACCGTGTCTCCATCCGCGATCCTTAATTCCCATCACTGGCGCAAGCGCGCCGAGCAAATGCGCACGCTTGCCGACGACATAAACGATCTCATTGCCAGGACAGCGATGTTGCAGATCGCGAACGACTACGATCACATGGCGGAACGAGCCGACGAACGAGCAAAGAATTCCAAACCAGCCGCCCTTGGTATGGCTTCCTACCCAAGCACCCACCCGGCCCGCCCACCTTGTGAATATGCGCGAGCAGGGGGTGCCGATCGGATGCTCGCCGGGCGGAGGGCGCTCAACATGAAAGGCGCTAGCAATGAGGGTTTGCCCACGTTGCAATGGCCGTGGCTGGGTAGATGACGGTGAGGACTGTCCTGACTGCAATGGTTCTGGTCAGGTTGAGGATGACGAGCAAGAGCCGGCGCCGATACGGGACCCAGACCCTAATGAGTAATGAAGCCCCGGCACGCCGATGACGCTCGGCAACCGTGTGAGCAGGGTACCCCAACCTCATCGGCGACGACTAAAGAAAGGGAGCGGACATATGGCCGATTTGGCAAAACTCATTGCGTGGTGCAAAGACGAGCGCGCCTTTTTGAAGCAACAACTCGATATGCTGGAATCGGGTCAAATGTCTACATTTCAAACCGGAGGCTCAGAAGAGCAAGTCGATACGACGGCCGAAACGGTTCGACGCACTATAACTCTGATAACTGAACTCGACGCACTGCTTGCCGAGGAAGACGAAGCGGAAACGGAGGCAAATGCGAAGGGGCACCTTCCGTCAGCAATCTGAGCGGTGCGGTTCGTCAAAATGGCAACACAAAAGCACCCGCCCGGCCCGCCGATGGACCTCGCCAACATGCGGTGCTCAAGGCGTACGCATCGTCTCTTGCCCCAACGACGCTTGTCGCCGCCAGGCTGTGATCGACGTATTGAGTTATCCGGTCGATGTCGTTCAGCGCCGGGCCAAATGGCGGGAAGCGGGGTCGACTTGTTGAACTGGATAGAGCGGCCGGACATCAAGCTGCGGTTTGACGAAAATCCGCAGGCGGATGAGCTAAAGCCCAACCATCAGCCATACTCCGATCATCACGGCGAACACCATGACCGCATCGGCAATGTCTGCGTGCGTCAACATGGATAGTCTCCGCCTAGCCGAACGGGCAAAAGTATGCGGGATGATGATAATCGCGTCAATCTCACTGCCATAGCTCTCGCGCTTCCTGGGCCCAAATCGGTTACAAATACCAGCGGGACCGCGCTGCTCAACGGTCAAACGCACGACTGGCGCGCATCCTTGCAAGTGAAGAAGTAACCCAGCAGAGAATTGGCTAAGCTTGTAAATGTTAGGCCTCGAGCAACTTCGCTGGAGTTGCTGCAAGCAGTCTACCGCAGCTCGGATGTGCCCTTTTCGGTCCGGATGCGAGCTGCCGATTGCAGCGCTGCCACTAACACCGGCTTGGCGACCGCATCAAAGTCGCGCTCCAGGCGGCGGGACGAGGATCATTGAGCATGATTTCCAGCCTGCGCCGGAACCGACAAATGTCGATGCGCCGATGCTGGGCACCGAGCGCAAGCTCCGCCGGTTGTAGTGCCGCCTGTCCAGGCATCGAGATGATTGAGGCTTTGCCGGCAACAGGTGTACATTACGTTCTAACCGCCGCAAGGGATCGCGATTATGGCTGACGAAGAGGTCGCAAGCGCCTTCTCGAGCAAAGACCTCGTAACAATCGTTCCTATAGTCGGCATTGTCCTGGCCGCGCTGTTCGACTTTGGGGTTTTCGCTTCAGCGGACGCATCACTCTACACCCTGTTCTCTTGGTCTGATCACATTGTATTTGCTTCTGAGGCATTGTTTCCGGCTATCCTGATCCTATCGGCCTTGGCCTGGAGTCTAAAAGGGTTCACGTTTGACTTTCCGATGAACAAGCAGCCTGGGACTAAGCTATGGTTGCTTGTTATTGCTTTCGGCATCGGCGGCGTCGCTTCGCTTTTAAGCAAAGGATACGGAGTATTTGTATTCTGGATCTTGATGCTTCTCATTACGTTTGCTGCGATGTTTCTCAAAGTGTGGTTGTCCGGGATCATCTTGTCTTATTCTCTAGCCTTGCTGTTTGGAGCTTACGCATTGGGTTATACTAGGGGATTATCGGATCGACGGTGGCCAGCAAACCAGGTCGTAGTCACCGCAAAAGGTGAAATGCATGGTCGCGTATTTCGGAGTGGGGAGCGCGGGGTGCTCTTCTACGAAGCGTCGACAAATAAAATGGGTTTCTTGCTCTGGAGCGAAATCAAGCGGTTGGACACTGATTTAACGAATGCACCGTATGCCTCATCGGCCCGTTAATCCCGCCAGAATTCTGACAAGCGCGATCCAATGGCGTTGTCTGACGAATTTTCGCGACGGCACCTCATGACCGGGACGAGCGCGCTCACGTTCTGAAACGCAATTTCCATTTGCTCGCGTGCGTCGGCCCCCATCTTGCCCGACTTATCGATACCGAGCTGGCGTGTTCGGATTCAAGAGCGCCTAAGTTCCAACGTGGAGGATCTCGATGGAGATCTTCAACAGAGGTCACCACGTGGTCGGCGCCAGTCGGGCGATGCTTCAATGGCAGCTCTTCAACAAACACGTGGACCCTCGCGCTCGGAGCGTGGATGCGGACACCCGCCAAAACGAAGAATTGTGATTGTGCTGTCGCGGCTAAGGCAGGACCATTACGCCAGCGCCTTCTTCACGCGGTCTGGGGTCATCGGGGTTTCCCTTAGCCGCACCTGTACAAGACGCGCGACTGCATTGGCAATTGCCGGGGCGACCAACGGCGTTGCCATCTGACCTACTCCGGTCGGATGGTTGTCAGTGGGAACCAAGTCGACGATTATCTCCGGAATGTCGTTCATCCTCGGTACATAGTAGTCGTAGAAGTTGGACTCCTGCACCGCACCGTCGTCGATCGTGATCCGTTCCGAAAGGGCAAATCCAACTCCATACACCACGCTGCTTTCGGTCTGTGCGATGATGTTGTCGGGCTGGACTGCGATGCCTGGATCGAGCGCCACCCAAACCTTGGAAACCCGTAATTTGCCCAGCTCACGGTCAACGGACACATCCGCAATCAATGCGATCTGCGTTCCCGAATAGTTCATGTACGCAAGGCCAAGCGCACTGTCATCACGTTTTTTGTCCCAGTCTGCCATTCTGCAAACGGAATCGATGATGTTTACCGCGCGCCGATTGGCTCTGACGAGATCGCGCCGGAACGCGGAGGGATCACTTCCGCGCTTGAGCGCTAGCTCGTCCACGAATGACTCGATAGCAAAGATGTTGGTGAGGTGTGCTATGCCGCGCAGGCTCGAAGTCCGGAGACCGCTTTCCCGGGGTACGGCTTCGGCAAGACGGCTGGGAATTTCGTAGTATGGAGCATCGAGGCCGGTGAACGCGATGCCGTCGCGACCTTTGAGCCGCTCAAAACGCACCGGGTCCTGGAACGCAGTTACTTCGTCGCAGGCCTTGCGATGGTGGAATGCGATCAGCTTGCCCGATGCGTCGAAACCTCCGCGTAAATAGTGAGCAGACAGCGGATTGAAGCGTCCATTATGGACGTCATCTTCTCGCGTCCACATCATTTTGACAGGTCGTCTGACGGCGTTCGACAGCACGACCGCGTCATGGACATATTCCTCGTCGCGATGGCCTCGACGTCCGAATCCGCCGCCCAACAGCATGTCGTGGTACACAATTTTGTCAGGCCTAATTCCCAGCGCATTTGCCGCAACAGACACCGCGATCGTTTTCGATTGCACGCCGCACCACAGCTGGCAGGAATCCCCATTGGGCGATACTGTGGCCACCGCATTCAGCGGCTCCATCTGCGCGTGGTAAACAAGGTCGTTCCGGTATTCGCCTTCGACAATCGTTGCCGCGGCCTCCAAGGCCGCGAGCGCATCACCGTCTTTGACCCAAAGCTTCGTGGGTTGAGACATGTCTCGCGCCGCTGCAGCGAACGCGATCAGCGCACGCTCGCCATTGAAGCCCCACGCCCTACCGGTACGCGTCCAGGTCACCTTCAGCGCGTTTTTTGCGTCGAATGCCGCCCAAGGCGTCTCAGCGATTATGTCCGGCAAGGCTGCATCGCTATGGCTTATGCCTATTCTTCCGAAGAGCGAGTACGCGAGATGCATGAGGATGCGATAAAGCTGTGGATAACTCGACTGATGAATGCACGAATGCAAGGCGACCGGGAACCCGAAAACCATTCTTTCATCGTAGGCGGCATTGTCGCTAGGCCGGGCGGGGCCATGCCCATCACGCCGGGCAATCCTTTTGGCGTAGGTGGTTCGTGAGCAATACGCCGCAGACTAGCATCAATGCGGTGCAAAGCGCCTTGGGGTTTTGGGTGCCGACGGTGGGTACCAACAACGAACCGGCTTTATCGGCGGCCAACATGGTGCAGCAGATTATGACCAGCCCGCCGTTCCGTTTTCCGTGGAACCGCAACAGTTTGACCTTCACAACTTTCGTAGGCGTACAAGATTATCTTGTGAATGTTACGGACTTCGGTTACATGGAAACCGCTACTTTCACCAATATCACTACCAACAAGGTACGTAGTTTCAGTAAAATCCTGAATAATACGCCGCTCGGAGAGAGTTCCGATTCGCAGGAGCCGGTAACGCTAACCGTGCAATCGACTGTCGTAGGCACCAGCGCTACGTTCCGATTTCTCGGCCTGCCTAATAACCAATACAATGTGACGGTGTGGTATCAGAAGTACGCACCGCTCTTCGTCAATCTCACGACTCCCTGGGTACTGCCCGATTATATGAGCTACATCTACAATCGCGGGTTATTGGCATTCCTTTATGAGGCTCGCAGCGATTTACGGGCGCAACAGGAAAAAATATCTTTTGCCGCTGCGTTGCTTTCTACCGCAGAAGGGCTTACCGACACGGAAATCAACGTCTTTTTGGCGCAATATCTAGCCAATCCTCGTATGCTCGAATCCTTGCAACTCAAAACACAACAGGGTGTTTCTGCGAGAGGCATGTAATTGTCCAACGCGCTGATTCAGCAAGCCGGAGGGCAACCAGAAAAGCAGTCGCGTTACGTGCCTATTCACATTAGCCGGGCGCAAGCGGGACTAGTAACGAATCGCTCGGTGCTGCACGATATTTCCATCGGCATTTATTCACGTTTCTATGGCGGCCAGCCTGACGCCTTACTCGATGGCTTGAACATTGAAATCTCGCCGCAACAGACATGGAAACATCGCCCCGGTACTTGGTTTGTCTGCAAGTTGCCGAGCCAGTGTCTCACTAGCTACAGTTACTTTAATCCTGATGGCTCGGTGACGCTGTATATGGATACCGCCACAGCGGTATACACCGATATTTCAATTCCGGTAACGCCGACGCTGCTGTTCACCAAAAGTGCCGGAGCAGGGCAGACCAGTTTCCTGCAAATTGGCGATACGCTGTATATGGCTAATGGCGTGGACCGCAAGAAAGTGATTAATGGCAAGGTATACGAGTGGGCCATCGCGGGACCGACTACCGCCCCTATCTTGACGATTGATAGTGTCGGTGGGGGAGCTTCGGCAAGCGTGCCTTGGGCCGCCAGTACTATATTCAGTACCATGGGCTTGCTCAAGGATACCAATAGCAACATCCAGCAACTTATCAGCATCAATGCCGACGGTTCAAATACCACCAGCACGGTTATTGGGACTTCTGGTGTAGGCGAGCCTGTTTGGAGCAATATCAGCGGTGGCACAGTTACGGAAGTTTCCGGCCTCGAATGGCAATGTTATGGCCCCGTAGGCGTATGGGTCGCTGGAGCAACGTATACCAATGCCTCGAATCCGGGGAGTTTAGCCAATCCTTGCGTCATTTACGATGAAGTTTCTAAGAATCTATTTCTATTCATTACTGGTGGAGCGGGAACAGGCACAGCCGGAACCACGCGACCTAACTTCTCAGGAGTACCGGAAGGCGGTCATGTCGGAGACCATGGTTTCAAGTGGTACAACATTGGTGCAGGACAAACGTGGATGCCGAGCCATGCTTATGGGCAATACGGAGCTACCGGAGCTATCAACAATCGCCAGATTATCGAACCGACGCTTCCGGCAGCAGCGGGCTATGGTACTGCCAACTATCAACCCGTTTTCATGCAAGCGTGCATCACGGTAAGCGGCGGTACTTCCGATTCCAGCCATACGGGGCCGCAATGGGCCACCACGCAAGCGAATCCAGTTACGCGGGATGGCCAATTAAACTATCAGTACCTTGGCTCGGCTACGCGGGCGAATAACACCACCTACATTGCCTGGCAGGCGGGCACGCCTTTCTTCAATGTGATTTACGATGGCACTAACCTGCAAGTGTGCTTGGTAGGTGGTGTCTCGGCATCAGGAGCGCCGACTTGGCAAACTGCCTATGGTGCGATCACGATAGATGGCACAGTACAATGGGTGTGTGTAGGTTCCAGCCTCGCTTGGGCGGCAACGACAAAATGGTTTCTCCCTCCCGGCGGTTTCACCCCGCCTGTAGCGAATGTCAATCCTTATGGTGGTTCTTCCATCCTCGATAGCAACAGCAACGTGGAATCGGTTACTAACAGCGGAAAATCGAATAGCACGCCGCCCAGTTGGGCTAGTACCGTAGGCGCAACTACCAGCGATTCTGGCGTGACTTGGACGCTTACCGCGCTGGCGGCTACCTTTACCGGCAATACGGCATTAGCCTTCACTAAGGGTTATGGTTATGTGTATGCCTGGAAAGAACGTTCTGCGACGGACTATTATGTGAGACAATGCGCCTCCTGGCCAGCCGGGAGCGTTAGGGCCGCCAACAGGTTCCGGGACCGGCGGTATTACCACCGCTTCGCCTATCACTGCCATGCCTACAGGCTCGAATGCGGGAGCGGTGATGCAGCTTTCCGGTGCATGGCCTACCGATACGCAATACGATACCGTGGTGGTCTATCGCTGTGTCGATGGCTTTCAAACCGCTGGACCGTATCTCGAATTAACGGAAATTGCTTGCCCGAATCCGGTCAATGGCGTGTACCAAGGCACTTGGGTATTTTACGATTCTATCCCCGACCCGCAATTGAATGAATTGGTAGAAGCTGATGTAGTGGGCGAGAATAATCCTCCACCGGCAGGCTTGAACAATCTCGCTTTGCACATGAATCGCGTGTGGGGCAGCGTTGGCAATATTATGTATGCTAGTTCCGGGGCGGATATTCCTCCCGGCAATGGCAATGGCTACGAGGGTTGGGCACCGGCCAACACTTACCCGGTCGAATCGCCCGTGAGCAAGAATATCTCCACGCAGAGCGGACTATTCAGTTTTACGACTTCTTCAGTATTCATCATTGCTGGCGGCCCTTCGATACCAACATTCTTCCCCTGGCGCATCGCTCGCGGCATTGGCCTAAGTAGTCCGAACGCCATTGATATTGTAGGTGGCGAGATTTATATGTTTACCTCCGATGCCCGATTTATCGCTTTTCAGCCAGGAATTGGCCATTCTGAGCCAGGATTTCTGATTGCCGATAAATTGTCGAAACTCCATCCGGACTTGGTTTATGTTACCGAACATGCGGCAGGCCAAGACCCTTCGGCCTTGTTTGTCTGCAATGGCTCTGACGGCTGGTATCGTTTGGTGCCCAATGCTTCGCCAGGATTTATCAGCACCAACCAGCCGGTATGGTCGCCACGAGCGGCTATTGACATAGGTTTAGCCCGTTGTACGGGAGCGCAATCCATCTTTGCCGCTGCCGGGAGGCGTAGTTTATATATTTACCTTTCTGATGGCACGATTCTGGTTCGTGGATTAGATACCACTGCGGACAATACTGGCACCCCCCGTAGATACGCCTTTCAGTTGCAGCTTCACGATTGGCTCGATTGTGCTGGCGCATCCCGGTCAACTGGCCGAATTGGGATTCATCACCCTGGAATTTGGCATTAATGGCCGCCCCACCGTAAGTTGGCTAGGCAATGAGATTGATGTGATTGATCCGCACGACTTTCAGCAGTTTCGCAGTGCAGTGCAGGACCCGCCATTGCTTTACGGAACCACTACTGCGCCCACCAGCTATCGGCCCAATCGCTACTATTTCCAGCAAGGCATGGGCACGGATGTAAACCCAGTGAATCCCGCTCCGTTGCTAGTGCGCCATCTACAAATCAAAGTGGACTATCCTGCCGAGGATGCTTTCAACGAATTGTACACTCTGTGCATCAATGGAGCACTACATGCCGAAATCTAACATCATGGATTATCTAGTGCGCATCGACCCCACCCCGACCATTGCGCCCTTGATGCCCAGCCAAGACACCATTTCCGACCAGATTAGCGCGTTTTATAAGCCTTCGCCGATTCCTTATGTACGGCATTCGCCACTACCCGCTATCGGCAACTCTCAGGCTAATGCCGCGATTACCAGCATTTCGCAAACGGTAGCGAATAAGATTATCCATGGTTGATTTGCGAGCACCCACTACAGAAGATTTGGCACGTTTCAAGGAATGCTTGGAGCAGGACCCGGACCACGCGGGGCAAGATGCCGACGCCTGGATTAGCAAGCCCGGAGAATTACTGGTATTTTACGATCAGCATGGGAATCGCATCTTTGTGCGTATCGAGAAAGTATTGCGAGTAAGCATCCAGCATGACGCAGAAGCGCCGGAGCGGGCGGTAGGGGCTATCATTCGCCGCGGCTTTCATTGGCTGCAAGGGGAAGCTCGTAAAAACGGGTTTACCGAGGTCATTTTCGAGTCACGCGCTAGTCGCCTGATTCAATTTCTTCACAAACTCTTCGGCTTTGAGCCAGTAAGAGAGAACTACAACCTATGTGTGGACCGTCCGGCGCTCAAACAGTCAATAGCGGGTTCCTCGGAGAATTTCGCCAACATATTGCAGCAATCCTATGCTCAGAATTTCGGTGCGCAATCGGCAATTATGACAGAAATTGGAGATGCTCTCGCACCCATTCTCAGCGGTGGCCCGAATCAACCGGGGTTCTCTGCTTCCGACAGTGGCTGATTTGCGCGGCAACGCTATTAACAACGCGGCCACAGCAAACCGGAACGCTCAAGTGGTTGCAGGAAGTCAAGCGGGCGGTAACACTGGCGTAACTACGGGCGGACAGAAACAATTACAAGCCTCTATTGCCTCTGGTGTAGGGCAGAATTTAAGCAGCAATTTAACCAACATCGATTTATCGAACTATGCTCAAGGTAATAAAAATTTCTTCGGGGCAGAACAAGGATTGATGGGCGTAGCGGGGCTCTACAATCCCACAGGCTATGCTGGACAGGCTACCGGAGCAGGTAACGCGGCTTTTGGACAAGCCACGCAAATACAGAACATGAAGAACCAAGAGCAGGCAGATATTGCTGGGGCTATAGGCGGCTTAGCTTTGGCTCCCTTTACAGGCGGTATGAGTCTGGGCGGACTGAAGGGATTATTGGGTGGCGGCGGCGGCCAGACCAGCGGTTCAGGTGGCAACAGTGGGTTCGGCTACGCGTAAACTAGAAGCCATCTGTGACGCGGTGGCTGCTTATCATCACTATTCGGAGCCAGAATCAGAGGCCTATGGGCTACGCAATCCGGGGTTATTGCTAGGCGACAATGGCAAGCGGGTATTTTCCTGTCACCGGGCAGGCTATGCGGCGTTGCTCGATCGAGTGCAGAAGCATTGCCGCATGTATCCTGACGAGAAATTGCCGCTCTTGCTGGAACATTTCGGCATTAAGATGCGAGCACAACAGGAGAATGCTTTGGACTTCATGGGCCGGTGCGCCAATGCCACACTGGGACCTACCACCAATTTGAAGTGGTTTTTAGAGGATTCTGATGGCCACACTACCGCCGCCTCTGCCCGCTGAAAGCGGATTGAGCGGTAATCCTAACGTAGTTCCGACACAGCAAGAGCAGCCTACCGCACCCAATGCGGAAGCGCAGCCCATCGAGCCGCAACCGCATGTTACCGTGGCGCGGCATATTTTAGACGCTTTGGGCGGGTCGGGCCAGCAACCGATGGACTGGGCTAAAAGCATACTGGCAGGTGGCCTATCGGCAGCGGCGAATGTAGGCACCGTGCCGGCAGGAGGTGGAGCACTCACTGGCATTACTCGCACTGCGGCAGGACTACGTCAGCAAGGGCGTGAGGATATAGCCGATAAACAGCGGCAGGCGCAAGTCCAGCAGGAGATGCAACTCAAGCAGAAGGCTGATGCGCGAGCCGAGCAGGAACTACAAATCCACTTAGAAGATACCAAGGTGCAACGGGCCATGTGGACCGCGCAAACGGCTGGCATGATACAAAACCAGAATCAAGCTGCAGAGAAATTCGAGGAATGGAAGAAAGAAGCTCCCTTAGAATATGGAAAGCTAAAACAGGAATACGATAAAGCCCAGGAAGTCATCGACCAGACTCATGGGGAAATGATCGGTTTAGTGGAAGCAGTTACCGGGAAGCCCATCTCTAGTTTTCCGCTTGTTACTAATAGCAGCGAACTCACAGAAGATCATGCCAAGCAAGCGGCCTCTGGCGCTATTTTCCCTGTCCATAATGGAGAATCTCATGCGGCTGGCGAGGACAAAGTAGGAGCTTATCTCATTCCGGGGCAAGTTTGGGATGACACCATCAAAAAGCCATGGTCCTTTGAGAATGCCGAAGGCGATAAAGTCACGGCACAACAGGGAACCACGTTAGCGACTTTGGCGGGCGTCATTTCCGGCAAGATGAAGGCCGCACAAGACAAACAAACGTTGGCCATGAACCAACTCGATCAAGCGGCCAAGGCTCAGGCAATCAAAACATCGCAATCCGAAGCAGCCAAAAACTATGCTGAAGCTGAATTGGCTCGTAGCAACATTGGGGCAGGTGGCCCACAAACGGACATTCTTGGTGGCACTTTCACGCCTCCAACAGGAGGCTTCAAGGAAACCAACAAAATACGGGATTCCTACAAAAAGGATGCCGACAGCCTTGCTCAAACGGAAGGCACTTACAACCAATTTCAATCAGTTCTGAATGATATTAACGCGGGTAAGGAGATTACCGGAGCGCAGTCCATCATCGCCCTATTCAATGCTATCGGTATCTCTGCCGAACCGCTCAAGGGAAAAGGTTTCCGTATCAATAACAATACCGTTCAGGAACACGTCGATAGATTGGGACTAGAACCGAAAGCAGTTCGTGGTTTTGAACGGTTGAAGAACGGGGAAATCATTAGTTCTCAGCAAATTAAGGATTATGCCAGTATTGCCATGAATGCTCGGCGTGATGCCTATGTGAACAAAATAAACGAAGCACGCGCTGCTGGAATTGACCCTTCTTTCCTATTACCTCGTGGGAATGGTAAACCATTGGACGTAAATACGGGGCAGATTTTCTATGATGCCGCGAGCGGAGCCACGCCACAAGAGAAATCAGCAAATGCTTTAAAAGCCCTAAAACAGATGGGTTGGCAATAAATGGGCAATGCCGAAAGCATCATTGGAACATTAGCACAGCAGGATTCACAAAGGACAACACTCGCCACGCAAGCGAACCAACCACAATCTGGTGGCAATGCAGAATCCATTATCAATACGCTCTCGCAGAACGATGCCAACTTGCAGAAGCACAGCCAGCCACAAGGTCCCACTATCAGTGCCCAGCCGCAAGCCGCCGACTACCATCCCGAGGATGTAACCAACGACCCTTTCCAGCGGGCAGGCTTAAAGATTGCTGCACCCTTCGCACGCAAAGTTATGGACGCGGTAGACAAGCTCAGGGAAATAGAGAACTTCACGCAAGAAGGCAAGCAAGAGCATCCCGTGCAGGCCCATGTAGGCGACATTGCGAACAGGCTGGAAGGCTTCCTTTTCGGCAATGAGAACCATCCCGAGGCGGGTATCGGCACTGGGAAGTATGGAATGTTGACAAATCCGGTGCTGCAGGCGGTGGCAGGTGCGCCAGAGGCAGCAGAAGCGGCAGGCGGGGCGGAAGCTGCAATCAAGGGCATCGGCACAGCCAAGAAAGTAGCGGAAGGCGGGGATGAAGTCCCCGGCTTAATTAAACAGGTGATGCAGGGTAAGAAAGTGGCACAAGAACCCGCACAGGCTGGACTCAAGACAGCAGCCAAGGCAGCGGGTGGAGCGGAAAAGGAAAGTCTGCGTACTTCATTAGAGGAACCAGTTTCCAAGGCTTATGCTAAGGCTAAATCCAGTTATCAAAAGATTGACGAGGCTACAGGAACAGACTTTAAAGCCGCTACTGATAGGGTGGAATATTTTGAGGAAAAAGCACGGCTAGAAGCCGATGGCAGCGAGGAGCAAGCCAAGTGGGAGAATGCCGCCAATGAAGCTCGCTTTAAGGTGATGCAGGCGGAACAGAAGGCGGAACGAGCCGGTGTGCCTATGAGCACGCTAAAACAAGCTGACGAGCAATTCAAGCAAGCTAGTGCTTTGAAGGATGTGGAAGCCAAGGTATTCAAGAGTCCCAGTAGCATTGCTGGAAATGCCGCTCATGGCAGTGAGGAGACCGTGGATGTGGGTAACGCTATCAAGGCACTTCAGCGCTTGCAAGACAACACCAAGTATGGACAATCCCGCCTAGAACAAGCCTTCGGCAAAGAAGGAGCCAAAAAGTTACTCGATGATATGTATGCGGCGCAACGGATGGGTGTGACGGCACTCAATAAACAGAAATGGGCCAAGATTGTAGGCGGGATTGTAGGCCTCACGGGCGGCACAGAATTAGTACGTGAAGGCGTTAGAAGTGTTGCGTCGGCTGGCCACTAAGATGGAGCCAATACCAGAATCCAAACGCACTACACGTGACAATGAGCCAGAAGTAATACATACGAGGATGATATGACAAAGTGGTGCCGATTACTAGCTTTCCTGCTTTTTGCTTTTCCTTGCTATGGCCAAGCTCTTTGGAATGGCCTAGAACCATCGACGCAGCAACAGCCGCTCACTATCCGGGTATCGGATGGAGACAACAGTTCCATCCTAGGCACGGCTCGCTATCAAGCTACGTCCTTCACGCTCACCAAAAATGCCACGAACTATATCTATCTGGACCTTACGCAACAGCCGCCCAAGGTGGTTATCAACACCACAGGATTCCCCGCGACAGCCCTCTATAAAATAGCTATTGCGGTAACCGGCAACGATAGAATCACATCACTCACCGATTCCCGGCCACCCTTCAATACCACATTTGGAAGTGGCAGCAGCAGTATAACCTTACAAACCAACGGTGTGAACAATACGACACAGAATGTTCTCAATTTGAAGAATGGCAGCAATACCACGCTTACTCCCGACGCTTTTGGGGGCGTGGTATTCAGTGCGATTGCCGCCACTTATCAGAATGGGGTGGCCCAGACACCGGAACCGGCTATCAACTTTGCTCCACCTTTCGCATTAACGGACAATCCTGGCAACTATACTACCGTCACCATGCCGGGATGCGTGGGCGTGGGCGCTTCTCATGCCATGGGTTTAGTTCCTGATCCTGGCGCTAGTCCGCATAGCCCGCATTACTATCTCGATGAGACTTGCTCATGGTCCGCTCCCACAGCTACCGCAGCAGTAGCCAATCCCCTCAACAGCGGAGATTTATCGAATAGCACCTTCCCGTGGCAGATCAATGGCGACATGATTTTCAAGGGACCGAATCCCGGCGTGTATGTGACTGCCTACGGAGCACGAGCGGTTACTCCGTCCGTGGCTCCAGCCACTACGGGTATTACCGGAACCATTTCAGGTGGTGCCAATATTCTGACGATTTCTTCCGCCAGCACCTTCCAGAATGGCGATGGCATCGACGTGGTTGGAGCAGGGGCAGCCAATGGCCTCGGAACGCCTGCGGCTCCCACAGTCACTCCAGCGGCACCGAACGGCCCTACCGGAACAGGGCTGGTAGTCAACTATACTTGGGGTTCTACAGCTTACAGCTACAAGGTGATATGGCGCACTATAGGACAGGGACTCACGGCGGCGAGCACTGCGGGTACGACTTCCACTGGCCCCGCCACGCTCGGTCCACAATCCAACACCCTAGTCGGCTGCACTCGCGTCACTCAGCAGGTCTCCTGTCAGACTACCGCTCCCCATCAACTAAACGTGGGCGAGTCCGTGTTCATCTCCGGGACTAGCGACAATGTGAATTTCGGTGGCGACCAGAAGGTAGATGGCGTAGCCGACAGCACGCACTTCACATTTACCAATGGTTTGACTGTGACCAATGGAGCCACCACTTCCGCTACCGGCGGCACGATTCGCTACTATAACTGCAATCATCTAGTGCTCACGCCACCGACTGGCTCTCCATGGCAAGCGTACATCTACGGGCGCACTTCGGGAACGTGGAACCTCGTGGGTGTCTCGCAGATTGTTAATTCCAGCTATTCGGATGACCCGACTTACATGACTTGGGATGATTACGGCTCGACGATGGGCGCGGCTCCCACTGTCCCTTATTTCGTGCCTAGCGCGGCTCCTTCCAGCGCCACGAACGACACCTTGGTAACTACCATCGTCTCTGGCGCTGGAACCACTACACTCACGCTGGCAGCCAATGCGACCAATGGCGTTTCCGGGGCTACGGTATTGTTTGATGATGCTCCTACGATCCTTGCGGCTATCACTGCCGCCCGCAGTTTCGTAACCGGAGGTGGTAAAGTCATTCTCCCAGCCATCACTCAGGACAACACTTTCCCTGCCTATGTCACCGAACTCGGTGCTCAACATCCCTTACTCCGGCAATGCCACCGGACTTCTGCAAGCGGGAACTTTGACTCTCGGTGATACCGTGGTGGTCACTTCCATCGACTGGCGGGGTGAGCCGGTATCGCTTAACTGTCCTTCGTTTGGAATTGATTGCTACGTCGCACTCAACGTTAATCGCGGGAATCCCGGCTTGTACTGGCCACGCGGCGTCAGCCTCGAAGGCTTGACTATGAACGGCGCAGGGAACGCTTATAACTCCGTATTCATCACCGGGGCCATTCCCATAGGCCATGTTCGCAACATGAATTTCGTAGGCATCAACAGCAATGATTTTATGGGCGTAGCCGTCACTATGTTCTGCCAGTATGCCGCAGGCGGTTGCGGCGGCATTGATTACCAGAACGTTTCTTTTGGTGCGGGAATGCCGCAGACCGAAGGAACTTCGCAGACTCCCTTGCTTATCAGCAAGAATGTTGGCGAAATCTCCATAGCCAATATCATGCTCAATCGTCGCGGCATAGCCATTGATGCCAACCAAGCTGGTGGAGAACTGTATTTCGACATGCAGAAGGAGATTGAAGGGCCGGTAATGCCGCTCATCAGCATTTTTGGTCCTATCAATAGTTACATGACCGCTGTTATACGTGGGGCCATCATCGATACTTCCGTTCACTCCATCTTGGCTAATTACCAGCGTTTGGATACCTTGCAACTGGGCTCCAATATCGGTCCTGTCAACTATCCCACGCTTTCTGGATCTCCGATATTTGCCGTGCAAGTGGACGCAGCAGGCTCGACTTTCGCCAGTCTGGGTCAGAACTTCGCAGTCATTGCGCCTTCTTCCTACAACGGCATCACTTACCAGAATCAGGATATGCACCTCGCCCCCGGTGCCACGATTTCCTCTACCAGCCTGTCGATTAAGAAGGACACCATCACCTCTAACGTTTTTTCGACTTCTCAGTATCAGGACTTCTTGCAGCAAGCCTCCGCACCATCGAATCCTGCTGCTGGCTATTGCCGCACTTACTTCGATCCGTCACCGGCCAGATGAAGGGCGTCAACAATGCGGGGGCTTCCTGTGCGCCCAGCGGCTCCGGTGGCAGTCCGGGCGGCATTGGTTTGTCCGTCCAGTACAACAATGGCAGCGGGGGCTTTGCGGGTTCTCCTGTGCCTACAGGCCCTAGCGGCGTGCCTGAATTAGCGTATTCCATGCCAGTGGGCGGTGTCGGGCAAGCGGTAGCGTTTCAAGTTCCGGGCATCACTGCCCGCTCCGTAACTGGCTCAACGGATGCCATCGTAGCTACCGACCGCGCCCAGCAAATCATGTATAGCAACGCCACTTCTACAGCCGTAAGCGTTCCTGCGGTAGATACTGCTGGCGGTGATTTCGCTAACTGGGTGATGCTCACCTACGTTACCAGCGGTGCGGGAACCATCACTTTCACTCCGACCGCCCACTTAATCAATGGCGGCGCTACTTTCGTGCAAGCTGTCGGCACGCAATGCCGCTGGACCTCGCCCGATGCGACCAATTACTTGGTAAGCTGTCCAGGTAGTTTTACCGGAGTCACTACTAGTGGCAGCCCCAGTGCCAGCCAACTTGCTGGCTTCTCTAGCAGTTCACAAATCACCAATGTTGATTTGACTGGGGATGCAGCTACCTCGGGAGCATTGGCTACCAAAGTTACCGGAGTGCATTTCGGCGCTACCGCCTTTCCGCTGGATAGCTCCGCGCCTACGAACGGGCAACTGCTGGCTAATAATTCTGGGACAATTGGCGGCATCGCTCCTGGCACCGTCGGCAAAGTGATTTGGGCTTGCTCGGCGGTCAACAATACCTATACTGGAACTTCTCCCACTACTGGGACGCAATTGATTGCTTGCGCCAATCCCATACCCGCGAATCTGCTGCAAACCGGAGATATCATCCATTTCCAGTGGAATGGCGAAGTCTGCACCTCAACGAGTGCGGGTTGCGGCGCTTCGGCACAGAATGCCGGAACCTTCCTGATTCAAGGGCAATTAGGTTCTACGGTAATCGCCGGATCGGTGGGCTGCGATGCTTATAATGTCTCGGCAGGTGCGGGTAGCGCCGATGAGATGCGTTCGTATCGAATTATTATGAACAGCACTTCGGGCGCTACGTGGGCCTCTTGTTCGGGCTTCAACTCCGGAGGCTTTGATAGCACCGGCACTTTGCATATCTCCGTTTCAGGCGGTACAGGCACGGTCACGGGAGGGGGCAGCGGCAACCAAGCCGGAGGCGATGATTACGCGACCTATGCCATTACCGGGACTTTGTTGCCTGCGGTGTATTTGAACAGTAACGCGCCTACAGGTTCCACCATCCTCAAGGGCTTTTTGAGCGTGGAGATTGTTCGCCCATGAGGGTCTGGTTACTCCTTCTCGCGCTGCTGGTGGCGAGTCCCCCGTTCGCAACCATTCACTACGTCAGCTTCTCGACGGGCAACAATGCCAATAACGGACGACTACGGGTGCACCATGGAAGTCCGCTCCAGGGATGCAGACCAGTTCCAGTTGCGGTGGAGCTACGCCAACTTACACGTTTGTTGCTGGAGAATATTATTTTCAAAGGGTGACACTTGGCCCGCAGCTTGTTTCGGCTGGCGCATATCCCGAGTCTGGAACGTCGGGCTCGCCTATCTACATTCGGCACGTAGACAATACTTGGTATCCGGCGGCTCTTTCACGCGACCGATTTTCAATCTCGCGCAAATTCCCACCGCCTCGCGGGCGGCAACAACGTCGTCTATGCCTCGAATGCCAATCTACGATAACTCTCGATCAACATCGAAGATTACTGGACAGCATGATTGCGGGGCGGCCAATCAGCGATTTGATTGTCTATCGACCATGCGGCAAGTGGTCGGTTACGTCAGAATTCACGGTCCAGAATGTTTATATCCATGGCTGGGTAGCTACAACCGGAGCATACGACGCGGGCGGCAGTAACCAGCGCCGGGCACATGCTCGGCATCGACCGTCACTAACGCGATGGTTTCCGGTGCGACGATGCATGCGATCCAGTGACGGGTGCAAGTCGATTTTGGGGCGATGTGTCATCAACGTTTGGGAAGTGGCGAATAGCCATTGCTCGCATACTGGCCAAGTGAATCAATGGTTTTGGATTGGTCCACGACACGGAATGGGACCACATCACCGATGCCGGTACAGCGACGGGAAATTGCACTGCCCTACGCGGCTGCAATGTACTGGCGCACCGCCCAACGGTATCCATACGAATACTATCCAGACAAACGTTTTCACGGTGCCAGTTACGGCTCCGTCTACAACAACTACATCCATGACAATGTCCGCGTAGATGTGACGATTTGTCCCGATGGATCGGCATCTACAACAATGTGATGTCCAACAATACCAATGACTGCCGATATTTTGCTGAGTGCATGTTCGCAGCCTACGGCTGCGCCAGCGGAATCCAAGTCGAATGTCTATAACAACACCGTGGACTGCTCGAATGGCGGGCACTGCTTCCGTACCGACGCGTACGCGGAGGGACCATCGGCACGGTCAATGGAAGAAACAATCTATTGATTACCAACGGTAGGCCGGACAACTTTCCTAACTACGGAATCGGGTACTGCGGTTACCGTCAATTCGCAATACCTTCCTATATCACTGGGCCGTTCCGAGGCTTCTACCTACGGCTTCACCAGCGCAAACAAATATTTTCCCTCGAATCCTAATGATCCGAATGTGAAGGGCCAAGGAGCCAATCTCTCTAGCTCTTGCTCAGGTGGTCTCGCGGCATTGTGCAACGGCGCACAAGCGGCTCCTTGGTTTACTGGAACTACCGTCCCACGCACTGTGCCTTGGGATATTGGGGCGTATACGCTTTCTGGCGGTGGTGGCCCCGTATTTGTCGTGTCGCCTTCTTCGCTTACTTTCAGCACCAACCAGAATACCAACAGCAACGCCCAGCTAGTCACCATCCAAAATACGGGCGGCAGCAACCTGACGGTCAGCAACATCACGTTTACCGGGCTATTCCAGAACAGCGGGACCGGCGGTTGCCCCGCAGTATTGCCGTTCCTGCTCGCCCCTGGCGGTTCCTGCACGTATGGCGTCACGTTCCATCCCAACACTACCGGCGCGTTTTCAGGTGCGTTAGGCTTTGTCGATACCGCTCCCGGTTCACCGCACATGGTTACGCTCAGTGGCACTGGCACTGCTCCGGTAGCCTATTGGACGCCTACTAGCTACGCCTTCGGCAATGTGTTCATCGGCAGTGGCAGCCCCGCTACCAGTTCCATCCTTACGCTGCACAATAGCGGCAATGGGCCATTGTCCGTGAACCTCAGCACTACCGGGAGCGATCCTACTTACTTTGGCGTGAACTCGACTACCTGCTCCAGCATCTGTTGCCAGGATTGACTTGCCAAGTGGTAGCCCAGTTTGTGCCTACCAGCGCCACCAGCTATTCCGCGAACCTTACGGAAACGGATTCAG